>CAKVPH010000013.1 GCA_934796775.1 uncultured Clostridia bacterium
ACAGTGGACGTTTCTTTTATCAGGTCTTTAGCTAAATCTGCTATCTCTCTGATTATTCCGTCTACCTTGTCGCCAAGTTTCAACGTCTTGGTTATCGTTACTACTGATTCTATCGCCTCATGTACTTTGATGTTCTTGCTCGCTTCTGCTATGTCTTTTACTAATGCTTCGCCATAGAGTTTTGCTACTTCATCAAGTGCAGTGTTGAGCGTTTCGTTCGTGTAGTATACGTTGATTGCATTTCTTACGTCATATATTACGTCTGCTATCTTCGCCTTGTCGTTGAACTTAATGCTTACTACCGTTGATTCTTCTGTTACTATGCGTTTAGCTATGATTGCAAGGTTTCCGATCATCTCTTCAAGTTGATCGTTATTTGTTATAGCTTCGTCTGCTATTACGACAACCGCATCTATCGCTTCACGAAGATTTATGTTCTTTGTTGCCGATACAAAATTCTTTGCAAGTTCTTCTTTGTATAATTTACCTGCTTCGTCAAAGACAGTATTAAGTAAATCGTTATTTACAAAGTGCTTGACTATATTATTGATATTTACAAGAACTTGTTTAACAGTGATATCATCCTTTATTGCCGGAGATTTTACCGTACCGGTTAAAAGAGTGGTAAATAGCATAGAAACATCATCTAAAATAGCGCTATCTACTACTTCAAGTTTTCTTACCGTTTCTATTACGAGAGCTATAACGTCCTGAATTCTTAAATTCAACGTTTGGTCAACAAATGCATCAACATGTACATCATTATATAATACGGTAAGGCGCGTGGTGAATTCGACTACGGCAGCAGTAATTTTATCGTTTGCAACTGAAGAGCTTAATACTTTATCATAAATAACTCTTGCTAAATTAGCAAAATCATCTACAAGTAAGCTATCGCCAACAAACGTAAGGTCGTATCCGTAGGTTGCTATGTCATGTATTTTAATATTGAATATGCAGCTTACAAAATCGTTTTCGTAATCGAGATACGAATACTTATTGTCAGAGCCTTTTTCATATCCTAAAGTTTCGGCAAGTAAATCGCCTATTGTTTTTTCGCCTAAGTTGATACTGTCAAGAATAGAAACAAGAGTATCGTTTGCCGCGAAATAAAGAACGGTAACCGTAACGACGCCTACACCTACAATAATTATAAGTTCGGTAGTCGTTAAATCTTTAAGAGCTTCGGTATTAAAGTTGGGGTTGCCTAACGTGTATGAATTGCCGCTTTCGTCCTTTCCGCCAAGCA
The DNA here is from genome assembly GCA_934796775.1 of uncultured Clostridia bacterium. Taxonomy (GTDB): domain Bacteria; phylum Bacillota; class Clostridia; order Christensenellales; family Borkfalkiaceae; genus HGM11416. Next base: position 1,250 of record CAKVPH010000013.1, read on the forward strand.
ATTTTTTAAGTATAGAATAGTATCTGCTCATCACGTCGTTTACGCCCGGAATGTTAGACGTAATCGTCTCGAGATGATCTATAAGACTATCTATAACGATATCTTTATATTTTTCGCCGATATTATCGAAAGTCGCGCCGTATAAAAGATCTTCAACTGCCGTAAGAATATCTTTTACGATCTTTATGTCTACGTCGAAAGAAACAAGTATTTCTTTTATGCTTGAAGCTATTTCGTCTATTCTGCCGTCCTTATTAAATCCGATGGCGTTTAATTTTCCGTAAACAACCTGATTTACTAAGTTTATAACTTCGCTTATCGCAGATTTGTAATTATCGTCAAGAGCATCAACTGCTTTAACGGTGTCGTCAACAACGCTTAAAATATCTTTTAATTCAAGATTGAGCGTCGCGTCTGCAATATCTGCAATTGAAACGTCGTAATACAGTTTGCTAAGACCTATTAAAGCTGCGTCTAATATCTTAGAAACAGATCCATTATCCTTTAAAGTTTCTTTCTGAATGTCGTTTATTTTTACGAGTATATCATCTACTTTAGCGTCTTTGTCAAACGCGGGTGAACTTACGGTACCCGTAACGAACGTGCTTAAAAGCGCAGTTACCTTTTTAACAAGCTCTTCATAATCGGCACTTACATATTCTTTAACAGCCGTAGCCGCAATATTGCCGACAGAAACGACTACGTCAGCCATACCGAGTTTTAACGTATCGTCAACAATATTTGTAAGAAGTTTTCCTTTGTATAAACTCTTAAGTTCAGTAAACAGGCTTCCGACGATTGCCGATACCGACGAATCTTCAATGTGTTTATTAACAATATTATAAATATCGTTAAAGAACTCATCGGTTTTTACAGTTTTATTTATAGAAGGCGAAGCAATAGGTCCTTCTAAAATATTACCTATAAGCGTGCTTAAATCAATAACGAGATTCTTTAAAGCAGCATGACTCTTTACAGCTTCGCCGATAATTTCGCCTGCCGCTTTAACCGCATTCGATATAGAAATTTCAAGCGATGCTTCAACTAAAACGTTGAGAGTTCTGTCATATTCGTTGTAAAGAGCTTTAAGGTTGTCAATAGTTACGTCGAATATACTCTTAGCGTCGCCTTCTAAATGCTCGTCTAACAGAACTTTTAGTTTTTCAAGAGCTTCAGAGATTTTTGTAACATTACTTAAATTAGGATTCTCTATAAAGTCTTTTACCGTTTTACCTTCAACAAGACAGCTTACAAAATCTGCTGCGTTGTCAAAAGTAGAATTTAATTCCGTATTGTTTACAACAACTTTCGTAATATTGAATATTGCTGCGATTATACCTGATAATTTCAGATTTTCGCTTGACGATACAAAATCTGCAAGTTTATCTTCCGCTTTATAAAGCGACTTAATCTGCTTTGCAAATTCGTCGAATATTTCCTTAACGCGAGCGTTATCAAAACTTGCTACAACGTCGCCAACTGCATCAACGAGTTCATGAATGGTTCCGTCTTTTAAAACGGTGATATCGCCTATCGTTCCGCCAACAAATACTTTAATAACGCCTGCAATACCTGCAATCAATTCATTTTGATCGGGAACGATTACACCAACTATTTTTACAAGCGAATCGATAATCTTATGTACTTCAAGATTTAAAGTATCATCCGCCACCGTAGCAATGGTGGATCCTGCATATAAAGCCGCTATTTCATCCAACGCGGAATTTAAAATATCGTTTTCAAAATAAAGATTTATTATTTCTTTAACCTTAACTACAAGCTCGGAAATTTTAGCGTCTTTATTGAATTCAGGGCTTGATACAGTGCCGCTTACAAGCATGCTTGCAATATCGACAACTTTATCTATAAGTTCCGCATAATCGCTGCCTACATACAGCTCAAGCGCTTTATTCGCGATATTACCTACCGATCTGATGAGTTTGGAAAGCTCAAGTTCCTTTGTCGCGTCTATAGCGCCGTCAAGTTTTACTCCGCCATAAAGTCCTTTAAGTTCGTCAAATACGGTAGTTAAAAGCGTTTGTAAATCGGAATCTTCAACAAACTCGAATATAATCGATTTAAGATCGTCTAAAACGTCGGATACAAGTACGTCCGTACCGAACGAAGGATTAGCAATCGTACCGCCTGTAAATCTGCTTACAAGCTTAAATACGTCTTTTACAAGACCTGCATAATCGCTGCTTACGAATATTTCAACGGCTTTTGAAGCAATATTTCCAACCGCAACAACAACTTTTTGGATCTCAAGATCCATAGTCGCGTTCACAATATTGCCTATCGTAGCGTTTTCAGCACTATAAAGTCCGATAAGTTCTTCAAAAGCTACGTCGGTAAGAGCTTTTATGTCGCCATCTACAAATTTATTGGTTATGTTTTGTAATTTTGTAAGAACGTCAGCAATTTTAGCATTCGTTTTTACTTCGGGGTTGCGAATCTGCCCTCCTACAAATTCAGTTGCAAGCGACGCTACTTCGCGAACGAGATCACCGTAGTCGCCTACAAATTCTTCCATTGCAACCGCGCCGATTTCGCCTACAGCTTTAATAATATCGGAAAGATATAAATCCAAAGTATCTTCCACGATATTCTTTAACTGTTTTCCGTCGTAAAGTTTAATGAGTTCGTCAAACGTGGTTTTTACGACTCTCTTTATTCGTTCGTCTTCTAAAAGACCTTCTATTGCGTCATAAATCTTTTGCAATAACTCTGCCGTTCCGGTGATATTATTGAATTCCGGAGCTTTAATCGTACCGCCTACAAAGTCTGCAATAATTTCTGCAATTTTTACTATTGTGGCTTTGTAATCTTTAATCGCCTCGCCCAAAATTGCGCCGACAGATTTTATTACTTCGTTAAGCGGAAGCAAAAGCGTTCCGTCAACGATGTTGTTAAGTGTTCTTACAGTTAAATCATAAAGCCTTATAAGCTCTTCAAACGCTACATCTACAACTTCTCTTGCTCTGCCGGTAGTAAACGGAGCTACAACGGTATGTAATTTTTCAAGGGCCTGAGAAACTGTCGTAATATTGCTGAGTTCAGGATTATCTATAAAGCCCTTAATTGTTTTTCCTTCAAACAAGCAGCCGAGGAATAAGGCAACATTGTCAAACATCTCGGAAAGAGTAATTTCGTTCGCCTTCGGGGGTGCTTTGTTAAGAGTCCTTCTCGTACTACGAACTACAGGTCTTACTAAAAGTCCAAGAACTTCATCTAACGTCTGATTTAGTTTTTCATCGTCAACTGCTTTTTTGGCAACGTTGATAACTGCTTTTATTACATCGGGAATTAAAAGGGTTTCGCTCTTAGATAAAGTATCTTTAATAAGTGTATCTTCAGGATAAAGCGCTTTTACCTGTCTGATGAGTTCAAGAAGTATATCTCTTACTTTTCCTTGCGGAAGTTGCGAAGCTATTTTATTAAGTCCATCGAGTAAATCATGTAAAAGGCCGCCTTCCATAAACGCAGGATTACGCAAAGTTCCGCTTATGAACAAGCATACAAGATCTCCCGCGCCTAAAATAGATAATCTGTAATCGGGTACAACCGAGCCTGCAATTTCACCGATTGCAGTAACAGTATCTCTTACGGTAAGATCTAATGTATCGTCTACCAACTTTCCAACCGTAGTATCCGGATAAAGACGAGCTATCTGTCTGTAAACGGCATTGACTACTCTGTCTACGTTATCGCCAAGTCCTAAAACTCTTAACACTCCTTTAACGCCTGCTGCAATACGTTTTACAAGCAAGCAATCGGTCGTCATTAAGTCGCCGATAGTAAAGCTTTCGCCGTTTTCGTTGGTAAATATATCTCTAAGTTCTTCAAATGCGGTAGCCGCTACTTTATCGCCTCTTACAACAAACAAGTAAACTATGTTTTCGATATCGGTGATAATAGTTGACACGAGCATATCTCTGTCAAAACTGAAACCGGATACTGCGCCTGCAAATAAATCTCTTAAAAGAGTTGCCGAATTCTGAATGAGTTTATCATAACCCGAGCCATATGAAACCATAAGCAGTGCGGACTTTTCAAATACGTCGATAACGTGTTCGATGGGTATATTATCCCCGCCGTACATATTGATAGCCGTAAGCGGACCGCCGAAAATATCCATTGCAAGTTGAGCAATAGGTCTTATCATACCGGAAACGTCGCCGCGAACACCTAATTTTATTAGTGTGAACTCTAAAACAGCCGCAGTCAGACCGATGTATGTATCGATATCTTCTTCGAGGAATCTGTCGCCTCCGGCTATTATATCAAGAACTAATTCGAGAACAGATGACGACAAGAAATCGGACGCTTTGCCTTCAACGTCGCCGTTAAACACAAATCTACCGAAATCATCACCGGTTTCCACATATTTAATTTCTTCTATTTCTACGTTGAAGTAAGCGCAAACGAAGCTGATAACGTCGCCTATCATTACAGGCTGTAATTCGGAATAAGAATCGAACGGATCGTCTTTATTGACGATACCCGCAACAAAATCAGCCGCCTTGCAGTTGAAGAAGTTGCTGAGTTCAAATGAGAGATAATCTCTTCTTACGGTTTCTTCGCCGCCTTCTTCGGCAGGAGCTACAGTATTATCTTTAAAATATCTGCCCTTGACTTCGTCGTATTCAAAGCCGAGGAATGCGCAAACTATTTCGCCGATAGTGGTATCGGGAAGCAATGCTCTTATGACGCCGTCAACCGAATAGTCGGACTGAATAACGTCGAATATGTTATCGAATGAGAAATCAAGTATGAGAGCGATTATTTTATTATCGCAAATCCAAGCGCCGTTCTCGTCTTTCTTATAGCCGAGCGCGTCGCCTACCGAAACGCTGCCGAGTGCATTTCTGAGCGGTTCGATTATACTGTCGAGAGTGTATTCGTCTTTTAAAAAGTCTGAAAGTTTAAGACTTAATATAGCCGTAACTATGGGATTTTCGTTTTCGGTCATGCCGATAATTTCACCGATAGTAGTATCGCCGAAAGAATCGGTTAGCGTATGCATTAAAGCTTTTACAAAGACGTCGGCGTCAAATTCGCCGTCCTGACCTTCGAGCAGCTTATCAATCTGAATACCTCTTAAAATATCGAGAGCGGGTGTTTTTCCTTCTTCGATGCCGAGCATATCGAGAATCATGCCTACGTTAAGACCGCCGATAAGTTTGTTTATTATCGAAATCGCGTCTTTTTCGGTAATGAGCGCACCGAAATCAAGATTTGAAACGAGCTGCATCAAATCGGGTACGACGTTTCCTTCGGCATCAACCCAGATGCCGTCGCCGTCATCGTCGTTATATCCGAGCAAATAGCCAACCTCTACGCCGCTTAAAACGCCGGCGTAGTAGAATTTGTATCCGCTTTCGGAATCGGGAACGAAAAGATCCGCAATCTTTGCGCCGCCTAAAACTTTGCAACGCAATCTAACCGTTTCGGTAAGGTCGGGCGCAACGGTAGCAACGATATCGCAGATGATGTCCTCGATTTTCATTTCGGAAATACTCTTAAGGCTGCCTTCCATAAGTTCGGTGACTATATCGTCGCCGTTTAAAACCGAAGAAATTACGCCTAAAGAAATATTCGCAAAAATCTTAAGAACGGGGAGCTTTGCCGCCTCTTCGTTCTCTTCGTTTAAAACGTATGTATATTCGTGCGCTTGCTCGTTATAAATACCTTTGAAGAACTTAGGCAAAAGCGCGCCGATTTTTATGGTTTTAACAGACTTGACGATTCCGTTTTCACCGGTAGTTTCGTCAGTCTTGATAAGTTCCATAATCGTGTAATCGCCGAGTTTTTCCTGCGCTTCGCGGGATAAAAGCTCATCTAAATCCTTGCCGACAAGCGACGGCAGGAAGTTATAAAGCGCTCTCACTTTGATCGAAGAAAGCAAAGGCTCGATACCGTCGGCTAAGTTAAACAACGAGACTGCAAGTAAAGCATCCCAGTTTTTCTTATTGCTTTCGGCGTCGACATCCTCCAAGCCCAGCTTTTTAAGCAACGCTTCGAGATCCAGACCATACTCCGACTGAAGCCGTGCAAAAGTATATTGCGACGGATCCGCCAGTGCGGATTTAAGCAAGACGACAAGGTCTTCGATAGTCTGGTTCGGCAAATCTCCTCCCCATTTTTTGCTGTCATCGACCATTCCTATAGGCTTGACGTTTTTGTAAGCCCAATAGGCACCGCCTACAAGCGCGCTTGCGGCAGCGGTCAGCGTGAAGACCATTCCGAGTACAAATGCAAGTACTCTCCTAAACAAGTTTCCCATTCTGTTATCTCCTTTCCGAATTTACCCGCATATTTCCGGCAAATTTTTTTGAGTAAAACCGCGTTTTTTAATTGCGTTTTCCCAAAAAGCCTCGCGCAGAGCATATACAAGCTTTCCTAAAGACTTGTTTATTATATAATTAATAAAAGCAAATGTCAATAAACATCTAAAATTTTTTCTTTAAAAACAAAAAGTTTTTCCTAATTTTCACATTAAAAAATTACTCGGGAACGGCACTTTTCGCTTTTTGAATCAATTTTGCGGTTTTAAGGCAAAATCCAACCCTAAAAGTGTTTTTTTAATTTTGGAATTCAGGATGAAAAGAAACAACAAAATTGCAACGTATTTTATCACACCGTAACCCGAAAAAACTTGTAGTTTAAAAACGCTTGTTTTTTTAAACTCAACTTTTTAATGCTGCACATAAAAAAGAAAAAGCAAAAATACTATGGCTGAAAGTATTGCCACAAAAGGCAAAAGAAAAATAAAGAAAACGCCTTAAATTTTAACAAAAAACCGTAAAAGTCGGGCTATAAGTCGATTATCGGCATATTTAAACCGTTTTTAGCATATAATTCAATTTTGTAGACAAGCTATAAATTGTTTGCTTTTTTAAATTTTCTAATGTATAATATTTTAGAATACGATAAAGTACACTGCCCGAGCAGGCAAAAAATACAACGCCGAAAAAATTTAGCGGGCTGAAAAATTCCGTCATACGGAGAAATCATGATAGATTTTGTTATTAACGAAAAAGCAGGCGAAGGCAAAACCCTTCGCGCAAAAAAGAAAATATGCCGGATACTTGAAGAGCGCGGCATCGAATATGCGTTTCACTCCACAAACAAGAGCAAACACGCAATCGAGCTTACGCACAATCTTTGCAAAAACGGAGCTACAACTATAGTTGCCGTAGGCGGCGACGGGACGGTGAACGAAGTTTTAAACGGAATAGATACCGAAAACGTAAAAATGGGCATTATCCCCTGCGGCAGCGGAAACGACTTTGTTGACAGCGTGGGAATCCCCCTTGACGTAGAAAAAGCACTGGATTTAATTTTATACGGCGAAAGCAAGCCTACAGATTTTATGGTGTGCGACGGCGTAAGAGGCATAAACATAATAGGCACGGGAATAGACGTTGAAATTCTGGAACGCTGCGAAAAAAGTAAAATACTGAAGGGCAAGCTCAAATATTTTGTTTCTCTTATCATAAGCCTTATAAAATTCCGTTTTTACAATTACAGACTCGGGAGCAAAGATGCCGAAAAGAAAAGCGCGATGATCCTTTGTTGCGGCAACGGCAGAAAATTCGGCGGCGGAATTCCGATGTGCCCAAAAGCCGTAACCGACGACGGCAAAATGGATTTTATTATAATAAGCAAGATGAATAAGTTAAAAATGATAAAGTATCTCATTAAGCTTATGCAAGGTAAAATTTTAGATCAACCGTTCTGCGCGTTTTCGCTTGAAGATAAGGTAACCGCCATTTTTGACGAACCCATAACCATAGAGATAGACGGCGAATTATACGAAAACCTTAAATTCGACATAAGTCTGGAAAAAGGCAAGCTTAAACTTTTCAGACCGTAAAATTACATATTATCGCCTTTCTTAAAAAAGTTAGGCGTTTTTTATTTTGTTTTATATAAAAACAGGGTTATAAGTCGATTATCTGCACTTTTGTTTTTCTAAATTAAAAAACAAAAACAAACTACACAATAATTTTTATATAAAAAAATAGCAATTTTTTAAAGTTTTGTATATACTTTTAAGGATAAAAAATGTTAAAACTAATCAAATATTTAAAAGGATACAAGTTTAAAACCGTTTGCGGACCGTTATTTAAACTCATTGAAGCAGTATTTGAGCTTATAACTCCGCTCGTTGTGGCGTGGGTTATAGACCAAGCCATTCCGCGCGGAAAAGAAGGCGATTATTCCGGACTTATAACAGGCGGCGGAATAATACTTGCGCTCGGTGTTTTTGGGCTTGGCTTTGCGCTTGTGGCACAATTTTTTGCGAGCCGCGCGTCTATGGGGTTCGGCACTAACCTTCGTCGTGAACTATACAAGCATATAAACTCGTTTTCTTACGCGGAACTTGATAAATTTTCAACCGCGTCGCTTATTACACGTCTTACTTCGGACGTAAACCAGGCGCAGACGGCAGTTGCAATGTTTATAAGACTTGTACTGCGCTCGCCGTTTATAATCGTAGGCGCAATCATAATGACCATATTTATAAATGCGAAAATGTCACTTATATTTGTGGGCGCAACGCTGATTCTGGGCGCAGTGCTGTTTATAATTATGAAAACGACTATGCCCCGCTACAAACTTGTACAGTCGAAACTTGACGAAGTAAGCCTTAAAACTTACGAAAATCTTTCGGGCGCAAGAGTCGTGCGGGCGTTTGCCGCAGAGCCGCGCGAAAAAGCGGCGTTTGACGCAGCTTCGGACGTTTTAGCTAAAACCTCGATAAAAGTAAGCGCGATATCCGCGCTTTTAAACCCGCTTACCTATGCCGTACTTAACATAGGCATAATTTTAGTGCTGTATTTCGGCGGCAAATCGGTTTACGCGGGCGACCTTACGCAAGGCGAAATAATAGCGCTCGTAAACTATATGACGCAGATTTTAAACGCCATGGTAGTGTTTGCCAATCTTATAGTAATATTTACAAAAGCTTCGGCTTCGGCAGCCAGAATAAACGAAATTTTTGCGGTTAAGCCCACATTATTTGAAGGCGACGGCGCGACGCCCGATTTTTCAGCGTCTGCCGTGCAAATAAACGACCTTTCATTTTCATATCTCGAAAGTTCGTCTCTCAGCCTTGAAAACATAAATCTTACCATAAACCGCGGAACCAACGTAGGCGTACTCGGCGGAACGGGCAGCGGAAAAACTACGCTTGTAAACCTTATTACCAGACTTTACGACGCTACGAGCGGAAGCGTAAAAATATTCGGCAATGACGTAAAAAATTACACCGGAGAGGAACTTTTCAGTATTTTTAACGTAGCACCGCAAAAAGCCGTACTTTTTGCCGGCTCTATCCGCGAAAACATTCAATGGGGTGCGCCGGACGCAAGCGACGAACAAATAACAGACGCGCTTAAATCGGCTTTGGCTTACGACTTCGTATTTAACTCCAAAGGCGGACTTGACGCAAAAGTTGCGCAAGGCGGCAAGAATTTTTCAGGCGGGCAACGCCAAAGGCTAACTATCGCCCGCGCGCTTGTTTCTTCGCCCGAGATACTCATTTTAGACGACAGTTCCAGCGCGCTTGACTTTGCAACAGACGCAGCGCTAAGACACGAACTTGAAAAGTTGCGCAGAGAGAAAAAAATGACGACGATTACCATATCGCAACGCGCGACTACCCTTTCGCACTGCGACTTTATAATAGTAATGGACGACGGTAAGATAGCGGGACTCGGCACGCACGACGAGCTTATAAAAACATGCGATGTTTATCGCGAGATTTACTCTTCACAAAACAACAAGGAGGAGGAACGCGCATGAAAAAGACAGCTACTACAAAAGTAAAAACAGACAAAAAAACTTCGGTCGGCACTATAAAAAGGCTTTTATCTTACGCCAAGCCGCATTCGGGGCTTATACTTTCCGCACTGCTGTTTTCGGTAATTCAGATTGCGGCAACCCTTCTCGCCCCCGTTATAGTAGGTAAAACCGTTGACTATATAATAGGAATAAACGACGTCGATTTTACCGTAATACTAAAAAATTCGGGCATATTAGCGGGGCTTATAGTAATTGCCATAACCTTTCAGTATTTAAGCTCGCTTTGCATAAATACAGCCGCGTTCAATATCATAAGAGATTTGCGCGAAATGGCGTTTAAAAAACTCAATTCATTGCCTCTTTCCTATATCGACTCACATTCGCACGGCGATTTGATGTCGGTTGTAGGAAGCGATATCGACCAGATTTCGGACGGACTTATTCAAGGCTTTTCGCAACTGTTTTCGGGCATAGTAACCATTGCGGGAACGCTGGCGTTTATGCTTTCGTATAACTGGATAATCGCGGTAGTTGTTGTATTGCTCACCCCGCTTTCTCTGTTTGTGGCATATTTTATAGCAAAAGGTTGCCACAATATGTTTGCAAAACAGGCGGAAAAGCGCGGTAATCTTTCGGGCCTTGCAACCGAGCTTTTATCAAATCAGCGCATAGTAAAACTGTTCCACTATGAAAAGCGCGCCGAAGAACGCTTTGAAAAAATCAATCTGGAACTTAAAAAATGCGGGCAAAATGCAGCATTTTATTCGGCAATGGTAAACCCCTGCACCCGATTCGTTAATAACCTTGTTTATGTTGTAGTGTGTATTTTAGGCGCATATCTCGTTATCCGCGGACAATCGATAAGCGGAATAGGTATATTTACGGTGGGCGGTTTATCCTGCTGTTTATCCTATGCCAACCAGTACACCAAACCGTTTAACGAAATTACGGGTGTGGTTACCGAACTGCAAACCGCTTCGGCTGCAGCAAGACGCGTTTTTGATTTATTAGACAGCAAGTCGCAGTCTTCCGACGAGAATATGCCCGAGCTTTCAGACGTAAAAGGCAATATTGATATAGAAAACGTATACTTCTCTTACGACAAACAAAAGCCGCTCATTCAGAATTTTTCGTTAAAAGTAAAGAGCGGACAGCGTATTGCGATTGTAGGGCCAACCGGCTGCGGCAAAACTACGCTTATCAATCTTTTAATGCGATTTTACGATGCGGACAGAGGCGTTATAAAAGTAGAAAATATCGACGTTACAAAAGTTAAGCGTAAGTCGCTTAGGCTTAACTACGGCATGGTATTGCAGGAAACCTGGCTTAAAAAAGCTACGGTAAAAGAAAATATCGCCTTCGGAAAGCCCGATGCCACAATCGAACAAGTTGAAGCCGCTGCAAAAGCTGCCAACATACACGGGTTTATTTCCCGTTTAAAAGACGGATACAATACCGTTTTAGACGATGCGGACAGCATTTCGGAAGGACAAAAACAGCTGCTTTGCATTGCGCGCGTAATGCTTATGCAGCCGCCCATGCTTATTTTAGACGAAGCAACTTCATCGATAGATACCCGAACCGAAATAAGAGTTCAGCAAGCGTTTGAAACTCTTATGCAAGGAAAAACTTCGTTTATAGTGGCACACCGTTTATCCACGATACAAAACGCCGACTTGATTTTAGTTATGAATCAGGGAAACGTAATAGAAAAAGGCACGCACGAAGAACTTTTAAAACAGGGCGGATTCTATTATAAGCTTTACAATTCGCAATTCGAACATTAAAAATGCAGTAAATTCGGCAGTAAAAAATCGGCTCAAATAGTTTTGAGTCGATTTTCTTATTACTTTTTTATTTATATAAATTTTATTTATATAAATTTTTTATTGATTATTTATTTTTATAATTTATTCGGCATACGCAAAAACGCAATAGCCCGATTTTGCAAAAAGTTTTACCGCCGCGCGCCCATTCCGCAGTATGCGCCGGTTATAAGTATATTTTTCATAATAATAAGTAAAAATTAAATTTTAATTTGTATTGCTTTGTTTAGCAGCGCACCATTAGTTTTTATAGTCTGCCCGTTTTTTTAATCAGCGTTCTCAACTTTTCAGCCGTTTTTTCGGAAATTTCGGAATCTAAAAATCTGTAACTCCAGTTTTTTTCAGAAAAAACAGAAGGTTCGTTTATCCTTGCTTCTTCACCGGCCAAAATAACGTCCGCAAAGGGAATTATAGCGGTATCCGCCACCGAAGAAAACAATAATTCTATAGCCGTATAACCTAAGTCCTTTACTGTTTTTGCTTTTATTTTTACGTTTACTTTTTTACATTCAAAATTTAAAACGTTGCCGAAAAGTTCGGGATTTTCCGTATTCATTTTTTCAATAAATGCGGCTATAGGTTCGTTATCGTGCGTTCCGGTGTATGCAAAGGTATTTTTTATATAGTTTGACGGCTTGTGCGGATTCTGCTCGTCCATATTAAAACCGAACTGTAAAACACGCATACCGGGATAGCCCGTATCTGCCATAAGTTTTAAAACTCCGTCATCAATAATGCCCAAGTCTTCGGCAACGATTTTTTTATTTTTCATTCCCTTAAACAGGTCTTTTTTTGGACCGTCAAGCCAGACGCCGTTTTTTGCGTCCGCCTCGCCGTAAGGAATGGCAAAAAATCTGTCAAGTCCCCTGAAATGATCTATACGGACGATATCGTAAAGTTTTAAAGCGTCTTTTATGCGCTTTCGCCACCAGGAAAAACCGGTTTTACGCATTTTTTCCCAGTCGTAAACGGGATTACCCCAAAGCTGACCGGTTACCGAAAACGCGTCAGGCGGAACGCCTGCAACTAACTTAGGACGGTTATCGTCGTCTAACATAAACAGTTTCTTGCCGTATTTCCATACCTCTACGCTGTCAAACGCGACGTAAATGGGCATATCCCCCATAATTTCTATTCCGCAAGAGTTGGCATAGGATTTTAAAGCTTTCCACTCGTTTAAAAACTCATACTGAGTAAATTGCCAGAATTCCATTTCTTCACGGTTTTCGGCAATGAATTTTTTTACTTTTTTCTCGTTATAAACCGAAAATTCACCCCAAGCCGTCCATTCGGCAAAATTAAATTTTTCTTTAAGCGTCATAAACAGAGCAAAATCGTCATACTCGCCCGCGCTTAAAAAATCAAGCCATTCTTTATTAGTCCTATCAAAACGCGAGAACGCTTTTTTAAGCATTTTTGTGCGGTTTTTAAACATTAAGCCGTAATTTACGCGGCGTTTATCTATGCAAAAATCAGCTTCGCAGTAATCTGATTTTTTTAACAGCCCTTTACTTTTAAGCGTTTCGGGATCAATAAAATAATAATTAAGTCCGTTGGACACACACGCCTGATACGGACTGTCTCCATAGCTAAGCGGTAAAAGCGGCAAAATTTGCCATGTTTTTGCGCCCGCCGCAGTGAGCCAGTCAACAAATTTATATGCGTTTTTACCAAGCGAGCCTATACCGCCGCAGCCGGGCAGCGCGGAAACAGGCATTAAAACGCCCGCTTTTCTTTTTGATTTTGCCATATTTTCTCCTTTTTATAGTTTTTTGCCGTTTTAATTATCAGATTTTTGCGCTTGCTTACTTTGCTCGGCGTTTTTACGGCAGATTTTAAAACCGCATTTTGAAAGCAGCCACCAAACCCCATACGAAATCTGATAATCGTATTTTATTACGTCGACTTGCTCTTTTATAGCCTGAATATACTGTCCGGTAAGCTTTAATGCTGAGCGACGCATAGACGTTGGACTCACGTTCTACCGTGCCGCGTTTTGTATACCGCTTAATGCGCGAAGCTTCAAAATCGTTTTGAATTATCGTTTCATGCTTCATATCATGAGTGATATTGTAAACGAAATTTCTTAATATCGACATTTCAGGCAGTCTTCCATAAGATTTTTTTCGTAATCGAATACGGAAGAACTTTCTTCCCAAACGGCATACAAATATCGGAATCAAAGAAAAATTTTGATGATTCGTAAGTAGTTTTATCTTTAATGCGAGCAAAAACGCGCACATTATTCTATAAGAATTTTACCATTTTTAGCAAATTAAGTCAATAGCAAGCAGTAAATTTATAAACTAAAAAATTTTTTATTATAACGCTTGACACCTTTATTTTTTTAGGACTATAATTAAGAAAAAAAGGAAGATATATAAAATGAAAGAATTTACAATAAAGATTGACGGCATGATGTGCGGAATGTGCGAAAGCCACGTGAACGACGCTATACGAAACGTATCAAACGTAAAAAAAGTTACTTCTTCGCACAAAAACGGTGAAACAGTAATTGTTGCGGACGACGATTTTGACTTAGACAAAGTAACTTCCGCAATAACGGCTTTAGGCTATAAGGTTGGCGAAATAACCGAAAAACCTTACAAAAAACAAGGATTTTTTAGCAATTTATTTAAGAAAAACTAAATAAAAAACACAAAAAACGCGCCTATAGGTTGATTATCGAATAGTTCGAATAATTTTGCCTAAGGTGCGTTTTTTTATATAATTGTAGCGGGCGGATAATATCTGCCCGCTTAAAACTTAAAACTGTCTTACTTTATGCGGGAAGATAATATCTTCCCATACAATTATTATATTTATTCGCTTTTGACTTTTAACATTACCTGCCCTTGAGCCGCCTGACAAAGCGGACATTTTTCCCAGGCTTCGTAATCTTCGTGTTCATACCCGCATGCCGAGCATTTCCATTTGACTTTTTTGTCTTTTTTATAAAGCGTGCCTTCTTTAAGCTGAGTGTAAAGATCGTTAAACAGCTTAAAATGACAGGATTCAACTTGAATTACGTTATCAAAAACCTGCGCTATATCGGTAAAACCTTCTTCTATGGCGACGGCTTTAAATTCCGGATAAACTTTTTTATACTCAATTTCTTCGTCTTCTGCCGCAAGACGCAAATTTTCGATTAATTCCCATTTTTCCTTAAACGGATAGCCTGCGGTGATATCTATATTTTTAATTTCTTCCGATGACGCGCCTTGAATAAGAGTATAAAAAACGCGAGCATGGTTAAATTCGTTATAGACCACTTTATCTATAAGTTCTGCAAGACAGGAATATCCTTCGTTGCGCGCGCCGTACTCGATAAATTTATATCTGATATGCGCCTGACATTCACCCGCGTAAGCTTTGGCAAGGTTTAAATAAGTTTTGCTTTCTTTTAGTTTCATAAGATAAAAATAACCTCCCGAATGAAATCTTCTCGGAAGGTTATTATCATTTTATAAAATTTTTATACGGTAAAATACACAACTAATTATTATTCGGTAATAACTTAATCAGATTTTAATTTTTAAATCAAGCTCGGCGGCGGATAAAATTTCGCCGCTTTTTAATTTCAGTCTGCCGTCAGTGAGAATATCTTCGGCAACGGCTTCATAAATTTTTTCACCCTTTATTACGGTGACTTTTTTGCCGATAACGGTGCTATAGCCCCTGTATTCTTCTACCGAAGAGCCTTCTTCGAGATTTTTTAAAAGCGTAAAAAGCACTGCGTCTATATCGAGTTTTTTCCCGAGAATTTGTTCTGTGGATATTGCTATATCTTTTATATCTTCTCCTATAGGATTGTTGATATTTATTCCTACGCCCACAAGCGAATAATCAATAAAATCACCCGAAAAACTGTTTTTTATTAAAATTCCGCAGATCTTTTTATCAAAAACAAGCACGTCGTTAGGCCATTTTATTACTGCGTTTACATTGAATGCTTTAAGCGTTTTTACAACGCCGACGGAGTAGTCTATCATTATTTTAAAAGCATCTTTTGCGGGGAAAAAATCGTAAAATGTAAGACGGGACATATAAAGCCCGCCTTTTTCGGATACAAACGACCTGCCTTTAGTGCCTTTTCCGCCCGTTTGGCAGTCTGCCGTAACAACGGAGTTTTCGCGTTTTTTAACGTATTTTTCTATGTAATTGTTTGTAGAGTCAATTTTATTTAACCTTTCGATTATCATTTTTTATATTTCGCCCTACTTTTTTTAATTTGTATTAAAAATCTCTTTTTAGTTTATCTATTGCAGAAGATGCCGCGTCGTATGAAAAACCCTTTGATAACAAATGCCGATAACACTTTCCAAAGTTTTCAAAAGTCTTTTCTTTGCCGCGCATATACTTTTCGGCGATCCTTTCAGCCGACGGCGTTTCATCGCCCAAATGCTCGTTAATCGCCTTATTCGCGCACTTTTCACTCACACCCTTTTGCATAAGTTTCATAAAAAGTGCTTTTTTCCCGTAAGAAGATTTGTTTGCCGTTACAAAGTTTTCGGCAAAATCGTCGTCGTTCACATAGCCGTAACTTTGCAGTTTTTCAACCGCTTTAAACGCCACGGGATAAGCAAAACCCTTTTTTATAAGATAATCCAGAACTTGCTTTTTGGTCTTTTGGTATTTTGAAACATAGCTTAAGCCTTTTTCAAAAGACGCGCTCGCTCCGTCCTCTTGCAAAATGCGTTCAAATTCTTCGTCTTCAATCTCACAGCCCGCTTTTATGCGGTTTGAAACCACGGTAAAATTAGAGAGAGAACAGTAGTATTCATTATCTATATAAATATTGCTCCGTTCCTTGTTTTTTTGCTGAACGGTAACATTCGTTATATTCTTCATATTTTAAACTTCAAAGTCCGCCCAAACATCTGATAACGGACTTATAGCCTGCTTTTTACAAAAAAAATCATTAAAAGAGGACAGGAAAGATTCGCTGTCTTCTTTTTTTACGATTAAGCTTAGTGAAACTTTTTCGCCGTATTCTGTTTCGCATACACGCGCATTTTCGGGCAAGCGAAAAGCAGAAAATTTTTTATAGTTTTCGTAGGTAAACTCCGCCAAGAACTTAGAGCAAAGCACGCACTTTAAAACCTTGGCAACAGCCGCCGCCCCCGCGCACGCTTCGGAATATGCTCTTACAAGCCCACCCGCGCCGAGTTTTACGCCGCCGAAATATCTGGTAACAACCGCAACCACGTTTTTAAACCCTTTGTTTTTTAAAACGTTTAAAATAGGCTGACCTGCGGTGCCTTGCGGCTCGCCGTCGTCTGAATAACGAACTCGCTCCGTGCCGCCCTCCGATACGATATACGCATAGCAGTTATGAGTGGCAAGCGAGTGAATTTTGCGCCGCTCTGCAATAAAAGCGCGCGCTTCGTCCTCGCTTGCTACTTTTTTTATTATACATATAAACTCCGAACGCTTTATCTCTGTTTTATATTCGGGCGAATCGGCGGTTAAAAATTCCATTACTTTAAAATTACTCTTATGTGTACTTTTTTGCCTTTGTGCAGAATGAACTCTCCTTTTTCTATAATTTCGGGTGCGAGTTCCATATTTTTAACGTCGGCTTTAACGTCGTTTATCATAACGCCGCCACCTTCGATAAGGCGTCTTGCGTCCCCGCGCGACGAACAAACCTTGCTAAGAACCATAATTTCGGGCAGAAAGGTCGTAGTTTTGGGAACTTCGACCGAAGGCATATTAGAGCTATCGCCCGAAAACGCAGCTTTTGCCTGAGCGCGGCATTCTTCGGCTTTTTCTTTGCCGTGAACGAGCGCGGTAACTTCGTAAGCAAGGCGTTCTTTTGCGGCGTTCATTCTCTCGTCGTTATGAGCGGTGAGTTCATTGATTTCGTCCAGATCCATAAAGGTTAAAAGCTTCATGCATTCGGCAACTTTAACGTCCTCAACGTTTCTGAAATACTGATAGAAATCATATACCGGGCATTTGTTTTCGTCAAGCCAGAGCGCGCCCTTTTGGGTTTTTCCCATTTTTTTGCCGTCGCTAGTGAGCAGCAGCGTGCAGGTTAAACAGAACGCGTCTTTTTGTTTCTTTCTGCGGATAAGATCTACGCCCGCAAGCATGTTTGACCACTGATCGTCTCCGCCGACTTCTAACTTACAGCCGTAAAGGTCATTGAGCTTTAAAAAGTCGTAACCTTGCATCAGCATATAGTTAAATTCAAGGAAAGTAAGACCTTTTTCCATTCTCTGTTTGTAGCACTCGGCGGTAAGCATTTTGTTTACCGAAAAATATACTCCGATATCGCGGATAAAATCAACGTAGTTTAGCGAAAGCAGCCAGTCTTTGTTGTTTACCGCAATAGCCGCGTTTTCGCCTTCGAACGAAATAAAGCGCGACATCTGCTTTTTAAAGCACTCAACGTTATGTTCGATAGTTTCAACGGTCATCATAGTGCGCATATCCGTTCTGCCGGAAGGATCGCCTACCATACCCGTGCCGCCGCCGAAAAGAGCTATGGGCGTATGTCCGTAACGCTGCATCCACGCCATTGCCATAATGGGAATATAATGACCGATATGCAAACTGTCTGCAGTAGGATCGAATCCTACGTAAAAAGATATTTTTTCTTCGCCGAGCATCTTTTGAAGATCTTCGTCGTAAATGGTCTGTTTTATAAAACCTCTTTCCTTAAGTACGTCGTAAACGTTTTTTGCCATAATAACTCCTTAAATATATCTTAAAAATTGTATTTTTTATCTGTTTTATCGTTCATCGTCATTATTTTGTCCGTAAGGATTTTTTTCATCCGCTGTTATCTGAACGTTTTCGGTAATTGTGTTTTCGGTAGTTACGTTTTCGGGCGTAATTGCTTTTGCCGCGTTTTTACGTTTAAACACGTAATTTATTATTGAAAAAACTAATTCGGCAAAACCGACGGCAAAAGCCGTTATGTAACACGAAAGCGTAAGCACGTCCTGAATGTTTCTCGGCGCAATCTGAGTAAACACGGACACGGCAAAGCACCCTAACGCCGCAAACATTATTATAATCGAAAGAATAATTCCGAAAATAAGTTTTAAAACGGCATTTTTATTTCCCGTTCTTGCCACTATAAAAACAAGCATGCCGTTTAATAATAACGCCCCGATGAGCATAACCATATAAACGATATTCGCCATAGCCAGAATTATAATTGCAAAACTTTCGTCGCCTTTAATACTTGACTGAACGCTTATACCGGTTACCAAAAGAATAATTGCAAGCACGAAACAAGCAAAAGCAACAGCGGTTATTATATAGCCCGTAATTTTAAGTTTTTTCATACGTTTCCTCTAAGCAAAAAAATCTGCCAAGCCGAACTAAAACAGCAAGCAACGTATATTAACCCATAATTTCGGCTTTTCCAAGTATATATTAACATTTTTTTTTTGAATTAGCAAATAAAAGCCCGAAAAATATTGTAAATTAACAAAAATTATGCTATAATCAAGGTCGATTGAAATTAATTCCAAATCGGAGGATTATTAAAATGCAATATTCAAAAGATGTTGAAAGAATGATTTGCGTTGCAAAAGGTCCCGATCACGGGCCCGCCCCCATTCCCGAAGAAGGAAAATGGGTATCTTCCAAACAGATAACCGACATTTCGGGCTTTACGCACGGCGTCGGTTGGTGTGCTCCGCAGCAAGGTGCCTGCAAGCTTTCGCTCAACGTTAAAAACGGCGTTATCGAAGAAGCGCTGGTTGAAACTATCGGTTGCTCGGGCATGACTCACTCGGCGGCAATGGCTTCCGAAATTCTTCCCGGAAAGACCATACTCGAAGCGTTAAATACCGACCTTGTTTGCGACGCCATAAACACCGCTATGCGTGAATTGTTCCTGCAAATAGTTTACGGCAGAACTCAGTCCGCTTTCTCTGACGACGGCTTGGTTATAGGCGCAGGACTCGAAGATCTCGGCAAAGGACTTCGCTCGCAGGTAGGTACTATGTACGGAACTAAGTCAAAAGGACCCAGATACCTTGAAATGGCTGAAGGTTACGTTAAAAACATCGGTCTCGACGAAAATAACGAAATTATCGGTTACGAATTCGTTTCGCTCGGCAAAATGATGGATTTTATAACTAAAGGCATGAGTCCCGACGAAGCTTATCAAAAAGCTTCCGGCAAATACGGCAGATTCGATGAGGCTAAAACCGTCATCAATCCCCGCCTGCAATAATTTGGGAGGCTATAATTATGAGCGTTACTTTTGAAGGATACGAAAGAAGAATAGATAAAATTAACAAATGTCTTGCCGCATACGGCATTAAAGACGTTGAAGAATGCAAAAAAATCACGCTTGACAAAGGCGTTGACGTTGACCAGATCGTAAGAGGCATTCAACCTATCTGCTTTGAAAACGCTGTTTGGGCTTACACCGTAGGCGCGGCTATAGCAATCAAAAAAGGCTGCAAAAACGCGGCTGACGCTGCCGAAGCTTTGGGCGAAGGTCTTCAATCTTTCTGCATTCCCGGTTCGGTTGCAGATCAGAGAAAAGTAGGTCTTGGCCACGGTAACCTTGCCGCAATGCTTTTAAAGGAAGAAACCGAATGTTTCTGCTTCCTTGCAGGTCACGAATCGTTCGCTGCAGCAGAAGGCGCAATCGGTATCGCGCTTAAAGCAAACAAAGTAAGAACAAAACCCTTAAGAGTCATTCTTAACGGTCTTGGAAAAGACGCGGCGTTTATAATCAGCCGTATCAACGGTTTTACTTACGTTCAGACTAAGTATGATTACTATACAGGCGAACTTAAAATCGTTAAAGAAACTCCGTACTCAACAGGCGACAGAGCAAAGGTCAGATGCTACGGCGCAGACGACGTAAACGAAGGCGTTGCAATCATGAGAGCGGAAAAAGTTCAGGTATCTATTACCGGTAACTCAACCAACCCCACCAGATTCCAGCACCCCGTTGCAGGCACTTACAAAAAATGGTGCGTAGATAACGGCGTTAAATACTTCTCGGTTGCATCGGGCGGCGGCACGGGCAGAACTCTCCACCCCGACAATATGGGTGCAGGTCCCGCTTCTTACGGCTTTACCGATACTCTTGGCAGAATGCATTCCGACGCACAGTTTGCCGGTTCTTCGTCAGTTCCCGCACACGTTGAAATGATGGGTCTTATCGGTATGGGTAACAACCCCATGGTAGGCGCATCGGTTGCAGTTGCGGTTGCTATTGAACAGGCAATGAACAAGTAATCCGATAGAATATTATAAAAACGTTATAAAAGCGGCTGCTTCTAACGATGTTTCGTAATGCGCCGCTTTTTCTTTATTTTTATTATAAAAACCCGCCTATAGGTCGATTATCAGACATTTAGGCGGGTTTTAGTTGCTTTTAATTTTTTTTATTTTACGGCTTTAATTTAAGCCGTTTATCTTTTTTGCCTGACTTATTGCTTTTACTATATACTTTTTATAATATTCTCCGTCGGTTTCATTATAGCGGTTGCCGACCGCCACCCACTCGCAATACTCGTATAACAAAAAGCAGTCAAGTGTTTTTTGCCATTCTTCTTTTGATATGTTTTTGCTTGAAAGGAAGTTTTCATAATAGTAGTTTATGGCAAACTCTTTATCTTCATCGCGCATAAAAAACAACCAGTCGGAATTTTGTTCGCCATGTGCTATAAGACGGGCAAAAGACAAAGCATACGGCAAAACCGCGCCGTTTTCCCAGTCTATTATAACCGCTCTGTTTTCATTTTCACATACAACGATGTTAAACGGCAATAAATCGTCATGGCAAAGCGCACACGGGATTTCTTCGTAAACTTTTAAAAATTTATCGTAAGCACTTTCTAATACTTCATTTCTTAGATAATTTCTGCGTTTTTTTACTCTGATTAAATTTTGTTTTTGAGCCGCGAGTTCGTATTCGTTTGTCTCTTTTCCTTTATCTCTCCAAGTTGCGTTTTGCATAGATATAAGCGCATCGAGCGCAAGTTTTAACTTGTCTTTACTGCATTTACACAGATTTTCGCCGCAAATAAACTCTTCGAGCAGATAGATTTCGTCGTTTAATTTAACGGCGGCATAAATTTGCGGCGCAACGTTGTTTAAGTGCAATTTGCTGAACGTCTTATCTTTGAAAATTTCTTTTAAAACGCCGTGCGAATCAAAATATCTGTAGTAAACTTCGGCTTCGTTTTCTTTTGCTTTTTTTAAAACGTAAATTCGCTCTTCTTTTGATTTTTCGTCGCAATAAAAGACTTTATACACTTCGTCATACGACGAACCGTCTTCTTCTCGCAGAAAATTTTCGATTTTTACAGAACTCGGATTATCAAAATATCCGATTTCTTCAAGAAGTTTATATATTTTTTGCATGGAGAAAAACTTTATATATCTACCTTGTTTTATTTTTTATAAAACAATTATAAAGGCTTTTTTTATTTTAGTCAACGCATTTACATAAAACCTGAATACGAATTTGTTTTAAATTATATGGGCAATGTAAATTATACAAGCAATTTTAAACATAATTATATAATATTATCGAAATAAGTTCATAGAATATATTATTCTGCGTAAAAAAGGTTTCGGGCGGTAAAAAGACGCCCGATTTTTATTTAACTTAACTTATTTTTTGATTTTAAAGCAAATTTCTTGCTTTAAATAAGCATAAGGTATATACTATTTTCGTTTTGATAAGTGTTTAACAAAAAAGAAAGAGATAAACTTTAATGATGCAAGATAAAAGCAATTTTTTGCATGATTTTATAAAAAAGAATACCGTTTTTGTAATCGCCCTTATTGCGGCGATTATTTCTTGTTTTTTAGTTCCGCCGGATAAAAACTATTTGAGTTATTACGACTGGAAAACGCTTACAAGTCTTTTTTGTATGCTTGCTATAATAGAAGGCTTAAAAAACATTAGATTTTTCAGTATACTTGCGCAGAAAATAGTAAAACTTTTTAAAACTACGCGCTCGGCTATAACCGCGCTTGTATTTATAACCTATTTTGCGTCCATGCTGATTGCCAACGATATGGCTCTTATTACTTTTTTGCCGCTCGGATATTTTGTTTTAACCGCTACAAACAAGCAAAAATTTATGGCTTACACTTTTATTTTGCAAACCATTGCCGCAAACCTTGGCGGAATGATTACACCGTTCGGCAATCCGCAGAATTTGTTTTTGTATAACTATTTTCAAATTACAAACGCCGAGTTTTTTAGCATAATGTGGTTTCCGACGGCTGTTTCGGTTGTCCTTTTGGCTATCTGCTGTTTGTTTATAAAAAGTGAGCGATTTGACGGCGACCTTTCGTCAACTGAAAAACTCAACGTTAAACGCGCAGTTGTATTTTTCGTTCTGTTCGCGTATGCTATAGTAATTGTATTCCGCGTAGTTCCGTACTGGACGGGACTATTCATGATGCCGATTATATTTTTACTCGACAGAAAAGCCATTTTGAAGGTAGATTACGTTCTGCTTTTAACCTTTTGTATGTTTTTTACTTTTGCAGGCAATCTTGTTCGTATTCCAGCTGTCAATGAATTTTTTAGCAATCTTTTGAGAAAAAACACACTATTAACGGGCGTTTTAAGTTGTCAGGTAATAAGTAATGTACCGTCGGCAATTCTTTTATCCAAGTTTACTGCCGATTACGCGCATCTTCTGGTTGCAGTAAACATAGGTGGATGCGGTACGCTTATTTCTTCGTTGGCAAGTCTTATCAGTTTTAAGCACTTTTGTGCATATCAACCGCAAAACACTAAAAAATATTTGATTTTAGCACATGCGTTGAATTTTTCGTTTTTGATTATTCTAACTGTTTTATGCTCGGTCTTTTAAGCCTAACTGCAGCTTGAAGCCGGCAACGTAACGGCAACGTAACGTTGCATCCTGGCTGTCTCTTATAGGCTTTTGTGAAAATATAAGTTGACTACTCGTTTTAGGTTATTACAACTCAAAGCTTTAATAATCAACCTATAGACCTATATTTATATAAATAAACGTAGGGGCGGATATCATCCGCCCGCTTTTTATATTATCTTGCTTTATTGCGGAAAGATGATATCTTCCCCTATATTTTTAATACTCTCATAAAGTTTGAATTTTAACAAAAAATATAATTTTATTTATCGTTAAAGCTTTATAGCTAAAAAGCATTTACAAAAATAAAAAAATTTGGTATAATGAAATTTGATAAAATAACTACCTGTAGCTCAGTTGGATAGAGCGTAAGACTCCGACTCTTAAGGCCGCTGGTTCGACCCCAGTCAGGTAGACCAAAAAAAGGGGCTGTCGCATTAAGCGGCAGCCCCTTATTTGTGTTTTTATAACTTAAGCAGCAGGATATTCATCATAGTGCTGTCCGTTAATTGTGATATTTTTAATGATTGCAGTTGTATCGTCGGTTATTACTAAATCATCCGCTTCTTTAGTTACAGAAGTAATATTTAAACCACTTACGGTTATTACTGCGTTTGGTTCACTATCTGCATCTTTGTTAATTATCTTAGTAGTACCATTCGCATTAGTATTAGTAACGTTGATTTCACCACCGGTTATATTTAAAGTTCCGTGATAGGTAGTTTTACCATTTAAAATATGGAATACCGTATCCGTTGTTACTTTATCGGTAGACATAGTTATTTTTCCGCCGTACATATTAACCGTTGAATTTCCGTTGCTTGATTCTATTTCAATAGCACAATGCAATGCACCGATATCGTTTATTATTTCACCATCGTATAAATTTAAGGTACCACCTGCACTAACGCTTATGCCAAAATAGTTACCGGCATAAACCGTACCACCGCGCATATCAAAAGTACCGCCAGAAACCGACACACCATAAGCATTATTGCCAGTGCCGCCATGAGTTTCGCTCTTTCCGTAAATCGTTCCGGCTAATAATGTTAATTTTGCTTTTGAACCTGAAACTTTTACCGCAGCTAAGACATTAGAAGCTCTTTGCGATATAGCTCCTGACTTATCGGCACTCGTATCGGTTATAGTAACATTTTCACCGTAAACGGTAATCAAATTATCAAGTTTATTGCTTAAATCAGAAGTAATAGTGCATCCGTTTAAATCAAGTGTTACACTTCCGCGTAAAATAACTTGTTGGTTGGTTACATTAGCAATAAGTTTTACAATGCCACCATTTTTAGCGTCGCTTGCCGCACGAGTTACCGATTTATAACGAATTTCGGTACTACCTGAAATAACGGAAGCAACAAACGGAAGCTCTGCACCTAAATTATTATAAGCCGTTGCGTCGTTATTTACAGTGTATTTATAAGTTTCATCGGAATTAGCAACCGCAACGTAATTTATTTTAAACTGATTAAAATCAGGTTCAACTGTATATTCACCGCCGCTTATAGTATAAAGCCCGCCGCCAAGTAAAGAGCCGAAGACCTTTCCGCTTTCGATTGATATTTCTCCGTCATTGTATACAGCAGTTGACATTCCCGAATAAATTTCAGAGTTTTCAACACAACGTATTGTTCCATTAACGTTGTTTCTTATTGCGTTACTATCTCTGCCATAGTTTAATTTGCCGTTTAAGTTTTCAACTTTTATAACGCTATTGCTTATTGTATCAATCTGTCCGTTATTTAATAAAGCAAAATTGTAGAATATGTAGCTATCTTTTACAGATAAAATTTCAGAATTATCGATCACCTCAATAGTACCATAGTTTGAAATTGCTCTGCCCATTGAGTTTGTATTACGGATTGTAACGTTTTCAACAGATTCGATAATGCCTACATTCTTTAATGCCGAAAAACTGTTGACATCATTGTAAGACGTTCCTGCGGATTTTGATTCAACAAAACCATTCTTTAAAGATTTAATACAACCTTCGTTATAAATTATATATTCGCTATGAAGAGGTTGATTATAACCGCCCTGCGTGCCGTTGATTGTTTTGCCGTTTAAGTCGATAGAAAGTTCTTTATCGGCAGCAATCGTAAGTACGTCAGTTAAAGTAACGTCGGCTAATAATTTTACGGTTTCGCCGTTTTGAGCAGCGTTTACAGCTTCCTGTACAGTAGCATAGCCGTTGCCGTGAACTATACGTGCAACTTTGGATTCTTCTATTAAAGCAGAATCGCTTGAAACAGTATGTTTATCTTCTTCGACTGAGCAAACGGAGCAAACTTTTTTAACTTCGCCGTTGGTAGTTTCGGTTTCGGCAGTTACAACGGTTTCCCATTGATGACCGAGTGCCGGAATGGTAGTTTGAGCTTTTATAACAGCTTTACATATAGAACAATGAGTGCCTTCGGTTTTTCCCGCAGTTGTACATGTTGCAGGAACTGCTTTATCGATAACTTCGATATGTTCGTGTTCTTCTCTCGGCTGTCCGTCGATACGGCTTAATCCGTTTTCGTCATATAAGTTTTGTTCGTAAGCTTCGCCTACGTCTAAAACGCTTTCTTTTCCATTGAGAATAGATACGATTGCATCTTTGGTCTGGAAAAATCTTGCTTTATCGGTAGCAACAAATTTTCCTGCGTCGAACTGATCGAGATAACCTACAAAACCGTATTCATAATAGCAATGGTCGCTTGAAACGGCGATTACTTTTAAATTCTTTACAAAATCGTAATGATATACAGTATCGCCGGCAGCATCAACGGTTAATTCTCCGCCATCGGTGCGAACGATAACGCTTTGGCTTTCTCCCGAATGAGCGTATTTAACGGCAGTTACCTGCTTATTTTCGCCTACGTCTACACCCGTGGTAAATGTGCCGATATCGCCGTTAAAGCTATCGTCTAAAGCTAAATAGTTGCTGTAAGCGTCGCTTTTATCGTTTACGTTTTTAGCAACTCTCCAAAGAGCAATACCTTCGGCAGGCTTACCTGTGTTATCGCGATACAAGTCTTTATCGCCTTTCCTGAGTAAGAAACGATTGTTTACGCTATCCCAAAGTATTTCGCCCGTGCTGCGGGGATTTAACTTTTCGATATCGTAGCCCTGTCTCTTCATGGCGCTTATAGCGTCAGTCATTGTTTTGGGTGTGTCGTGTGATGCGCCGTCTTCAACAAGCGCAACGTTAAGCAGTCTTACGGTTGCCATATCGTTGGATTCTTTTGCCTCTTCAACAAAACAACCGATAGTAGGAATGAGTATTGCGGAAAGTACCGCAATTACCGCAACCACTACAACGAGTTCTACAAGCGTAAAACCTTTCCTTTTGGTTCTGGTTTGCATTTTTGGTTTCTCCTTGCAAAATTTTTTTATTACTAAACGAGTTTTTGGCTCGTATTAGTTCACTTTAAAGGCTTCCACGAATGCATGAAGCTGGCAACGGCGAGTTTTTGTGAGCCGCTAACTGAAGAGGATTGCAACGTAACGTTGCATCTTGGTAACCACTTATAAACTTTTCGCGGAAAATAAAATTACTACTCGTTTTAAGTTTTCTACTATGTTTAAAATAATCGTAGTGGGCGGATATTATCCGCCCGTTTGTTTATATACGCCTTTTCATGCGGGAAGATGATATCTTCCCCTACCAGTTTTTTAAACTTATACGCTCACAATCAGGATGCAACGTCACGTTGCCGTCACATTGCCTGTTCGCAGAATAATATATTCTGTGTCACTTTCCATTCATTATTATATTATACAAAATTTCGGTTGTCAACTATTTTTTGTAATTTTACGCAATTTGTCATTTTTTGTCGAGATGGCATTTTTTTATTTTGCGTTTTTTTACGCTAAATATATTATTCTGCGAAAATGTAAAAAAACAGCTGCATTTTTTGCAACTGTTTTTTTATTTTTTTTACAAAAATACCCGTCTATAGGTCGATTATCGTATAGTTGATAGAGAATATAAAAACACTGCCGCAAGAAAATTATCTTGCGGCAGTTCGTAATTTTTTTAGTTTTTTAATCTATTTGGGGAGTGCTTTCCATCGTTATTTCGGAAAGTCTTTTAAGTTCATAAAACTTACCTTTTAACGCCATAAGTTCTTCGTAAGTGCCGGTTTCGGCAATTTCACCGTTTTCCATACACACTATTCTGTTTGCCGAACGTATGGTAGAAAGCCTGTGCGCAACAATAAACGTTGTTCGCCCTTTTATAACGCTTTCTATCGCCTTTTGAACGTGATATTCCGAAACGTTATCGAGTGCGGAAGTCGCTTCGTCTAATATGAGTATGCGCGGGTCACGAATGAGCGCGCGGGCTATTGCTATACGCTGTTTTTGTCCGCCCGAGAGCTTGCCGCCGTGTTCGCCTACGTTTGAATCAAGCCCGTTTGGCAAATCTTTTAAAAACTCGTTTATGTTAGCGCAGGACACCGCTGTTTGGAGCTGTTCTTCGGAATATTTCTTTAACCCGTAAGTAATGTTTTCGCGTATACTGCCTTCAAAAAGAACGCTGTTTTGCGGCACTACCGATAAATAGCCCCTGTAAGCAGACAAATCAAGGTCGCATATATCCTGCCCGTCGATTAAAAGCTTACCCTTTGTGGCTTTTAAAAAGCCTATTATCATATTGATTATAGTTGACTTACCCGAGCCGGACGCGCCCACTATGGCAATACATTCGCCCGCTTTAACGTTTAAGCAAAAGTTTTTTATGACGTAATCTTCTTTATCGGGATAGCGATAATACACTTTATCAAACGTAACGTCGCCTTTAATCCCCGAAAGTTTGCGTTTGCCGCGGGAATCTTCTATATCGTCGCTATCCATAATTTCGGAAAGCGAACGCATTGCCTCTTTGCCCGCAGCCATTTGCGGAAAGGCGTTTATTATGCCCTGCACTCCGCCGTTTATGTTGGCAAACAACGACTGATAAAGAATAATTGAGCCTGCCGTAAAACCGGGAACGCCTTTTAGTGCCATATATACCGAGAAAAACAAGCATAAAACGTTAAAAACCTGCATTATTACCCACGCCCACGAGCCAAAACGCGCAACCATGCGATCGGCATAAAGTCCGCTACGGGTAACTTTTTTTATATCGTCGTCAAGTTTTTTAATTTCTTCGTTTTCAAGCCCGTGCGCTTTTGTTACCTGAAGCATTTCGAGCATCTGAGTGAGTTTTGCCGAGAGATTTTCGCTGTCGCGCCTGAGCGATCCGTAGCTATTCGCTATAGGTTTACGGAAAAAACGCACCAAAAGCACGTCAAACGGAACAACGAACAGGAAAAACAGTGCAACGATAGGACTTTTATAAAGCGTAATGCCCACGTTTATTGCAAGGCTTATTATTGTAGGAATAAACGAATAAAGCATAGTGCGCAGATACTGATCTACGTTTTCGGTATCGCGCATAAATTTGGACTGAAGTTTACCGCTTTCAATTTCGCGGTGATAGGTTATAGAAAGACGTTGCAGTTTTCTTACTACCGTATCGCGAATACCCGCGCCCGTACTGCGCAAAATGCCGTCGCTTATGTGCGCGTAAATCATATGAGTAGGCACGTTTTGCAGTATTGAAACTATCATTATTACCGCATACAATATAAGAGTTTTTACGTTAGCGTCAAAAACGGTGATTTCGTCAATTACGGCGGACGTTAAAAGCGGTATAAGGTAAACAGGCAACGTTTTTATTATGTAAAAAACAAACGCTAAAAATATCTGCCATATGCGCGTTTTTATAAGTCCGAAAAACATGCCCTTGCCCTTTCCTCCCGTTTTTGCGCTGTCGCGAAAAACGCCGTCGTAATCGGGTATTCGGTTTATCTCTTCCAAAAACGCTTTGCTTTCGGCTTTGGGTTTCTGCTTTGCTTTGGTTTCGGTACTCATACCATTATCCTTCTTTTCTTTTTTTATTGTTGCGTTTTTGTGTTTATTGTTTTTGTTTAGCTAAAAGTGTTAATAACGGTGCTATAGGCGCACTTTTTTCATTTTTTCAGCAGCCTGTGTTGCAGCAGTTTTTGCCAGCCGCAAATCATACGTTTTTAACTTTTGTTTAATCTTATTATAAAGGTATGTTTTTGTCAAGCTAATAATAAAAAATTTTTTAAATAATTTATTATTCGCAGTCTATTTTATAGTCGGCATTTTTTATACCTGCTTTTTTGTGTAAATTCGGCACTTTTATACCTGCTTTTTTCGTGTAAATTCGGTACTTTTATACCTGCTTTTTCGTGTAAAATTATGAAAAAGCAATATAGAATAACAACAATCGGCACGCCAAACATTGAAAAGATGTCGCCTGCGGAACAAAAATCGTTTTACAGCACTCTACTGTCTTTAATGACGGAATACTTCCGTAGCGAACACCCGAACGACAATGCAAACGCTCCCGACTGCTTAGAAAATGCAAACGGCATAAACTCGGGGTAAAATGAAAGTCCACTCACGGTGGAGAAAAAGGCGAAAGATCGCCAAGCGGGTTAGCGGCGACTTCGCCTTCCGCCCGTGCTTTCATTGCCCGATTTAGGTTTGTTTGTTCGGACAGAGGCGTGGCTTGTCTTCGGCGAGGCGCAGCCGAGCCGACTTGTATCAAGACAAGCCACGCCTAATTGCCAACGTCGCAAAAACCTTGCGAGTTTGAAAATTTGAAAAATCAATTAAAAATCATAGGAGAATCAAAAAATGAAATACATAGAATGGCTGAATATAGCGAAGATGCATATACAGTTTTTGAAATCTTAAATGCAAGAGGACAACCTTTGACTGATTTTGAATTGTTGCGCAATTATTTGCTAAAAAACACGTCGACAGAAGAAAAAAAGATGTCATTGAGAGTTTGGACGAAATCGAGAATCTATTAGGGACCAACACAGAGTTGTTTCTAAAGCATTATGTTATGCATAAATACGGTATAAAGTCTATCAAAACTGACCGTCCATATAAAATACTCGTTAAACAAGAAAAAGCAAATAATACAATAAAATTTTTAGTAGATTTGATGCAAAAAGCACTCTACTACAATAGAATTATTACATATGAGAATTGCAATGAATTTGAAAAAAGGTGTTTCCCTTTTTCAAACCAAGAAGGCAACAACAATTCAGACCGATCGTTTTGAGTTTAATGCATCAAAGAGATTTGAAAAGTATTAATGAAAAGCGTTATGAGGATGCCTTACGATTTTTATACGAATTCTTCATTTATTTCAATGTTATCGGAGAACAGACATCGAATAAAATTGAGGATGTCGTATAACCGAGTAGGACAAAAATAATAACGGTCGCTGCAAGCTTACGCTTGTAGTGACCGTTATTTTATTTACTTATCGTTTCCAAATGGTTTCTTTGTCAAGTAAAAAACCATATAATATTTTTTTCTCATCCTCACTGGCATCTCCAATTTTAATTCTATGCTGAATTTTAGGAATTAGTATTTCTTTGGCTTTTACGAACTTATCCATATACTTAGGATGTCTTGCAAAATTAACCCACATATAATTTGAAAAGTCCACGCAATTATAATCAAAGGTATCAGGATGCAGTATAAATTCAATAAAGGCTGTTTTAGTGTTTAAATTTTCTAATCGTTTTAACCCTGCCGTATCTGATATTTTATCGGTTATAATTAAAAGATATAATATTTCCAATTCGCTTTCCAGAGGATCGGGATAAGATTTTACAGGCGTCTTGCTTTGCTCATCATCAATAGCAATAATTTTTTCTACAATGCTATTTGTCTTTTCTTCCGAAAAAGCCACAAAATCATTTAGTATAAAATCGAGAAAATACCGTCTTCTCACAGATGAAAGGTGGGTTTCGATATATGTTTTTGCTTGCTCTTTTGTTTCGCCTGGCGGGAAAGACATAAAAAGCAAACCAATACATATTATTTTTTGGTTGACATCTTCAAAACCATCAATAATAGATTTTATTGTATTAGCATCTTCATCCTTAATAAACGATTTCAAAAAAGCTCGTATAGAATAATGGCTTATATTGTTCTCATACTCAAAAAAATGCTTTGATTTCAAAACGGTATTAATTATGTCATAATTTGATTTCGATATAACATTTTCGCATAAATCAACAAAGACTTTTAAGCAAAGACGAAAATCGGGATAATGAATAGAAAAGAAGTATTCATCAAATTTTGGGTTTGAGAATAATCTAACCACGTCCTCCTCTAAGAGTCTCTTGTTTGACACATCTAAATCAATGTGATTTATTAATATAGCAAGATTAACAAGAGCGTTCCAAACAGAGGATCTAAAATGTATATCCAAAGTTAAAACCGACTCTACCAGATTATGAAAAATATCTACTAAATACTTTTGATCAAAAAGAATAGACAAATTTTCAACATGGTAATTGTCAAAAAATTGTATGAGCTTTTTAGTGGATATGTATTTTGTCATTATATCCACATCTACAACCGTAATTTGATACTTTTCTTTGCTTGATTGTATACCCAACCAATGACTTTCAGATGGAGAGTATTCGCCATTAGTACAAATTATTGACTCTATATATAATGCGAAAATCTCTTTAATTTCCGCACCAACACCCTCGATGAAAATATTGTTATAAAAGATAAAATTGAACAGTTCTATTGCAATATTTTTTATCTTATAAAAATGTCCTAATGTTCCTCCACCTAAAGAAACCGTATTCCCCTGATAATGTTTTTTTAATTCAGAGAATTGTTTTTCTATATAGGTTTTCTTGCTACTGTATCCATCAAACATATCTGCAAAGAACGATAAACATTCTCTTTCGGATTTGCGTGAAGTGTTGTCGATAAACGCTTTTACTTTTTGATAATTAGCAGTATATATTTTGAAGAAATCTAAATATGCTTTGTTCAACAAAAAAGTCGTTTTCTGTGAGCGAGTAAGGGAGTTGAAATCAATTCCCTCATACGCAGTATAAATTGCGGCATCGTAAAAACTGAACAAGCTATGATAGAAACACGAACTTATAGAGTTATACGCATCCTTGGAAATAAAATCCTCTAATCCCTTGTAATCATTAGTTAAATAAAGTTCAAAAGTTTTTTCTCGAAATAGTCTGATTTGAGTTCCTTCATGGAATTCGTATGTTAATTGAGGATTGGGTGGATTCCAACAGCTGATTATGCCTATGCCGGCATCTATAAATCGTTGTTTTATACCTATTGCTTCAGGAGTAGAAGAATCAAGGTATGATTTTAATTTTTCGTAATCCTTTTGCTCAAACAACGAAAGTTCACCTGCCGTTTTTTCATATCTTCCGATATGTAAAAGCTTTAACAAATTTTTGTAATCGATATAGGAATATTGCTTTGCGAATTCAAGGAAATTGTTAATAAATATTCGAGGTTCAAAATTGCTCTCTAACGACGGATTTTCAACAACACTCAAAAAACTATATAATCGCTTTCCTTTTTCATTTCCCAAACAATTGGGAATATTTGCGACTTGAGGCATATTGTGTATGTTGATAATGCCTATTGAATTATTTTCAAAATATGTTTGCTGCCTTTCATCGATAGTGTCCTCGTCGAAAACAATGTAACCTACCTTCACTCCTTCCAATGCATTATTTTGGCTACGCATATAATTCAACCAACTGATAATTTGTTTGATATTATAATCGTTCAATGAGTAGCCCAAAAATAAAACTGTATGGTCGGTTAAAAGTGATTTAATAAAGAGTTCTATTAAAACTCGATCTTGCGAGTAATTTAGATAATCCTGTTCTTTCAACACAATAGTAGATATATCATGCAAATCACCATGCATCTTGATGATATATTTATTTTTCGTTGTGTCGAGCAAATCTTTATCTCTAACAATAACTTGATACTGTTCTCGAAATTCACTTGTAGAGGAGTCAAGTAGCGTATCATAATTTGTTGTTATAATGTGAGCTGGATTGATATTAAATATTGCTTTAGATAACGGTGCATCTACTGAAAAATCTTGTATTTGTTCTGCTAATATTTGATTGTATAGATCAGGATTTTGATTATAGACATACTGTGGTATTTTCAAGAATTCATCATTGGAATATTCTTCTCGTAATCTACAACCATCTTCGCAACCATCATCCTTGTGCTTGCAATCATTGCATTTTGAATAGTGAATAGCATCAGCCATCGCTTTTACAAGAGCATACCAACTTGGCATACCTTCAACATTGCGTGATACTCCAGCCCCCACAAAAACTATGAGTTTGTTATTTTCGGCTTTTTCTCGAATTAAATTAATAGATTCAAGCAACTTTTTAGAATCCATAATTTATCCTCCAAAAGATAATTTTTATTTAGCGAAGCACTTCATCAATAATCTGTTTCATCTGCCTGTTATTGATTTGAGTTTTGAAATATACTTTGTAACCGTCTTGTTCGAGCATACTAAAGAACAATTCGGCACATTTTATTTTTGCTTCTTCTGTGCCACGCAACTCCGTCTTGTTTTCTACATCCTTTGTTTCAACGATAACATTGAGTTCCTTTTCTCCCGAGGTACGAGTCACAACATACATAAAGTCGGGGCTGTATGTTCCACCCGTAATAGTAGGAATAGCAATACTGCTTCTCGGTATTTTACCATATACCGTTACGGATTCAATGTCCGAGGTGATGTTTTGCTTTTCTAAAGGCGAATCGTAAGCATAGGTGTCATACAGGTATTTATCGCTTGGCGTACCTGCGACAATTTTTGTGCCTATACGACCTTGCGCAATTTCATCTCTCGGAGTACCATCTGCATAGGTAAGCGCTGTTTCTCTTGTGGCGATAGAACTCTTTTTATAATGGAAATGCCCTTGTAAGTGTGCAATTTTCCAATCATAAAACTCTTTGCAGAATACGGCAACGGTACTTTCATTGATATAGTCGCTATTGATATTTCCGTGTTTCTTGGCGTATTCACACATAGCCTTGTGCATAACTGCAAGAGGAATATTAGTGGCATACATAATTCGCTTTAAGAACACGTTGTAAGCGATCGGTCGAGAAATGGTATATTGAACGCCAACGCCTGCCTCGGTAGACATTTGTAAACCGTCACTACGAATGATATCTCGCTCACTACTTAAAACCACACCACTAAAAACGCCCGGCTTTTCAAGAATTTCTAAAATAGCCGTATCAAGCGCATCGTTAAGTTCCGCATCATAATAGAGCAAATATCTTTGGTTGATTTTTTCCCAAAGCTCTTTGATTTCGTTGAAAACGCCTTTTCTAATCTTAATAGGTTTGCTTTCTGCCTTGTTTCTATCTTTGATTTTTCCGACAGCAAGACCTGCAACAAAATCGGGATACTCATCAAAGAACTGTTCACGTGTTTCAAGATTGATATTATACCGTCTATCGATATACTTTTTCGCACGCAATTCATCATACAGATCATCGGGATCAAGTCCAAGCTTATTCGCAACTCTCTGCAAATCTTCCTCGTTGATTGTAGCAGCTTGCGGAATTTCGCCGTTAATCTGTTCAACAAGTTTAGTTGCAAAATCAGCCTCGGTAAAATCGACAATATAGTTAAGCGTAAATTCTTCGGTTGCTATACGGTTACCGTTTTCATCAACGGGCAAACGCAAACCACGACCAACCTCTTGGAGTTTACTGATATCACTTCCGCTTGAACGCAATTTAGCAATAGTAAATACGTTAGGATTATCCCAACCTTCTTTTAACGTCCACTTTGAGAATAAGAAACGCAAGGTGTTATAACTGCCGTCGGGATTTTTGAATGCTAACAGTTTCTTTTTACCATGAAGAATAGTATCTACTTGTTGAGCAATTTCTTCATCGCTATCATTGTTATCCTGTGCAAAATATCCGGCGTGACAAGCCGAAATATCATCAAGACTTGCTTCTAAATATTCACGATAAATTGACTCGTGTTCATCCAAAACAGCAATAGTCTTTTCAATCGTTTCTTTAAGCAACCTCTCAAATGCTTCTAACACATAGGGCTTTTTGCCTTCGTCGTTAGCACGATAAGAGGTAATATCATCGATGAAAAAGAGCGCAAGTGTTTTGATTTTGAAAGTTCTGTTAAAATTTTCTCGCTCGGTTTCAAAATGGCGTTGTAATGCAAGTCTTATCATTTCTTCTTGATAAGAGGTCATGTAAATATCAACGTCTAATTCTTCGCCTGCCGTTTTTGTAACGCCGTTGGAAAACGTTACGGAGGTGGCATCAATCTCTTTTACAGTGACACCTTCAAAATCCTCAGTAATAATAGAGAGCGAATCATCAGGATACAAAGTAAAGGTTTTCGCTTCCTCGTTTTGCTTTTTGTATTGCATTGTTACAGAGGTTTTACTCGTAACACGCAAAATTTTTACCTTTTCTGCCCTTGCAGAAGGAGGATTAAAATGCTCTTTAGCTACGCCCTTAATCAAGCCTTGATTAAAAGAAGCACAAGCGTTCAAATCGTAAAGCAGATTTTGATAATCCTTAACCGTTACTTTGTTCGCGCCTCTGCCTGTTGTCGTTTCAGGGAAGGTTGCACCAAAACGTATTACGCATTGAGGTTTAATCTCATCCGTAATAACTTTATAGGACTTTTGATCACGAGAAAACCTATGTGGCTCGTCTATCAATACAATAGGTTTTGTTGCGCGGATAGCATCAAAGGGACGATAAAAGCCTTCCGCACCATAACCGTAATCATCACGGCTCAACATACCGTTAGCGCGAACAGCAAGAAGCTGCATATTCACTAACAACACGTAAATTTTCTTTTTATTTTGGCAAGAACCTTTTACGAAGTCGCTAACAACGCTCGGAAAATAAAGCCGCCCTTTTTTCTTTGCCTTTGGCGCATCCAACACACCGACTTCCATATCCACGTCGTATCCGCAGCCGTCAGAAAAATGCCTACGAGCATATCCGTCTTGCAAAAATTGAGCTGTACCTGCCTTGATTGCAAGAGAAGGCACGGCTATAATGAATTTATTAAAACCACATCTCTTATGCAGTTCATACATCGTCTTGGTGTAAACGTAGGTTTTGCCCGTACCGGTTTCCATTTTTATATCAAGATTTAAGCAATCACCGATAGGATTATTTCTTCTGTATTGCGCAGGAATATCGCTTTGTATAGCACGAATATTGCTTACGATTTTTGGGTCGTCAAGTGGGATATGCGGATTTTCATAAAACTGTACAGGCGAAGTGCAAGACACTCCGTCAAATACAGCGCATATCGCATCAATTGCTTTTTGTTGGTGCGGTAATCCTTGTTGTAAAATAAGTTCCATAGTTTTGTCCTCATTAATAGCGAACGTCAAAGTTAACGTGGAGGTTTTTAATATCCTTTAGACGCTTCAAATTCGTTTTCAAGGTTTCCATCTCCGTCCAAGTGAAGCTATAACCGAAAAGTACGATATTGTCAGGGTTGAATGTACCATCGGTTTCATATTTCACGAGCATAGCGTCAATCGCTTCCTTGCTTAAATTCTGCGTAATTAAATACAAATGTTTTCCGATATAATAGGCTTCGTAATCTGCAAAAACAAGTTTTTCAGCTGTTGCAGTCAAGCCGTAACCGTCACGAACGAGCCAAGTAGAAAGAATGGTGGAAAGCCCAAATTCATTGAGCATATCACTTGCAAACATGCCATTTTCATTAACATCAAATTTTTCAAGCTTGTCAAGTGTATCTGTCGAAGGCTCTACCAACGTATAATGACGGAATCCCAAATCTATGGTTGCATTGGGGACTTCTTTTTTTATCTTAGAAATAGCACGCGAAATTCGTTCGAGACCGATTTGGTCAAGCGAGTGAGGTCTTTTTACTTTATCTAAATAGTTTATTATTTTTTCTGTCTTCTTTTTATCGGACTCCGTTTTTGCATTAGATAATTGAGCATCCAAATTTTCATTGATTTGAATCATAATATATTCCACAGCATAGCCGTGCGTTAAATTGTATCGCATAACGGCTTCGGCTGTAGTAGATGATCCAGCAAAAAAATCCAAAACAATCCCGTTTCTTTGATGGAAAAACAATTCCAAAATTCTCTTTAACAAATTTAATGATTTGGGATTATTAAATACCTTTTCTTCCATCAAATCGTTAAGATATTTAGTGGCGGAAGAAGTTAGTAAATCGGAATCCCACCATGTTGTATCAGTTTTTCTGCTTTCTTTAGCCTCGCTAAGGTAATACTTTTGTTGCAAGCTATTACCGCGCTTTACAATAAGACCCGAAGCATACATTTCTTGCATTGTTTTAAGAGAAAATCTAAAATAGTCTTTTACCCCTAAAAATTCATAGTAAGGATTCCCTTTAGCTTCATCTCCCGGACCATCAACAGGAACGAATTTATATGCCCCTTTGCCATCATTATCATCCATATTAAAACCAGTCAAATCGGGATCAAGTCCTATCTTTTTTCTGATTTTTTCAATTTCTTCAATTTTTCTTGCGTATAACAAAAGGTAGTTGTGACTTGCAGAAATTATTTTATCGTTGGATACTGATGATCTTGCTTTATGACAAAAATTTGCTATAAAATTTTCCTCACCAAATAAATCGTCACATAACAATTTGCAATTGTGGTACTCATTGTCGTCAATGGATATAAAAATCACACCGTCTTTATCAAGCAAATCTCTTGCCAGCAATAAACGCGGATACATAAACATCAACCAAGCAGAATGGGAAGCAGAGCCTTTCTTTGTTAAATTTAATATTCTCGTGGCTTGTTCTTCGCTTACGCTTAATTTAGATACTAAATCTTCTACCGTGAAATTAAAGGTATCGTTATAAACAAAACCGTCGGAACCAGTATTATAAGGGGGATCGATATAGATACACTTAACTCCTTTTGAATAGGATTTGAGCAAATGCTTCAATCCATCAAGATTGTCGCCGCTAATATACACATTTTGGCTGTTAGCGTTCTCGGGCTTTGCATTGTGTTCTTCATCGGGAACGACAACAGTGGTCGTATCGGTAGAAGCAAGAAGGCGTGCATAGTTTTTGCCAAGGAATCTCAATTCATATCCTTCGTTATTTACCGTAAGGCTATCGCCTAAATATTCCTTAAAACGCTCAAAATCAAACTCTCCGTCACGGAAACAAGCCGGAAAGTGTTCTCTCAAAACTTGCATTTGTTTTTTATTTATAGTTACGGTTTCGTTAGTGGTCATTATATCTTTAATCATTTTTTTGTTCTCCCGTTATGCTTTTCGTTATATCGGATAATTCTTCAAGCGATAGCTCATTTTTATATGCGGTTATTGCCTCTTGAAGCATTTGAAAAACTTTTATTTTTTCTATAAAATGAAGTTCCTTAAACTGCAAATTTCCATTCATACCTTTA
Source organism: uncultured Clostridia bacterium (assembly GCA_934796775.1). Taxonomy (GTDB): domain Bacteria; phylum Bacillota; class Clostridia; order Christensenellales; family Borkfalkiaceae; genus HGM11416. The sequence goes on from CAKVPH010000013.1 coordinate 40,088, forward strand.
GCTGATTTTAACGCAATGATATATTTTTTATAATCGCTGTTTTTATCTATCTTATCGAAAACAGAATTCGCTTTTTTATTGAATTGTGACATATCATTTAATAAATCATTGATTTTTTGAATATCATGGTTTGCATCCGCAATCTTCTTTAATTTTTCAATATCTTTAATATCCATTCAATAAGCTCCCATTCACTTCAATAACTTTCTACTTTCCGTTTCATTAAGCACTTTCATTTGCGAAATCGCTATTTGATTAAGCTTACGCAAGCGTTCGGGCTGCGATAAACCGTCGGAAATTAATACGGCATTGATATTTTCCATATTAGAAAGGCAAATTAACTCATTGATGGTGGCGTAGTCACGGATATTGCCTTTTTTGGCGGGATTATTATCGCGCCATTCTTTTGCTGTCATACCAAATAAGGCTACGTTTAACACGTCTGCCTCGTTTGCATACACAAAGCTTATTTGCGTAGGCGTAAGCTCGGCAGGAATGAGATTTTCCTTGATAGCGTCGGTATGAATACGATAGTTGATTTTTGCAAGCTCACGCTTTGCCGACCAACCGAGTTGCTTTTGTTCTTCATCCTTTAAGCGTTGAAATTCCTTGATGAAATAGAGTTTAAATTCAACCGATATCCAACTTGCGAATTCAAATGCAATATCTTTGTGAGCGTATGTACCGCCATAGCGTCCGGCTTTTGAAATAACACCGATAGCATTCGTTGCTTCTACCCATTTTTTAGGGGAAAGAATAAATGCGTTCAACCCCGCCTGCTTTCTAAACCCCTCGAATTCGACGGGATTAAAATTAGGATTGTTGAGCGTTTCCCATATTCCCAAAAATTCAATCGTATTACGGTTGCGCATCCAATTTCCGATAACGGCATCAGTTTCACTCGTTTTATATTTTGCAATATCCGTAATGCAGATATAATCGTTTTCGTCAATGCTTTGATATTTAACGTCTATTCCTTTAACAATCAACTCTTTCATTATTCCGCCTCCTGGATGATTTCCATAATATCGTCAAAAGAGCAATCCAAAGCAACGCAGATTTTCATAAGAGTTTCTGCGTTTACGTTCTCGCCCTTGTTTAGTTTATTAAGAGTATAACTACTTAGACCTGCCATTTGGACAAGGTCTTTTTTCTTAATATCCTTGTCAATTAAAAGTTTCCATAGCCTTTTGTAACTGATCGCCATATTAACGCTCCTTTTACAGCTTTTTCGATAGAAACATTATATAATATATCGCGAATAAAATCAATGAAAAATTGCAACTTCGCTTAATCTTATTGCGACTTTTCGAAAAGATATCTATTCACTTGACTATTTTATAGTCGGCTCATGGATTTCCTTTTGATGATTTTTGTATGGTTTCAAGCAAAAGAGAAATAAAGACCTCTTGCTCGTCTTTGGGGATATTATCCCACAACGGAATATCGTTTATTTTGATTTCATATTCTGCGTTTTTCCGCATAGTATTCACCTCCTGCTATAATTTATCCGTCTAAATTTTATATTTAAATCTGTTTGAACAAGCGCATATTTCCTTTGCAGGCTCATTCGTCTACGCCAGATCGTTGTGCGATTTACGTTCAAAAGCCGAGTTACTTCGAGATAAGTAAGCCCTGCCATATAGGCACATAACGTTTCGTTTTCAGCGGCGGTAAGTTTCATTTTTGCTATAAGCCCGTCAACGGCTGTGTAATCGTTTTTCTGCTCGTCGTCGAGTGTTGTTTCAGGTTTTGCCGTAATTCGCTCGTCAAGGCTTACTGTGTTTGCCATATAGCGTGTGTATTGCTTTTGTAAATAATTGTCGGCGCAACGATAACAAGCACTTTTAATCGTAACAACCTTTCCGTATTTCGTAGTATAGTCATCGCCGAGCTTTTCGCCTATATGTTGGCAAAGAAACAGTATTGCCTCTTGTGCAATATCGTATGCGTTTGAAAACGGCGAATAATCATCTTTGGAGCGGTTTATATCTCTTAATAGCCCTTTGTATAGATAATGCAAATCCTTGCCCGAACGGACGATTACCGTTTTAATACAGGTCAAGGCGATAACTTCGCCTGTTTTCTGTATGTTTTCTACCGAGATAACCATATCGTTATCTAAAATACCTTTGTTTACTTCTTTCATTGTATTTTACCTCCGATTTACTTCGCCTTTCGGCGAAAACGGAAGTAGCACCGGGAAAAGATAGAAGTTTTTTACCTTATAGTTGGTTAGACGGAAGTCAACGAACAGCAAAAAATTTTACGTTATAATCGGCAATTTCAATGTTCTAAGTGAAAATTTTTGCCGTTGACTTATGCTTTTCGCTGTGCTACAAACGTAGACGAAAGGCGATAAATCGGACGGCAAAACGGCATAGAAAAACCGAGTGCACAGAACACTCGGTTAAAGGCTGTAATGTATTTATAGTTGGATTTTTAGTCCGAAATAATCTCTTGTATAAAATAAAACGAACTCAAGATTTTCTCTCGGGTTCGTTTTATTCTTGTTTGGTGCGGATAAAGGGACTTGGCGTTTTGCACGCCGCCCCGACAAACAGCCACACCGGGCTGTTTGGTTTGCTTTATTTTCTTTTCTGCTTTTATTTTTTCAAAAGCAAACAAGTCGGCTCTCGCCGACTTTCTCCCCCATCAAGTCCCTTTATATTTTCCTGTTCTCGCAAAAACAAAAAAACGGCTGATTTGCCGTCTTTTTGTTTTTGGTGCGGATAAAGGGACTTGAACCCCCACGTCGTTGACACCAGCTCCTAAGGCTGGCGCGTCTGCCAATTCCGCCATATCCGCACATAATTTATCTTTCTGCATACGTTTTCTCGTACACAACTTTTTTTATTATATCCTTTCTTTTAAAATTTGTCAAACGATATTCCGCGATTATTCTTTAATTGCGTTTACAAAGTCGTATGCTTTTTCTATTAATCCGGGATAATCGCGCATTTCAAGCATATCTTCGTCTACAATAGCCGATCCTACCCCAACGCCGATCGCACCTGCGCGCAAAAAGTCCGCTGCGTTTTGCAAAGTAATTCCGCCGAACGCCAGAATGGGTATTCCTTTAAGCGGAGCAAGTACTGCTTTTAAATAGTCCGATCCTAAAGAAGAAGCAGGGAAAAGTTTGACTATATCTGCGCCGCCGTCGCATGCGCGCTTAATTTCGGTAGGCGTTAAAGCCCCTGCAATATATAATAAGTCTTTTTTTATGCAAAAATCGGAAACTTCGGCATCGAAAACCGGCGAAACCAAAAATTTTGCACCCGCTTCATAAGCAACCCTTGCACGGTAAAGATCGGTAACCGTTCCTGCGCCGATGCACATATCTTTACTTGCGACAGAAATAAGCGTACGCAATCTTGTGGCAACAACCTGATCGTCATCGCCGCCGAAAGTAATTTCAGCCACTCTTACGCCGCCGTCATAAAGGCTCCCGAATAAATTTACAAGCTTATAATCATTCACCCCGCGAGCTACTACAATCAATTTTTCACGTTCTATTATATCTAATATCGGTTTTTTACTCATAATTCAGAATTTTTACAGTTTATCAACAAACTCAGCGGCAGAAACCGCAGCTATAGCTCCGTCCGAAACGGCAGTTGCAACCTGCCTTACCGCTTTTTGGCGGCAATCGCCCGCTACAAAAAAACCGGCTGTTTTTGTAGACATATCGTCGTTTGCAATAAAATACCCTTGTTTATCAAGCTCGCAAAGTTCTTTAAAGCGGCTGTTATCAGGCACTTGCCCGATAGCTACGAATGCCGCGGGAACGTTAAGTTCGCAAACTCTATCGTTTACAACGTCTTTATAAACAATTTTTTCCATTTCTGCGTTACCTTCAAACGAAAGCACCGACGTAAAAGGCAAAATGCTTACGTTTTCGCGCTCGCGCAGGCGTTTTTCAAGCACTTTATCGCCAAAAAACTTGTCGGTAAGCGTTAAAACATAAACTTTTTTGCAGATATTTGAAAGAACAACGCCGTATTGCATTGCCGTATTGCCATCGCCTATAAGAGCGACTTCTTTGCCCTTATAAAACGGACCGTCGCAAAGAGCGCAGTAATAAATGCCCTTGCCCAAAAACTGTTCTTCGCCCGGCACGCTTAAATGTTTGTGCTTTACGCCGAGCGCGGCTATAACTGCTTTACTTTCAAACTCGCCGTATGCGGTGGTTACCTTAAACGTGTTGCCGCATTTGTTAACGTCAGTTACTTCGTCGTATTCTATTTCCGCGCCCCAGTCGGTTACCTGATTGAAAAACGCGTCTGCAAAATCGCCGCCGCTTATTTCTTTTATCGACGGTAGATTTTCCACTTTTGGCGAGTTTGCAATCTGCCCGCCTACTGCGTCACCTTCTATTATCAAAACGGATTTACCGCTTCTTAAGGCGTAAAGCGCAGCATTCATTCCGGCTACGCCCGCACCTATTACTATTATATCGTACATTTTTTATTACCTGTTTTATATCCGTATTCTTTTGCCTGACGCCATTTCAGGCTTAAACAGGGCAAAAGCCGTTTTAGTTTAAAAATATATGCTCGCCACAATTCAACGAGCATATATTATTTTATATTAAATTTACAAATAAAGCAAATCTTTTTGAATTATTTTTTACATTGCCGATTTATTGCGGAGATTTTCGTCGTAAAACTTTCTTATTTCGCCTTCTCCGCGAAGAATTATCGTTTCTCCGTCCGCCAAGGGTACGACGAGCGTGGGCGCGTTGGTTACCTTGTAAGCATTTACAAGCTCAACGTTTTCGTAACAGTCAACAACGTCGTATTTTACGCCGCCTTTATCAAAAATAGCTTTAATCGCTTTGCATCTGGGGCAAGTAGCCGTGGTGAAAAGCGTCATATTCTTAAGCGCATGAGCCGATTTTTCGGTTTTACTCTCTGAATTTTCGCCGCCCTTAAAGCACGATTTGTTAGTGGGCTTATATTCGGAATTCATAACGTCGTAAAGTTTTCTTTCTTTAAATTCCTGAGCTTTGCCGGCGTTCCAGTTCTGAACGGGACGATAATATCCGGTAATACGGCTGTAAACTTCGGTAGCTTCGCCGCAGACGGGACAAGTGTATCTTTCGCCTGAAAGATAACCGTGCTTGCGGCATACCGAGTATGTGGGCGAAAGCGTGTAATACGGCAATTTGTAGTTTTCGGCGATCTTTCTTACCAGATTTGCAGCGGACTTCCAGTCGGGCATTTTTTCGCCTAAGAATGCGTGGAAAACCGTTCCGGAAGTGTAAAGCGTCTGCAATTCGTCCTGTACGTCGAGTGCGGAGAAAATATCATCGGTATAGCCTACGGGCAGATGCGAGCTGTTGGTATAGAACGGAGTTTCGCCCTTGGGTGCAGCCGTGATAATATCGGGAAAATCTTTTACGTCGTGCTTTGCCATTCTGTAAGAAGTGGACTCTGCGGGAGTTGCTTCAAGATTGTAAAGATCGCCGTATTCTTCCTGATAATCGGAAAGTCTGTCGCGCATGTGAGTTAAGACTTCTTTTGTGAACTGTTGCGATTCGGGAGCTGTCAAATCCTTTCTTATCCACTTGGCATTAAGGCAGGCTTCGTTCATGCCTACTAAACCTATGGTTGAAAAATGGTTTGCAAAAGTGCCTAAATAACGTTTTGTGTAAGGATAAAGTCCTGCGTCTAACAGCTTGGTTATTACCTGACGTTTAACTTTGAGCGAACGCGCGGATATATCCATAAGTCTGTCAAGGCGTTTATAAAAATCTGCTTCGTCGGTGGACTGGTAAGCGATTCTCGGCATGTTTATAGTAACTACGCCGACAGATCCCGTGCTTTCGCCGCTGCCGAAGAAGCCGCCCGATTTTTTGCGAAGTTCTCTTAAGTCAAGGCGCAGACGGCAGCACATGCTTCTTACGTCGCTGGGTTCCATATCGCTGTTTATATAGTTGCTGAAATACGGAGTGCCGTATTTTGCGGTCATTTCAAAAAGAAGTTTATTGTTTTCTGTTTCGGACCAGTCGAACGTGCGGGTTATTGAATACGTGGGAATAGGATACTGGAAACCTCTGCCATTGGCGTCGCCGTCTATCATGACTTCGATAAAAGCCTTGTTTACCATATCCATTTCTTTTTTGCAGTCTTTATATTTAAAATTCATTTCCTTGCCGCCGACTATTGCGGGAAGTTCGGCAAGATCGTTAGGAACGGTCCAGTCAAGCGTTATGTTTGAAAACGGAGCCTGCGTTCCCCAACGGCTGGGTGTGTTCACGCCGTAAATAAAGGATTCAATGCACTTTTTAACCTCTTCAAACGTAAGGTTATCTACCTTTACAAACGGAGCCAGATAGGTATCGAAAGACGAAAACGCCTGCGCGCCCGCCCATTCGTTCTGCATTATACCAAGGAAATTTACCATCTGGTTGCAAAGCGTTGCCAAGTGGCTTGCGGGAGATGACGTAATTTTGCCCGTAACGCCGCCAAGACCTTCTTTTATGAGCTGTTTTAAAGACCAGCCCGCACAATACCCCGTGAGCATTGAAAGGTCGTGAATGTGAATTTCGGTATTTCTGTGCGCATCGGCTATTTCCTGATCGTAAATTTCGCTCAGCCAGTAGTTTGCCGTTATTGCGCCCGAGTTGCTTAAAATAAGTCCGCCTACCGAATAGGTTACGGTTGAATTTTCCTTTACGCGCCAGTCGATAGATTTAACGTAGCTGTTTACTACTTCCTTATAATCTATAATAGTGGATTTTATGTTGCGCAATTTTTCGCGGTTTTTACGGTAAAGTATATAGCACTTTGCAACGTCGTGATAGCCGGACTCGCTCAGAACCTTTTCTACACTGTCCTGAATGTCTTCAACCGTAACGACGCCGTCTTTTATCTTGTCAGTAAAATCCGAAGTAACTTTTAAAGTTATAAAGTCAACTACGTTTTCGTCGTATGGCTTGTTTATCGCGTCGAACGCTTTGATGATTGCCGTTTTGATCTTTGTAAAATCAAAAGGCACTTTGCTGCCGTCTCTCTTTACTACGTTGTACATGTTTTTCCTCACTGAATGTTATTCTTCTCTTGTTGCTTAAAAAATTTTTTCTTTTGTGTTTCGTTTGTTTTTCCGTGGTGCTTCTGTCGTATTTCTTTTGTTCTTCCGTCGCAGTATGACAAAAAGCTAAATCGCGTTTAACAGCGGACTTTTACTTAAAATAGTTTTTCACCGGTCAAAAAACCGTTTAAGGGAATAAAAAGCACCGCCGACTAAGCGTCGCTTTGCGAGCTATATAATAACACAGCAAAAATCTTTCGTCAAGCGTTTTACACTATATATTGTGTTTGAAATTTTTGTGAAACACAATATATTGTGTATAAAATACAATTTTCTTATAATTATACAGACGCAAAAAAACACCTTTCAAACAAAAAACAAGGGTAAAAACATAAACGCGGGAGTTTTTTTGAAAGCGTGTAAAAGAGCATAGGCAAAGGCGGCAGAAAAAGCGCAATGAAAAAAATTTTTACAGTAAAAAAATATTCACAAAATGAATAGGCCGCGCAACGCTGCATCTTAGTTGCCTCTTATTTGCTTTTCGCGGGAATATAATTTTACTACTCGTTTTAGCTTTTGTGAGTTTAAGGCTTCCCCGAATGCATGAAGCTGGCAATGCGTAGCATTGACTGAAGAGGATTTCTTATAATTAAAGCTGCGACAAGCATAACGCTTGACCTTGATAACATATTATAGGTTTTTTAAATAAAATAATCGTAGCGGGCGGATAGTATCCGCCCGTTTTGTTTATTCAAGCTTACTTTATTGCGGGAAGATAATATCTTCCCCTACAATTATTTTTTTATAATGATTTAATGTTATTATTAGAAATCCTCTCTCGCCATCTGCGCTAACGCTTGATGCCACTTCGCCTACGCGGCGGACGCGCCCCTTTTGTCGCTTACGCGACATTTCCCCCAATTCACTGGGGGAATTTCCCCAAAAGGGGAAAGCTTATTCGTTCTCTAAGTCTTAATAATCAACCTATAGGCGCATTTTTACCTTAAAAAAATCGGTTCAAGCCGTTTTAAATAACTTGAACCGATATTTTTATTTTTTAAGTTTTTGCTATAACTTATTTGCTAAGCGTTGCGGAAGCAATTAAAACTCCGTCTGCATTGTAACAAGAAACACAAATCATCTGAGCAGCTTTAACTTTGTCAACTAAATATGCTTCGTTATTATTGGGTAAGTAATAATATTCTTTTCCGTTTAAAGTGTAAACAGTGTAAGCATATGAACCTTCGCCATAAGTTTGAGCAGTTGCCGAGCTGTTTTCTTCAACCCAAGCTTTGTCTACAAATTCACGGTTCTTTAAGGCGGTAACTATATTATTGTTTACTATGGCAGATTTTTCAATTCTTTCATTGATATTCTGAACTAACGTGCCGCCTGCCTTGTAATCTGTATACAAACCTACGGTAACAATATAATAAGCCGCATTCGGATTTTGAGAAGCAGTCAACGTAAACGTTCCGTCTGCATTTTGTGCTAATTTAAGATTTGCATCGTTAGGTCCTTGAATAAATCCGGTACTTAATGGTTCAGATATGTTTTCTGCCGTTAATTTGTTTCCGTTAAGATAAACGCTGTTTTGTTTAAAGCTATTATCTGCAGCATCGTTTTTAATTCCGTTTGCCATGTAAGAGTTCCAATAATAATTTGAAGCAATGTAAGTTGATTGAATTATACCTTTGTTTACACAGCTATTAACTTTTATTGTTACTACGCCTAAGTTTGCAGAGTTGTTACCAAGGAACATAGCAGCTTTTCCGGATACAAAAGTACCGCTATAAGTGCAGTTTGTATAATTTAACACAGTTATATAATTAGGATACGCATAACCCGTAAATACAGCATTATAACTGGTTGCAGCACCGTCAGATTGGAAATCAACACTACAATCACAATCAATAAACGTTAAAGAAACGATAAGGCTTCCAGGTTCAGCATATACTACATAAGCAGCTTGGTTGCCTCTAGTAATAGAAATTTTACCGGCAAGATCTACGTTATTAAAAGTAGTATTGGTTGCATAATATACTAAATTATTTTTAATATCTGCTTTAATGTCTTTTATTTCAGAATATCTTGTTTTATAAAACAAACGAGATCCGTCAGCGATTTTTATGCTGTGATTTGCTCCGTCAAATACAGAATAAGCCAAAGTATTAACGACAGTTTTTACGACATATCCCGTATCATTGACGTTATGATTTGTTGACGCATCAATATCAGCAATCAATTTATAATATTTTTTGTTTTGAGCAGTACCTGCCGTTATTTTAGCTAAATGAGCGTTTTCCGAAATTAAATACGGGCTTCTTTCAGTACCTAAACCGCCTGCAAAATCAGTATTTGCTTCTACAACTTCTTCGTGTTTAGATTCTTCGGGGATAGAAGTTGATGCGTCAACGTCGGCTTTTGCAGCTTCTGTAGTAGGAGCAACTGTTCCTATTTTAGCACCATTAACCACGTCAATTATAACGGCACCCGAATTAACAGAAGAAACAAAAACAGTTCCTACTTTTGCACTTGCTGCAAGTTCGATTCTTCCTTGTTCTATAACGATATCGCCTTCTACTTCACCATTTTCGTGATAAGAAGCACGAGCTACAGCCGTGATTACAACTTTACCTGATTTACCATAGTGATATACAGTATCTGCAGGTGCGTCTACAGTAAGTTTTCCGCCGTTAGTACGAATAACAACGTTTTTAGCTGTATCAGAAGTATTTTCATATCTGATTGCAGTTATGCCTGTATTTTCACCAACGTCAAGTCCGGTAGAGATTTTACCTATGTCGCCGTTAAAGCTATCGTCTAATACTAAATAGTTGCTGTATTTATCACTCATATCAGCGGCGTTTTTAGCAACTTTCCAAAGGTTTACGTCTTTGGTTTCTTTAGTGGTATTATCACGGTAAACGTAGTCGCCGTCTTTATTTTTGAGCAAGAAACGGTTATTTAAACTATCCCACAAAATTTCGCCTGAACTACGCGGAGTAAGTTTATCTACAAGATATCCTTTTTTAGCCATTGCAGCTAAAGCTTCGGTCATGGTAGCGGGAGTGCCGTTTGCAGCTTCGTCTTCGACGAGCGCAGTATTAAGTAATCTTACGGTAGCCATATCGTTGGTTTCCTTTGCTTCTTCAACAAAGCAACCGATAGTAGGAATAAGTATTGCAGAAAGTACTGCAATTACTGCAACTACAATAACTAGTTCTACCAAGGTAAAACCTTTCTTTTTAAGGTTTTTGGTTTGCATAAAAGTTTCTCCTTTTTAAAATAATGTTTTATTACTAAACGAGTTTTTACTCGTATTAGTTCAAATGAAATGTTTAATAATCAACCTATAGGCGTATTTTATGTAAGGCTTCCACGAATGCATGAAGCTGTCGGCGGCGAATTTTTATAAGCCGCTGACTGAAGAGGATTGCAACGTAACGTTGCATCTTGGTAACCACTTATAAACTTTTCGAGTTGATATAAACTTATAA
>CAKVPH010000014.1 GCA_934796775.1 uncultured Clostridia bacterium
ACTCTTGTGGTTATAGTGGCTATACTGGGAGTCGTCATCATCGGCGGATACATCTACGTCCGCACGACGTACGGCATCGACCTTTTCCGCACTGCGGGACAATTAAAAACTCTTACGCAAGCGGTTGACGAAACCGCACTTTGCCCAAACGCTTACGGCGAAGAAGATTTTGCCGCAATGAAAACCGAACTCAACAAAAAGTTTGACGGATTTGTTTCTCACGAAGAGGGCAAGGGGTTTAACGGTTATTCGGTCAATTTCGGCTCTCTTGCGGGTAAAAGCATGAGCAGTACGATTTCGCTTACCGAAAAACAGGTCGGAGCGGTTGCACAGACGGTCTTTTTCGGGCAAACCGGCGGAAAAATCAAAATAGGCGAAAAAGATGTGTCTGTAACCGTCGTACAGGTTGACTTTTCGGAAATTGCCGCAAACGGCAGCGCGGACTTTAACGTCGTTGCAAAAATCGACCTTACGCCGTTCAAAGCCGATATGGGTGATTTTCCGTATAAATATTTCAAAAAATATATCCCGGACAACCTTTACGTTTCGTCCACCGTGCGCGTGGATAAGACGGAAAAAGACGGCTTTTCTTATACCGTAACGCATAAAGCGCTTACGCTCAATCATTTATCTGACGACGATACGGCGGATTTGTTCAACACGCTCAACGCCGTGCTGAAAATCGGAACAGCCGAAAATCTGAATATGCAAGTCGGAGAAACGGCTGTAAACGCGCTTATAGGCACAGAAAAAAGCAACGGCTTCGCTTATTCTCTTAAAGCAATCGGCGCAACGGCGTTCAAATTTGAAAACGCGTCCGATGCGGAACGGTTTATCGTCAACTGATCGCAGCGGCAGGGAACAGAATGTAGCAGTGCTGCAAGAAACGGAAAATGATGCCGCCGCAGCAAAAAAAATCCGTCAACTTGCATAATAAAGTGCGTTGACGGCGAAGTCACATAAACAATTGAATTCCGGTCAAATAAGTAAATATCCACCCGCTTGGCGAGTGGATATTTACTATATCGCCGTAGTTTGCGGCATGTTTTATTTTTGTTATATATTAAAAAACAATTAGTTAGTTAAAATTTTTAATTTTTACTTCTATTTCGGTTTGAAAGGAAGATAATATCACGTCTTTTAAACTGCCGTACTTTTCGGGCGAGTGGCGGTAAAGATATTCTCTTAATTTAAATACGTCGCACTTTGAGGTTTTTGAAACTTCGGCTACCGAATACAAAATGTTTTCTATCTTTTTTTTAAGTGCTTTTGCCGCATCCTTACTCACTTTGTTGAACTCAATAAGCCCTAAAACGCTTTGATTTGCATTTTTCTCTTCCTTTTTGCAAGTCAATTCCAACGCTATTTTTAGTTTAGGCAGTCCGTTTTTTACGTCGAGCGTAATATCAGAATGATTTCCCGTTACCGCTATAATAGAATTTATCGTATTGCCGCCTTGCTCATACGTTACGGGAATAAACGCTTCGCTTACCGCTTCGGTTAAAAAGTTGTAGCAAAGCGTCTGGTCGGAATTTAGCTCGCCCACAAAACTCCCGTTTGAAAACAGCAGGGTATAGCTTGCGTCAAAAATAGTGTTTCCTTTGCCCTCTCCGCTGTTGCCGCCTTTGCCGCTTCCGCCGCCGCCTTGAACTTGCGACGTTGCGATAATCGACTTATAGCCCGACTTTTTGTTTGAATCGCTAATATTTTGCGCTTGCAAATCATCTACGGAAGAAGAACCGTCCGATGACGAAGACGAATCGTCTTCGCCGCCTTGTTCTTTATCGCCCGTCTGCACTTTTTTAACAAACGGCAGGTACGAAAAACCCGAGCGCGATTTTGCAAACGAGGCAAATTCGCGTATGTCGGTAACAAGTACGGTATTAGAACGGTCAATGTTCCTTATAAGAATTTTTTCAAGCGCAAACGAGGATATAAAATCAAGAGGAGTTACCGATGACAGAATATCTTTAGCCGAGCCGTCCGCCGCGGCAAGAATTGCGGAATTCTGAAATCTGTCGGAAGTAAGCATATAGTCAACAAGCGGCAGGAACTCCTGCTCAATAAGGCTTTTTCCGAAAACTATAAGGTTGCAAAAGGCAAGTTTAGGATACCAGCCCGTAGTTGTGGCAATGTTATCTATCGCTTCAAAAATGGTTTTGCCCTGCGAAACTATAATGGCGTCGCTGTTAGTGGAGTTGTCGTCGCTTGCCTGCGGGATAGCTATCTGAGCGGTGACTTCAAAAGCATTATCTTTTAAATCTACGCCGAGAGCCGCTATTATGGCGGTTTTTTCTATATCGATAAGCTGAAAGTCGCTTGTAAAAAACAACAGGCAGGTAATTAAAAACAGCACCACCATTATTTTTGCTTTTTTGTAATTCATTTTAAGCCCTCCGCCTGCCTTACTTTCTTTAAGCTGTCAAGGAGTTTTGTGTTTTGCATGTCGTTTTGCTCAAAGTTCGGTTTTTTAGTTCTTTTAAGCGCGATAAACGGCAGAATGTATCCGCAAAACAAAAAGAAAGGAGTAATATATTTATAGGAAAATTCTACCGTCTGATTGTATTTTTGCGAGAAAAAAATGATTATCACAAACAGCAAAGCGTTTACCGCTATTGCGGGAATAAGCGCGGATTTAAGTGAAAAAGCGCGTTCGAAACACTTTACCGAAACCACGATAGGCAGGGTTACCGAGTAAATATTTACCGCGGCTATCAAAAATACGGCCAGATAATCGAACCTGCCCACATTTTCAAGCGCAACGCTGAAAATGCCCACGCTGCCTACGGCAAAGCTCTGTGTGGGGGCAACATATGAAAATACCGCGTAAAAACAACAGTAAAAAAATATTACCGAAACGGCGGGTACTGCGTAGGACAAAATTATCTTTAAAAACGGTTTTTTCTCGCCGCTGAAATGCCCTAAAAAGAAGATCAGATATATGGCGTCGTTAAACCACAAAAGTCCGTTTAACGAACATATAGCCGTACTTTTTGTGCTTCCGTAAAACAGCGGGAGCAGGTTTGCCCAGTCCCCGCCGGATACCGCCAGATAAAAAACCAGAAACAGTCCCGTCCATGTGATGAATATTGAGAACTCTGCGGCTCTGCCCAAAACTTTAAGACCTTTTAGCGAGATGTAAAACGACACCAAAAAGAATGGGTAAAACACAGGTGAGACGGGCAACACTTCGTAAAAAGATCGTTCTATTAGATTTTTATGTTCTAAAAGCGGAACGTAAGCTTTAAACATAAAAAAGATTGCGTAAACAAAATATACTATTTTCGCAAACGTTTCGCCGTATCCGTTTTTTAAAATAGAGTAAAAAGTCTGGTTTTCGTTGATTTTATAGATCGCATAAATCAAAAACATCAGCAAAAAGTCCGCCGTAAAAAGGACAATAAGCGGTTGCCAGAGTTTTTCGCCCGTAAGCGCGGCGAACTGCGCAGGTGCCGTTATTATTTTTGAAAGCGGCAAAAATGCCAGAAAAATTGCGCATACTTGTTTGATTTTAATATCGTTTTTAGTCATTAGCGTACGTCCTTTATGTTTAAACGAGTTCTGTTTTTGCTTTTTAAAACCTGCGGGCGTTCGTTCATTTCGGTAATAAACGACATATAGAACCCGTCTTTTTTGTCGTCTTTATACGACGGCGCGTAAGGAGCCAGGAACGGAATGCCGAAGTTTTCGAGCGAGCAAAGATACAAAAGTAAAAAAGCCGATAAAAGTATTATGCCGTAGCCGCCTATGGTTCCCGCAACTATCAGATACATAAATCTAAGTACGCTCATAGAATCTACAAGCTCGGGTACGGTGTATAAACAAATGCCCGAAAGTGCCATTATCATAATGGTAGGGGTAGAAACGATTCCCGCTTTAACCGCGGTGTCGCCAAGTACCAGTGCGCCTACTATGGATAACGCCATTCCCACGTATTTCGGCATTCTTACGCTCGCTTCGTTTAAAATTTCAAATATCAAAAAGGTAAAAAACATTTCAAAACTCGGCGAAAGCGGTATGCCTTTTACGCTGTTTACAATGGTAAGCAAAAAGTTAAGCGGAATTATCTGCAAGTGAAAAAGCTGCGCCGAAACAAACAGTGCCGGCAAAAATATTGCAAAAAACAGTGAAAACAGTCTTAAACCGCGCTCCATATTAGCGCGGTAGTTGTTTACAAAGTAGTCCTCGGAACTTTGAAAATCTTCAATCAGCATATACGGCACGGTTAAAACTATGGGCGAGCCATCAACTATTATGCCCACTCTGCCTTCAAGCATTTTTTGCGTTAAAATATCGGGCTTTTCGGTTGAGCCTACCTGTTTGAACATGGAAGTTTTATGTTCAACTATCATTTTGCCTACGTACGAACTGTCGGGCAGCCCGTCGATATCGATAAGTTTGAGTCGCTTTTTTACCGCTTCCACTATTTCGGGATCAACAATGCCCGCAATATAGCATACGGCTATCGCGGTTTGTGAATATCTGCCGATTTTAGTCATTTCAACCGTCATTTCTTTAACTTTAATTCGCCGCCTTATAAGGCTTATGTTCGTCTTTATGCATTCGTTAAAACCTTCGCGCGGACCTTTTACAACGACCGAAGTGGGCGGTTCGGCAACCGCACGCGTCTGAAAACTCAAAAGGTCAAGCGAAACAGCTTCGCTTTCGCCGTCGAATAACAGTATCGATTTGCCTGATAACAGATCGGTGTAAAGGTCGTTTTTTTCTTTTATGATTTTTACGTTCGACAAATGCAGTTTTTCCGTTGCGCTTGCCGCCGAAGTGATTTTATTTTCTAAAAGCGGGGTTAAAACAAGAAGTCCGAGCTGATTTTTGTCGGTTATAGAATCAATATAAATTACGCAAAACGGCTTTTTGTTGCTTTCGGCGTTGTGGTATATAACGTCGTCTGACGGAAGATTTTTCTTTATTTCGGAAAGATTTTTTTGCAAGGACGAAAAAAGTTTCATAAAACTATTATCCGTTATCTTGTGCAAATTATGCTCCTTGTTTTGCGGCTTGTTTGTTTTGCTTTTATTTGCACCTTGTTTTTTCAGGCGTTTGACATATCGCACGGTTAGTGTTATTATTATATAAATAACTTGTATATAATTATAAGCGAAAATTTGGGAGGATTTATGGAAGAAAATAAAAGCGTATATTATCTTTCCGTAATAAAAAACCGCGCTGCGGCGGAAAAAGAGATTTTAAATATAAAGGGCGTATTGTCGGCGTCGATTGACGAAGAGCAAAGGACGCTCACGTTTTTTATCGACGACTGGACCAGTGAGTACGACGTGTTTACAAAAATCGTATCTATTTGCGAAGCTTATGGTTGCGAGTTCGATTTCGGTAAAGAAGAAAAAGAAAAGTCCGATACGGAAAGCTCTTTGAAAGAAAAAGAAGAAAAAACAGATAGACCTGCAAAAAAGGACAAAGATTTAAAAAAGAGCAAAAAGGCGGAAAAAGTTTGCGCAGACGAGGAATCCGAAGATGCGGAAGACTTAGACGAAGGGGAAGATGAGTATGATAACGACGTAGAATACTTTTTTGAAGACGACGACTACAAAGGCGAGCTTGACGAGGACGGCGGCGAGTCTTACGAGCAGTCGGAAGAAAAAAAGAAAAATAAAAAACGTTCGGATATTTTTGAAAGAGCCATAGAACTCGGCGTTGCCGCGATACTTTTTATTGTCGGGCTGTTTTTAAAAGACAGATTACAGCTCGGCGTTATGGCTTGCGCGTTTGCCATTGCCGGATACGAAGTTATGTACGAAGCCGTGGTGAAAATCGTTAAAAAACAATTCATTTCGGAACAACTTTTATTATCGATAACCTTTTTGTGCGCGGTATTTTTAGGCTACGTTACCTATGCGGTGGCGGCAGTATTACTTTATGCTATAACATCTTACGCAATAAAGGTTTTTGAAAACATAAAAAAGAAAAATTCGCCCGTATACGAAGTTCCCGAAAACTGTCGCAAGGTAGAAAACAAAAAGAGCTATCGCAACGTTGCGCCTCAAAGCGTGGTTTTGGGCGACGTAATATATTTTAAAGCAAACGAATTTTGCCTGTTTGACGGAACGGTTAAAAACGATTGTACCGTTACGGACTTTTTCGGGCGCGAACGTGAACTTAAACAAAACGATAAAATTTATGCAGGCGAAAAAGCACTCGGTAATGTGTTTGTCGTAGTAGAAAAAACTTTAAATCAAGGCAAATTCGATAACCGCAATGCAAAAATGCTTGCCGCCATAAACGAAAAAAGCGGTATTTCTGCGTTTTTAACAAAGAACAAAATTAAAATTATAATTTGCTTGTTTGCTCTTGGCGTGCTTATTGCGTTCTTGCCTCCCGTTTTTTACGGCGATTATGTTTCCGCGCTTAACGACTGGGGATACAGAGCCGTTATGCTTGTGTCGCTCGGTTCTTTTGCAATGCTTATAGGTTCGCACGATTTTGCTTCGGTATTCGGCGCGATCGCTTCAAAAAAACTCGGAGTTATTCCTTTCGGATCGTCTTTATCAAAAAGAGCGGCAAAGGCAACGCAGTGTTATTTTGACGAAGCCGTTTTGCTTAATAACGACTCAAAACCGCTCAAAGACGCGCACGGCGCGATAATGGAACTTAAAGACAGCGACGTAAAGAGCGTCCTTGTAAGCAAAAAGAGCGAAAGCGAATGTATGGAATTATGCAAGGAATTAAAAATTCCCGAGTTTTACGCCGAAAAAACAGACGAGACAGATAAAGCATCTGTGTTTACTTCCGCGCTTAACGGTGGAGATCTGTGCGTTATGACGGATAGCCTTGCAAAAAATTGCGACGTTGAAAACGACGGCGCGCTTATTTGTTTTAATCGGGATAACACCTATACCGGCGATTCCGTTATAGACGAAAATGAAATTTCGCTCGTACCGTTTACCGTGAAACTTGCAAAAAGAACGGTAAAATTAAATAAAATAGCAACTGTTTTAAGCTTAAGCGTAAAGGCGGTGGCGGCAATACTTGCGTTTTCGGGCATTGCTCAGCTTTGGTGGATCGTTCTTGCCGATTCCTTAGCGGGGCTTATATCGCTTGGAATCAGCTACTTGAACTCAAAGGAAGTTTATTAAAAAATGGCGTATAAAATCATAGAAAGGCGGCAATTAAACTCCGCAAACGTTTTAATAAAAGTGCATGCGCCGCTTGTTGCCATGCAGGCAAAAGCAGGACAGTTCGTAATAGTCCGTCCGCTAAAAACAAGCGAGCGTATTCCGCTTACAATTTCCGATTACCATAGAGACAGCGGCATTATTACGCTTATATTTACGCCCGTCGGTCAAACTACTTACGAACTTGCCTCTTTAAAGCAGGGCGATTTTGTCCACGACGTATTAGGTCCGCTCGGCAACCCGACTGTGGTTTCGGGCGTAAGCCGCGCCGTTGTAATAGGCGGAGGCGTGGGCAGTGCGATTGCGCTTCCCGTGGCAAAGGAGTTTAAAAAAACGGGAGCTTTTGTCAGCGTAATTCTCGGTTTTAAAAATAAAGACCTTATAATACTGAAAGAGGAATTTGAAAAGGTTTGCGACGAACTTATAATTGCTACCGACGACGGAAGCTACGGCATAAGCGGCAACGTTTGCGTGCCGCTTAAAAAAATTCTGCTTGGCGAAAAGATAGACGAAGTTATGGCTATAGGTTCGCTTGTCATGATGAAATTCGTGTGTAGTTTAACAAAAGAATACGGCGTAAAAACTACCGTAAGCATGAATCCTATAATGATAGACGGCACGGGAATGTGTGGCGGTTGCAGGCTTATGGTCGGCGGCAAAATGAAGTTTGCCTGCGTTGACGGTCCGGATTTTGACGGGCATCTGGTAGATTTTGATAAAGTAATCAAATCCAACGCAAAGTACAAAAAAGAAGAAAAAATCGCGCGTGAAAAATATTGCAAACTTTTTGGAGGCGTTGTATGACCGAAAGAACTAAAATGCCTGTTTTAAACGCAGATTTAAGGGCAACTTCGTTTGACGAAGTAGCTTTAGGGTTTACCGAAGAGCAAGCTTTAAAAGAGGCAAATCGCTGTTTGCATTGTAAAAATCCTATGTGCAAAAGCGGCTGCCCGGTTCAGATAGATATACCCGAGTTTATCGCGCAGATAAAACAAAAAAATTACGAAAAAGCATTCGAAATCATATATTCGTCAAATCGTTTGCCGTCAATTACGGGGCGGGTTTGCCCGCAGGAAACGCAGTGCGAAAAAAAGTGCGTGCTTGGCATAAAAGGCGAGCCTGTAGCAATAGGCAGCCTTGAAAGATTCGTTGCGGATTTTCACAGAAAAAATACCGGGGAAAACGGCGAAATTAACGAGCAAAATCAAAAAACTTTTAACGGTTTTAACGTCGAACACGATTTTGACGATTCTTTTATGCTTCCGTCCGAAAAAACTAAGATTGCGGTTATAGGCTCCGGTCCTTGCGGCCTTACGGCGGCAGGAGAACTGTTGTCTATGGGATATTCCGTTACCGTATTTGAAGCGTTGCATAAAGGCGGCGGCGTTTTAAGTTACGGTATTCCTTCGTTCAGATTGCCTAAAAACATTGTTGACGGCGAGATTTCCGCTTTAAAAAAAGCGGGCGTAAAATTTGTTTTTAATGCTTTGGCAGGCTGTTCGTTTACAGTTGAAAATTTAAAAAAATGGGGCTATAAGTCGATTATCGTATGTTGCGGTGCGGGACTTCCGCGCTTTATGGGAATAGACGGCGAAGAGCTTTCGGGAGTGTTATCCGCAAACGAATATTTAACCCGCATAAACTTAATGGGCGCGTTTAAAGATAATTCGTCTACGCCTGTTTTTAGGGGCGGCAAGATAATAGTCGTAGGCGGCGGTAACGTTGCTATGGACGCCGCGCGTTCGGCTGTTCGCTCAGGGGCTGACGTAACCGTTGTTTATCGTCGTAGCGAAAACGAGTTGCCCGCACGGCGTGAAGAATATATTCATGCTATTCAGGAAGGCGTAAAATTCTGTTTTTTAACAAACCCCGTAAAAATTATCGGCGACGAGTCGGGCGCTGTACGCAAAATTGTTGTTCAAAAAATGCAGCTTACACAGCCTGACGCATCGGGAAGAATTGCCGTTCGTCCTATAGAAAACAGCGAATACGAAATTGATGCCGACCACGTGATTATGGCGATAGGTACGCTTGCAAACCCCGTAATGAAAAAAATTCTGCCTGAAATTATAGGCAGTAAAGGCACGGTTTTAACCGACGAAAACGGTTGCACATGCGTTCCCGGTGTGTTTGCCGGCGGCGACGCCGCTTCGGGAGCTGCTACCGTTATACTTGCGATGCAGGCGGGTAAACGTGCGGCAAAAAGTGTTGACGAGTATATAAAATCTTTGGATAAACAAGCTTAAATTCAAAATAATGAGGTTTAAGATGATTGAAAAGCGTATTTTCGGTAAGACCAAAAACGGCGACGAAGTTTTCGAATATATAATAGACAACGGAAGATTGCAACTGCATTGTTTAAATTACGGCTGCATTATAAATAAGCTTATCGTTCCCGATAAAAACGGTGCGCCGCATGACGCGGTTTTAGGTTTTGAAAGCCTTGCCGACTACGAGCGTTATTCAGGTTCTTATATGGGAGCGGCTGTCGGCAGAGTTGCAAACAGAATACAAAACGCCGAGTTTTTATTGAACGGGAAAAAATACGAGCTTGATAAAAACGACGGCGAAAACTGCCTGCACGGCGGGTTTTCGGGGCTTAGTCAAAAGATTTTTAAAGCGGAAGAAATCGAAAACGGCGTTACTTTTTCGGCTTTTTCTCCTGAGGGCGAAGGCGGCTTTTCGGGAAACGCTACGTTTAATATCACATATAAACTTTTAAATAATTCGCTTTCAATAGAGTATGACTGCGTAAGCGATAAGGATACTCCCATAAGTTTAACAAATCATTCGTATTTTAATTTATCGGGAGAAGAAAATATCTGTAATCACTTGCTGGTTGTAAACGCCGATTATATTACCCCTACGGACGATAAACTTATTCCTACCGGCGAATTTATGAGCGTTTCAGGCACGCCTTTTGATTTTAACAAAGAACAAAAAGTGGGGCTATATGTCGATTATTCGAACGTTCATATTAAAAATGCGGGAGGATATGATCATAACTACGTTTTAAAAAACAACGGAGAGTTTAAAAAAGTTGCAAGCTTATCGGCAATAAGCACAGGCATTTGCATGAGCGTTTATACCGATGCCCCCGGAATGCAGGTATATTCGGGTAACTTTTTATCGGGCGAAAGGGGAAAATACGGCAAAGTTTACCAAAAAAGAGCGGCAATCTGCCTTGAAACGCAAGGGCTTCCGAATGCGGTAAACAGAGCGGAATTTCCTTCGGTTATTCAAAAAGCGGGCAAAAAGTATACATATAAAACTATGTATGAATTTACTTTAAAATAATTACGGTAAAACGCTGAAATGTTTAATAAACTTAAAAAAGTTTTTACGGTGCGGAATATTACGCGGTTTTTCTTTCCCGTAAACCATACCTGTAACGTATGCGGAAGAGAAATTTTTGACGGCAGCTATTATTGCAAAGAATGTTTAAGCTCTTTGCCTAAAAACGACGAAATCATATGCAATCATTGCGGCAGGCACGTTTTTAATGCGGAAGAATACTGTTTTTCGTGCAGGGATCGCGAAACCGATTTTGAAAAAGCGCGTAGCGTGTTCGTTTACGCTCAGCCCGTAAAAAAGATGATTGCCGATTTAAAATATCACGGCAAACGTTATCTGGCGGAAGTTTTTGCCGCCGATATGGCAAAATTGTATTATAAATCCTTTTTTAACTGTGACGTAATCGTTTTTCCGCCTATGAGCGAAGAGCGTTTATACGAACGCAGATATAATCAGGCTGAGCTTATAGCCGACGAACTTTCGCTTATAATCGGCGTTCCCGTTTTAAAAGGCGCGATTATTAAGGTAAAAGATAGCAAACGACAGGCAACCCTTTCCGCAAAAGAAAGAAAATCCAACTTATCCGGTACTTTTAAGGTGGAAGATTCATCTTCATTAAAAGGCAAAAACGTTTTAATAGCGGACGACGTTATGACTACCGGCGCAACGGTTGAAGTTCTTTCGCATCTCATTATAAAAGCAGGTGCGGCAAAGGTAAACGTATTGACGGTGGCATCGGTTGCAAAAGGCGAAGAAGGTAAATCCGTCCCGCATAAAAACGGTGATGGAGACGATTAGTAAAAGTATTGATAATCGACTTATAGGCGCATTTTTGAGCTTATAAGTCAATATTTTTTTATAATCGATAAGCAAAACGTTGCTAAGGTATAACGAAATCGAAAGATAAAATTATTGTTTTTGGTTTCGTTTTTTCTTTACTTTTTTGCGGTCTGAATGATACACTATATTTCATAATGGAATTGTATAATCGTTTACCTAAAAAAAGGCAAAAAAAAGCGGCTTTTTAAGGAGAGAACAAATGACAAAATATATTTTTGTTACCGGCGGAGTAGTGTCGGGACTGGGAAAGGGAATAGTTGCGGCTTCGCTCGGCAGGCTTCTGAAAATGCGCGGACTTACCGTTACGGCGCAAAAGCTTGATCCTTATATGAATATAGATCCGGGTACCATGAACCCCACTCAGCACGGCGAAGTGTTCGTTACCGACGACGGAGCTGAAACCGATCTCGATTTAGGGCATTACGAACGGTTTATCGACGTAAATTTGGGCAAATACAGCAACTTAACGTCCGGCAAAGCTTATTTTTCGGTGTTAAGCCGCGAAAGGCAAGGCTTGTATCTCGGACAGACTGTGCAGATTATTCCGCACGTTACCGACGAAATTAAGTATTATATCCGCAAAAATGCAGAAAAGAGCAAGGCGGATATAGTGATAACCGAAATAGGCGGAACGATAGGCGATATCGAAAGTCAGCCTTTTTTAGAGGCTGTACGGCAGTTTTCTAACGAAATCGCGCTTGAAAATTGCGTGTTTATTCACGTCTGTCCCGTTATTTACCTTTCCGGATCGGACGAATACAAAACAAAGCCCGTTCAGCATTCGGTAAAAGAATTGCAGGCTTCGGGCATTCATCCCGATATTATCGTTACTCGCTCCGACGGCGATGCCGGCGATGCGGTAAGAAAAAAAATCGCGCTGTTTTGCAACGTTGAAGAAAGCTGCGTTATTTCAAACGTTACGGTGGATTGTTTGTATAAAGCACCCGTAATGTTGCACGAAAACGGACTTGATAACGTCGTGTGCAAAAAACTCGGCATAAAGAAAAAACCGAATTTTACCGTATGGAATAAGCTGATAAAGAATATAGATTCCAGAAAAAAACACGTAAAAATAGCAATGGTCGGCAAATACGTTAGTTTGCACGACAGTTATTTGAGTATAGTTGAAGCTTTAAATCACGCGTCGTTTAAAAATCGCGTTTTTGTTGATATTGAGTGGATAGACAGCGAAAAAGTAACCGATAAAAACGTGGCGGATATTTTAGGAAGTGTAAACGGAATTTTAGTTCCCGGCGGATTTGGCGAGCGCGGCGTGGAAGGCATGATTACGGCGTGCCGTTTTGCAAGGGAAAATAATGTTCCGTATTTCGGAATATGCCTCGGCATGCAGGTTGCGGCAATAGAATTTGCAAGAAACGTTGCCGGCATTTTTGATGCAACCAGCGGAGAATTTAATAAATCAGGCGCAAAAATAATCGATCTTATGCCCGATCAGGCAGACAAGCAAAAGGGCGGCACCATGCGTCTTGGCGGATACGAATGCAAAGTGCAGCAAAACACCGTGCTTTATAAAGCGTATAATTCGCCGCTTATCCGCGAGCGGCACAGGCACCGCTACGAATTTAACAACGACTATCGCGAAACGCTTAAAAATGCGGGGCTTACTATTTGCGGCACTTCGCCTGACGAAAAAATAATTGAAGCAATAGAAGTAAGTTCAAACGCTTTCCATATCGGGGTACAGTTTCATCCCGAATTTACTTCGCGCCCGCACCGCGCAAATCCGCTTTTTACCGAATTTGTAAGAGTTTCGGCATCAAAAAATAATAAGGTAAAGGTGAAATAATATGAATTATCAAAAAAGTAAAAAGAAAATAATAAGCGAACTGTTGCACGAATCGGATAAAGAGTTGACGGACGAAGAGCTTATAAACGAAATATTAAGCACAAACATAGTTGAAAATTCAGAAAAAAACGAGAAAATATCTTTCGGACAGAAAGCTGCGGATGCAGTTGCTCGTTTTGCCGGCAGTTGGGCATTTATTTTCAGTTTTATTGCTATAATGCTAATTTGGATGATATTGAATATACTTTTGGACGTAAAAGCGTTTGATGCGTATCCATTTATTCTTTTGAATTTGGTGTTGTCGTGTATTGCTGCGATTCAGGCTCCGCTTATAATGATGAGTCAGAACAGGCAAGAAACAAAAGATCGGAAACGTGCCGAAAACGACTATAAAGTAAATTTGAAAAGCGAGTTGATAATCGACGAACTTTATAAAAAAATCGAGCAGGTATCCGAAATGCAGAAAAAAATACTTAGATTGTTGGATGCATCGTCTGAAAATAACGAAAAGGATACCGAGCATAACAGTGATAGCAGTTTTTGATTTTTTAAGATTACGTAAAACATATATATAAAAAATATCCGTAGTAGTTGTGTTTTTTGATTTTATAAACAATTTGACAGTTTCTAAATATTTTTACGATAATTTTATAAAAAAATTATAAAAAAATAAATTAAAAAAATCGCAAAAAAAAAATTTTAAAAAAACTATTGACAAACGAAATCGCATATGATATAATGCATTAAGAACACGAGTTCGCAATAGTTAAAAAAATATAATTTGCATTTATTAAGGTTGCAGATGGGGGTAACGAGAAAGGACGTTGCAAAACTTGCAGGCGTAAGCGAAACAACCGTTTCGTTTGTGCTTAGCGGAAAAAGATACGTTTCGGACGATCTTATTCAAAAAGTAAACGCGGCGGTTAAACAATTAAATTATCATCCTGATATGATAGCTAAAACTATGAAAGGCAAAAAGACTCATTCGGTTGCCGTTCTTATAAACGATTTTACTAATCCGCTACATATGCAGATGATTCAAAGCATAGAAAATACCGCAATGGATAACGGATATTTTGTAAATATCTGCGGTGGTAACGTGCATCTGGACAGATATCTGGACGAGTTTGTTTCGCGTCGGGTAGACGGGGTTTTTATAGTCGCTAATGCCGAAAACCTTACTTCGGATAATATCGCGCTTTTGCTCGATAACGGAATAAGCGTCGTTTTCGGTTCGGTAAATAATCTTATGGATGAACGTATTTGCGGCGTGGCAATCGATTTTGAAAAAGGTATGGACGATATTATTTCATATCTTAAATCGAGCGGGCACAAAAAGATAGCCTATTTCAGTTTGTATGACTGCGGCTTGAACGACGTAAGGCTCGATTACTTTAAGCGCGCAATGAAGCGTTATTTTAATAACGACGATCCCATTGTGGAAGGCGGTGCAGGGCTTAAAGATTCCGCAATGCGTACGGGTTACGACTTGGCAAAAAGGCTGATGGCATCTGAAAAAGAATACACGGCAGTAGTTTGCATGAACGATATGCTTGCCATGGGTGCGATAGCTGCTTTTCAGGATAGCGGAGTAAAAATTCCCGACGACGTATCAGTCGTGGGAATAGACGATATCTCTTTTGCCGAAGAATATGCGGGCGGTCTTACGACTTTAAGCCATAAAGCCGACCTTTTCGGTAAAAAGGTATTTGAAGTGTTAAAAAACAACATTACCGATAAAAACTGCGTCGGCAGAGAAATTATCGTTCCCGAACTGATAGTAAGAAAAACTACTAAAAAAATCAATGCGTAAAAGCACATAATTAAATGCGCATATAAAGATTAAAAAAATAACTACCCGTAACTGTCGTATAATAAAAGGCGGCAGATTACGAGTAAATATTTTTTTAGCATTCGCGAACACGAGTTCGCAAAAATAAAAAGCTAACAAAAACACAAAAATATAACGGAAAACACGAGATGTTAAAACTTTTCAATTTAAAAGTAAACAACGAAATAACGCCGATAGGCATAGATGATTTTACGCCGGAATTTTCTTGGAATAATTCAGGTGACGAAAGACAGAAAAGCTATCGGATAACGGTATCTCAAAACGCTGATTTCAGCACGCCGGTATGGGACAGCGGTGAGGTTTTGTCCTGCGAACATTTGCATATAAGCTATGCGGGAAAAAATCTTGAAAGCTGTAAAACCTATTACTGGAAAGTTATTTTAAACGGCGGCGTAAGCGCAAGTTCTACGTTTGAAACGGCGTTTTTAAATCCGGAAAAGGAGTTTTGCGCACGCTGGATAGGTCAGCCGCTCGGCTTTGTCGGCGGAGCCGATGATATTCGGTTGGATTTTGAAGCCGAAAAGCCCGTAAAAAGAGCGCGTTTTTACGTTGCAATGCTTGGATGCGGAAAAGTTTATTTTAACGGAATGCTTTTAGACGATTGCTATTTTGACGGCGGCATATCGGTATACTCAAAAACCATACCTTACAGAACGTATAAGCTCGATGTGAAGCATGGAAATAACGCATTGTGCATGCGTATAGGTTACGGTTTTTACGGAGCTAAAAAAATATACGGGCTTTTAAGGGTGGAATACGTGGACGGAGATTTTTATGAAATGCCGACAATATCCGGTCGTATATGGAATATGAAGAAAGACGCCGTTACAAGAAGCGGAGTTTACGACGGAGAAACTGTAGACGCGCGTTTAAAAGACGACTGGCTTAATCCCGATTATAAAGTTACTTTTGATAAATGGGTTGCCGCGTTTATAGCGGACGCGCCTTCGGGAAAATTAAAATCAAACAAAATTCCGCCCATGCGAATTGTTGCAAGGTTTCCCGCTGTAATCACAAAAAGTAATGAAAAGCTGTATGCCGATGCGGGCGTAAATATTTGCGGATTTCTTTCGTTAAAGGTAAAGGGCGAGCGTGGCGCGACCGTTACGGTTACCCATGCCGAGCGCCTCAGTTTAAACGGCGAGCTTGATAACGCAAATTACCGCGCCGCCGAAAATAAGGACGAATATATACTTTCAGGGAATGGCGAAGAGATTTTCGTTCCCGAATTTACATATCACGGGTTCAGGTTTGCCTGCATAGAAACGGTCGGTAAAGCGGAAATTATAAATGCCGAAGTTTGCGTATTGCGCACCGATTTGCCCGTTGTTTCAAAGTTTTCCTGCTCGGATAAAACGCTTAACCGTCTGCACGAAATGGCTGTAAGAACGGAAGGCAACAATTTAAACGGAGTGTTTACAGATTGTCCTCAGCGCGACGAAAGGCTGGGCTGGTTAAACGATTTAACTTCGCGTTTGTATCAATCGGTTAATAATTTCGCGCTTGAAAAATTCTTACCTAATTTTACCGATATGACAAGCGACGCTCAAAACGACAACGGCGTTATACCTGACACCGTGCCTTATGAAGTCGGGTGCGATATAGCAGATCCCGTTTCGGCGTACACTTTAGGCGCATGGCTTGCTTACGTTTATTACGGCGACAAAAAGGTAATTGAAAGAAATTACGAAAATTTTGAAAAATGGATAAATTTTCTGAAAGCGGACGCAGACGCTAACGACGGTACGGTTGCTTACGGGTATTACGGGGACTGGTGTCCCGCGGCGATTTACGCAAACGGAACAAAGAGCCGTTTTGTCGGCGAATCGTTTATGAGCGCGATTTACTTTTTGTGGTATTTAAAACATATGAGATTTTTTGCTTCGCTTATCGGCAAAATGAGCGACGAAAAAAAATACCGTGAAGAGTATTTAAAATATAAGGAATTTTTCGATAATAAGTATTACGACCAAAAAACGGGTGTTTACGGAAGCGGTTCGCAGGCAGAACTTGCCGTGTCCGCCACCATTTTTGACGAAGACAAAGAAAAATGCGCTTACTGGATAAGCCTTGCAGATAAAGACGTAAAAGAACGCGGCTATCACATGACGTGCGGCAATCAGGCATACCGCCACCTTATATATCGCTTAGCCGAATACGGTTACGGCGATACGGTAAAAAAATTGCTTGTAAATCCCGAATATCCCGGCTGGGGATTCATGCTTGAAAACGGCGCGACCACGGTCTGGGAAAGATGGGAAAACAAACTCGGCGACGATATGCATTCCTTCGATCATCCCATGTTTTCGGCTTACGACGGCTTTTTTATAAATTATCTTGCCGGAATAAGAGCCGACCTTTGCAAAAACTGCTTTGAAAAAATTGTGATAAAGCCCTGTTTTATAGACGATATAGATTTTTGCAAAACAAAATTTACTACACTTCGGGGCGATATAAAAGTCGAATGGAAAAAATCGGAAGATAAAATACTTCTTGACGTAACTTATCCGTTCGAAAGTTCTCTCACGGTTATTGCCGAAGGATTTGAGATATCTTCGGATAAAATAAAAACTCAAAATCAAATTTCGGTTAGCGGCGGTTATAATTCTTTTATTATCAGACGTAAATCCGAAAAATAAAAAATAAAGAGGAAAAAAAGATGTTAAAAAAGTTAGTATGTTTTTTACTTGCGCTTTGCTGTTCGCTTGCTTTATTTGCGGGCTGCACCAAGCCGTCGGACGGAGGAAGCGTAGATCCCGATAAGCTCGATCTTAATATCGACAGCAACATTAAAGAAACGTTGCGCGTTGCTATAATGAACGAACCGGGTGAAATAGCTACTATTAACGAACTTGAAAAAGGGTTTAAAAAATTATACCCCAACGTAACTATCAAAGTACAAAAAATAACGAATTACGAGCAGTCAATTCAAGGTGACGTAGCTGCGGGCGTAGTTTACGACGTAATGTGGGTTTCCGATCAATACGTTTCGCTTTTTGCGGATTCGGGCTTACTTGAAAGTCTTGATCCGTTCATCGAAAAATCAGGGTTCGACACTTCGCTTTATTACGATTCGGTTATAAAACTCGGGCAGAAAAACCACAACGGCGCACAATATTTTATGCCGCGCGACATCAATAAAATGGTCGTATACTTAAATAAAAAGATATTTGCACAGCATAACGTCGAACTTCCCGATAACGACTGGACGTGGAGCGATTTTCTTGACGTATGCAAGAAGTTATACGATAACGGCTGCAATTACAACACGAGCAAACAGCAAGCCGTAGAAGTTGACTTTGACTGGCGTATTTTAATGTACTCTTTCTCAAAATCATTCGGCGGCACGATTATAAACGAAAAGGGCGAAGCCGTGCTTGACGAACAATTTCAGATGGGATTAAAAGAAATGCACAAACTTATAGAAAACGGTTACGCTCAGTATAGTCCTGGCGTTCAGCAGAACTTTGTAAGCGGAAGAACGGCTATGAGATTTCAGGTAAGACCTTACGCTCAATCGTACTACGCTTCTCTCGGCGAAGATTTAGAAGCAGTTGCATTCCCAAAAATTATTTCGGGAATAGACGGAACTTCTCCTTCCTGCGGCGCGGGAACTACCGGTTACGGAATCAGTAAAGCGTCTACCAAAAAAGTTCTTGCCTGGAAGTTCTTAGAGTACATGATGAGCGAAGAAGGACAGAATACAATTTCAAAATCAGGCACGATAGTACCGTCTTTAAAGAGTCTTGCGGAAGACGAAAACGCGGTATGGAGAACGATTATCCCCATTAACAGCGACGCTTTCGTATATTCCGGAACGACCGACGTAATTTATGATTTTTACGATATGCTCGACTCGGTTATGATGTCCGGCTACGACGGCGCGATACAGAATATGCTCACCAACTATTTTTCAAAAGCTAACGGAGATCCTAAAGGACTTATTTCCACCTGCAAGAGAGATATTGCAAATTTTGTAAGAGATCAGGGATAAAATATGAAATCAGCAGCTAAAAAGGCAAACAGTTACAGAGAAAAAGAGATAATCGGCTGGTTATTCATTATGCCGGTTGTCATCGGGGTAGTGGCATTTCAGGCTTTTCCCATACTTGAATCGCTGTATTTTTCCTTTTTTAAAAGGTACAACGTAATAACTCCGCCCGAAGGCTTCGGCTTTTTCAACTACACCTACATGTTTAAAAACTCGCATTTTTTAAAGAGTTGTTCGGTCACGGCGATTTACACGGTTATAAGCGTGCCGCTTAATATTGTTTTATCTTTTTTGCTTGCGCTTCCGCTCAATAAAAAAATCAAGGGCGTAGGTATTTACAGGGTACTTATCTATCTGCCCGTAATAATTCCCGTAACGGTAGGCGGAATAATCTGGAGAAACTTTTTCGACGTTAATTACGGCATAGCAAACGAATTTCTCGTAAAAATAGGGTTTGAAAGATTCACTTTTTTTACTTCGTCTGAAACCGCAATGTTTTCGTTTATTTTAACGGGACTCTGGACGCTCGGCGGCGGCATGATTTTATGGCTTTCGGCTTTAAAAAACGTGCCTGCGGAGCTTTACGAAGCGGCAAATATAGACGGAGCAAGTGCTTTTGTAAAGCTTATAAAAATAACTCTGCCTATGTGTACGCCTATGTTTTTTTACAATCTTATTATGAACGTTATAGGCTCGCTGCAAACCTTCGGGCAGGTAATGACTTTGACCGGCGGAACCGCAGGACCTGACGACAGTTTGTTGTTTTACGTTTTTAAAGTTTATAACGATGCATTTAACATTTCCGCAAAGACGATGGGACTTGCCTGTGCCGAAAGCTGGGTGTTGTTCGCGTTTATAAGTCTTTTAACATTTTTAATGTTCAAAACTTCAAAATGGGTGTTTTACGGCGAGGAAGAATAGGAGAATTTAATTACAAAAATGGAAAAAGTTTTAAAACGAAAAAGTCGGCGTAAAAAAATATTAAAACAACTTGCTATTCATCTGCTATTGATTTTTCTAAGCGTATTTTTTCTGATTCCGTTCGTCTACATGCTGTCGGTTTCCTTTATGACCGACGCGGAATCCTTGGGTAATCCCGTAATAGTATTCTTTCCGCACGAAGAAATAAAATTTGAAAATTATAAAGGAGTGTTTGACGCTTCGCTTATAAATTCACTCAAAAATAGTCTGGTAATTATAGCGATAAACCTGGTATTCGTTCCGTTTTCCGCACTGCTTTGCGCGTTTGGTTTTACAAGATGTAAATTTCGCGGAAAGGATCAGGTTTTTGCCGTAGTTTTAGCCACTATTATGCTTCCGTCGGTTGCTATTCAGATTCCGCTTTACGTTTTATACGTTAAACTGCACTGGATAAACACCATATTGCCGCTTACAATTCCTGCGGCGTGCGGCGGCGGCGCGATGAATATCTTTCTTGCTCGTCAGTTTATGCGCTCTATACCCAAAAGTTACGACGAGGCAGCCGTAATAGACGGAGCAAGCAAGTTTAAAATTTTCACGTCCATATATCTTCCGCTTTCAAAGCCCATCGCGATATTTATTATGATAGGCGTTTTTAACGGAACGTGGAACGATTTTATGAGTCCGCTTATGTATTTAAGAAGCGAGGAATCCTACACTTTGGCTTTGGATATCTTTTACAGATATTCCGGCAGTTTAAGTGAAGGCAGATTTCCTAATAACCAGATGGCAACCGGTATTATGATGCTTATTCCCGCCGCTATAATCTTCTTTATATTCCAAAAGCAGCTTATCGACGGCGTAAATATCGGCGGCATAAAAGGTTAAGGAGGTGCAAATAAGGCATAGCAAAATGATATTAAGGCAAAATTTTCACCAAATTTTTAAACCAAAACACAAAAAAAGAAATTTTTTATAAGGGGCATTTAAAAAAATGAAAAAAATCATTATAGCGATTTTATCAGTTACTTTTGCTTTAACTTTAACGTTAGGCATTAACAACGTCAACGTTCATGCGGCAGAAAACGAATACGTTAAATCCGTAAAAACGCTGATAGGCGAAAACGGCGGAAGCGCGCAGCCGGGCGGATCCGGCTGGAATCCGGTAGGAAACTACAGCGCGTATAATCAGGAAGTAGAACAGATTGAAGATCCAACTCAGGAAGACGGCGGCGATATGATATTCCGTAGCGCGACTAATGCCGACAACACGGCTTTGGTAAGCAGTGCCTGGGGATATTCAAAGCACAGCGAAACAAGATCAAAAGCTTGTTACGACATCAACGGACTCGTAATTAAATATTACGATAACACCGCAACGCAGAAGTTTATCATATTCAACGAAAATTTCGGTCAGTTAAACAGCGGCAGATTCTTTGCAATAAGATTCAACATGCAAAATGCGGCTCAAGGCACTAATAACGGAAACGTTCAGCTCGGCGTATGGTATCAGAGCAATCCTACCGGTTCATACACATGGGACAGCAATCTTACCTGGCTTAACTGGAGTAATTACAACTACGGTAACGACTACGATTATTTCAGTGATCCCGCCGCAAAATACTACAAAGAAGGCAACTCGTTCAAAGGCACGCAGAATACTCTTGAGTTCAAGCTTAACGATAACAACGAACTCTGTCTGTATCTCAACAAGCAGGAACTTGCTAATTTAACAACGCTCGGCGTAGTTTCAAACGTAATATCTCAATGCACCGAAGGTATGTATATTTCCTTCTGGGGCGAAGGCGGAGTCGGCGCAAACGCATTTAAGCTTACCGATATTTATAACGAAGTTAAAGAATGGTCTTACGGCGTACCTTCGGGTTATACAACTACAGACGCGTCTTCGGTTGAAAGTAAGATAAGCTCTACGGGAGCTGCCCAGTTCAGAAACGCAAAAAGCGGCGTAAGCTATAACGCAACGTATGAAACGGCGCAATATTTAGGCGATTTAAAACTTAACTTTACCGTTTCCGGCGAAGATATGGCTGAAAACGATACGGTTACCGTTTCTTTAGGCAGTGCGGAATTCGCGTTTAAAAAGGTTACTTCCACTACCGCGTTTTTAAGCGCAAAGGTAGGCGAAACCGTTATAGGCGAACAAACAGTTCCGTTCTATTACACCGACGTTGCAAACGTAATAACGCTTAGTCGTTTAAAGAATTTTACCGTTAAAATAAACGGCGAAGTTTACGATAAAGATCTTACCGCTTTAGAAACTTACGAATCCGGCTTAGAAGACGGCAAAGTTAAAGTCGGCTTTAAAGTTGAGTCTTTTGCAAACACCGTTCTTACTCCCGTAGAATACGTTTCAAACGAAGTTGTAGAATACGACACGGTTGACGGTTTAACGGTAGAAGGCGAAAACGTCGTAATTAAATCGGACGGCAGTTACTTAGCTGTATATAACACGGCAGACGGCGCGTTCACGGTTACCACCGTTAAAAAAGCCATTGCTAACAGCTTGGCGGTAAATTATAAATTCGGCGCAACCAACGCCGCAGTAACGGGCTTTACTATAACCGCGGATAAAATGTCCTTTAAGTTTGATAAAAACGGCGATAAAACCGTATTGTCGGTTTTAGTCAACGGCGAAAAAGTTTTAGACGAAGAAATTTCTTACGACTGGACATATACCGAAAAAACCTTCCGTTTCGTAAACGACAACGGTTACGGATACATGATTACCGACGGTGAATCGGAACTTATGTATATCGATAAAGATCAGGATAAACAGACGTATGAAAAAATAGACGCAGTTGTTTCGGCTACCGCGGACGGAATGACCGAAGTTGCTTTCACTTCCGAAAACGGACAGGGAATGTTTGCTTTTGCAGGCATAGATTATTACGTTGCAACTTCTGTAAAAGCAGGCTGGAAAGCAGGCGGATACGGCACACCCAAATTCGGCTACGACGACGGAAAATCTTCTACTTTGGTATTCAACGGAAACTCCTTTGTAAAGGATAGAGAAATAGTTGTTGACGGATTTGAAATGAAGGTAAAAACCTTCTTTGACGAAACAAGCGACAGTTACAGCTCGCCCGCGGTAGTTATCTCTTCGGCAAGCAGTTGGTTTACCCTTGATCAGATGGGAACAATTATGTTCTCGATTGAAAAAACCGACGCATTAAATCGCGCTACGTTCAGAGCCCGCGGTTCGCTCGGCGAAGACAGATATATATACATGCAGGATTTCACTATTGAAAACTGGAACTGGAACAACAATAAAGAAAACGAAATAAAACTCAACCTTACAGCCGAAAATGTATGGGTATGGACCATAAACGGCACCGATTACCCTGCGACCGGTACCGAAAACAGATTCAGCGATAAATATAATCAGGCTTACGAAGATTTTGCTACCAACGCGGGAACTTTACAGTTCGACAGCGGCTCCGGCTATATCTGGAAGATAACTTCTTTAAAAGAAGTAGTTTACAACGTTGCTCCGGTAGCCGGAAAAGTTGAACTTAAAGATTCCTACAAAGCAGGCGAAGAAGTTACGATAGACTTAAACAAAGCGTTTACCGACGCTAACGGCGACGAACTTACTTTCACTTTGGTTTCAGGCAGTGCCGAAATTAAAGACGGTAAACTCGTATTCAAAGCCGCAAGAGAAGGCGTTTATGAAGTTGAAGTTAAAGCCGACGACCAAAAAGGCGGCGTTGCAACTTTAAAACTCAAATTCACCGTAAAAGCCGAAAATACAAGCGACGGCGAATCTTGCGCTCAATGCTCCGGCGGCATTTTCAGCTCGACTTCGATTCTGACTATGCTTACTTTAAGCTTGATTTCGGTGGCTTTTATAGCATCAAAAAAGAAAAATAAGGCGTAAAACCCGCAACAACGGGCGGGCGTAAAACCCGCCCTCCTTACAAGGAGGATTTATGAAAAAATTATTGACTGCAATGCTATCGCTTATTATGTTGTTTACGGCTACGGGCTGCGCCAACGATAATAAAGACAGCAGCGGCAATACGCCGCAACCGTCAAGAGAAAAGCAGGAACTCGTGTCTGCAAACGAATTCGGCTTTCAGACGATGAACGACAAATTCTATTCCGTTCCCTTTTACAGCGATAACAACGATGCCGTAACTTACCTTTGCAATGCGCTTTGGGAAGATTTCGGAATTGCTTCCGGCGGTAAAGTTTATAAGCTCGGTCTTAACAGCGCATGGCTTGGAATAGACGCGCTTAAAACCATGTGGAACGTCACTCCGCTCAAAAGTCAGGCTAAAAAAATACTTGTAAATTATCCTCAGCGCGAGGACGGATATCTTTGGTCCTGGACGACCAGCGAAACCTGGGGCGGCCCCGGATACAGCGATACTATAGAAGGCTTTAAACAGAGCTATCATTTCGATCAGCAGTTCGAATATATCAACGGAGTAAGGGAAGTTGTAGTATGGGAAGCTTCGGCAGACTTTTTAAACGAAGTTGACACAACCGAAGAACTTACCGAAAACGTACCTAGCGTTCAGCCGGGCAGCAGTAAGACCTATAACTATAACGACGCTTCAAAGGGTAAAACCGTTTTACAAAAAGCAGAGCTTGCTTTTAACTATATTTTAAACGAACTCAACGGCAAAAACGGACTTATCATTATCGATAACGGCTTGAATACCGGCGGTTTTAACAGCTCGAGTTCAAACATTTGGGATACTTTATGTTTCGGATACAAAGATCCGTACGAAGGCGCGTTGTTTTTGAACTGCATAGGCAGTATGCAGGATATTTACACCGTGCTTGGCAACACGCAAAAGGTTGCCGAAATGAAACAGCTGTTTGAAAAGGCAAAAGCTGCCTACGACGAAACTTACTGGGACGCTCAAAAGGGCAGATATATATCCACCATTACCGATAAAGGCGAAAAGCTGGATTATGGCTTGACTTTCCTTGGCTTTATGGCATTCTTTACGGGCGCGGGCGATACGCAAAAGGCAAAGGAATATTTCAAATGGATAGACGGCGAAAGAATTATCGATTCCGACGACGCAACCGGTCTTGACATTTTAGACAGATTCAATATTTCGGCTATGTCTAACACCGTGGCGATAGAAAAGACCAAGAAGTACGACGAAAACGACAGACCTATTTCCTGGTTCCACGCGCCCAACGGCATAAGCGAATTTTACAGCGCAACGTTCGGCGAAATGCTTGAAAACGGCGGAACTATTTTTTACACTTCGTTTTACGAAAATATGAGCCGTATAAAGCACGGCATGCAGGAAGACGCTTTACAGCGTTTGATAACCATTGCCAAAGAATACAAGATAGACGAGTTAAACCGCGATCCCGTAAACAACGTGGGATTTGCCTGGAAGATAGGCGTTATCGAAGAATTCCCCGAAAACGGACTTGTTCCGCTCGTATACGTAAAAGGCTTTATGGGCGTAAACGCTAAGGGCGACGGACTTCATATCGAACCCGCCATGCCCGAAGAGTATTCTAATATGGGATCTAAGCAAATAAGCTATGCCGGCAACGTTTTTGATATCAATATCAGAAAAGGTCAGTCCATAACGGTTACTCCCGCAAAAACGGGCAAGGCGGCAACGTTGGTCATCTCCGACTTTTTAAGTAAAGGAGCTTACAGCGCAACCGTAACTAATAAAGACGGAACAACTTCTACCGTTCAATTAACCAAGAACGCAGACGGTAAATTCGTGTTAAATCTCGATGCAGGTTATACCGGCGTTGTAATCGCTTAATTTTTTGTAAAATTAAAAACCCCTATCGCAGCAAGGTTTTATTGCTTCGGTCTGGGTTTTGTTTTTTGTTTTTTAATTTGGTTTTAAAAAAAATCAGCCTTTTTATTTATGCAAAGTATATCGGCGGGATCAACGTCTAATAAAACGCAAATGTTGGCAAAAGTGTCAAGTGCGGGCATCGCTCTGCCTGATATATATTGACCTACCGTAGGTTGTTTTATTCCTAACTTTTTGGCTATTTCGGTTTGAGTTAAACCGCTGTTTTTTATCTCTTTTGCAAGATTTTCCTGTATTTCCTTTAACGTAATCATTTAAAATCCTAAAAAATTTGATTAACTATATATTATAGGAAATGCCTATAAAATGCTTTACTTATAGGCAATGCCTATGATATAATTAGTAAACAAAGACGCAATGCATATGATTTGCGTAGCGTTTAAGGATAAATTATTTACAATGGCTATTAAATTTTAAGGAGGAGAAAAGAAAAAATGTCTGAAATAGCGGATATTATCAAATATGAAGGCGATAACAGTACGTTTGTATGGAAACACCCTTGCGAAGATTTTAATACGTTTACGCAGCTTATAGTTCACGAATCGCAGGAAGCTATTTTCTTTATGAACGGGCAGGCTCTCGATTTGTTCGGTGCCGGCAGATATACGCTTGAAACGCAGAATATTCCTAAATTAGGGAAATTATTAAATCGCGCTACGGGAGATAAAACGCCCTTCCATTGTGAGGTTTATTTTATAAACAAAACCGAGCAGATGTCGATAAAATGGGGGACGGACAGTAAAGTTCAATATATAGATCCGCAGTACGGTTTCCCTCTTACTATAGGCGCGTCTGGCGAAATGAGTTTGCGGGTTTCCGACAGCCGAAAGCTACTTGTAAAACTTGTTGGAACTGAAAATTTTCTCGGTCAGCAAAAACTGATAAGCTTTTTCCGCGCTTTTTTAATGACAAGAGTAAAAACGTACATAGCGCAGGTTATAAAGGCGAACGCGATAAATATTTTTGAAATTGACGAAAATCTTACGCTTTTTTCTGAAAATATTCAAAAATTGCTTATACCCGATTTTGAAAGTTACGGTGTTTCGCTTGAAAGGTTTTTTGTTACAAACATTGTAAAACCGGACGGCGACAGGCAGTATGAAAAATTCAAGGAATTGCATTTCCGTCAGTACGCCGATATAGCGGAGGCAAAGCTAAAACAGCAAACCGATATCATCTATGCACAAACCGAAGCGCAAAAAGTAATTATAGATTCGCAGGCGCAGGCAACCAAGCGCACGCAGGAAGGATATACCTATGCTCAGGAACGCGGTTTTGATGTTGCCGAAAAGGTAGCTACAAACGAAGCCGTAGGGCAATTTACAAATATGGGCGTAGGGCTTGGCACCATGGTCGGCGTCGGCGGTGCGGTGGGCGGAGTTGTCGGCGGCGCGGTAGGCAACGCTTTTGAAGCGGCAACCAAACCTGCAGAGTCTGCCGCAGATAAGCCTGCCGACGATATGGCTGCATTTAAAGCAAAAGTGGAAAAGCTATCTTTCATGAAAGAATCGGGCTTAATTACCGAAGAAGAATTTACTGCCATGAAAGCTGAATTGCTTAAAAGCATTATTTGATAGGGGGAACGGATAATGAAAAAGAATTTTAAAACTTATGCGCTTATCTGGGTAATTTTTCTGGCGGTTTTTAACGCGATAGTTTTTCTTGTGCAGCCGATTATTCCGGGGTATGTTTTTAAGTATGATGCAAAATTCTGGATTGCCTGGGCATTTGTTATTGCTGCGTTTATAGGGAATCTTGGTTGCGCTTTCGTAACGTTCAAAGCGGAAAACGTTAAAAAGTTGTTCTATAAAATTCCGCTTGTAACGGCTGCTTATTCGGGTTTGACGGCTATGCTTGTTTGCGGCGTAACGCTTATGAAAATTCCGTATTGCCCGACTTGGCTTGCCTCGCTTGCTTGTATAATAGTGTTTGCCTTAAATGCTGTAGCGGTTATAATAGCAAACCGAACGGGCAATGTCGTTTACGAAATAGACGAAAAAATAAAAACTCAGACTACGTTTATAAAAAACATTACGGTTGAAGCGCAAAACGTTTACGATAGCGCAAAAAGCGATGCCGTAAGGGCGGAATGTAAAAAGGTGTATGAAGCATTAAGGTATTCCGATCCTATGTCTTGTAAGGAATTATCTTTTGAAGAATCGCAAATAACGGATAAAATGGCAGACTTAGCCGCCGCCGTTTTTAAAGACGACGTAAAAAGCGTTTCAGAAATTGCAGACGAAATAATATTGCTTACAAAAAAAAGAAACAATAAATGCAGGGCGTTAAAATAAAAGCTGGCAATAGCTTAACGGAGAGGTTATAAATATGGCAGTATTCAAGTGTAAAATGTGCGGCGGCACTATAGAATTTGAAACGGGCGCAACCGTTGGCGTTTGCGACAGTTGCGGAACAAAACAGACGTTGCCGCGCTTAGACGACGAGCGTCGGGCAAATTTATATGACAGGGCAAATCATTTTCGCCGTAACAACGAATTTGATAAAGCCGCAGGAATTTACGAACAGATATTAAACGAGGATAATACCGATGCCGAAGCTTACTGGTCGCTCGTACTTTGCCGATATGGAATCGAGTATGTAGAAGATCCCAAAACTCGCAAACGTATTCCAACGGTAAACCGTGCGCAATTCACGTCAATTTATATGGACGAAGATTATAAGTCCGCGCTTAAGTATGCCGACGCATACCAAAGGCAGATTTATGAAGAAGAAGCAAAATCCATAGACGATATTCAAAAAGGTATACTTAAAATCTCAAGTAAAGAAGAGCCGTTCGACGTTTTTATTTGTTATAAAGAAACAGATAATAACGGCAAAAGAACGCAGGATTCAGTTCTTGCAACCGATTTATATCATCAGCTTACGTTAGAAGGGTTCAAGGTGTTTTTTGCCGCAATTACCTTAGAAGATAAACTCGGATCCGCTTATGAGCCTTACATATTTGCGGCACTTAACAGCGCAAAAGTTATGGTTGTGCTTGGCACAAAGCCCGAATATTTTAACGCCGTATGGGTTAAAAACGAATGGTCAAGGTATTTATCGCTCGTAAAAAACTCGGGCGGTAAAAAAGTGCTTATACCCGCTTATAAGGATATGGATCCTTACGATCTTCCGGAAGAGTTTTCGCATTTGCAGGCGCAGGATATGGCTAAGCTCGGCTTTATGCAGGATCTTATTCGCGGCATTAAAAAAATAATCAGTTCAGCCACGCAAAATCAGACGGTAAAAGAAACTGTAGTGGTAGATAATACCGCGGCGGCAAGCGCAGCGCCGCTTCTGGAGCGTGCTTTCCTTTTCTTAGAAGACGGCAAGTGGCAGGACGCAAACACTTATTGCGAAAAGGTTTTAGATATAAACCCAAAGAGTGCAGAAGCGTATCTTGGCAAACTAATGGCAGAACTCAAAGTAAAAACCCGCACGCAACTTGCCGACTGTGAGCAACCTTTTGACGGTAGCGAAAATTATTCCAAGATCATTCGCTTCGGTGATGAAAAGCTCAAAAGCGAAATACGTGGATATATTTCGCACATTAACGAACGGAACGAAAATGCCCGTTTAATAGCTACTTATAACTCAGCCGTAAATATAATGCAAACGGCAAATAGCGAATACGAATTTAATCAAGCAGCCGATAAATTTCGTAGTATAAGCGGTTTTAAAGATTCCGACGTTTTGGAAAAAGAGTGCATTGACAAAGCAGAAATAAGCCGTAAAGACTTTTTGTATAATTTTGCTAAGTCGCAAATGTCAGGTGAAAAAATTGAGAACTATCAGTCGGCTATAGAAACTTTTAAAACTATTTCAGGCTGGAAGGATTCTGACGAAAAAATTTATGCTTGCAAAAAGAAAATAGAAGAAATTAAGGAAAAGGCGGAAACCGCTCGTTTGGAGCAAGCACGCAAAGCAGAAGCAGAGCGTTTGCAGGCTGCTCGTGAAGCCGAAAAAAAACGCATTGCGGCTGAAAAAGCCGCTAAAAAACGTAAAAAAGTAAAAACTATTTTTATATTGATTTTATGTATTATTATTGCCTTTATTATTTTATTACCAACTGTTATTATTCCAAATGTCAAAAATAATGAGTCAATGGAATTATATAATAAGGCAATGGAATTATATAATTCAGGAAATGTCGTAGAAGCGTATGAAGCATTAATCGCTTTAGATGGATATAAAGATAGTGCGAAAAAAGCAAATTCTATATACGATAAATATAAAATCGAAAAGTTTAAAGTCGCAAAGGTTGGAGATTATGTATTTTTCGGCGCATATGAACAGGATAATGATACTTCTAATGGCAAAGAAGATATAAAGTGGATTGTTTTGGCAAAAGAAGATAATAAACTTCTTATTATCAGCGATAAAGCACTTGATGGTCAACTATACAATGTGACTTATACGAATGTCACATGGGAAACTTGTTCTCTGCGCAAGTGGTTGAATGAAATATTTTTAGATGTAGCCTTTAGTGCAGCGGAACAGTTAAAAATTCAAAGTACGAATGTTTCGGCAGAAAATAATCCGTATTGGAGTACTGCTCCCGGCAATTCCACAATAGATAAAGTTTTTCTATTAAGTATTACAGAAGTAAACAAATATTTTACAAGTGATGAAGCAAGGAGATGCGTGCCTACGCTCTACGCAAAAGCGAACGGCGTAAATTATCTTGCCGAAGCAGGAGCAAGTTGTGTTGGAAATAGTTTGCTAAAAGATGGTGAAGCCCCATGTGAGTTTTGGTTACGGTCGCCTGGAGATAATCAGGATCAAGCCACCTATGTCACCTATGACGGACGATCTGTTTACAGTGGTACTAATGTCGATCGCAATTCTAAGGGTGTTCGGCCGGCTATGTGGATTAGCCTTGATGAAATTTGAGTATTGAAATTTAATTGTAAAAATTTAGAATCCCGACCAAGACGTTATTATACGGTCGGGATTTTGTTTTTGCGCTGAATAATTCAAAAATATTAGGTTTCTGTTTGATTTTTAAAAAATGGTTTTTAGACGTAATTGCAGGGCTGTTTCTTTATCAAAAGACGTAAGCGACGGAATCTCTATCAGGTCGCGCCCGAAAAATTCGCTCTCGTCGCGCGAAAATATTTTGTCGCTTATAAAATATCTGCCCAAGCTGTCTTTTTTTACTTCGCCGTCTTCTTCCATAAAAACGGCTTTATTTTTTTCGTAAGCGTAAAGAGCGTCGGCATAAAGCGGGGTAAGGCGTTTTTCGTAATAACTTTTTACTTGCAAAATGGGTTGGTTCACGCTCACAAACGAGTCGTATCCCACGCCGCCGTTTTCGCGCTGACAAAATTGTAGCGCGTTAAACCAGATTCTGCGCGAATAGTGGCTGTAAAGCGCGTTGCCCGTTTTTTTATAAAGCGAAGTGTAAAACAGTAATAAAAGCGAGGTTGCAAACGGATCCGAAAGGTCGCAGGATAAAAAATTCTGCCCGCACGAAAAAATTGCAGAGTTGTTGTTTTTTATAAAAAAGTTTGCAAACTCGGTTGCTCCTTTTTGTAGTTCTTTTACGCTGTCGCTTAACAAAAGTAAGCCTATAGCGCCGTTAATAACACTTTTAGACGGGGCGTTTACAGCTTTTGGGCTTATATAAAAGCTTAAAAACCATTTTGCCGCGTCAATAATTTCGGGGCGTTTTTCGCGCGAAAAATAATACATTGCAAGCGGACGAAGATAAAATGCTTTAGTAATATCGGGTTGATCGTCGGAGCTTAAAAGCGCATCAAGTTCCGCTAAAAGCTCGTCTGCAATATGGTCGGCAAATAAAAATATGCTTTCGTCGCCGGTCATTTTGTTGTATGATATAAGTGCCGAAAGAGCTTCTGCTTTGCCATAGCAATCGTATTGCAAATAATTATTTTTTGTAGAGTTTTTTTGTGCTAAAATGTTTATAACGCAATCTTTTGCTTTGTCTGCATAAAACGCAGGTTTACCGGCCGCAAAGTAGTGGTTACAGCAAGCGTTAAGCAATGCGGAAATGCCGAACAAGTCGCCCTGTGCCTTATAGGCATCAAGGCTTTTTACGTATTCGTCCGAACTTAAAAGAGCGTAATGTTTAGCCGTTTTTTTATCGTAATTCATTTTAAACCCATTTTTTAATTATTTTAATCT
The DNA here is from genome assembly GCA_934796775.1 of uncultured Clostridia bacterium. Classification (GTDB taxonomy): domain Bacteria; phylum Bacillota; class Clostridia; order Christensenellales; family Borkfalkiaceae; genus HGM11416. Next base: position 31,835 of record CAKVPH010000014.1, read on the forward strand.
GTAATTAATTTTATCTGTCACCCGACAGTTTACCATAAAACCGCAGTTCGGTCAACTTATATTTAAAAAAAAATTTTTAATTTTGATATTGACTAAAAACATATTGTATGATACAATCAACAAAGAATATTATTAAAAAATGATAGCTTTTTAATATAACAAAGGGGAAGGTAAAATTTAAAAAATGGCAAAACTTAATTTACGGAATTTAGCGGCGGGAATGGCTCACACAATTTACCGTAATACCGATATTATAGAAGATTCACATTCTAAAAACCTGGTAATGAACGATAGATTTTATAGTGCCGTTTATAAAACCGTAGAAAAGGGAATTAAACAAATTCAAAAGTACGATTATGTTATTAAAGCTTTGCAGGAGTATAGCGTTCAGGAAATTACTGCATCGTGTTTTTCTATGCCTGTAGGCGAAAGTAAGTCAATTAATTTCGCCACAGATCTTATGTTTGGTATAATGAGCGGTGCCGGCTGGGATACGCCCGAAGTTATTGACGAAATTCCGGGCGAAGATTTAGCTGAGTATATTTTAAACGGCGAATTTAAAAAGCATTGCCAAAGCGGTTCGTCTTTTGGTGACGATGCGCTTATGAAGATTATAAACATAGATATCTGCAATCGTATTTACACGGCTTTAGTAAACGGTCGTTTAAATAGCGAATATCCGCCTATAGGTTGATTAATAAGGGATATACGCATATCCCTGTAACCCTTTGCGAAGGGGAATGTTTTTAATAATTAGCTTTTAGTTTAATATTATCTTTAACAAAATTGCACTTTTCATGTGCTGAAAAGTGCGCAAAAGGCAGCGGGGGCTACTCCGAGGCGCCCCCTGCACCCACGGCACTCCGCATTTCCCCCTTTTGTATTTTCCCCCTCTTGTCTAAGCGGGGGAAAAGTGAAAAAACTAAGTCTATAAGTTGATTATCAAAGCTTATGGAACGAATAAGCTTTCCCCGGTTGGGGAGAGTGTCAACGAGAGTAAACGAGTTGACGAGAGAGGATTTCTAATAATAATTTAAAATCCTTATTAAAAAATAATTGTAGGGGAAGATATTATCTTCCCGCTAAAAAGCAAGTTAATATAAATGACGGGCGGATATTATCCGCCCGCTACGTTTATTTAAAAACAACGGCTCATAAAAATTCGCCGTTGCCGGCTTCATATATTCGGGGAAACTTTGCATAAAAATCGCGCTATAGGTCGATTATTGAGTAATTTATTAAAAATAATTGTAGGGGAAGATATTATCTTCCCGCTAAAAAGCAAGTTAATATAAAAGCGGGCGGATGCTATCCGCCCGCTACAATTTTTTAAAGAAATAAATGCGACTATATTTGTGCCTGTATTATAATAAAATTGTACCCATAATAAATTATTTATAGCTCTTGCTTTTTTGTTGTATTTTTTTTTGCGGTTTGGTATAATAAATAATACGTTATTTTATGTGTGCGGGCATATGCAAAATCCCGCGCGAACAATCAAGTTTTGGTAAACGCCTTTTTATAGGCTTTGGCAAAACGCACCACAGTTTATAGTTAGGAGAATGAAATTATGCTGAGAACAGACCTTTATACTCAGAAAATCCGTCAACTCCGAGACACCCTGAAAGAGGCAGGGTACTCTCTTTGACGTTGACAAATTAAGAACCGAACAAAAAGACCTTGAAGCGCAGCTTGAAATGCCCGAAGTCTGGGGTGATTTGGAAAAATCTACCGCGGTTTCGCGCAAATTACAGCATATAAAAAACCAACTTGCCGTTTACGATAAAACAGTGAGCGCGGTTGACGACGTAGAAGCTTTATTAGAGCTTGCCATGGAAGACGGCGACGAATCCTACGCTACCGAGATAGAAGCCGAGCTTGATAAAGCCGAACACGATATCGAACAGCTTCGTTTGCAAACGCTCCTTCGCGGAAAATACGACGCTTTAAACGCGATAATTACCCTGCACGCAGGAGCGGGCGGCACCGAAGCTTGTGACTGGACTGAAATGCTTTATCGTATGTATATCTGTTATGCCGAAAAGCACGGATATAAACTCACCGAGTATGACCGGGTAGAAGGCGACGGCGCAGGCATAAAAAGCGTTACGTTCAAAGTGGAAGGCGATAACGCCTACGGTTATTTAAAAGCAGAAAAGGGCGTACACAGACTTGTTCGTATTTCTCCTTTCGACGCAAACTCCCGTCGTCATACGTCGTTTGCCTCGGTTGAAGTTATGCCCGAAATAGACAACAGCGACGAAATAGTTATTCGCCCCGAGGAACTTAAAGTAGACACCTACCGTTCGAGCGGCGCAGGCGGACAGCACGTAAACAAAACCGAATCCGCAATAAGAATTACGCATATTCCCACGGGTATAATAGTAGCTTGCCAGAACGAGCGCAGTCAGGTGCAGAACCGCGAGCAGGCTATGAAAATGCTTATGAGTAAGTTAATTGAAAAACGCGAAAGCGAGCGTATGGAAGAAGCCGCGTCAATTAAGGGCGAAATGAAAAAAATCGAGTGGGGCAGTCAGATCCGCTCATACGTTTTCTGCCCTTACACTATGGTTAAAGATCATCGTACGGGTTGCGAAACGGGTAATATCGCCGCGGTTATGGACGGCGAACTCGATCCGTTTATCATAGATTACCTTAAAAAGTCTTAAAACATAAAACTGAGCTGAAACAAAACTAAAAATAAAGCTAAGGATAAAAAAGCTACGCTTAAAAAATAAAGCCGCCTGTGCTTTTTTAGTAAGATTTTATAATTAAATAAAGTTTTTGCCGCGCCGAAAAAATGATTTTTGGCGCAATTAAATTTATGAAAAGTTATATCGAGCGGGCAAACGCCCGCCAAATTAAAGAAAATCCCATAATACTTGCCATAGAATCTTCGTGCGACGAAACCGCATGCGCAGTTTTAGAAGGGCGCACGCACCTTTTATCGTCCGAAATCGAAAGCTCGATGACCGAACATATAAGGTTTGGCGGGGTAGTGCCTGAAATTGCTTCGCGTGCGCATACAACTGCCGTTTCGTTAGTGGTTAAACGCGCGCTTGAAAATTCCGGCAAAAAGTTAGAAGATATCGACGCCGTTGCCGTAACTTACGGCGCAGGGCTTTTAGGCGCGCTTTTAGTCGGCGTGTCGTATGCTAAAGCTTTGGCGTTTGCGCTCGGCGTGCCGCTTATACCGGTAAGTCACATAAGGGGGCATCTTGCGGCGATTTATCTTGCCGACGAAAATTTAAAGCCGCCATTTATCAGTTTGCTTGCAAGCGGCGGACATACCGCTATAATCGAAGTTGAAGATTACGGTAAATACACAGTTATGGGCGGAACTTTAGATGACGCCGCAGGCGAAGCCTTTGATAAAGTCGCCCGCGTTTTAGGGCTTAATTATCCCGGCGGCCCGAATATAGAGCGGCTTGCCAAAGAAGGTAACCCCGTTATTAAATTCCCCGATATGTTAAAGGGTAAAGGCGGGTATGATTTTTCATACAGCGGGCTGAAAACCGCGGTTATAAATTACGTTCATAATAAAGAGCAGGCGGGAATAGAATACAATAAAGCCGACGTTGCATGCTCGTTTCAGCACGCCGCAGTAGAAGTTTTAGTTAAAAAAGCCATTTTAGCGGCTAAGGAAAAAGGTTTGAATACCATAACCGCAGGCGGCGGAGTGGTTGCAAACGGATATCTGCGCGAAACTTTGGAAAAAGAAGCCGAAAAATCAGGTATAAAAGTCGTGTTGCCGCCTAAAAAAATGTGTACCGATAACGCTGCTATGATTGCGGCTGAAGCATACCTTCGCTATAAAAGCGGCGATTTTGCAGATCTCACGCTTAATGCAAGCGCGCGTGTGGAACTCGGTTAAAAATCAAGGCAAATCCTTTTTTTAATCGATTTGTGCAAGAAAACGAGTAAAACAACCGACTTTTTTAAAAAAAGTATTGACAAATTGTTCACTCGTTTGTATAATAGATATATTAAGAGTTAGGAGAAACAGTATGAAGACGTTAAAAAGGCTCATATGTTTTGCGGTTTTAGCGGTGATATGCGCAACAATGTTTGGTTGTGAAGATTTCAAAGCCAAGGATTATACGCCTACAGCGGACTCATTTTTTGAATTTACGCTTAACACAAGCGGCGACGGCTACGTTGTATCGGCTAAATCTATCGATAATCTTCCGGAAACGCTTTACTTGCCTGTAGAACATAACGGAAAGCCCGTTACCGAAGTCGCAACCGAGGGTTTTTCGGCGGCTTTAATTAAGGAACTCCGAGTTCCCGCAAACATAAAAACGGTTGGAAGTCGTGCGTTTGAACTTTGCACGTCGCTTGAAAAAGTCTATTTTTATAAAGGCGCAACCGAAATTAAGGACGCTGCGTTTTACGGATGTTCAGCATTGCAGTCGCTTACGCTTCCCAAGTCGTTAAAAACGATAGGCGGCAGTGCGTTTTGCGAATGTGCGGCGTTAAAAAACATAGAGCTTCCCGAAAGTTTAACGTCAATCGGCGATTTTGCTTTTGCGGCTTGCGTTTCGTTAAAGCACGTTGATATTCCGCATGCGGTTTCATACGTCGGCGGCAATTCGTTTAAAAACTGTTCCGCCGATATAAGTTTTACCATTTCGGCAAGCAATCCCTATCTTAAGCTTGACGAAAACGGCTATCCCGAAGTCATCGGCTGAAAAAAATAATAATATAAAACGAATAATTCCCGTTTGAGTTTTTTATTAAATTCAAACGGGTTTTTTATATTCTTTTACTTTTTTTATGGCGCGAAAAAGCCGCCGAATTAGTTAATAATCGACCTATAGACGCACTTTTTAATCTGTTTTTATATTTTAAGTATTGCTTAAACCTACTAAATAATCGATTGATACGTCAAAATATTTTGCTATCTGAATAAGCGAATACATTCCCGGCTCCCGCAGCCCGTTTTCCCAAAGGCTTATCACGCCGTTACTTACGCCAAGCTGCTTGGCTAGTTCGACTTGATTAAGCCCTTTTTCGTACCTTAATTCTTTAAAACGTTCTGCAAAACATTTTTCCATTTTTTTTCTCCTGTGTAAAATTAAATTTGAGTTAGCTATTTTTGCGGTTTTTATACTAAAGTATACAATCGTAGCTCAATTATCTTACAACTGTAAGAAAAACGCTTGACAACTTACAACTGTAAAACTATAATGGTAGTATCTTACAATAGTAAGAAAATAAAAGTACAAAACAGTAAAATTTGTTTCAGGAGGAGAAAAAATGGCTAAAAAACTTGCCAAGGCAACGCTTTTAATCTGTGTGCTTGCGTGCCTTATACTTTCGGCGTGCAATCATAAGATTTTGTTTTCGCTGTATTTTCGTGTAGACGACGAAGTTTATGCGGTAATAAACACGGCGGGAAAAGAAATTATATCGGTCCCGAAAGATCCCGTAAAAGACGATATGATTTTTGACGGTTGGTACTGGGATAAAAACGTATGGGAAAAACCTTTTACAGCAAACTCGCTTTTAGACGCACCTTTAACGTCTAATATGTCGGTTTATGCAAAATTTAAAGAAAAAGCTCACGAATGTGAATTTTCGTCCGAATGGAAGTCAGATGAAAACAAACACTGGCATGAATGTTCGTGTGGTAAAAAGGACGGGGAAGAAGAGCATTTTTGGTCTGAATGGGCTGTAAAAACTCCTGCTACCGTAGATAGCAAAGAGGTTCAGGAAAGAACGTGCGAAATTTGCAAACGCGCAGAACAGCGCGAAGTTGAAAGATATGCAAAGTACACTACGGAGTATTATTTGCAGAACTTAGAAAACGACGAATACACTTTGGAAGAAAGTTCTTCGCTTTTTGGCGTAATAGGTTCGACCGTTAAAGCGGAAATAAAAAAATATCCGCATTTTTCTGCGGAAAAGAACGAAGTTACCGGTATTGTTTCCGGTGCCGACGATACGGTTATAAAAGTTTACTATAAGCGCGACGTTTACACCGTAACGTTTGACGCAAACGGCGGCACGCTTAAAAGCGGTACCGAAGTTCAAAGAGTTAAATATCAGGGAAGTGCGATTGCGCCTGAATATACGCGTTACGGCTATGTGTTTAACGGTTTTGACGGATATTATGAAAACGTTGATAAAGATATAACCGTCCGCGCAAAATGGGGCGACGTTCAAAAACAAAATTACGATATGTCCGGCGTTAAGTTTGAAAGTAAGTCGGTTGTTTTCAGCGGCGAATCGCATTCTATCTTTATTAGCGGAAAGCTTCCGGACGGCGTAACCGTGGAATATATAAACAACGCTAAGATAAACGCAGGAACATATACCGTAACCGCAAAATTTACGGGTGACAGCGTTTACTATAACCCCATTCCCGATAAAAACGCTACGTTGATTATAAATAAAGCGGAATACGATATGTCGGCGGTAAGTTTTTCCGACAGCGAAAAAATTTATTCCGGCGAAAGATTTTCGATTAAAATAGGCGGAACGCTGCCTGCGGGCGTAAGCGTAAAATATTTCAATGTGGACGGAGGCGTGTTTGCCGGCAAGACGGACAGAGGCGATTATCCTATAACCGCCAGATTTTACGGCGATGCAGAGAACTACAAAACCATTCCCGATATGACGGCAATACTTAGCATCCTTCCCAAAAAACTTGATGCTCCTGTGATAAAAGAAGTAAAATATGACGCCGTTTACTGGACTAAGGTTGAAAACGCCGAATCTTATATTGTTCGCGTAAACGACGACTATACTTTCAGCACTCGTTCTAATCAATGCGATTTAAGTAAGCTTAAAAACGAAGCGGGTGAAAGCCTTGAAATTATACGCGATTCAAGCGGTAATATTAAACCCGTAAAAATCGAAGTTATGGCAAAGGCCGGCGGCAACTTTGAATCGTCAAACTATTCTGCCGTTCACGAAGAATATTACTACATTCCCGAATCAAACGATTCGCAAAAAGCTACACTTTCAACTTACGGAATAGGTTACGGATATAACGTAATCGAAAACGACTCGCTTAATTTCTCAGGCACTTCGCAAGACAGTGTTTTTAACCTTGCAAAACTTTTAAGTGTTTGTGAATTTACAAAGACTATGCCTTCAAATAAAAACGAAGGAAAGTCATACAGCTATACTTCTGTTGACGAATTTATGAGTAACATAAGTATGGCGTATGAATACGGAGCAAGTATAGAAAGTCCGTTTATAGGCGGCGTAAAATCAGAACTTAGTGCAAACGTAGGATTTAAATATAAAGATTATATCTATAACAGCACATTTGATTATGTTGCAAGCGTTTCGTCATATACTTACGCTTTAAAACAATTTTATAGCGAAGAAATGCTTAGTAAATGCTTGTCCATTGCATTTTTAAAAGATATCAGGCGTGAAATCGGCTCAAATACATACGGTATGGACGATAACGCGTTATTTGAATACCTTTACAATCATTATGGAACACACGCCATTTTGGGCGTAACTACCGGTGCGGAATATGTTGCGCGTTGCACGGTTTCTACTAATAAAAGAGATGTAGCGGCTAAATTTGCTATGGGTTTTAAAGCTTCTGCAAATTCTGCATCTACTTTCGAAGATTTGGTAAAAGCAAACTTTAATGTAAGTTTTTCTGGAAATGAGCAAATTGAATGGCATGGGGAAGAAACTAATTCCGCATTTAGTGCATATTACAAAGGCTCTGTTGGTGGACTTACTTCAGATTTAAATTCAGTAAGCAGCGCAGTAAAAACTTGGTCGGAAAAAATTAATACGGATAATGCGATAGCAACCGGTTTTTCAAAAAACGGTGCAATCTCGTTGATAAGTTTGATCGGTTTTTATGATGCGGGGCTTGCGATAAAATACGACGAGTTTATTCAAAAAAAATATGACGAAACTTGTAACGAAATATATGGTTTATATAATAACAAAACAATAAATATTCCTGTTACAATGGAGAATAGTGACGGCAAAAACGTTTTAAGCATTGATCTATCATCTTTTCAAGGAAATGATAATATAAAAAATGCAAAATATCCCGGTTTTATAAACGGAGTATTCAACATTTATCCTATAATGCGCGGCAAAAATATTGACGCGGTTAAAATAATAGGCGACTACAAGAATAACAAAGGTATTATAGACGGGTTCTCTCTTAAAATTTCAGATAAATTCAAATCAGACGTCAATATCATATTAGAAAACCTCGGCGTAGCCGCGGCAAACGAAAACGGCTTTATAGACGTAACCGAGGCAAAGAGCAATATAAAACTCAACGTCAGCTATATAGGCGAATGTGCAATTAAAGCTGCCGAAAAAACAACCGGAAACGGAAACGCTGCATTTACAGTAAACGATATTACTTTTACGTCCGCATTTCAAGATGCAACGCTTTCAATTTATGGCGGTACCGGTGCAGATGCAAAAGAAGGAAAAAATGGCTTTTTGGGCGGATTCTCAATAGATGCAAGTAGTTTAGTTATGGAGGGTAAAGGTAGTATTTACTTGTACGGCGGCAATGGCGGTACTGGCGGAATAGGTGCAAATGGAACGGCTGGTAAAAACGGCGCAGATAAAACGAAAGGCGATGGTGGAAATGGAACGAATGGAACAAATGGAAAAGCAGGGTATTCCGGTGGTGCCGGAGGAAAAGCTTTGGTCGAAACCGTTAATTTGGTTGTAAATGACGTAAAATTGACGCTTGTCGGTGGTAACGGCGGCCAAGGCGGTAAAGGCGGCAAAGGCGGAAACGGCGGCAAAGGCGGAAACGGTGGCAAAGGCGGTAACGGCGGTAATGGCGGCAAAGGCGGTAATGGCGGTGCCGCAGGTGTCGGTGGACTTGGTGCTAAAGACAATATAAGTTTAACACAACACAATATAACTATTATACAAGGAAAAAATGGTTTTTATGGTTCGCTTGGTTATGCCGGAGTAGGAGGAGGTTATGGAACTACTTCAGATAGTAAAAAAGAAAATGGAAAAAGCGGAATGTATGGTTATGGTACAGTTTGCGAATTTGATGGCGAAAGCTCACATTACTTAGTTGTAAGATCAAGTGGTGTATCCTGGCATCAAGCACAAGCTATTTCGCTGCGAGAAGGCGGACATTTGGTTACAATTACAAGTAAAGAAGAAAATGACCTAATATTTGGAAAGTTAACCTATTATGTACTCGCAGGCTTTTGGCAAGTAATAAAATATGACATAAGCGAATTATGGATAGGAGCAACAGATGAAAAGGTAGAGGGACAATTTACTTGGGTAACGGGCGAAGAGTTTGATTATAATAACTGGAATAGCGGTGAACCTAATAATCAAAATGATGAAGATTACGTTGGATTGTATATAAAAGCTGTTGGTTTATTTAAATATGAAGCTGTTTGGAACGATTACAAAGGCGATTCTCCGAACATAAACGGTTACATTATCGAATATGATTTTTAATCTTAAATCACGTACAGGCGAGGAAAAATAACCTCGCCTGTTTTTTATCACCAACAAGCAATTACAAAAAACAATTATCAAAAAAAGCATAGTATCGGGCGATTCGGCGCAAAATATAAGCGGAATGAAAAAATTTTTTAATTCGGGCGCTTTTTGCCTGAAACAAAAATTGATTATTTTTTGCGCCGCTTTTTTGTGCGTGTTTTGCCTTTGCCCCGGCGTTTTAAATGTTAAAGCGGATAATTTTTGCTTTAAAATTTACGCGCTCGGCAAGGAATACAGGTTCTTTTCGCCCGAATTACATATTTCGGACGGAGAATTATCGCTTTTGGATATAGATAATATCGTAAATACGATATATCTCGATACCTTCACGCGCCCCCAAAACGCCGAAATATTTTTTTCGCCCGATACGCAGAATAAATTCACTTTTAAGTCGGAAAAGTCCGGCGTTTGCATTGACGAAAATCTTTTAAAAAAGCAAATCGAATATGCTTTATCTGTCGGAAGTCACGCCGTAAAAGCAAAGTCTTGCGTTTTAAGCCCGCAAATTACCGTGCAAAATTTAAAGGCGCAAACTTTTTTGCGGTCGAGCTTTTCCACGTTTTACGGATATTCTTCGGCAGGGCGCAAGCACAATATCGCGCTCGCGGCTAAAAGTTTGTCCGGAACGGTATTGCACCCCGACGAGGTTTTTTCGTTTAATCAAAAAGTCGGTTTAAGAACGGAAGAAAACGGCTATAAACCCGCGCCCGTAATATTAAACGGCGAGTTTACCGAAGGCGTTGGCGGCGGAGTGTGCCAGGTTTCAACCACGCTTTATAACGCCGCGTTAAAAGCCGGGCTTGAAATAATCGAAAGTCACCGCCATTCGCTTGCAGTAGGCTACGTTTCGCCGTCGTTCGATGCTATGGTGAGCGATAACGCCTGCGATTTGCGCTTTAAAAACGTTAGCGGAGAAAACGTATATTTGCAGGCTACCTGCGACGGGCAAACGCTGACAATAAGCTTTTACGGGATAGAACGCACGCGCGAGTATAAGCTCGTTTCGGTGGTGAACGAGGTTATTAAAGCAGACGAAAAGCACGTTTCAAAGAACAGCGGTTTAAAGCCCGTAACCAAAAAAGACGGGCTTAAAAGTTCGGGATATTTATACGTTTACTTTAAAGGCAAACTTGAAAGTGTGCTTTTATTAAGAGAAGACGTTTATAAAGCGGTTGACGGAGTAGTGTTGGAATAAAACATTTTATAACAGAATAATTATAATTTAAGCGGAAAATTAGCGTGTAAAAATGCGAATTTTCCGTTTTTTCAATAATAATTGAATTGTCTGCGCATGGTAAAACGCCGAATTTGCGGTGTAAAGGTTGACTAAATTTTAGCTATGCAATATAATCAAAAAGGTAAAACAAAATGGGCGTAATATGCGCGTTTTTAGTTTTCGTGCCGTCCGGCGCGGGTTTTTAAAAGAAACGCTTGCGTTAACGATGAATTTACAAAAATAAATCAGACTATTCTTTTTGAAGGAGATATTTAATGGATAATACCTCTATAGGGGGAAAGGAGTTTTCCGAAATGCTTTTGTGCGGCGCAAAAAATCTGGCTTTGCACCGCGTTGAAGTAAACGATTTAAACGTCTTTCCCATTCCCGACGGCGATACCGGCGATAATATGCTTATGACTTTTTCGTCCGGTGCAGACGCCGCGGCTACAGCGTCTTCCGACTTAGGTTCGGCTGCTCAGGCGGCTTCGTCCGGCATGCTTTTGGGCGCGCGCGGCAATTCGGGCGTAATACTATCGCGTATTTTTGCAGGGCTTACCCGTGAACTTTACGGACTTAAAACCGCAACGCTTTCAGATATAAAACGCGGAATGAATAGCGGCGTAAAGGAAGCATATCAAGCGGTTTCAAAACCGGTTGAAGGTACGATTTTAACCGTTTTAAAGGACGCTGTAAATTACGGCGAAACATTCGATAACGGTACTATAGCCGCATATTTTAAAAGTTTAACCAAGGAAATGGCGCGCTCGCTTGAAAAAACGCCCGAGCTTTTGTCCGTGCTTATGGATGCGGGCGTGGTAGACAGCGGCGGCGCAGGACTTTTGTACATATTCGAAGGTATGAAAAACTACCTTACGGGCGAAATCGTTTATAGTAACGATACAGATGAAAGCGCGGCAACCGAAGGACATTTTGCCGACGTACACGCCAAAAACACTCACGTTGATTTTTCGCTTTTTACGGCAGACACGGTTTTGGAATTCGGATACTGTACCGAGTTTATTTTAAGATTGCAGAATTTTAAAACGGATATTTCCGCGTTTGACGTAAATGCTTTTATAAAAAAACTTGAAGATATGGGCGGCGAATCGATAGTGGCTTTTAAAGAAGACAGCATTTTAAAAGTACACGTTCACACAAAAACGCCGGGCAACGTATTTAATCTTGCGCAAAATTACGGCGAGTTTTTAACGCTTAAAGTCGAAAATATGACTTTTCAGAACAGCGAAGCGTTAAACCGCGGTAACAATGCGCAAACGGTACTAAAAAACAAGCGCAAGAAAAAAGACGGCTTTGTAGTGGTTGCTTCGGGCGAAGGAATCGTCCGCGAGTTTTACGCGCTGGGCGCAGACGCGGTAGTAGAAGGCGGGCAGAGCATGAACCCTTCCGCTCAGGATTTTATTGCGGCTTTCTATAAAGCCAACGCAAGGCGCATTTTTGTGTTCCCTAACAATTCAAACGTGATATTAACCGCAAAACAGGCGGCAAACTTGTATAATGAAAGCGAAATTGTTGTAATAGAAAGCAAGTCGGTGGGCGAATGTTATGCCGCGCTGTCGCTTATGCAAACTTCTGGCGATAGCGAGAGCATAAAAAGCGAAACCGAGCAGATTATATCTGAAATTGTTACCGCATATGTTTCGCCTGCCAGCCGCAACGCGGATATAAGCGGCGTTGAAGTTAAGCAAGGCGATTATATAGGTTTTGTCGGCAATGACGTGTACTGCGATTTTACAAGCCGCGATATGGCTGCCCGCACGCTTATTTCAAGGCTTTCGGTTGACGACTACGGCGTACTTATTATTTTTTACGGCGGAGAAGTGCCTTTTGACGAAGCCGAAAAACTAAGAACCGATATTGCAAAAAGCCATAAAAATCTCGAAGTTATTCTGCTTTGCGGCGGTCAGCCTGTTTACGACTATATGTTTGTGCTTGAATAAATCGGGTTTAAATAAAATAAGTCTGAACAAAGCAAAAAAATAATTTTAATAAAAACTTGAATTAAAAATTGCCCGTGTAGCGAAATTTTTGCATTGTAGTTTTTGATAACAGTAAAATACTCGTTAAGCACTCGGGCGTAAAAACAAAAAATAAAGGGACTTAATATGTTGACGTTATTTACAGATACCGATACCGATGTAACGCCGGAAGTTGCCGCGCGTTACGGTTATAAACTCATAAGCATGCCGTATTTTTTAAACGGCGAAACGGTTTTTCCGTACGAAACGGATAAAACCCCCGATCTGCATGCGTTTTACGACGGACTTCGCGGCGGCAATCTTCCCACAACGGGCGGTTTGAGCGAAGAAAAATACAAGCAGTATTTCCGCCCCGAGTTTGAAAAGGGCAACGATATTTTATACGTTCATTTTTCCGCTGCAATGACCTGTACGTTCGACGCCATGAATAATGCGCTTGCCGAGCTTAAAAAGGAGTTTCCAGAAAGGAAATTTTACTCGGTAGATACTAAAGGAATAACCATTATAAGCTATAATATCGCGTGTGAGATAGGCGATATGTATTTATCGGGCGCAACAGCCGAGCAGATAGTTGCTTGGGCGAATACCGAATCAGACAAATTTTCGCAATACTTTTTTGCCGACGACTTAAAGTTTTTTAAGCGTAGCGGCAGAGTGGGCGGTTTTTCTGCCATAATGGGTAATCTTATAGGCGTAAGACCTATTATTTATATGAGTCCCGAGGGCAAAATGGAAAGCTTATCCAAAGAGCGCGGCAGGGCAAGGGCGTTAAACCGTCTGATTTCGTATATGGAAGAGCTTGGCGAGGACGTTGATAAACACCGCGTTATAATCGGGCATACCGACGCACCCGAGCTTGCAGCCGAACTTAAAACAATGGTAACCGAAAAATTCGGCGAAAATCTTAATATCGAAATAGTTTGCACTAATCCTACCGCCGGCAGCCACTGCGGGCCTAACGGTGTGGGCGTAAGTTTCCACAGCAAACACAGATAACTCGCAATTTATCTTGCGTATTTTATCCGCTTAGTTTTTTGCTTTTAACAAATCGTTTTATATATTTGCCACATGCAAAAAATTAAAAACGAACAGCAAAAAAATTGCCCTATAAGTCGATTATCGAGGTTTTTATGATTCAAATCGTACCCGTAAAAACAAAAAAAGAACAAAAGGAATTTATCTGTTTTCCGCTTGAGCTTTATAAAAATAATCCGTATTTTGTACCGCCGCTTTATGCGGACGAAAAAAAGATGTTCAAAAAGGATTTTGTGTATAACGATACCTGCGAGTTTGCGTGCTTTCTTGCAAAAGATCAAGGCAAAACAGTCGGACGTATTCAGGCTGTTTTGTCGCGCCCGTCAAACAAAAAAACGGGCGAAAAGCGCATTCGCTTTACAAGGTTTGACTGTATTAAAAACGAAGAAGTTGCCCGCGCGCTTTTTAATGCGGTTGAAAATTTTGCGATTTCCCGCGGAATGGATACCGTTTGCGGTCCGCTCGGGTTTTCCGACCTTGAAAGGGAAGGGCTTTTAATAGAAGGGTTTAACGAACTTTCCACTTTTGAAGAGCAGTATAACTTTGAGTATTACGGCGAATTGATAGAAAATTTGGGGTACAATAAGGAAGTTGACTGGACGGAATCTAAAATTTTTGCACCCAAAGATGGCGAAGCCGAAATGCAGAAAATGGCGGATTTCGTTATGAAACGTTATAATCTGCATATAGGAAAGGCCAAAAACGTAAACGATTTTTTAAATAAATATGCAGACGCATTCTTTAATCTTCTGGATATTTCTTACGAAAATCTTTACGGAACCGTGCCTTTTACCGACGGAATGAAAAAGATTATGATCGACAATTTCAAGCTCATAATCGACCTTAAGCACGTTGTAGTTATTTTAAACGAAAAAGAAGAGCTTGTGTGTCTGGGTATTTGTTTTCCGTCGCTTGCAAAAGCCGTTCAAAAATCGGGCGGCAGGCTTACTCCCGCCGCTATTATAAGGGTGTTAAAAGCTATAAAGAACCCCGAAATTATCGATTTAGGGCTTATTGCCGTTCACCCCGATTATTTAAACCGCGGAGTTACCGCAATTATATCCGCCGAACTTATAAAAATGCTGAAAAGCGGCAACGTAAAGTATGCCGAAACTAATTTGAACCTTGAAAATAATTTTGCAATTTTAAACCAGTGGAAGCGTTTTGACAGCGTTACCCATAAGCGCAGAAGAGCTTACGTCAAGCGTTTAAACGGCTGAGCTTTCGTACGCTTTTGCTTTGTTTTGCATGCCTTTGCGTTGAGTTTTGCATGCCTTTGCGTTGAGTTTTGCGTTCGCTTTTACTCGTTTAATATTTTGTAAAGGTTTTTAGGAGAAAAATATGATAAAAATCGCAATAGATTGTCTGGGCGGAGATAAAAGCCCCGACGCTAACATAAAAGGCGCGCTTTCCGCGCTTAAAAATCACTCTGATTTATCAGTGCTTTTGTTTGGGGACCAAGCCGTTTTAAACGAAAAGTTAAAGTCGGAAACTTACGATAAATCGCGCGTTGAAATAGTTCATGCGCCCGAAGTCGTTACCGGCGACGATAAACCTATAGACGCTTTCAGGCTGAAAAAACAATCTTCTATGATAAGCGCGATTTCGCGTCTGAGGGAAGATGAAAGCGTTTCGGCTTTGGTTTCAAGCGGTTCAACCGCGGTGCTGGTGGGTACGTCTATATTAAGAATCGGCAGAACGGAAGGTGTTCGCCGTCCTGCGTTTTGCCCCATTTTGCCAACCATGGCGGGCGGCGTTGTGGGCGTGTGCGACAGCGGCGCAAATCTTGATTGTTCGCCGCTTCAGCTCCATCAATACGCAATAATGGCAAGCGCGTATATGTCGGATATGTTCGGCATAAAAAATCCGCGCATTGCGCTTTTAAATATAGGAACCGAAGCCGAAAAAGGCGACGACCTGCGCCGTGACGCTTACGAACTTTTATCTTCGGATAAATCTTTGAATTTTGTCGGTAATATGGAAAGCCGCGATTTGCTATCCGGTAAGTACGACGTTGTCGTTTGCGACGCGTTCTCGGGCAACGTGCTTATAAAAAGCACCGAAGGCACTGCGTTAGAACTGCTTAAAAAGATAAAAAAAGACATAATGAGCAGTTTTATAAACAAAATAGGCGCGCTTTTCATGCGTAAAATGTTTATGCAGGAAAAGGAATTTATGAACTATCAGAATTACGGCGGCAGCGTGCTTTTAGGTCTTGAAAAAATCGTTGTAAAAGGACATGGCAGCAGCAGTGCGAAAGCTTTTGAAAAATGCGTGGAGCAGGCGTACCGTCTGGTGCAGACGGATTTAAACGAAAAAATTAAAACGGGCATAGAAAAAAGCGACGCAAAAGCGTAAAACATTAGTTTAAACGCTGAATAGTTAAAATTTTTTTTAGCTGCACGTTTTGCAGTTAAACCGATTTATATAAAAAAAAGAGGAAAATAAAATGTTTGAAAAAGTAAAAAAAATTATTGCAGAGCAGCTTAAAATATCCGAGGAAAAAATCACAATGCAAAGTCTTATTAAAGACGATTTAGGTGCAGACTCCGTTGATATTTTGCAACTTTTAATGACTTTGGAAGAAGAACACGGAATAGTTATTCCGGACGAAAAACTCGCAAAGTTTGTAACCGTCGGCGATATAGTAGAGTATCTTGAATCCTGCTGATTAACTGCTGATTAACTGCAGGCTAAGCGAAAGGGAATATATTATTTCCCCGCAAAAAATAAAAAAACTTTACGCGGGCGGATAATATCCGTCCGCTACTTTTTTATATAAAAGTTCGGCTATAGGTTGATTATCTGCATATTTGTAAATGAAGAGCTGCAATAAAAGCAATGTTTTGATTTGAAAAGATTATACATTAAAGCGGTATAAAAGTTAAAAAAACGGGCAACAATAAAGGTATGATTAAGCAAAACCTTAGTTTGTCGGACGCAAAAAAATACGTATGCTCTTTAAAAGATAAATCATTCGACGTAAGAGTGAACTTAGGGCGAAATAAAATAGTAATTTATCCTGCAACGTTGTCGGGCGTATATCCCGCGTTGTTTACAGTAAGCCCGCTTAGCGCATATAAGGGTAAAACAAGCTTTTCTTATTCCGAGCTGCTTTGCGGCGGCGTAAAATTAAGAGAGCGCAAAGCCGAATAAAAACAAAAAAACACAAATTCAGCAACAAAAAACACCGTGCAAAAACGGTGATTTTTTTTGCAAAAAATTTTAAAAGCATTCTTCTTTTATCTTCTTTTACCGAATGCTTCTTTTATCAATCAAATTTATAAAAGCATATAGTAACAGCGTTTAAAAAGTGATTTTTGCGGCAAAAAATAAATTTTTGTTTAAAGCTATTGCAAAAATTTTAATAACATGATAGAATGTATTTGCGACGTAAACTGAATAATTTTTATGGCTGAATCAAAATGATACATATTCTCGGTAGAAGTGTATCTTTTTCGCGTTACATATTCATTTTGATTCAGTTCTATATGTTTGCGTCGCGGCAAGCGAAACGATGCATTTTTGCAGTGCGTCATTTCGTTTGGGATGGCGCATTTTTTTATTTATTTTTGGAGGGAATTTTATGAAAAAAACAATTTTGTTTTTGCTATGTACGCTCTGTTTTTTAGTGGCTGTTGCGTCAATTGCTTGTACCGGTGGCGGAACGCATGAACATTACTTCACGCAAGAAGTAGCAACAGTGAAATATTTAGCGTCAGATGCCACTTGCACTCAAAGTGCAAGTTATTACTATTCTTGCAAATGTGGCATAAAAGATACTAACACTTTTGAATACGGCGCACCGCTCGGGCATGACTTTTCAGATTGGCAAATCATAACGCAGCCAACCGAAACGGA
>CAKVPH010000015.1 GCA_934796775.1 uncultured Clostridia bacterium
ACCATACCCTTTGGCGGGGTGTTTTAAGAAATTCGCGGTAATTTATTTTTCCTTCTACTATAATTGGAAACTTCCGGCACGAAAGTAAATGGTTTGCACGCAACTTTTTCATTAAGACGAAGATTTTTTCACTTTATATGAACAATAGAGGACAAAAACTTCGTTTTTTTTAAAAAAATACCCCTCTACTATAATTGGAAACTTTCGGTACGAAAGTTGACGGTCTGCACGAAACTTTTTTCATTAAGACAAAGATTCTCTAACTATATATGAATAATAGAGGGCAAAAACTTTTACGTTCACATTACATATCCTCAATATTATTGGAAAGTTTCAATTGCTTTGCGGGGGTGTTTTTGAAAAAATTCAGAAAGTTTTCACATTAAATAGCATACAGTGGAATTTACATGTTTGGTATGTGACTTATAGTCCGTTGTGAAAAAAGTCACTTAATGTTATAATTTATATATTTCAAAAGGAGTGCTTTATGGACATAAAACTTTTGGTCGGGAAAAGAGTAAAAGAATTACGTAATAAACTAGGTGTTAGTCAGGAAGAGCTTGCCGATATTGTTGGATTGGATAGAACTTACATCACGAGTGTTGAATGTGGCAAACGAAATATTTCTATCGTGAATATCGAAAAACTTGCAAAAGCATTAAACGTAACTCTTTCAGAATTTTTTAATTTTTAATAGGAGAAAAGCAAATGACAAAAACTGAATTGTTTATTAAACTTGCTCAACCAAACGAAAATGGTATCAGCCGATGGGTAGATATTGATGAGTTCGTTGGAGAATATGCATCCTTAACCTTTGGTAATGGTGCATCTTGGGCGAGAAAAGAATCTACTCTTGCCAAAAGATACATTATTGAATTTGATAAGAGCATAACGCCCGGCAATGGAATAGATCGAATCCGCTTAAATGGTTTCAATGACGGCGACTATTCACAACACATTCGTGCCGATATCAAAAGGGCAATCAAAGCACGTCGCTGTGTTGTTTTGGGCACTTCCAATCCAGAGGTTGATCATAAAAACGGAATGAAAAACGAAGATAGAGTTATGCGTAATGAAGATCAAAGATTAGAAGATTTTCAACCATTGAGTAAAGCGGCTAACGATGCTAAAAGACAATTTTGCAAAGAGTGTCGCAGGACAGGTTTTCGTTACGATGCAAAGCTGTTGGGTTATCCTATCTCGTATTATCAAGGTGGCGCAAAACATAACTGCGAAGAAGATGCTTGTGTAGGTTGCTATTGGTATGACCCATTAGAATTCAAGAGACATTTACAGGAGAAAAAATAATGACAACGCATGTTTTTGTTGTTGATGAAACTACATTTAAGTATCATTTGGAGTATAAGTTTGCAGGAACAGGAGCGAAAGATAAGCAATCATCATTTTTATTAAATGCAAACATAGCATATAATTCTACTACGGAAAGAATGTTGGTTGGAATGATTGCGGATATATCCAGAATAAGAGTTGGTGATAATGTAATTTTTTATCTTCAATCGTCTGGTGATGCGCCAGGAACCTTTTATGGTGTATTTAAGGTTGTATCTCAACCGTTTTTTGACGAAAATGATGGAAATAATTATTTAATATATAGGCTTGGAAAAGGATTGTCTTTTAGAGTTTTAATTTCAGGTAACAACGTTTATAGCAAGGGAATAACAGAACACGAGTATTTAGATTCTCTAAAAGGAAAAAATCATCCATCTGATTTATGTTGGAGTTTAATTTATAGAAAACTCAAAGGCAATCGCGGTTGCACGATGATAATGGATTATGAATTCAATGACCTGAAAGAAAAATTAATACAGAAAAATAATGGAAATACCCTAGAGGCAAATAATTTTACTTTTAACACCTCAACAAAAGAAATAGAAGCAAGCAGTAATGAAAATACTTATGAAGGCGTTCAAAATTCAATTAATATAAAAAATAGATTATTGTATAAATTCAATAGAAATAATGCTTTTGAAGCCCATTTACAAGCGTATCTTACTGCAAATATTGACAATGCAATGTATAGAACTACTTTATTACCATTGCCACACAATGATGTTTGGATTGGGAATGAAGTGTCCTGTGGCGTTGGAATGCAGAGAATTGATTTAATGATTAAGCAAGAAACTGACAATGATGTTTTTATTAAAGTAATTGAATTAAAACAAGTTGCTCCATATCAGTATATCGTAGATAAACAGCTTCCTTGGTATTTAGAATGGCTGTCAGATTATGTAATACCGAAATACAGAAACAAACACATACACGTTATCCCTTCCGTTATCGCAAGAGGTGATATTGATGGAGAACTCAAGACTCTATATGAAAATTTCAATTTTCATATAGAGGGTGTTGAAGTTTCAAACTTAGAATACATTGGATTTAATGTAAATAATAACGAAATTGAATTAATAAAATATCTATAAGGAAAAGGAGAAGTGCTCACTTCTCCTTTTTGAATACAAAGATATACTCGTGCTTAAATAGATACAGCCCATTTTGCAAAGCACGTTGTCGCCAAAGTGCTTTTTGATTTGCTTTGCCTTTTGTTTCCTCAAAATTCTTAACTATTGTTGCTTTTAGTGTAAGTCCTTCTTGTTGCGTCGCTTGCATACAATAAAAGCCCAACGGAACTAATTGACTGTTTGCATACTTATCGCCTATTATAACGGCACAATATCGTCCTTTTTCAAGTATTGCAGACGTGTTTCTTACCACCTGTCGAAAATTATTTATAAATTCGTCTAAACTGGTTGAATTTGACAAATCGTTTTCATCTTCGCTAAATTTGATTATATCCCAATAGGGTGGGTGGTAAATAATAAATTGAACGCTGTTGATATTATAAGTCTCTAATATTCTCTTCGTATCAAATGTTCTACTATCATCTACAAATGTATCAGCAACAATGCCATCTTTACTTTCGGAATGAATTCTATTTATTGCTTCTGCTGCAACATTTGGTTGTAGTTCTATACCGATGGAATTTCTTCCCATTCGTTGTGCCTCAATCAAAGTCGTTCCGCTACCGGCAAAAGGGTCTAATACAAAATCACCTGCTTTTGTGTAACGGGTAAGTAGTTGATGCGGTATTTGCGGAACAAAATTACCGTGATAATGTCCGTCGTGAGCTCCTGAATTATCTCTTTGGGGAATAATCCAAAGGCTGTCAGTCCAAACATCCGTCAATTCTTTCCAATTTGACATATCAAGGTCGTTTATTTTGCCCATTACATATCTTCCTTAACTAAACAATGCAAGTATTCTATTGTTGAATCAGACTTGCAATCTCTCGCATTATCTGCTTTAAATCGACGATATTGTTGCATATACACTTTGTATTTGCCATATTTTCTCATTACTTTTTCAATTGTATCGAAAGACATAAGTCCTTCGTTGTTATAACTCAAAAAGATGTA
Organism: uncultured Clostridia bacterium; assembly: GCA_934796775.1. Classification (GTDB taxonomy): domain Bacteria; phylum Bacillota; class Clostridia; order Christensenellales; family Borkfalkiaceae; genus HGM11416. Next base: position 3,435 of record CAKVPH010000015.1, read on the forward strand.
TTTGAATTTTGCATTTTTAATGAGTTCGTTAAAAGCATCTGCGACTTTGTTCTTTATGCAGAATACACTTTTTTGGTCAGCATAATCACGCAAGCCGGTTTTACCTTTAATTTCAGGGTTATCATATCTTGCGATTGTTTCAAGCAAGTGGTAATTTGAACAATACTGACGCGCATTATACGGCGGATCAAGGTACAATATGTCGCCTGAAACATTCTTTATGAGTTCACTTATATCCTCATTATATACTTTACAGTCAACAGTTCCTTGCATTATAGGAAGTGCGATAAGTTCCATTTCTTTTAATGCAGACTTTTTAAGTTTTTTAAGATAAGCCCCGTAAACAGATGCCGTATTAGCATATTTATCAATGCTATTTAACAATGAACCCAATAAAAAGAAATATTCGTGTCCATTGATTTTCCCTTGTTTCAGCCAATTCTCAATGACAATTCTGATAGCGTCACATTTTTTAGCATTAAAATCAGAAAAATACATCCTACGAAATTCTTGTCCTTCAGTACCGCCATATGAGTAATTTTTATATATAAAGCCTTCAATGCCTTCAAGATTATTAAGTTCTTCAATAAGGTGGTTGCAACGTTCTTTGTCAAGATTGCCGTTGTTTTCAATCATATGCTTAGTTATTACATAGCTGTAGTATTGAATATCGTTGGCGATAATAGAATAACCTTGTTTTTTGAAAGAACCGCTTACAACCCCAGTGCCAGCAAATAAGTCGGCAAAAACCATTTCGGACGGTTGTTTAGTTTCGTTGTGCAATTTCAATGTTTTATCTATAGATGTTTCCAAAAAATCAATCAATGAATATTTAGATCCGATATAGTTCATATTATTCTCCTTTTTGCAGACTCTTCAGTGAAATACCATCTGCATTTTTCCAACAAACATTGCCACTCACACTACTGCCCGCAACAAATTTTGCTGCTGCCGAACTACTTGTAAATAGTATGTTTTCCGACAAAACGCGCTCGCCATTGATTATAGTTGATTTTTCTTCTCTCATCTTTACGATTGCATTAGGGCAACTTTGACTGTTTGAAATAGACAACTTAGAGTCTTTCAACAACAAAAATCCGTCATCGTTCCATACGCATGTTGCGGTATATTTATCCGTCGTAAAGTAAAGCGAGATACCGTTTTTATCGTCACCATTGTCTTTATCTGGAAAAGACGTGTGCGTGTCGGTTGGCTCATTTTCTCTATATTGACCTTCATCCTCAAGTCTTTTTCTTAAAGCGGATAATACTTCTCCTTTATATGAGAAATGAAGAGTTCCTTGAACTCCACAATCACGATGAAGCAATTTCTTTGCTAAGGCACTTAAAGAAGTAGTCTTTCCTTGATAGAGTATTTCTCTATCGCCAGCAACAGTACAAACAATAGAATTATCGTGAATATAGATAACCTCTTCACCAACTTTTATACCACACTTAAAGAAAGAAAACGGGGATTTTCTTTCTGCAACAATAGAAGCTTCTTCCGCTATCTTTTGTTCCTTCTTCTCTTGAGCAGTTTGTGCATATATAATGGGGGTTTCGCCAAACATACCGCCAATAGTTCCCAATACGTCAACAGCATCTTCAGGTGACATTGCAAAAAACTCACGCACGCGAAGTTTTCCATTTAGGTTTTCTTTTGCCCTAAGTTCAGGTTTGAACATATCAAGCAGTTTATGTACGTTTTTGTCAGCCAACCTATTAGCAACATGCAAAACTGCATATTTTCTAAATCCAAAAGGAGTACATTCGCTACGATTTAATTGTGCTAATCTTTCGTCTACGTTATCTGCATATCCAATCTTTACGTATTCAGGGAAGGATGGGTTTGTCAGTATGTAAATATATCCACCTTGTTCAGCCATATTACTTGTCCTCCTCTACAATATTGTTTTCCTTGCAGAAATCATCAAAAGCCTTTTTAGCTAATCTACTTGGATTATAAGAGCCGTTTTCCCATCTGTTGATTGTGGCAAAACTAACACCCAATTCTCTCGCTAAATCCTCTTGGGATAATTTAAGTTCAGTTCGAACATATTTTACTTTTTCAGAAAAACTCATTTCAGTACACTCCTCATTATTGAAAGTATTATAACACTTTTTATAAAAAATGTAAAGAGCAAGAGCCTATTACCTTGAAAATTTTACTAGGATGTGGTATAATTAAATAAATTTATTATGAGAGTGGTAAAATGAGCAAAATATTTGATACAAATGATGTTGTTGTTTTAAAAGTTGACGAAGATGACTTAATTTCGTTTCTCCTAAAAATGGATATTGATGATATGGGACAAGCACTTTATCCATTGGAACTTTTTACAGAAGAGCTGATTTCTGTTATTCCAGAATATGTTTTTGCAGAATATGAAACTTCAAATATTTCTCAAGTACAAGTTGTTCAAAAACTTAGAGAAGCGGCAAAGTCTATTTATAAAATAAAAGAATATGATTTAATGCGTAAAGCATGTCTAGAAAATGATGACAACGCAAAAGCTGAATTAGATAACTTCCCTTTTAGAAAAAAGGGTGAATTTGGAGAGCTATTATTACATTTTCTATTAAGAGATTTTAAGGGGACTATACCTCTTATATCTAAAGTTTATTTTAAAGACTCTTCGGGAATCCCTGCGCATGGTTTTGACGCGGTTCATATCTCTCCTACAGAAGAAATCTTATGGCTTGGAGAAAGTAAACTTTATACTGATGCCAAACAGGGATTGAAAGCATTAATAACAGACTTGGATAAACATTTAACAACAGACTACCTTAATGACCAATTTGTGTTAATAAAAAAGAATTTAAATAATAATTCTATTCCTCAAAGAGAAGAATGGATAAAGAAGTTATCTTCATGTGCTCAACTAAAGGAAAAATTAAAAATGATAAATATCCCTTTATTGTGTACATATGAGAATGATATTTACTCAAAATTTAAAGCAGATACAACTTTCGATTTTGATAATTATCATGAATTAAATATTCGTGATTTAAAGCAGTATTTTGATAGCCAAAATACTCATCCACTAAAAAACCAATGTAATATAATTTTGATGCTATTCCCTGTTGAAAGTAAGTTAGAATTAGTAAAAAGGCTACATGAACGTTTATGGCACATGCAGAATATGTAAGGAGTATTATGGATACAATAGTAAATAAATTAATTAACAACAATATAATATCTGTCGATGAAAGTTTTGCGTTAGCCCAAAGAGTATCGCAAATCATTTCGGAAAACCCTGATGATTCATTAGAAATAATAATCTATGTGTTAGACAATTGGGACAATATTCCGGAACCAACAAAAGTAATTTGGGGGGAATTAATAGAATCGGTTGGATTTTATCCTTATATAGAAAAGTTAAATATTTCTGATAAAGATTTTGGATTTAAATTAAGAATGGAACATCATCATTCATCACTACTAAATCTGTATCTACATGAAGGACAAAAAGAATTGTCTGATTTGATATTTAGCGGGGAAAATATAGTTGCTAGCGCGCCTACTAGTTTTGGCAAAAGTTTATTGATAGAAGAAATTGTTGCTAGTAAGATTTTTCATAATATTGTTATTATACAACCAACATTGGCACTCTTAGACGAAACCAGACAAAAGCTTAATAAATATAAAGACAGCTACAAAATTATAGTCCAGACAAATCAAACAGTATCCAACGATAAGGGCAATATATTTTTATTGACAGCCGAGAGAGTTTTGGAATATACCGATTTGCCAAATATTGATTTTTTGATATTAGATGAATTTTATAAGTTGAGTAGCACTCGTGGCGATAACAGAAGCAATATATTAAATAATGCATTTTTAAAAGTTATGAAGAGTAAGCATTGTCAATTTTATTTGCTAGGTCCAAATATTGATAGTGTTTCAGACGAGTTTCTCAAAAAGTATAATGCGAAGTTTTTTAAAACAAGATACACGTTGGTTAACACCAATGTATTTGATAAATATGCCGATGTGAAAAAGTCTAAAACAAAAGTTTCGGAAGAAGATTTATTTAACATATTGGATAATATATCAGAACAAACTTTAATTTTTTGTTCGTCACCGTCTACTGCAAGAAAATTGGCGTTTCAATATGCAAAACATAAGGATTGCAAAAATATGCCAATTAGAAAAATACCTCTAACTGATTGGATAGATAATAATATCGCTTGGGGATGGTCTCTGACAAAATGTTTGGGTTATGGTATTGGTGTACATGATGGCTCTATGCCAAAGCATATTACAACTTCAACTATAACTTACTTTAATCAACACCAATTAGATTTTTTATTTTGTACAAACACGATTATTGAAGGTGTAAATACTTCTGCCAAAAATGTTATATATTATGATAATAAAATTGGCAAAAGAGATGTTGATTATTTTGACTATGCTAATATAAAAGGTAGAGCTGGTCGTTTAATGGAACACTATGTTGGAATAATAATCAATCTAAAAGAACCGCCAAAAAAAGAGTTGGTGTCAGTTGACATACCAATAATTGACCAAAATCCTATTGACAGTGATGTGCTCGTCAATTTAGAAGAAGACCAAGTAAAGCCAATTAATGATAATAAAGAGCGGTATGCTAACTTCAAGGCATTAGATTCCGAATTGCAATCGATTCTAAAACGAAATGCCGTTTCTATAGAAGGACAACTTGCAATACTAAATCAACTAGAAAAGGATATTTTTAATCCACAAAAATACAAATACATTGCTTGGAACCAGCCTGACAGATATTTACATGACAATTTGAAATATATTATAGATTTATGTTGGGAAAATCTTTCAACAAAAGAAGAAAGGTCAAGTTTTGGAAGTCGAGATAATATACGTTGTAAAATAGTTAGTATTTGCTATGGAGATACGCTTGGAAAAATAATTGAGAATGATATAAATTATCAACTTAAGGAATTGGCAAAATCGAAAGACTTTGCTTATACAACAATTGCTGATATTTATAAAACATATACGGATGAGGCGCAAAGCGCTATTGATAAGGTGATTGAAAAAGTTTTTTCATTCCAAAAAAACTGGCAGCAATATCGTGCGCCTAAATGGCTAAATGTTGTAGATTCCTTGCAAAAATATGCATGCAAAAAACACGGTAAAGTTTCCGGCGACTATTCTTATGTAGCCGAAATGGTTGAAAACAGTATGATATCGCCTGCATTTAGAGTTTTACTAGAATATGGTGTCCCTGATAATGCTGTTCGTGTTATACAGAATGTTTTAAGACAACAAGCTAAGGTTTCAGACGATATGCCCGAAGAAGAATTGTTTCACTTAATCAAAATCAATAAGAAGATTTTAGAAACTATGCTTGGTCGTTATGAGTTGGATATTATTGAAAAACTGATATAATATGTAATTCTTTGGGGAGGAAAGATGATTTCACATCATGAACTATTTAACATTAAAAGAAAATATTTTTAACATTTCTCAAAATATGTTCACTCAAATTTGTGTTGATATGGATAAGTTTGAGAATAAACAGTACAATTACTATTTCGTTCTTGCGAATGAGATATATCGTGGAATTGCTTTGTGTTGTGTGGCTATAGATATTCAATCTTACTCACAAATTGGAACATTGTTGCGTCAATTACTTGAACAGGTGGCGACAGCGAAAATAATCGGACTAAGCGAAAACAATTTGTCTGCATATGGAACATTTGCAAAAGCAAGGCATTATTATCTAGAGCATAATGAGGATGACTGCGAACTAAAAAAATTATACGATGCAAGCCAATTAACCAAAAAGCAAAGAAAAAACATTATCGATTTTTATTCTTTAGGGTGGTTAGAACTTATTGGTGTAACGGAAATATCTTACGATAAATTATTTGAGCTTGCCAATATTCATGATTTGGCAATTTGGCGTAAATACTGTAACAACTTTGTTCATACAAATCTAACTTATATGGAATTAACGCAAGAAGGCATGATAAAACTTAATACAGAATTTATATACCTTCTTGCTATCTTATTCGATGAAATTTGTTGTAGTTACCATAATGTAGCAGGCTTTGATTTTAAGTTTGGTAATATTGACATTTTCTCTGAGTTTAGAAAAACATATGCAAAAATTACGGAAATTCGCAAAGAGATTAAAGATGAACCGCTACAATAAAGGATTTCCTGAAGACAAAAAGTTCAAATTGACTTTCAGGCTTTCCGCCAAACAAAACCTAAATCGAATACGAGAGTGTTTGGTTTAGGTTTTTCTTTTGCAAAAAAGTAGCTTTTATTTTTTAGCTCTAAAATAGAGACTTTAACGCCCCGTGATTTTTAATATTTAGCAGCGTTGCAAAACACACTTCTTTACCTCTCTGCACTCGTTCTATCCCGTTTTATGGCTTTATACTATTTTAAAAAATCGGACTTAATGACTATCCCTTTTCTATCGTTTTAGTTTTAAAATATAATACATCAAAGCATTTAAGCTAAAAACAGGCTAAAATATATTTTATCTAAAAAACACTCAAAAAATCCCAAACATTAATTATAATAAATAAACAAAAAATCGTTATTTGTGTTTTATTAAAAATTTTTATAAAAAGTAATAAAAACACTTGATTTATAAAGATTGTGATTGTATAATTATAAGTGTTTTATGAGTGGAATATACTATTTTAAGTAAACTAAAACCATAAAATAATAATACAGAATAATCAGATACAGAAGAGAAAGAATATGAGTAAAACGAATTGTGAAGATTCGGATACAAGTAAACAATCACTAAAAAACAACAATACAGATATAAAAAATAACTTTAATTACTTAATATTATTGATAGTAACCGTTGTTGTATCTATAACATGCATAATGGTTTTGCCGAGTCTTTCGAAAGGCAAAGCTCAGGAAACAGCTATTGCCGAACACTTTATAAACGAGAAAGTATCGCTCCATGACGGAGAATACGAAATAACGGTTAATTATGCAAAATTTGTAAGTGGTATTTCGTATTTAAAAAGTGCAAAAGATAAAAATCAAATTACCAAAACCGGTAATTATTTAGAGATAAAATTAGATATAGTAAAGCTAAAAAAGCAAATAGAAAAATCGCACACGTTAAAGCTAAAGAACTTTGCATTAAAAAGTAATGCAAAAATACAACTCCCGTTTTACGGCAGTTACAAATTATACGGTAAAAATAACAAAGAGCTTACGATTGAACCGGATAAAAACGGCTGTATAACAAACGTAAATATGCTTGAACAAATAAACGCAATAAGCGATTATTCCTGGATAAACAGAGAGATAAGGTTTAAAGAAAAAGTAAAAATAACGCTGAACTTTGTGATAGACAAAGAAACAGACGAAAAGAATGTATTTATATTAACGGCAGATTTTTTAGACGGCAACTACAGAGTAAATAAAGGAACAGAAATAACGCTGATAAACAGAATAATTAAACCTGATTTATACTGCTGAAACAAAAAAAATAGCAAAAGGCTCTGCAATAAATGATTTGATTAACACCAAAACAATTATTGCAGAGCCATTTTTATATAAAATTTAAAATGTAATTTATACACAAAAAAAGCCCTTTGGAAAGCCAAAGGACTTTTTTATATGGTTTAAGTTTAAATTACTTAATGATAGAAGCAACAACGCCCGAACCAACGGTTCTGCCGCCTTCACGAATAGCGAAACGGAGACCTTCTTCGATAGCTATCGGAGTGATAAGCTTAACGGAGATAGTTACGTGGTCGCCAGGCATTACCATTTCAACGCCGGCGGGAAGTTCGATTGAACCGGTAACGTCGGTGGTTCTGAAATAGAACTGAGGACGATAGTTGTTGAAGAACGGAGTGTGACGTCCACCTTCTTCTTTGGTAAGAACGTAAACCTGACCGGTAAATTCGGTATGAGGATGAATGGAACCGGGTTTAGCGATAACTTGTCCTCTTTCAACGTTCTTTCTGTCGATACCACGGAGAAGCGCACCTACGTTGTCGCCTGCCTGTGCTTCGTCAAGAAGTTTTCTGAACATTTCAAGACCGGTAATAACGGTGTTGGTCTTTTCGTCTTTAAGACCTACGATTTCAGCGGGATCGCCAACTTTAGCTACGCCACGTTCAACTCTTCCGGTAGCAACGGTACCACGACCACTGATCGTGAATACGTCTTCAACAGGGAGAAGGAAGGGCTTATTAGCTTCTCTTTCAGGACTAGGAATGTAAGAATCGATAGCGTCCATGAGTTCGAGAATGCACTGGCATTCAGGAGCAGCAAGAATTTCTTCGTTGGAAGCGCCGGAAGAAGCTTTTTCCAAAGCCTTTAATGCAGAACCCTTGATAATGGGGGTCTTGTCGCCGGGGAATCCGTACTCGGTAAGAAGATCTCTGATTTCTTCTTCAACGAGCATGATGAGTTCGTCGTCGTCAACCTGATCGCATTTGTTCAGGAATACTACGATGTAAGGAACGCCAACCTGACGAGCGAGAAGAATGTGTTCTCTGGTCTGGGGCATCGGACCGTCGGTAGCAGCAACAACGAGGATCGCGCCGTCCATCTGAGCAGCGCCGGTGATCATGTTCTTAACATAGTCAGCGTGGCCCGGGCAGTCAACGTGAGCATAGTGACGATTGTCGGTCTGATACTCAACGTGTGCGGTATTAATTGTAATACCTCTTGCCTTTTCTTCAGGTGCTTTGTCGATTTCGTCGTATCTCATCTTGGCGGCATTACCTTTGCATGCCATAACCATAGTGATAGCGGCGGTCAGGGTGGTTTTACCATGGTCAACGTGGCCGATAGTACCGATGTTTACATGGGGCTTACTTCTGTCGAATTTTGCCTTTGCCATAATTGTGTTTCCTCCAAAAGAATGTTTCTAATAATTTTTTATTTTTTATTTTTTTCAAGCATGCGGTTTACCGCACGACTTAAACTGTTTTTGTCCGCACGCATTTTGTTTTAAAGTTACGTTAATTTATTTGCTTTAAACAAAACACGTTCGGGTTCTCGCTTATATTGCAAATTTAAGCAATTAAACGAATTATTCCTTAGTCGGGTGACTGCCGATAATTTTTTCGGCAACGCTCTTAGGAACCTGAGCATAGTGGTCGAACTGCATAGTGTAGTTGCCTCTGCCCTGCGTTCTCGAACGAAGGTCGGTAGCGTAACCAAACATTTCGGACAACGGAATTTCCGCATCGATAACCTTTGATCCGTTACGATCGTCCGTACCCGTAATCGTTCCGCGGCGGGAAGTAACGTTACCCATTACGTCGCCGAAGTAATCATCGGGAAGAACGACTTCAACTTTCATTATAGGTTCCAAAATAACGGGGTTGGCTTTAGCCGCGCCGTCTTTGAACGCCATACTACCTGCAATTTTGAACGCAATTTCGGACGAGTCTACCTCGTGGTAGCTTCCGTCGTAAACGGTGGCTTTAAAGTCAACGACTTCATAACCGGCCAAAATACCGTTCTTTGCAGCTTCTTCAATACCTTTTCTGACCGGTTCGATATATTCCTTGGGAATGCTTCCGCCGACGGTTTCGTCTTCAAATACAAATCCGCTGCCCGGTTCCAAAGGTTCAAGACGAACTTTACAATGTCCGTACTGACCTTTACCGCCTGACTGACGTTTATACATACCTTCGCAATCGACAGCCTGACGGAACGTTTCTCTGTAAGCAACCTGAGGTTTACCTACGGTAGCTTCAACTTTGAATTCACGAAGCAGTCTGTCAACGATTATTTCAAGGTGTAATTCGCCCATACCGGCGATAATCGTTTGTCCGGTTTCTTTATCGGTATAAGTTTTAAACGTAGGATCTTCCTCGGCAAGCTTAATCAAAGCGAGAGTCATTTTTTCCTGACCGGCTTTGGTCTTAGGCTCGATTGCTACCCTGATAACGGGTTCGGGGAATTCCATTTGTTCAAGGATAATAGGTGCGTTTTCGGAGCAGAGCGTGTCGCCCGTAGTGGTTTCTTTCAAACCGACTATAGCGCAGATATCGCCCGAGTAAATCTCGTCGATTTCTTCGCGGTGGTTAGCGTGCATACGGAGAAGTCTTCCGACTCTTTCCTTTTTGCCCTTCGAGCTGTTATAAACGTAAGAACCCGAAGTGAGCTTACCCGAATATACTCTGAAGAACGCGAGTTTTCCGACGAACGGATCGGATACGATTTTGAACGCAAGTCCCGCAAAAGGTTCGTCGTCCGAAGTCTTTCTGATTTCGGGTTCGCCCTTTTTGTTTACGCCCTGAACGTGGTCTACGTCGATAGGACTGGGAAGATAATCTACGATAGCGTCGAGCAAGTGCTGAACGCCTTTGTTACGATAGCTTGATCCGCAAAGAACGGGGGTAACTTTCATGGAGAGCGTAGCTTCTCTTAAACCGCGCTTGATTTCGTCAACGGTGAGTTCTTCGCCGTCGATGTATTTTTCCATGAGTTCGTCGTCCTGGTCCGCAGCGACTTCAACTATCTGGCTGCGATACATTTCCGCATCTTCCTTGTAGTCTGCGGGAATTTCGACTATCTCTTCTTCTTTTCCGAGATCGTCTTTATACATTATCGCGTTCATAGCGATAAGGTCGATTATTCCCTTGAACGAATCTTCCTTTCCGATAGGAATGGTAATAGGAATAGCGTTAGTGTGTAATCTGTCTTTCATCATCTGGATAGCTCCGAAATAGTTAGCTCCGTTGATATCCATTTTATTAACGTACGCAATACGCGGAACGTGATATTTATCCGCCTGACGCCAAACGGTTTCGCTCTGCGGTTCAACGCCGCCCTTCGCACAGAAAGTAGCGACGGCTCCGTCGAGAACGCGAAGCGATCTTTCGACCTCTACGGTAAAGTCAACGTGTCCCGGCGTGTCGATAATATTTATACGATTGCCCTTCCACTGACAGGTCGTGCAGGCACTGGTAATTGTTATACCTCTTTCCTGCTCCTGAACCATAAAGTCCATAGTGGCGGTACCGTCGTGTGTTTCGCCGAGCTTATGCGTTTTACCCGTATAGAACAGAATCCTTTCGGTCGTCGTCGTTTTGCCCGCGTCTATATGAGCCATAATTCCTATGTTGCGCGTATTTTTTAAATCAAATTCTCTCGGCATTTTTCCCCTTAATTACCAACGGAAATGTGCAAACGCTTTGTTTGCTTCCGCCATTCTGTGAACGTCTTCTTTCTTCTTTACAGCGCCGCCGGCGTTGTTGTAAGCGTCAATAAGCTCGTTAGCAAGTCTTGCAGACATATCTCTGTCGCTTCTGTTTCTTGCATAAGAAACGATCCAGCGGATAGCAAGAGTCTGTCGTCTTTCCGGTCTGATTTCGATAGGTACCTGATAGTTTGATCCGCCTACACGTCTTGCTTTAACTTCGAGCAAGGGTTTGACGTTTTCAAGTGCCTGGTTAAAAATGTCCATCGGTTCCTGACCGAGTTTTTCTTTCATAATATCGAACGCTTCGTAAACGATACTCTGCGCCGTACCCTTTTTCCCGTCTACCATTACCTGGTTAATAAGTTTTGTAACCACGGTACTGCCGAACATAGGATCGGGTAACACGTTCCTTTTGGGAACGCCTCCTCTTCTTGGCATATTTAAATCCTCCTTTAAATTTTCAGGGCTTAGCCCTCAAGTACAGCTATCGCAAAATTTATTTTTTGCGAACCTTCTGCCGCGAGTTTTCGCAGCATACTGCCTACTGATATCGGGTTTTAAAAGAAATTTCCGAAATAAGTAGGTGAAATTAGTTTAATTATTTAGGACGCTTTGCGCCGTATTTGCTGCGGGCTTGTCCGCGTTTTGCAACGCCTGCGGTATCGAGAGTGCCACGTATGATATGATATCTTACGCCAGGTAAATCTCTTACCCTGCCGCCGCGAATGAGAACGGAGCTGTGTTCCTGAAGGTTATGACCTTCACCCGGAATATAAACCGTTCCTTCCTGCTTGTTAGTAAGACGCACTCTTGCGATCTTTCTTAATGCAGAGTTAGGTTTTTTAGGAGCGGTAGTCGTAACCGAAAGGCATACGCCGCGTCTTTGAGGACATTCGTCCAGAATAGGAGCTTTGCTCTTTTTTACCGCCGTGGTTCTTCCCTGCTTGATAAGCTGGTTAATTGTTGGCATGTTTTACCTCCTTGTAGTATTTCGGAATATTTCTTTCGTGCCGCGCCGAAAAGCTTTTTACTATACGTCCGTAATAAAACGAATTTTTAGTATTCCGCCTCGGCACTGCCCGTTAAAGAAGCTTGTTTATTTTTGTTTTTCAACAAATTTATCGATTGTTTTTGTCCCGCCGAAATTGCGCTTTGGCAAACCGCAACCGCTAACTTAGTAAGTTTAACACTTAAACAATCGTTTTGTCAATCGTTTTTATTAAAGCTTTATAATATTTGCGTTTTTAGTGCAAATTTTACACGAAAATTTTGCTTACTCGTCGTCAAAATCGGATTCTTCGACGGGTACTTCCTCTTCGTCCGCTTTACTTACTATTATCTGCGGGTTCAGCATTTTATAATCTCTTACGCCCGTTCCTGCGGGAATAAGTTTACCGATTATTACGTTTTCTTTAAGACCTACAAGCGGATCTACCTTGTTTTTGATGGCAGCTTCCGTTAAAACTTTTGCGGTTTCCTGGAAGGACGCGGCAGACAAGAAGCTTTCGGTTGCGAGAGCGGCTTTGGTTATACCGAGCAATACTCTCTTTGCGTTTGCGGGCTTGCCGCCTTTTTCAAGAGCTTTCTTGTTTTCGTCTTCAAAACGGAAGATGTCTACGTATTCGCCGGGGAGTAAATCGGTATCGCCGCAGTTTTCTACTCTTACCTTTCTGAGCATCTGACGAACGATAACTTCAACGTGCTTATCGTTAATATCAACGCCCTGTGAGCGGTAAACCGACTGAACTTCCCTTAAAATGTAGTCCTGAACGGGAACGGGACCGCTGGTTTTTAAAATATCCTGCGGATATACCGAGCCGCCGGTCAATACTCTGCCGACTTCTACGCGTTCACCGTTTTTAACGCGGAGTTCTACGCTGAACGGAATAATATAATCCTTTTTCTCGCCTTCGTCGGTTTCTACAACCACGTGGCGAAGGTTATCTCTTTCTTCTATTTTTACAGTACCGGAAACTTCGCATACGGTTGCCTGCCCTTTAGGTTTACGAGCTTCGAAAAGCTCTTCTACTCTCGGAAGACCTTGGGTAATATCGCCCGTGGACGCTATGCCGCCGGTATGGAAAGTTCTCATGGTGAGCTGAGTACCCGGTTCACCTATCGACTGAGCCGCTATAATACCTACGGCTTCACCGATGTTTATGGGTTGATTGTTGGTACTCATGTTTTTGCCGTAGCACTTAGCGCATACGCCGTTATGAGCGCGGCAGGTAAATATGCTTCTTATAAGTACCGATTCGATTCCGGCTGCGGTTATAGCCTTAGCCTGCTCTTCGCTTATCATCGAATCTGCGGGAACGATTATTTCGTGCGTGGTCGGATTTTCGATCGCGTCTATGGTATATCTTCCCGTAATTCTGTCTTCCAACTTTTCGATTATACCGCCCTTTATATCGCGGATAGCCGAAACGACCATTCCCTTTGGCTTTTCGCCGAGCGATGCAAAGCAGTCGTCTTCGCGGACTATAACGTGGTGAGCTACGTCTACAAGACGTCTGGTAAGGTATCCCGAGTCAGCCGTTTTTAACGCGGTATCTGCAAGACCTTTTCTGCCGCCGTGCGACGAAATAAAGTATTCCAGAACGGAAAGACCTTCACGGAAAGAAGATTTAACAGGTATTTCGATAACTTTACCGTTAGGGTTAGTCATAAGACCACGCATACCGGCAAGCTGTTTAATCTGGTCGATAGAACCACGCGCACCTGAGTTAGCCATCATCCAGATGGGGTTGAACTCATCGAGATTTGCTTTAAGAAGTTCGGTAACCTGATCGGTAACCGACGACCATTTTTTAACGACTTCTTTATATCTTTCTTCGTCGGTTATGAAACCTTTTTTATAGGTGTCTTCGATCTCGATAACTTCCTTGCCCGCAGCGTCGATATACTCGCGCTTGGTATCGGGAATTTTCATATCGAATACGCTGGTGGTAATTGAACCGACGGTAGAATATTTATAACCTAAATTCTTAATATTGTCGAGCGTGTTAGCCGCACATACAGAACCTTTCTTTCTGAAACATGCGTCTACTATCTTTTTGAGTTTGCTCTTATCTACGCAGTTGTCGATTTCGAGCTTGATATAATCCTTAGGTTCTTTTCTTTCGGTAAACCCGAGGTCCTGCGGAACTATTCCGTTAAATATAAGTTTTCCGACGGTGGTTTTGATTATACCCGTAACCTTGCCGAAAGGAGTATCTTCAATAACTCTTCTTACAAAGATTTCGTCCTGCATGCCGATGGTCTTGGTCTGATAAGCCATCATTGCTTCGTCTTCGCTCGAATAAATTCCCGCGGTGTAAAGTTCGCCGTTATCGTCTTCGGTATATCTGTCGTCGTAGGTGTAGCATTCGGGTGCGTCGGAATAATCCTTACCCGTTTTTGCAGCAGCTATCTTTAATCTGTCGATATAACGGTGACCGTCTTTTCTTCTGACTATAGTCAGATAGTAACAACCGAGTACCATGTCCTGCGTAGGACTCATAACCGGCTTACCGTCGGAAAGTTTTAATATATTGTTGGATGAAAGCATTAAAAATCTTGCTTCCGCCTGAGCTTCGATGGACAGAGGAACGTGAACGGACATCTGGTCGCCGTCGAAGTCTGCGTTGAACGCGCCGCAAACCAGCGGGTGGAGCTTGATTGCCCTGCCGTCGATAAGTACGGGTTCAAACGCCTGAATGGATAATCTGTGCAGCGTAGGCGCACGGTTGAGCATTACGGGGTGATCCTTGATTACCTCTTCGAGAATATCCCAAACTATCGGGTTCATTCTCTCTACCGTACGTTTCGCGCTCTTTATATTGTGGCTCTTGCCCGATTCAACCAGCTTTTTCATTACGAAAGGTTTGAAAAGCTCGATTGCCATTTCCTTAGGCAAGCCGCATTGATAAATTTTAAGTTCGGGACCTACTACTATAACCGAACGACCGGAATAGTCTACACGTTTACCGAGAAGGTTCTGACGGAAACGACCTTGTTTACCGCGGAGCATACCCGACAAAGACTTTAAGTCACGATTGCCCGGGCCGCTTACCGCTTTGCCGCGTCTGCCGTTATCGATAAGAGCGTCTACAGCTTCCTGCAACATTCTCTTTTCGTTTCTGATAATGATGTCCGGCGTGCCGAGTTCCATCAATTTTTTAAGACGGTTGTTACGGTTTATAACCTTTCTGTAAAGGTCGTTAAGGTCGGAAGTTGCGTATCTGCCGCCGTCCAACTGTACCATAGGACGAAGTTCGGGCGGAATTACGGGCAGAACGTCCAGAATCATCCATTCGGGGCGGTTACCGCTCTTTCTGAATGCTTCCACTATTTCTATTCTCTTAACCGCTTTGATACGTTTTTGTCCGCTCGGAGTGCTTTCGATAATTCTTTTGATCTCTTCGCTCTCTTTCTCAAGGTCGATAGCCATAAGCAATTCCTTGATAGCTTCTGCGCCCATTCCTACCTTAAAGGAATTTTCGCCGAATTGATCGATAGCTTCGCGGTAATCTTTTTCGTGTAAAACCTGTTTATAAGCAAGAGTGGTCTGACCGGGATCGAGTACCACGTAGCAGGCAAAGTAAAGCACCTGTTCCAAGGCTTTTGGACTCATGTCGAGCATAAGACCTATTCTTGAAGGAACGCCTTTAAAATACCAGATGTGCGATACGGGAGCGGCGAGTTCGATATGGCCCATTCTTTCGCGTCTTACCTTTGATTTGGTAACTTCTACTCCGCATTTATCGCAAATTACACCTTTATATCTGATTCTTTTATATTTTCCGCAGTGACATTCCCAGTCTTTGGTCGGTCCGAAAATCTTTTCGCAAAACAGACCGTCTTTTTCGGGTTTCTGCGTTCTGTAGTTTATGGTTTCGGGCTTAGTTACTTCGCCGTAAGACCATTCTCTGATTTTTTCGGGAGAAGCGACTCCTATCTGTATAGAATCGAAATTGTTAAGTTCAAACATTTATTAACCTCCCTGATTAAAAGTTGCCGTCATCGTCGTCATCGTCGTAATCATCGAAAAGATCCCCCGACTTGAAGGAGAATTTGTCATCGTCGTCGAACTGGTCGATATCGTCGAAGATGTTAGCCGTAACGTCGTCGGAATTTTCGTCTTCGTGATGTTCGTCGTCTTTATTGAATACATCGTCGATAGCCACTTCTTCGTAATCTTTTTCGTGTTCGTGGTTATGGTTGGGATGCATTTCAACGTCGTCGTCCGTAAGGCTCTTAAGCGAGACTTCTTCGCCGGCTTCGTTCAATACTTTTACGTCGAGAGCCAAGCTCTGCATTTCCTTGAACAATACCTTGAATGATTCGGGGATACCCGGTTCGCTTATATCGTTGCCTTTAACTATTGATTCGTAGGTCTTAACTCTTCCTACTACGTCGTCCGATTTAACGGTAAGTATTTCCTGTAATATATGCGCCGCACCGTAAGCTTCCAAAGCCCAAACTTCCATTTCTCCGAAACGCTGCCCGCCGAACTGGGCCTTTCCGCCGAGCGGTTGCTGCGTTACGAGCGAGTACGGACCTGTGCTTCTCGCGTGGATCTTATCGTCAACGAGGTGATGCAACTTAATCATGTACATTATACCTACGGTAACTCTGTTTTCAAACGGTTCGCCCGTTCTGCCGTCGTAAAGCTGAACTTTACCGTCTACGTCGCCGTAAGGATTTACAAAGTGGTTGTCTTCAAGAAGCGATTTGATATCGCTTTCGCTTGCGCCGTCAAATACCGGCGTTGCAATTTTCCAGCCGAGCTGTTTGCAAACAAGACCTAAGTGTACTTCGAGAACCTGACCTATGTTCATTCGCGAAGGAACGCCCAACGGGTTAAGAACTATCTGAAGCGGAGTGCCGTCCGCAAGGAAAGGCATATCGGCTTCGGGAAGAATTCTTGAAATAACACCCTTGTTACCGTGACGACCTGCCATCTTATCGCCGACTGAAATCTTTCTCTTTTGCGCAATACTTACGCGGACGAGTTTGTTTACGCCGGGTGCGAGTTCGTCTTTATTTTCTCTTGTGAATATCTTTATATCTACTACAATACCGCCTTCGCCGTGAGGAACTCTGAGCGAAGTGTCGCGCGCGTCTTTGGATTTTTCGCCGAAAATTGCGCGAAGAAGTCTTTCTTCGGGGGTAAGGTCGGTTTCGCCCTTAGGCGTAACTTTACCTACGAGGATATCGCCCGAGAAAACTTCTGCGCCTATTCTTACGATACCGTCGGCGTCAAGGTCTTTTAACGCGTCTTCGCCGACGTTGGTTATATCTCTCGTAATTTCTTCCGCGCCGAGCTTGGTTTCGCGGGCTTCGGTGTCGTATTCTTCTATATGGATAGACGTAAATACGTCGTTCTGAACGAGTTTTTCGGAAAGAAGTATAGCGTCTTCGTAGTTATAACCTTCCCAGGTCATGAAGCCTATGAGAATGTTTCTGCCGAGTGCGAGTTCGCCGTTAGACGTTGCGGGACCGTCCGCCAGAATATCGCCTTTTTTAACTCTGTCGCCCACGTGAGCTATAAATCTCTGGTTAAGGCATGTGCCTTGGTTGGATCTTTCAAACTTCTTGAGTTTGTAAACGCGGTCGGTTCCGTCGGTTTCGGTAACGACTATTTCGTCGCCGGAAGCAACTTTTACAACGCCGTCGCCTTTTGCTATAATCATAACGCCCGAGTCGTAAGCGATTTTGCCTTCTACGCCGGTTGCAACTATAGCGTTTTCGGGTTTAAGCAGAGGAACTGCCTGACGTTGCATGTTCGAACCCATAAGCGCACGGTTCGTATCGTCGTTTTCAAGGAAGGGAATAAGCGCGGTAGCAACCGAAACAAGCTGCTTGGGCGATACGTCCATATAATCGATTTCCGCACGCGGAACCTCGGTTATTTCCTCTCTTCTTCTGCACGATACGCGTTCGTGGATAAAGCGTGAATTTTCATCGAGCGGTTCGTTTGCCTGAGCAACTACGAACGCGTCTTCTTCGTCTGCGGTAAGATAATCGACGTGATCGGTTACAACTCCCGTAGCTTTATCTACCTTTCTGTATGCCGATTCGATAAATCCGTATTCGTTTACCTTTGCAAAAGTGGAAAGCGAAGTGATAAGACCGATGTTCTGTCCTTCAGGAGTTTCTATCGGGCACATTCTGCCGTAGTGCGTGTAGTGAACGTCACGAACTTCAAACGTTGCGCGTTCACGGTTCAAGCCGCCAGGACCTAATGCGGAAAGCTTTCTCTTATGCGTAAGTTCGGCTATCGGGTTGGTTTGATCCATAAATTGCGAGAGCTGCGAAGAACCGAAGAATTCCTTGAGTGCAGAGCTTACCGGACGAACGTTTATAAGAGCTTCGGGAGTAATGGTCTGCGGATCCTGGGTAGACATTCTCTCTCTTATAACTCTTTCGAGCCTGGCAATACCTATTCTGAACTGGTTCTGCAACAATTCGCCTACCGAACGAACGCGACGATTGCCGAGGTGGTCGATATTATCAACCGAGCCTATACCGTAGTTAAGGTCGAGATTTATTGATACCGTTGCGATAATATCGTCGGCAGTTATGTGTTTATGATTGAGTTTTTCAAGTAAAGGACGAACGACCTTTTTCTGTTCGAAAGTAAGCTTTTCGGGAACGTAAGAAGGATCTTGTTCCTTTTTCTTTTTCATGTCCTCTACTATTTCGTAAAAGCTTAAGCAGGCTTCTACGAAGCGGTTTCTCATAACGCGGCGTTTTTCGGAGTTCTTTCTGTCTTCCGCTTTTTCTTCAACGCCTTCCGGAGTATAAGTTTCTTCGGTATAATAAATGGTGTTGATTTCGTTTTTGAAATGTTCTGCGGTTTCTTCAACGCCTGCGGTAAGAGCGTAATCGCGTACTTGTTTAGAGAACTTAACCGACGGATAATATACCGTTTCGATAAGACCGAAAGGTCTGTACGAAAGTCCGAACACCGCTTCAAAGTCTACGGTGTTGTTGGCGATTATCTTATGCGGCTTGCCGTTTACGGCTACATTAAGCACGTTTATACCGCTGTTTTGTATGAGCTTAGCCTGTTCGTAAGTTAAGACGTCGCCTTTCTTTGCAAGAACTTCGCCGTCTTCGTTTATAACGTCCTCATACGGGGTAAGCCCTACTATACGAACACCCATGTTAAGGCGTTTGTTGTATTTGTATCTGCCGACTTTTGCAAGATCGTATCTTTTTGCTTCAAAGAACAGGTTTTTAAGGTTCTGACGAACGGCTTCATCCGTGGGTACTTCACCCGGGCGAAGTCTTCTGTACAATTCAAAAAGACCCTCGTTCTCGGATTTAGCCGTATCTTTTTCTATGGTTGCGGCTATCATGGGATCGCCGGCAAACAGCTCGGTAAGCATTTTGTCCGTGCCGAAACCGAGAGCGCGGAGCAAAACCGTTGCGGTAATTTTACGCGTTCTGTCAACGTGTACCCACAAAACGTTCTGCGAATCCTGTTCGTATTCAAGCCATGCGCCTCTGTTAGGTATAACGGTTGTGTTAAAAAGCTTTTTACCCGAACGATCGAGCGTTACGCCGTTATAAACGCCGGGGCTTCTTACAAGCTGCGATACGACTACCCTTTCCGCACCGTTTATAATAAACGAGCCGGTATCCGTCATCTTGGGCAGTTCGCCCATAAAGACTTCCTTATCGGTTATCTCGCCGGTTACTTTGTTGACGAGTCGCACCTTAACGCTGAGCTTTACCGCATAGTTTACGTCTCTGTCGCGACATTCTTTTTCACTGTACTTCGGCTCGGTGCCGAGAGTATGGTCGAGAAAGTAAAGCTCGAAGTGATCCGAGAAGTCGGTTATCGGGGAGAAGTCCTCGAATACTTCCTGTATACCTTCGTTTATGAAAGTATTATAGGAGTCGCGCTGAATCTCGATCAAATCGGGAATGGGTTGGACTTCCTTAATTCTCGAAAAGGTCTTTCTCTCTACCCTGCCAAATTTTTCCGTACGCAAATCTCGTGTCATTCATACACTCCTTATTTTTTTCAAAAAAATATAAAATACGTCTTGCTTTTTATCGAGCCGCCGTGTATAATATATATAGTTCGAACATCTTGTTTCCTATAGCCGTCTCTTTCCTTTTTATTTCCCGCGTACGCGAGAAAGGGACATAAAGCGACAATTATAGAATTTTAGCATTATACTATTATAATGTAAAGCAAACAAGATGTCAATTAAAATTCGGCATTTTATCAAAATATTTTTGTAGAAATTTGACGAATTTTTCAGACTGCAATCTTATATAATTTTGCTTAAACTTTTATAGAGTTCCGCTTAGCTTTTTATAGGATTTTATAAACTGATTTTTCGGGTAGATTTATGAGAATAGATAAATTTTTAAAAGTTTCAAGAATATTAAAACGCCGCACGGTGGCAAACGACGCCTGCAACGGCGGGCGCGTTTCGGTAAACGGCAAAGACGTAAAACCCGCCTACAATTTAAAAGAAGGCGACGTGTGCGAGCTGCGTTTCGGCGGCGGCACGCTGAAATTTAAAGTTCTTATGCTTAAAGAAACGGTTAAAAAAGAAGAAGCCTCTTCTATGTATGAAATTATAAACTGAAAAATTTTTCGCGTAAGTCTAAAAACTTTTTTTAGAAAAAATAACCGTTCGGCTGCAAATTTTTTTGCGACCGCCCCTTATAACTTAAATAAAAAGGAATTAACATCTTGCAAATAACGGCAATAATTACGGCGGCAGGCAAAGGGACGCGCGCCGGACTAAAAACTAATAAAGTGCTTAACGCATTTGAAGACGGAAAAACCGTACTCGAACGAGCAACCCTGCCCTTTGACGAAGACGAACGCATAACCGAGCTGATTTTTACGGCATCGGAAGAAGATTACGATAAAATTTTAAAAATTTCGCAAACATTCAAAACTCCGTCTATAGTGGTAAAAGGCGGAGAAACGCGCACGGAATCGGTAAAAGCGGCTCTTGAAAAAGTAAACGGCGAATTCGTGCTTATTCACGACGCGGCTCGCCCGTACGTTACGGCACAAATAGTGGATAACTGCGTTAAAACTCTGCTTACCCGCGGAAGCGCGATAACCTGCACGCCTTGCATTAACACTATAGGGAATATTTCGCCGGACGGCGCGATTACCCATACTTCGCGGAGCGATAAACGAGTTATTCAGACTCCGCAGGGGTTTATGACCTGCGACATAAAAAAAGCTTTTTCTTTAATTAAAAAAGACGATATTTTTACCGACGAAGCGGGCGCATATTGTAAATATATAGGTCGCGCGTATCCGTGCGAAGGCAGTCGCGAAAATATAAAACTTACTTACCCAGAAGATTTCACCCTGCCCGGCAACGTTCGCGCCGGCACGGGTTTCGACTTACACAGACTTACCGAAAACCGAAAACTGATACTCGGAGGTATAGATATACCTTTTGAAAAGGGTCTTTTAGGACACAGCGACGCCGACGTTTTAACCCACGCGGTTATGGACGCGCTTTTATCAGCCGCCGCTCTTAAAGACATAGGCTGTTATTTCAGCGATAAAGATCCCGAGTATAAAGATATTTCGAGCATGATTTTGCTTAGCCGCGTTTTAAAAATGATTAAAGACGAAGGCTATAAGGTAAACAACGTTTCGGCGGTGATTATGGCGGAAAAACCAAAGCTTAACCCTTACGCCGACAGAATAAAGGAAAATCTTGCAACGGCACTTGAAATACCGGTTTGTAACGTAGGACTTTCATGCACCACGCTTGAAGGCGTGGGACTTATAGGCACCGAACAGGCAATGGCGGCAAGCGCGGTTTGCACTATTTTTAAAAACAATAAGTAAAAAAAGTTGAAAAGTCGGCGTATAAGTCGATTATCTGCACTTTTTAAATATTACAAAGGAGATAGAAAACGTATGGCTATAGGACAAAAATATCATATAACACAGACTGCAGACGGCAAATGGCAGGTAAAAGGAGCTAAGGCGGAACGCGCGTTAAAGCTTTTTAACACCCAAAAAGAAGCGATAGATTACGCAAAAAACGTGGCGGGCAATCAGGAAGGAAATATTGTAATACATAAAACCGACGGAAAAATAAGAAAACAAGATTATTCAAAAAAGAGCGAAGAGCAGACTTCTGCCGCGAAAGAGACTAAAACGCCCGTAAAAGAAACAAAGCAAGCAAAAGCCGCACCCGACGCTACAAAAACGACGAAAGACGAAAAAAAAGCAAAAACCGCGCCAAAAAAGGAAAGTAAGCCGGCATCAAAGCAGGCAGAAAAACAAAAGACTTCCGTAAAAAAAGTTACAAACCGTTAAAACTTGATACGAGCTAAAAACCTTTAATAATCGACCTATAGGCGCATTTATTTAACAATAAGACAAAAAATCTCTTTGAGTGAAAACCCAAAGAGATTTTTTTATTTTGCTAAAATATTTCTGTCAAGTAAGAAGTCAAAAAGCCCTAAATGCAATATGCCGTTATTATCGTAATAAATACCATAGTTATCATATTCTATTATAATTTTTTTAAAATTATCGTTTATACGAGTCAACGACTTTGATTCTTGCAATAATTTTTCATTATCATCTATTTCATATGCCGATTGAATATACAGTCTTTCGTCTGCAATATTCGCTATAAAATCAACTTCGAAATGCTTCCGTTCGGTTACACCTTTGCTGTTTCGATCAAACACATCAATAACGCCTACATCCACGTCAAAACCACGACGCAACAATTCATTATAAATTACACATTCCATTAAATGTCCGCGATCGTATTGACGAAAATTCAAACAAGCATTTCGCAAACCTGTATCTACAAAATAATATTTTTTAAGCCCACCGATATATTTTTTACCTTTGAGATCATAACGTTCGGCGGAATGTAAAAGAAATGAATCCAACAAACATTCGATATATTTTTCAATTGTAGCACGCGAAATATTTTTATCTTCAACCGAACAAAAAGTATTTTGCAATTTACAGGTATTAGTCAGCGAGCCGACAGACGAGGCAAGCACGGATGTAAGCTCTCTTAATTTGTTATTTGCAGATAACTTATTATGTTCTATTACATCCTTAAAATAAGTTTCTTCAAAAAGATTATGCAAATATAAACTTTTATCCGTATCATCATCAAAAGACGCAACAAGGGGCATTCCTCCATATCTTAAGTATTTCATCCACGCCTGACCTTTATCTCCACCTTTTGCCGAATAAAATTCAGAAAACGAAAGCGGCATAACTCGAATTTCCCAACCGCGCCCACGAAAATCAGTAAGTATGTCTTTACTTAAAAGTTTTGAATTACTACCTGTAACATATAAATCAACATTTTTAAATTCAGACATAATACCGTTCAGCACATCATAAAACGTAATTTGCGGAATTATTTCATCATTTTTAAAAAGTGATAAATCAAACGCGTCATTATTTATTGCTTCACATTTTTGTATTTCGTCAATAAATAAAAAAACTTCTTTATCTTTAGGCAAAACAGAACGCAGATGTTTACCCAAATTAACAGGATTTCTTAAATAAGCGTTTTTATCACTATCTAAATCAATTTTTATTATTTGTCCAATCGTATATCCATTTGCTAAAAGATATTCGGTAAAAATTGTATCAAGTAAATATGATTTTCCGGAACGACGAATACCGGTAATCACTTTTACCATACCATTAAACATTGATTTTTTTAGTTTTTCTAAATAATCATCACGACGTATCATAATTCACCATGTTGCAAATTTTGTGATTATCACGCTTTTTGCTACTTTATACTATCATAAAATAAGCGTTTTGTCAAATATTTGTGCTATATTTTTTAGTAACCATTGTCGAAAAAAACAAAAAAGTTATTACACATATAATTTTTTTAAAAACATATAAAAAAATCCGCCTGTAATAACAAACGGATATTCTTTATAATTTTTTTACTCTGTAACGTCTATTTTATAAGAATGAATGCGATAAGTCCATTCATAGCCATACCCTAATTCACTCATAGAATAGTAAACTTCTATAGACGAATTATCAAGAATGTAGCCGTAAGGCGAACGCACGATAGCGCAGTTACTGTTGCGTTTATAGCCCGTTTCCGCCTCGCCCACAGTTTTTAAAGTAAACCAGCTTTTTCCGCTCTGCGCGGCAAGACTTGCAAACGTATCGCCTATATTTTCGCCTTTCTCGCTCATATACGTCACTCGGAACGCAGACGATACAAAAAGCGGATCGCCGTCGGTCGGATAAGGATGACAGTCGGATACGAAATAGTACCTTTTTAGTTGCTTATCGTAAGCGACGTTCGCGTTATTCATAACGTCCGCGCCGCCGTTTAAGCTCAACAAGCCTTTAGTTGTAATTTGCGCCGACGAGAGCATTTGCGGCTCGTTTAAGTTGGATAAATTCCACTTTTCCGCCACCATATAGGTAGAATACGATCCCACCGAATAAAACAACATTACTTCGCCCTTTTCGTTCACGCTTAATAGTTCCGGTTGCCCCACGCCCCAGTGCGAAGCGGGACCGTCGTATGTTTTAAACGCGTTTTTAACCTTAACCCAACCGCTCATAGGCTGATTAGAAAGAGCAAGCCCTATTTTATTGTTTACGTTTGACGTGTTGCCGGTGTAAGCCATTAAATACGAATAACTTTTTCCGTCGTATGAAAACTCGCCTTTAATAACCGAAGGATCACAACAATGAAAAGCGTCGTATTCGCCGAACGACGGAGCAAGCACGAGCGTTTTTTCGGTCCAGCCGATACTGCCGTCCTTATTTTTTACGCCTTTTCTTGCATAAATATGGTCCTGTATAATGCCGCTTTCGGCATTAGAACAGTAATAACAATATATCTCGCCGTTTTCGATAAAAACAGACGGACAATAGTTAAAAGCTTTTTCAAGCGGTTCGGTAAAAGGCAAACCGCCTGACACCACTTCGCCGCCGGATGAACCGGAAGAAGAATTTAATTTATCGCTATCAGAATTATTCATATCCGCACAAGAGCAAAAAACCGTTAAACACACCGCCGCAAATAAAAGCGATAACGTTTTTATAATCGGCTTCATTACTTGTCCTCCCTGTTTAAGGACGGAACTTCATAATAATGGATACCGTTTTTGAATTTATAACTTTCGTCTGACGCGTCCGACGCCGAAACGCCCGAGCTGAATAACAGCGCAAGATTTCGTCCGTCCGTATCAGAATATCCGTCAGTTACAAATTCGGCAGAATAAACACGGGAATAACCTACGTCAAGACCGTCTATTATGCTTACAACCGTAGTCCATTTCGCGCTTTGACTGAATAAATCGGCAACCGCAATTTTTGCGATTTCTATTTTTGTGGCTTTTTTCGCGTTGTTGCTCGCATAGGGGAAGCCGTCTTTTACCATGTAGATTTCGCCTGCTGTTTTATCGTAGGCAAAGTCTGCGTTTACGGTAATACTCCATTCGTTTCCGTCAAGCGGTAAACCGCTACTCGGAATACAAATTTCTCCGCCGAACACAGGCGAATTTAAGTTTGCGGCGTTTATTTCAACAAAACGAGTTTCGGTAACGAGCGAAGTAGCTCTTGTATAAAACAACATAATGCCGCCCTTTTGGTTTACGTTTACAACACTTGGATAACAAAGTCCTGCGGTATCGCCTAAAC
The DNA here is from genome assembly GCA_934796775.1 of uncultured Clostridia bacterium. Taxonomy (GTDB): domain Bacteria; phylum Bacillota; class Clostridia; order Christensenellales; family Borkfalkiaceae; genus HGM11416. The sequence continues at coordinate 29,246 of CAKVPH010000015.1, forward strand.
TTTCGTAGTCATAGGACAAAAGCGGTTTATCGCCTACTTTTACCCAACTTAAAGCGTCTTTACTAACAGCCGCGCCTATCTGCATTCTCTTTTCGCTTGCGATTGAGTTTGCCTGATAAACCATTAAGTAATTATAACTCTCGCCGCCGTATAAAAACTCGCCTTTTACCAAATCGGCGTTATCAATATTGTGCTTATCCCAACCGTCTTGGGAAGGTTCGATTGCCGTTTTTTGCGCAGTAAAAGTAAATTTACCGTCCGCAAAAGTTCCTTTTTTAACGGCTATTATCTTATCTTCTTTATTTTGCGTTTTGTTAGTGGTATATGCGACTATTACGTCGTTTCCGTCTTTAATTACCGAAGGCGCGTCATACGAAAAGCCTTCGTATTCATCAAAAATATATGCTATTTCGCCGTCTGCCGTTCTTTTTGTAAGTACGGGCGGCTCGTTTCCGCCCGACGACGAGGACGAGCTGTTATCGTTGTCGCTTACACAGCTTTCACAAGCCGAAAAACAGACTAACGTTGCAATTATCGCAGTTAATAAAGCTAAAAACTTCTTCATAAAATTAACCCTCCGATTTTAAATTGTCGCCTATCGTATGCCCGATATCAAAAAACATAGAGCTTACGTTTGTTTTGTTGTAATACAAACCAAAATCGTCTAAAACAAAGCTTGCGCCTATATTTTGCACGGTGTTTATTGCAATGGTGAACTGCGGAACTTTTACAAGGTCAAGCACCGAATTGCCCCAGCTGCACCAAGCGGGTTTTGCAAAGCAATTCACGGGGATTCTTACCCAACCGGTAAACCCGCACGGAATGTTGAACGTGGGCGTTGCGTTTACAACGCTTTCTTTTTCGGTTAAAGCGTCTTTTAAAATAATTCTGCCGCCTAAACCTATACTCCATCTTTCGCCTGCGGGGTTAGCTGCTATATCCTGCTCGGGATCGTACTCGTCTATTTCAAAGCACATGCTTATTTCGCTTAACGAAAGATTTTTCACAAAGAATGTTACACCTTCTATTTCGCCTTCGTCGTTTACCCACTGACTCCATTTGTTTACGCTTGCTTTTGCGGTAAAGGTTATGCCTGCGTAGTCGTCGGGGCGATCGGCTTTAGGTTCGATAACGTCAACTTTCATAGCACTGCCCCTAAGCTCGTCGCTTGTGTAGCGCGAAAGACTTAATCCGCCGACTTTATCGTAAATTTTATTTTTTAAAACCGCATTATATTCTTCTTCGGTTTCGGGATAATTCGTATCGAGATCTTCAAGAATTCTGACGTCGCCAAAGTCGCAGGTTATGGGAATTATCTGCGACGTTTTATAAACAGCTCTTGCAATACTTACTATGGTCTCGGTTGCAGTAGAGGCAATTCTCGCGGTATAATCGCCGTACGCCCACGAGAAGGGATCCGCCACCACTTCGCCCGATAAATAATCGGTTATATTTTCGCTTTGATAAACAGCTATTCTTCCGAACTGAACGGACGAGCCGTTTAATTCTGCCGCATACGAGGGAATTAAATAATATACTGCAACGATCGTGCCGTTAAGCCCCGAAAATGCGCTTACGGGAATTACAGCCCAGCCGCTTTCGCCCGATTTTAAACGCACATAAGGATCGCAAACCGCTTTTCTTGACGAAGTAAAATCTTTATTGAAAATTTCAATTTCCGCACCGGTCGTTACGGTTGCCTGATTACCCGCATTATCCTGCAATTTTATAAGCGAAGCCATATCTACCGAAGAGGGATTTGCTATTTCAAACGCTAAATATTTTGCAGACGTGATATCCATAACCGCGGGATTATCGCCTAAAAACGAATTGACCATAAGTCCGCCTTCGTTATACGCGCCGTTAAAAGCAACCTGCGTTACGGAAACGCCGTTTAATAAACCGTCAACCGTAATGCCGATTATATCTTTTTCCGCTTTAACAAGCCCGCACTTTATGTCGGAGGCGTTAGTTTCGCGCCCGGCAAACCAAGCTTCGGTCCAGAGCGAAAAATCGGTAAGCACGGTAAAATCGCTTAAATTTTCACTGCTGTCGGCAGTGGTATATAAAAGCTTTTCAAAATGATAGCTTACGCCCGCGGCGGAAGTTGCGGGAAGAGTAATGTACAAAGCATCTACCGTTGCAAGTCCGCTGAATGCGCTTGCGGGAATTATTATATATCCCGTACCCGAAACAGCGGGCGCCAAAGCCGAATATTGAACCGTACCGCCGGATACAGGCTCAAAATTTTCGTTGGTGAGCGTGTAAGAAGTACCTTCCGACATGTAAACAAGCCCGCCGTTTTGCTGACAGATAAAATATATGGGCCATGCGGCGTTGTTCGGGTTGTAATACTTTATGGCAAAGTATTTTGCGCTTGCAAGTTCGCGGGTTGAAAGAGCGTATTGCTCAAGCATGATTCCGCCACCGGCACCGTCTGCGATTTTTGTAAGGCTTATTCCGTTGATTTGTGAAGAAGCCGCAGGCATTTTTTGCTCGTAGTCCGAAATAGCCGTAGCATTAACCGCGGTAAAACACGGAACGGCGATAAACAAGCAGAGCAAAAGACATAAAAGTTTTGTTTTTCTCATCTTTTTTACCTCATCTTTTAATTTATTTATAGGTTTAAAATTTTCAGTTAAAAATGTATTTATCGAAAATAGCGAAAAACTTTTCGGGATCGACAGTCAAGCCCACTTCTATTTCGCTGTTTTCAAGCGTTTTGTTTTGCTGCATTATGGTTTTGTTGCGCTCTTCGCCCTGCAAACCTATAAGCACGTTTTTACGCTCGAACCCGACTATTTCGGGATCAAGTATACTTGCAATAACCAGCGGATCGTGCATTATGGGTTTATCGTAACCGTAATGAGCAAACCACTTGCCGAGCATTGTGCAAAGCAATTTATTAGTTCCGTCCTTAAACGACTTTAACTTTTCCACAGTTTCGTTTGAAAGCCCGCATTGCAAAGTTAAGTCCAGCCCTATCGCCTTTATGGGTATGCCCGAAGAATACATAACGCGCGCACATTCGGGATCGCATGCCACGTTCCATTCGGGGATATCTTTTGTGTAATAGCCTCCTATAAGTCGGATTTCTTTAATCAGCGGAATTATGTCGGGTGCTTTTCGGATAGCCATTGCCACGTTGGAAAAAGGGCCTATAGCAATTATTACAAGGCTGCCTTTCAGCTCGCGCGCTTTGCGGATTATAAAATCAACGGCATGCTCGTCGCTTATATTTTCGTTATCCATTTCGGGAAGATACTGCGGCAGAGTGTAAAAACCGTCTTTCATTTCCTTTTCCAAAAGCTCCGGCGGCAAAAGATACTGCATTTTTTGAACTACAGCCGTATCCACCCCCGCACAAACGGGGATATCGTCTCTTCCGCAAAGCCGCAAAAGCAATTTTGTCATTTTAGCGCGCTGAACGGAGTTACGGAAAACCGTGGTTATTCCAACTAAATCGAGCTTAGCTTTTACGGCAAGAGTTATGGCAAAAGCGTCGTCGATATCGTCGCCGGGATCGGTGTCTATTATGTAACGTTCTTCAATCATTAAAAAGCTCCTTAATCTTTAGTAACGTATTTCCAGTAAGAAAAGTTTCCGTTAGGTCCGGTAACGGGTTTAACGTAATCCTTTTTATTGCAAGGCCAGCCGTATTCCATACCCGCCGCTTTTTTGGCACGCGTATATGATTCCGCATTGAACTTCAAAACAAAATCGAGTCCGTTTTTATTCATAGCGTCGAGCGTGGATTTTAAAGTCTTTATCGCTTCGTCGTTATTTTTTGCGGATATTATCTGCGGCAGATATCTGCCCCATATCTGATTTACACGCTCGCTTTTCTCAACGAAATCGTAATAGTCGGAGCGCGTAGTATCGGGCAACATAAACGACGCGGTGTAATCGTAACTGTAATCGGAAAGCGGAGCTTTCAAGTTTTCGATATATATTGTCGTATCCTTTTTGCATTCTGCGGTTACCGGTGCAACTTTATCGTAAAAACTCTGATTTAACAGCACGTTGCAAAGTCCGAAGCCGTATTGCGTGAGATTTTCGTTGTCGTAGTCGTTTATATATTTTTCCGTCCATACGACGTGTTCGTGATTTTCGTCCCAGGTAAAAGTATCGCCTTCTATACCGAAATTGATTAAAAGCTGACCTTCTTCACTGGATAAAAAGTCGAAAAGTTTAATAACTTTATCGGGACGCGAACAGTTTTTGGTTATCATTGAAAGCATATAGCCTTTACCGCGAAGATCCTGCAATACGGGAGCGTCGCCCGCAGCGTTTTTAAGAACTAACGGAACGTATTTTATACCGTTGTTGTAACAGTTAAGGAATGCGTCGTTATAGTTTTGCGGAGTTGCCATACTGACAAAAACGTTGCCGAGCGAAATGTTTCTCTTTACGCTTGCAGTGTTAGCCGTAAGGTTTGCGTCCGCTATATAGCCTTTATTAAATAAGGTGTTTAAAAAAGTAACTACCTCTTCGTAACGCTTATCGCTAAGCTGATAGTTATAACTGCCGTCGGCGTTTTCAAACGGTACGGCAAAGTATTGCGAAAGCCATATAACCGAAAGATTGCCCGTATCGGTGAACGGATCAAGTTGAACGCCTATCGATTTTGAATATTTTTCGGTAATATATTCAACGCCTTTAATAAAGCTCTCTTTTGTAGTCATATCTTCGCCGATAGCCGAAACAACTTCCTTATACCAGTCCTCTCTTACCAAAAATCCGCCGTTGGGAGCTAACTTGCTGTCGCCTATATAATAATCGGTATAGCAAAGATTAGGTATTCCGTAGAGTTTATCGTTTACTTTAAACCAGTCGTAAACGTCCTTTTGCTCGGTGCGGTAACGCTTTATCATAGACGGCGCAAATTTATCCATAAGCGTATCGATAGGCCATACAAAATTCTGGCCAGGCAACTGATTTGCGTAAATAGACGAAGCTTTTATGGTTAAAACATCGGGAAGTTCGGAAGAAAGTATTGTAGAAAGTTCCGTACCCGATTCGTCGCCCGCAACAGAAAACTTGATTTTACAACCCGTTTTTTGATAGATTGTGCGTGACACTAAATCTGCGCCGTATGTGGGCCATACCATCCAGGACGCGTCTATAAACCAGGTTAAATCGTAGTCTGCGGTGTCGAACTCCCAGCTGTTTTTGCTTGCGTCGGTGATTACCGTGAATTGATCTAAAAACGAATCGTCTTTGTTGTCGTCAGGTTTTTTGCATGCCGTAAGCGATAACGCCGTTGCAAAAACCGAAATGAGTAAAATAGCCAAGACTTTTTTCATGTTTTTTCCATCCTTTCTTATTTTTTATTTGTGCGGAAAACCCGCTTTTTATTTTTTAGCCGTTTTATTGCGCTTAGCCTTTTACCGCGCCTATCATAATGCCCTGCTCGAAATATTTTGAAATAAACGGAAAGGCAAACATAACCGGCAGCATGCTTACGACTATAGACGCAAAAGTTACGACTTCCGCCGTTAATTTTTCGGTTACCGACGGCGGCAATGTTATAGAACCTACGTTTATGTTCTGCGAATTTATAAGTTTCATAAGGTAGTATTGCAACGTTTCGAGATTTTTATCGTTGGTGTAAACCATTGCGTCAAAATACGAATTCCAGTGCCCTATAGCTATCCACAGCGATACGGTTGCAATAACCGGCATTGAAAGCGGAATCGCTATGCCGAAAAATATTTTAAGTTCGCCGGCACCGTCTAAAACAGCGGCTTCCCTTAACTCTTCGGGCAGGTTTTTAAAAAAGCTTTGAATGATTATCATATGATAAACCGAATACAAACAGGGAATTATATAAAGCGCGTAAGTATTATAAAGCCCGAGCATATCTATTATGAGAAAGAACGGAACAAGCCCGCCGCTGAAAAACATGGTAAATATGTTGGCTATATAAAAGAACTTTTTAAACGGCAACTCCTTGCGGGACATTGCATACGCCACAAGCGAAGTAAAGATTATAGCGGTAAAAGTGCCGAGAATCGTTCTTGAAACGGTTATAAAATATGCATGCCACAGGTTGGAATCGGCAAATACAACTCTGTAATTATCAAACGTGAATTTACGCGGAAGTACGTACACGCCGCCAGAAATATAGTCCAGACCCTGATTTAAAGAACCTATTATTACATAATAAATGGGGTAAATCATAAGGAGCGAGAACAACACGAAAAATACCACGAGAATATAATCGAAAGCGGTGTAATGCCCTAATTTTTTTGCTTTAACCATATCAGTAAATCCCCCTGCCCGTAAGTTTTTTACTAAGCGTGTTTGAAAAAATTAACAGAACGAACGCTACAAGAGATTTTACAAGACCTATCGCCGTGGCATAGGAGTGTCTCTTTTTTAAAATTCCGTACTGATAGACGTAAGTATCTATAACTTCGCTTCTGTCAAGGTTCATCTGATTGCGGAATATCCAGATTTGGTCAAACCCGCTGTTGAGTATTCCGGACACGGCTAATATAAGATACACCGTAATAGTGGGCAGTATGGACGGAAGCGTTATAAAAAGCATTTTACTCCATCTGTTTGCGCCGTCTATATCGGCAGCTTCGTACATGGATTTATCTATTCCCGCAATGGCGGCAAGATAAATTATAGATCCCCAACCCACGCCTTTTATAAGTCCGGTTACTATTATCAAACCCCAAAAATATTCGCTTTTACCAAAATTTATGGGTTCTTCGACTAATTTAAGGCTTACTAAAATGTCGTTCACTATTCCCGTTTGCGAGTCAAGCATACTTAAAATTATACCGCCGAACACAATCCAGGATAAAAAGAACGGAAAGTACGAAACCGTTTGAGTTACCCTTTTGAACGCCTTGTTTTTTACTTCGTTTATTAAAAGTGCAAAAATTATGGGCGCCGGAAAGGTTATTATCAACGACAACACGTTCATACCCAAAGTGTTTATAACTACGTCTTTAAACTCGGGATCGGTTAAAAATTTGGCAAAGTTTTCAAGCCCCGCGCTTTCGGAATTAAAAATCGCGTCTTTTATGTCTATAACGTAATCGCCCTTTTTAAAAGCAAGCGCAATGCCGAACATGGGCGCATAGTTGAATACCAACAAAAACACAAATCCCAAAGACGCCATAAAAAACAGCGTCCATTTACTTAATGTCCATTTTTTTTGTTTTGTCATTTGCCCTCCCTTTATTACGGTAACTCGTGTTACCGTTGTGACGTAAATAAAAGAAATTCGTTGATTATCTCCGAAAAATCTGAATTTAATTTTGGTTATAATAGCGTGAATTTCTTTGTAGTTTGTTGTTAAAAAACGTTTTCCGGGTTTTGCGGAAAATTTAAGTTAATTTTTATTTGTTTTGTTTGCGACAGATTGCCTTTCAACCAGCGTTAAACTGTGGTTGTAAGAAGTAATGTTGTCGTTTTCTATCATATCGTAAAGCATTTGAAAAGCTTTTTTGCCAAGCGTTTCGGCATCGCTTTTAAAAGTGGTGAGCGGCGGAGCGACAAGTGCGGAAAGTTCGATTCCGTCTATTCCTATAAAAGAAATATCTTCGGGAACTTTATAACCCGATTCTTCGGCTTGTTTCATTGCTCCTATTGCAACAAGATCGTTTATGCCTATAACCGCAGAAATATCCGAATGTTGGTCTATAAGTTGATTAAACAGCATTTTACCGTTATCTATATTAGCTGCAAGATCACCCTCAGGCGAAGAATAAATTGCGGGAATATTAAGCTCTTTAGTAATCTGTTTATAGCTTGGGAGTCTGTCGTCCAAAGCGGAATTTTCGTTAAAAGTATTTATAAAGGCAATATTGCGGTGTCCTTTTTTATAAAGATATTTCACTGCGTTTTTTACGGCTTCGCCCGTTGCCATATCTATAAGCGAAATTTTACCTTCAAAGTGCTTGAACTTTGGGCTTGTTAAAACCTTTATGCCGTTATCAAGCAGTTGACTTATATATTTAACTTCGTCGGATAAAATTTCGGAGCAAAAATATACGGCGTCAATCTTTCTTGCAATAATATGTGCAACATACGTTTTTAAATCCATTTTTCCGCAGATACTGAAGAAAAAGCCTTTTTTTATGCCCTCCGCCTCAATACTGTAAACAAGCTCGGCAAAAAAAGGATTTTTTATGCTGTCTACCATTATGCAAATCTGCTTACTGCCCTTGCCCTGCATTGCGCGCGCGGCAACGTCCGGAACATAATTGAGTTTATCTATTGCGTCCATTACCTTTTTACGCACCCTGTCCGACACCTGACGAGTATTATTCAAAACGCACGTTACGGTGGTAGGCGTTACGCCCGCCTCCTTTGCGATCATGGCTCTTGTTACTTTCAAACTGTTTTCTCCGTTCTGTCTGTCATGCAAGTTTTAGCAAAAATAAAGACTTACTTATACACAGTAACCCGTGTTACCGTAACTTGCAAAGTAATAATAACACTTTAAAAAGGCTTTGTCAATACCTTTTTGAAAAATTTTATAAAAAAAGTTTTTCACCCGAAAGGTTACTTAATTGAAAACGCTTTTCAGCATTAAAAAATCGGCAGGAGCTAAATTGCTTACTGCCGATTTGTTCTGGTGGGGACGGATAGGCTCGAACTATTGACCTCCTGCATGTCAAGCAGGCGCTCTAACCAACTGGGCTACGCCCCCATAGCTTTTCTATTATATTATATAGATTTAAAAAAATCAAGCGATTTTTCGCTACAATACTGTTTTTTAATAATGATTAAATGTTATTATTAGAAATCCTCTATCGGCAGCGTTGACGCTGGCAACGTGACGTTGCACCCTTGGCTGCCTCTTATAAGCTTTTCGCGGTTATACTAAACTTACAACTCGTTTAAAGTTTTCGACTTTGCTTTAAAATAAACGTAGGGGCGGATATTATCCGCCCGCTTTCTATACTAAGCCTTTTTTATGCGGGAAGATGATATCTTCCCCTACACCTTTTTAATAAATCTTTTAATAATCGACCTATAGGCTTACGTTTTACACGACAGGCGTTTTTTCAAGCCCTAAAGTTTTATCGGTTTCGTTTAACTTTTCGGTAAGCTCCGCTATTTTGCAAGCATATTCGTCGCCCTTTTCAAGCTCGTGTTTTACCTGTATAAACTGCATTTCAAGCTCGTTTATGCGCTCGGTTAATTCTTTTGCCTGTTTATCGAGCGTACTTAAAAAATTCTCGATTTTTGTAACCGCGCCTGATGAAAACGTAGCTATATCAAGAACGTAGCGCGCGTTCGCCTGCAATATAAGATACGGGCGAATTTTATTGAAATTTGCAGGCAATACGATTTTAAAGTTTTTAAAGTCCGCAATAAAAATCTCTTGTGCGTTGAGCGCGTTTAATGATATAGTTTTTGAAATAAGTCGGGCTATAAGACGATTATCGGGTGTTTCGGATGAATATTTATAGTCAACCGCATCTGCCTTTACGCATAATAATCTCTGTTTTTCCCGCTCAATCTCTTCAGGAAGAGCTAATTTCATGTTTTCAAGGTCTTCGCGCTTTAAGTTTTCCTCTCTCTCTAAAGTTTTCAGTCTTGCAAGTTCGTTACAGATTTCAACGCGGGTTTTAATGAGCGGATTGCCGATAGCAAGAGCTTTTACTTCCGCATACGATAAAACCGCATCGTCAAGACGGCGCTCGTCGGCACCTTTTGCACTACCCGACAACAACTCGGTAATAAATCGCTGTTTGTTTTCCAGAATCTGCCAGGAGTACGCGTCAAAACTGCCGTCCGTAACGTAGCGGAAAATATAAACTTTCTCGTTAGTGTTGCCGCGGCGAACAAGTCTGCCGTCGCGCTGAACCATATCGCTCGGGCGCCAAGGCACGTCTAAATGATGTATGGCAATGAGCTTTTCCTGCACGTTTACGCCTGTGCCGAGCTTAAAAGTTGAACCTATAAGCACTTTTATTTCGCCTGCGTTTACGCTTTCAAAAAGTCTTGCGCGGCGCGCCTCGCTTGTGGCGTCATGCACGAAGCCGATTTCTTCTTCCTTTATGCCAAGACGGCAAAGCTCGTTTTTTAAACAGTCGTAAACGTTAAATTCCGATTTAGGAGTTCCTATATCGCAAAACACAAGCTGAGTTTTGCCTTTAAACCGATTGTAAAAATCAAAGACGTTTTCGGCACAAACGGAAATTTTATTGCCGTAAAGCTTTGAATTCCAAATTTCGCTTTCGCCGCCCTTACTGCACAAAATCTGACGTTGTAAAGCCAAAAGGCGCACGTCAAGCGCAAGTTTTCGCCCGTCGGTAGTGACTTTTAAAAGGTTATCTTCCTTTCGCTCGACTTCGCCCGAGCGAATTTTTTCAACTCGGACGGAAATATCCTTTAAAAGTTCAGCCTGAATGGGCGTTTTTTGCACTACCACGGTTTTAATTTCTGCAATTTCGGGCAGACCTTCCACTCCCACAACGTGGAAATCGGTAAACCCGTTTATCAGCCGCGAGAGTATGCCCAGATTATTAAATCTGTTAAATCGCGTTGCAAGGCGATAATTTTCGGTGTCTACGTCAATTTCGTACGATCTTGTAATTTCGCCGAACATGCCCGCCCAGTTATCAAAATAGTCGAGATCTATTTCGGTAAGCAGCTCTTCGTCTAAGTATTTTTGCATAACGTAAACGTCCGCAACGGAGTTAGTAACAGGCGTACCGGTGGCAAAAATGAGCTTGCCGCCGTTTTTTAAAACCGTGCTTGTTTTTAAATATATATCGTCGCACTTATCAGAGCCGTCCACATTGACTCCTTTTATACTACCCATAGAACTTACGAGCGGCAAGTTTTTGTAATTATGCGCTTCATCTATAAAAAGTGCGGTTATGCCAAGCTCTTCAAAAGTGATTTGCTCGCTATAATCGATTATCCGTTTTATTGCGTCGTTGTATTTTACCTGCATTTTGTCGTGCTCTTTTGAAAGCAGGGTGTTAAGTCTGTTTTTAACGTTCGGGCGGCGGCGCATATTCTCCGCCATGGCGTTTTCCATACGCGTAAGCGCAAGTTTAAGCTCGATTGCGTTATTTTTACCGCTTACGGGAATCATTTCAAACGAGCTGTAAGGCATAATAATCGCGTCGTAGTCGCCGTCTTTTATAAGGTTAAGCGTACGCTCGCGCACGGCAGGCGCAAAATTCTGCGGCGTTACGGTTAAAATTTCGGCAGACGGATACAACAACTTGTAATCGTTTGCCCACTGCGCCACTATGGAGTTAGGCACTACGATAAGATTCTTTTTTGATATTCCGCTCTTTTTCATTTCGTGAGCGGCAACAACCATCGCATAAGTTTTGCCCGCGCCCACGTCGTGCGCAAGCAAAGTTGCAGGGCTTAACATAATGCGCCAGGCGGCGTCTTTTTGGTAGTCGTAAAGTTTTATGTTTTCGTTTAAATCGTGCAGCTCTATATTCTTGCCGTCAAACCTGCGCGGACGGTAACAATAATACCGCTCGTAATAACTATCAACTATCTCTTGCTTTTTATCATCAGGCAAGTCGTTAAGCCAGTGGTTAAAGCAATCTATCAGTTTTGTTCGCTTTTCTTCGGCAATCATAGTCTGCTCGCGGTTAAATTTGCGGGCAGTTTTACTTGTTTCATGCACGTCGGTTATGCGGATTTGTTCGTGATTCAACGTTTTTTCGATAATCTTGAACATATCTATTCGCTCTGTACCAAACGTTTTGCACGCAATAACCGTGTTTTTTACGTCTACGTTTAAAATAACCGACCAGTCGTGAATTTCCTTTTGATAACACACTTCACACACACGCTTGTTGCGTATAAGCGAAAGACGATACAAATACTGCACAAAATCGGTAACAAACGAAGCGGGCAAAAACGGCGAACCGAGCGTTACAAAAATTTCGTCAAATTTAGGCTTAGCCGGCAGAACGGCTTTTAAAGCTTTAATGTTTTTTTCGTATCTGCCGCTTTTTGCGTTAGCCTCTGATGCCTTTGCTAATTTTTTAAAGAGATCGCCCGACAGATATTCTTCTGCCGTAACGTAACCTGTATAAAAATACTCGCCTGCTTTTTCGGGATCGCGGAACACAAAATTTTCGAGCGCGAAAACGGTATCCTTTAGCGATAGCATAGTTAGCATAGAAATATATTCTATATCCACTGCGCCCCTATCCTGCAAACAACGGTTTAATGCGGCTTTTATTGTAAGCGGAGCAAAATCACCGCGAGATAAATTATACTTGTTAGTATAGTTTTGCGGCAAAGCATAATACGGATCAGCCGAAAAATTGTAGTCGGTAATTTTACCGTCTGAATTTTGCGCAAAATTATCCGTTTGAACTTGCGAAAAATCAGAATTTTTTTGTATTAAGTTGTTATCGGATAAAAATTCTTTATTCTGCTCGTCCATAAAATTACCAATTAAAAAGAGTCAAAAAACAACGCCGTAATATACGATAGTTTTTTGGTATAAAATGCATATGATATTTTATTATACCACAAAAATCAACTTTACGCAAACGAAAGACGCTGTATTTTTAACAGACAATGTGAAAATAATATAAAAATAACGAAAATCGCTTAAAAAAAAGTTAAGCAATAAAAAATAACCGCAAACAAAACATTTTATGATAGGGATTCTCTATGATATATAAGGCATAAAAAAAGATATATAAGGCATAAAAAAACGCCCTTGCGTTTTTTCCGCAAAAGCGTTTTGGGGTTTTTAGTTTTATAGTAGATTGTGAGATATTTCCAGTAACTTTATTGAACGTCCATCCAGCTAGTTGTTGTATCTTCTTGTGTAGAAACAGGAACTACTCTATATGCGTTGGTATTATTCTTTTGCAATTTATATTCTGCACCAAATACTTCATCTGAAATATTCATTCCATTATTTGTTACAACATTATAGTTTTCAAAATACGCTAATATTTTACCCTTTTGATATATCTCAAATGTTCCACCTGAAATTTTTACAGATACTTTAGCTGTATCATCAGCCGAATTTTTTTGGGGATTTTCTTGAGCTATCGCCGTAAACCCTATAACTTTACCACCTTTTATCTCTACTTTTGTTTCAAGTTTTGTTGTGTGCTGCGCAATAGCAATTCCAGTGCCTGTAGATGTTGCACCATTTCCGTTTGGAGTGGATGTCGTAGGAATTCCCTTTCCTAATATCGTACCACCATTCACCGTTAATTCACCCGCTCTCATTTCAATACCTGTAATTCCGCCTTCTACATATGAACCCTCATTCATTGTTATTTTACTATAACCAGCTCCATATATACCATGTCCTGTACCCTTAACTATTGCCGTTGAATTCAGATTAATTTTTATACATTCAGCACCAGTATATGTATTAGATCCATTAACGTAAATTCCAGCACCAACTGTTCCACTTGTATCATTAGTGCCATTTAATACGCCATTTATATTTGCAGTAAAATTATATTTTTTTGTTGAATTAACAGAATATTGATCAACAAATAATGCAGCCCAACCTTCTAATTCAACATTTTCGCCTAAAGTAAATGTCGCTCCATTATCCATGTTTTTATTTTTTACAAGTACCGGACCAAAATATGGGCTTTGTTCATAAACCTTACCTTCCCCAATAATTTCAAAATTAGAATCACCTGATATAAAAAAGGATTTTTTATCAGCAAGTGCAATTTTGCTTCCTGCTAAGTCTATGGTAAGGTTAGCATTATCATTTATTTCAAAATTTTGGTTTAAAACTACATCTTTAAGAAGAATTAAGGTTTTACCATTTTTAGCTTCAGATAAAGCTGAAATAAAGCCATTTTCCCCTTCATAAAGTGTTCCGTCCACTAGAGCAACTGCATTTTCAACATCAACAGTACTATTAGAATCTATCTCATATTTTGTTTCAGCTTTATCTATTGATGAATCTGCTGTTAAAACCCCGCTTTTTGCAATAATAGATTTAACTTTTGAATTAAGAGTAATTTTTACATCGTTTTCTACAGATGTATCAACTTTAATTGTGGAGACACTTGCCATTTTCTCTACAGAAACATGACCTTTTACAATAGAAATAGAAGCGACTTCACCTTTTTCGTGATAAGAAGCACGCGCTACAGCCGTGATTACAACCTTACCCGATTTACCATAGTGAGTTACGGTATCCGCAGGTGCGTTTACGGTGAGTTCTCCGCCGTTTGTACGGATAACAATGTTTTTAGCGGTTCCGTCGTTTGCATATGTAACTGCAGTTATACCTGTATTTTCACCAACGTCAAGTCCGGTAGAAATTGTTAATGCGCCGCCGGAAACTTCGTAACCTTCTTTTAAATAGTTACTGTATGTTGTGCTTAATTCGTCGCCGTTTTTAAGAAGCTTCCACCAGTTATATCTTTCGCTTTCGGGTGTAGTGTTATCGCCATATAAAACTTCATCGCCTTTAAGCAACATAAAACGATTGTTGGCTCCGTCCCAATAGATTTCACCGGTGCTGCGAAGGTTTAATTTTTCAATATCGTAGCCCTTTCTATCCATAGCGGCTAAAGCCTGCGTCATAGTAGCGGGTGTGCCGTTTGCAGCTTCGTCTTCCACGAGCGCAGTATTAAGTAATCTTACGGTAGCCATATCGTTGGTTTCCTTTGCCTGTTCAACAAAGCAACCGATAGTAGGAATGAGTATTGCAGAAAGTACTGCAATTACCGCAACCACTACAACGAGTTCTACCAAGGTAAAACCTTTCTTTTTAAGGTTTTTGGTTTGCATAAAAGTTTCTCCTTTTTAAAATAATGTTTTATTACTAAACGAGTTTTTGGCTCGTTTTAGTTTTTTTTAAGGCTTCCCCACTTGGGGAAGCTGGCAATGCATAGCATTGACTGAAGAGGATTTCAAGCGTAACGCTTGACCTAAACTACCACTTATAAACTTTTCGAGTTGATATAAATTTATAACTCGTTAAAGCTTGCTTCGAGTTTAAGGCTTCCCCGCTTGGGGAAGCTGGCAATGCATAGCATTGACTGAAGAGGATTGCAACGTAACGTTGCATCTTGATTACCACTTATAAGCTTTTCGCGTTGCAATAAATTTACAACTCGCTTTAAGTTTTCTACTATGTTTAAAATAATCGTAGTGGGCGGATAGTATCCGCCCGTTTTTATATTAACCCATTTTAGGCGGGAAGATGATATCTTCCCCTACAAGCTTTTATAAGCTCACACGCCCACAATAAGGGTACAGCTTCAAGCTGCCGTCACGCTACCTGTTCGTAGAATAATATATTCT
>CAKVPH010000016.1 GCA_934796775.1 uncultured Clostridia bacterium
AGAGGATTGCAACGTAACGTTGCATCTTGATAACCACTTATAAACTTTTCGCGGTTAATATAAATTTACAACTCGTTTTAGGTTTTCGACCTTGTTTTTTAATAATGATTAAATTTTATTATTAGAAATCCTCTATCGGCGCGAACGCGCCACTTCGCCTACGCGGCGGACGCGCCCCTTTTGTCGCTTACGCAACATTTCCCCCAATTCACTGGGGGAATTTCTCCAAAAGGAGAAAGCTTATTTGTTCTCTAAGTCTTATTAATCAACCTATAGAGAAGTTTTCTTCACTTTTCCCCCGCTTAGACAAGAGGGGGAAAATGCAAAAGGGGGAGATGCGGAGTGCCGTGGGTGCAGGGGGCGCCTCGGAGTAGCCCCCGCCGTCTTTTGCCAAGCTTTTCGCCGCGCGAAAAGCGAAATAACAATTAAAGTTAATAATAAATTAAAAGCTAATTATTAAAAACATTCCCTTTTGCAAAGAGTTACAGGGATATGCATATATCCCTTATTAATCAACCTATAGGCTTAGTTTTTAGCGGGAAGATGATATCTTCACCTATAAGCATTTTGAATTCCACATACCCACAATAAAGATGCAATGTCATGTTGATGTTCATAGAATAATATTATTCTACGAACTCACATAAAAAACGTATAACAAAACGGGTCGTTTGGCTTTCGCCTTACAACCCGTTTTTTGTTGCATAATCCGAATTTTATTTATATATCTTCACACTTAACAAATACTTTGATAAATACTACAAAATCTTACGTTAATTTTTTTATAATTCCCTTCTGTCAATTAAAGCACGTGAAAGCGAACCGACGTCGGCATATTCGAGATCGGTTCCTACGGCTATTCCGTGCGCAAGGCGCGTTACCTTAACGCCGAGCGGTTTTATCAGCGCGGCGATATACATAGCCGTAGCTTCACCTTCAACGTCGGGATTAGTTGCCATAATAACTTCTTTTACACTTCCGTCAAGCCGCTTTAAGAGTTCTTTTATGCGAATATCGTCAGGTCCGATTCCTTCTAACGGGTTCAGCGTTCCGTGAAGAACGTGATATACTCCGTGGAATTCGTGCGCTTTTTCTAAAGCGATAACGTCTTTAGGCTCTTTAACCACGCAAATGATATCGGAAGCGCGCTCGCGACAGATGTCGCATACGTCGTTTTCGGAAAAATTGCCGCAAACACTGCAATAGCGCACCTTTTGTTTTGCGTCCATAATGCTTTCGGCAAATAATTTAGCCTCATCGTCGGACATATTTATGATTTTATACGCAAAACGCTGGGCGGTTTTTGTGCCCACACCCGGCAGCTTGGTAAATTCGTTTATCAACCGAGCAATAGGCTGAATAATAACGTTCATTTTTTATAACATGCCTCCGGCATTGCCGAACTTAGCCATTTTTTCGTTATACATTTCTTCGGCTTTTTCGTACGCCGAGTTAAGTGCGGCAACAATCAAATCTTCAAGCATTTCCATATCGTCCGGATCGACTGCATTCGGGCTGATTTTAACGGAAGAAACAACTTTTTTGCCGTTTACCGTTACTTTTACAAGTCCGCCGCCGCTTTCGCCTTCTATTTCGGCTTCCTCAAGTTCCTGTTGAGCTTCGGCAAGCTCCTCCTGCATCTTTTGCGCCTGTTTCATAAGTTGTTGCATTTGCGAATTTCCGCCGAAACCGCCGAAACCTTTAAATCCTGCCATATCTTTCACTCCTTAAATTTTATGAGATATTTTTTTATTTTAACGCGAAAACAAAATTTACCGTGTAACAGCATTTATTGCCGCGTTTTTAACGTTTATTTTATAGTAATCTTTTCGCCTTCAAAAGCCTTTTTTACAGCTTCAACCTGTTCGTCGCTCTGCTCGTTTTTTAAAACTTCCGATTTATCCGCAACAAGCCTGATATCATCGTAGCCTTCAGCTAAAACGTAATTTTTAAGCTTTGCAATATTTTCAGGCTTAGATAAAAACGTGTATTCGTTCTCGCCGGACGCATACAAAACAAACGTTTTGCCGTCGTCTCCGGCGGTTACGTCGTCGCACGCCGCCCAAAGCATTATCTCTTTATCCTGCCGCATTTTGCGAAGAACCGCACCCCAGGCTCTTTCTGCATTTCCGCTCGGCTGAGCTTTCGTTTCGCCGCCGGATACAGATTTTGAACTTACTGCTTTTACCGAACTTTTCTTTTCGGGTATATCGGGGATAACTTCCTTTTGCAAGGGTTTTGCATAATTTTCAAAAGCAAAACCATCTTCTTCAGCGGGTATTTCGGGAAGATCCACGCCTTCAACCAAAACTTTTTTGGCAGGCTTTTCTTCCTGCGCCGCTATGGGCTTGCTTACTTGCATTTCGGGTTTTGCCGCGTTTAAAACTTCATTTGTTTTATTTAAATCTGCGGTTATAACACCGTTATCGGCACTTTTACTAACACTATTTGCCACAGGTGCAACCATATGATTTACGCTTATATTTCCTGCTAAAGCATTTTTAAGCTGCTCTTCGAGTTTGCTTATTCTACCCATAAGCGCATCTATATTATAGTCCGCCTGCGGCATACCGGCTTTAACCGCCGCCGTTTCGAATACTATTTTAGGATGAGTGCTGTATTTTAAATCGGCTTCTGCGGCAGCGAAAATTTCAACGTATCTTAATAACGCGTGAACGTCTGTCTTATCCGCCAAAGCTTTAAGCTCTTTAAGCTTGTCCGCAGGCAAATTGAGTATTTCTTCCGGCTTTGTGCAAGTTTTTATTACGAGAAGATCTCTTAATGCCGAGCAAACGTCGCGATTAAGAACGCTTACGCTTTTCCCGCGAGACAAAAGATCGTCCACAAGCGTGAGAATTTTTCCGGTATCGCCCGCAATAATTCCGCCTATGAGCTGTTCGATTTTTTCGCGATCCGACGCGCCTAAAACTTCCAGAACGTCATCGTAAGTGAGTTCTCCGTCCGAAAACGAAACGCAGATATCCGCAACCGAAAGTGCGTCTCTCACACTGCCTTCGCCCGCTTTTGCTATTAGCGAAACCGCTTCTTTAGTGTATTTTTTGCCGATTTTATCGTAAATTTTAGCAATAGTATCGGCAATTACGGGAGTAGGCACAAGCTTGAAATCAAACCTTAAACAACGCGACAAAATAGTCGCGGGAATTTTATGAACTTCGGTTGTAGCCAGAATAAACACAGCGTGTGCGGGCGGCTCTTCCAAAGTTTTTAAAAGCGCATTGAACGCTTCGGTAGTGAGCATGTGAACTTCGTCGATAATATACACTTTATATCTGCCGGCAACGGGCGGATACTGAATTTTATCGCGGATATCCCTGATGTTTTCTACTTTATTGTTTGACGCGGCGTCCATTTCGAGAATATCGAGATTAGACGGGTTTTCAAGTTTTTTGCAGACTTCGCACTCGCCGCAAGGACTGCCGTTTACAGGCGACAAGCAATTTATTGCCCGCGCAAAGACCTTTGCCGCAGTGGTTTTGCCCGTTCCGCGTGCGCCCGTGAACAGATACGCATGCCCTGTTTTATCGTTTTTTATCTGATTGACGAGCGTTCGTACTATATGCTCCTGCCCCACGATCTGATCGAAGGTTTTAGGACGAAACGCTCTGTATAACGCCAGATAAGACATCTTTTGCTCCTTAGTTTATTTAAAATTATACAAGTAAATATTACGGTAAATATTTTTCGCGGTTTTTTGCCCGCCATGCTTTATTCGCTTTTGGCAACTTAAAATTTATTGCCTGATTTTTTGCCCTTCAATTCAAATGAAAACCGCGGCAATTTCAGCGGTTTAAAATAACCAGACTGATTTTTCTTTTTATTCGTGACAGCGCGTTATCGATACACTTAGGATCTTTCCCCATTTTTTCGCCTATTTCGGTATACGAAAGCCCGTACAAGTAGTTTTGAAAGACCGAAAATTCGAATTTAGAAAGCACGTTTTGTATATCGTTTAACAACTCGTTTGCGTTTTCGTCGTTTATAAGTTGCTGTTCGGGATCGTACTCAAACAGTTTTTTAAGTTCCGGCGAAGTTCCGTAAATAGAAACGTACCCGTTAAGCGGACGATTTTTTATGCTCTGTGAATTTCTTACGGCGTTTAGTATTTTTGAACGTATACAACAATACGCATACGTTTTGAACATACTTTTCCCGTTATAACCGTTTACCGCGCTCAAAAAGCCCAAAACGCCTTCCTGCATAAGATCGTCGTTATCGCCGCCGGCAAGATAAAACGAATGCGAAGCCGCTTTTAACACGTATTTATACCGTTCATAAAGCTCGTCAAATGCAGCCGCGTTACCTCCGCGGTACATTTTAACAAGTTCTTCGTCTGATATAGTCTTATCACTGCGCCCGCTTTTTTCGCTGCAATCTGCAGAATCTGTAGTTTCAAAAGCTTCGGGCGTTCCTGATTTTTCTAAAATTTCGGACGATTCAGACTTTTCAGGCGTTTTATCCGACATTCGTTCTTCATAAGGCAGATCGCTCATTTTGTTAATTCCTTTGGCGAAGAGCCTCGAACACCGCAACGCCGCACGCAACGGAAGCGTTAAGCGAATTGATCTTTCCGCGCATCGTGATAGACAGCACACCGTCGCATTTTTTTTGCGTGAGTTTGTTTACGCCGGTATCTTCGCCGCCCACAACCAAAGCTATACGCCCCTTTAAATTAGCCGAATAAATATCGCTTCCGCCGATTTCAAGCCCGAAAACGAACACGTTTGCTTCTTTAAGTTTATCTATTGCAGCGTTTACGTTTGTAACCCTTGCAACGGGAACGTGGTTCGCCGCGCCTTCGGAAATACGCATAACGGCGTCGGTAACACAGGCACTTCTGTGCTTGCCTATTATGATTCCGTCAAGTCCGCCGCACTCGGCAACTCTTATAATACTGCCGAGGTTATGCGGATCTTCTATTCCGTCCAGCACAAGAAAGAAACAATCCCTGCCTTCGGTGTTTTCAATCATATCTTCGATATCGGTATATACGAAATCGGAAGTAAACGCTATAAATCCCTGATGTCTGCCGCTTTTGCTCTGCTTGTCCAAAACAGCTTTATCGGCATAAGAAAATTTTACGCCATGCTCTTTTATCTGATTTACGAGTGCGCGCGACGCGGGATCGCGCAGTCCGTTCTCTATTAAAACTTTATCTATAGTTTTATCCGTTTTAAGCAGTTCTGCTACGGCGTTTTTTCCTTCGGTTATCATTCGTTCTCCTTAAAGTCTATCGTCTTTATGCGTAAAGGGCGTTTTTTTAATTTTCGCTTTCGTAAGTTTCGTTTTTAATTTCGCGCAAAGTTACATTTTCACTTTTATCCGCGTTTTCTTTACTTTCTGCCGAGTCGCCGGCTAAACCCGCATCGTCCGTCAAGGACAAAATGTAGTTGAGGCGTTCGATTTGCCCCGTAATATAAAGGTAGCCGACCACGGCTTCGAATCCGGTGGATTTAACGTAATCGCCGGCTGTAGAGTTTTTTGCTTTACTGCCTTTTTTTGCGTTGCGTGCGCGTTTGTAAATGGCAACTTCTTCTTCGTTAAGCTCAGTTAAAAGCCCGTTTATAGCGCGAGCTTGTGCCGTAGCGCAAACGAGTTTAGATTCTTTTTTTTGCAAAACGTTGCTTTTTACGTCGCTTGAAAAGGCTAACTTTTCACGCACGTAAAGAGTATGCACTCCGTCGCCTATATAGGCAAGTACGACGGGATTCATAAACCGCGCCTGCATTTTTGGTAATTTTTGCTCTATATCAAACAATTTATAGTCCTTTTTTTGCAAACTCAACGCTTTGCAGATAAAATATATATATTATTATATCATATAATTTTATATTTTACAATTATTTATTCGCGCATTTCGTTTATTCCGGTTTTACCGGACTTTTTAACCAAACGCAAAAAAAATACGCATTAAACTATTCTGAAAGGTATTTTAATACACCCTCCCATATGGTCTTTGCAAGATAATCGCGATAAGAATCGGTAAGCAGAAGTTTTTCGTCCTCGGCGTTGGATAAAAAGCCGCATTCACAAATAACCGCGGGACACGGCGAAACGTTTAAAATAAAATAATCGCCGTAAAAGACCGAGCAGTTCCGCGACTTGCTTTCGGATTCGTTGAATTTTGCACTTATAGCATTTGCAAGTTTAAGTCCCTTTTCGTCACCTTTTTTGCAATAAATCATTGTTCCGCGCCTGTTTT
Organism: uncultured Clostridia bacterium; assembly: GCA_934796775.1. GTDB lineage: Bacteria > Bacillota > Clostridia > Christensenellales > Borkfalkiaceae > HGM11416. Next base: position 6,221 of record CAKVPH010000016.1, read on the forward strand.
TCGCGTTGCAACTGTTAAGATGTACCGAAATTACCGCCTGCGGCATGCTCTGCTCTATTATTTCTTTGCGTTTTTGCATATCGCGCTTTTTAAAACCCGGCGATAATACGCCGTAAAGTCCGCCGCTCGTATCCCTTGTCATAACGGCGTTAAAACCCGCGTTTGTAACTAATTTTTCAAGCTTTTTGGCAATAGAAAGATTTATATCGCTCTCACGCGCGTCGGTATTAACGCCGGAAACGCCGCCGTCTATACCGCCGTGTCCTGCGTCGATTACGATATTGTATTTTACGGGCGGCGTTGCCGCTATCGTCTGTTTTTTAAAAGGAAAAAATAAAACGAACATAAAAACCGAATACACGGCAACAAGCAGCGACGGAAGTGCTTTTTTAAAAAAATGTGTTTTTTTCATTTTGTTATTGTTTTGCTCCAAAAAGTTAATAATCATATAAAAGTCCGCCTATAAGTCAATTATCGGTGCTTTTTCTTTTACATATTATCTATAAAATTGTATTATTAAGAGTTTAAAAAAATGATAAAAACAGTAAAAAAGACTTGATTGCAAAATTGTGAATATATTGTGAATATATTGTCATAAAAAGCATTTTTTTCGGTTTTTTACATGTTTTGGTTGACTTTACAAAAAAGCAAGCGTAAAATGATTTTGTACCGCTTGATAAATACGCGGTGATTTTAAGGCGGTTTGCACCGCTTGATTGCGGACAAAATTCCGCACGAATAGTTAAGGAGATAAAAATGTTAAATAATCTTTTGGCGGAAATGTCCGCCGGAACGATTACGAATATTATAGTTGCGGTAATATTTTTGATTATTGCAATAATAAGTTGTGCAAAAGGATTCGTAAAACAGACGTTTGGTTTAATTACGACGGTGTGTGCGATTTTAATCGCCTACTTTTTGTGCGACGACCTTGTAAATCTCGTAAACAAAAATTTTGACTGGAACACCAAACTTGCGGCAAAACTTGCGGATTCGTTTTCGGGTAACGCGGCTTTTTCGTTAGAACTTACGACTGAAAATCTTTCCGAAGCCATTCATCAGATGGGGCTTCCGTCGTTTATAGCAGATTTCGCGCTTAAAATTCTTCCGGAAGCTGTTGGCGAGTATGAAAACGTAGGTTTGTTTTTATCCGCAATCCTTGCAAACTACATATTGATTGCTGCGGCTTTTGCATTTTTGTTCATTCTTTCAAAAATTATTTTGGGCTTGCTTAAAAAACTCGTACTCAAAGTAGTGCAGCTCCCGCTAATCAGAAGTGTAGATAAGCTCTTAGGTCTTGCGTTCGGCGTGATTAAAGCCGCGCTTTGGATAATTGCAATAGTGTACGTTATAAAAATTCTCCCCTCGTCTATTCCGTATATAAGCTACGTGAAAGACGGAATCGAAGCTTCTCAGATTATTCAGTTTATCGATAAAAGCAATATTTCTGGTTGGATCTTTGGAATTATAGATAACCTTATATCTTCAATAATCGGTTAAAAAACATATGGTTTATTAAAAGGAAAGTATTTTACACTTTCCTTTTTTTGTTAAAAAGTGCGGCTATAAGTTGGTTATCGCGCATTTTATACATAAACTCTTATAAGAGATTTAACAAAAAAACTTATTTCATTTAATTTCCCTTTTTTTCGCGTTGACAAATTATGTTTTGCCTTGTATAATTTAAGCAATAAAAACTCCGCGAATTTTTCACGGGAAAAGAGAGGCATAATGTTATACCTTATATATTACGGTTCGCTGGTAATTTTGATTCCCGGCATTATATTTTCGATAATCGCACAGATAAAAATCAGAACGTCTTACGCAAAATATTCGCGTGTTCATGCACGCTCCGGAATTTCGGCAGACTCGATGAGCCGCAAATTTATTTCGGCATATGACCTGCACGGCGTAACCGTTCAACCGATAAATGGCGAGCTAACCGACAACTACAACCCCAAAAACGACGTTCTTTCGCTATCGCAAGGTGTTTTTGGCAGTGACAGTATTGCCGCGCTCGGCGTAGCCGCTCACGAATGCGGACACGCCTGCCAGAAACGCGACGGCAGTTTTATGCTTACACTTCGCTCCGTTTTAGTACCTGTAACTAATATCGGCTCGCGCCTTGCCGTGCCGGTTGCCATTTTAGGCGTTTTGCTTGAATGGATGATAGGCGGAACGGGTGAAAACTTTGGCTCTTACGTTGTGGCGTTCGGAATTCTGCTTTATTCTTTAACTTCTATTTTTGCGCTTGTAACGCTGCCCGTTGAATTTAACGCGTCGCATCGCGCGCTTAAAATGCTTGACGAACAAGGCGTGCTTGAATCGGACGAACTGCGCGGCGCACGCAAAGTTTTAAGTGCGGCGGCAATGACTTACGTTGCATCGCTTATAATATCATTACTTTACCTGCTAAGATTTATAGCTATTTTAGGCTCGGTAAGAAAACGCAATAAATAATAGTCGCGATAAATAACAATAAAATTACAAGGCGAAAATATGAAAATAATTGATTTATTAAAGAACAAAAAACAAGATTTATACGGACAAAAACCCGTTACCATAGCTTTTTTGGGCGACAGCGTTACACAAGGTTGTTTTGAATGTTACCTGACAAACGAAACGTCGATTCAGACCGTTTTCGATTACAAAAGCGCGTACAGCACAAGAATTAAAGAAATTTTAAATATCTTATACCCCGAAGTTCAGATAAACATTATAAATTCGGGCATAAGCGGAGACAGCACGGCGGTAGGCGCAACCAGAATCGAACGCGACGTTCTGCCTTTTAACCCCGACTTATGCGTTGTTTCGTACGGACTAAACGACAGTTGTGGCGGCGATATTCAAAGCTATAAAAATTCTCTTGATAAAATATTTAAAACGCTTAAATCCAACGATATAGAAACCATATTTTTAACGCAGAACGCAATGTGCGACCATGTAAGTTGCCATTTAACCGATAAACTAATTAAAAATTTAGCGGCTAATCTTTCCCTAATACAAAATAACGGCTCGTTAAAAGAAATTTTTGACGCGGCAAAAAGCGTTTGCCTTGAAAACGGAGTTACTGTTTGCGATTTACACCCCGTATGGGAAAAACTTTTCGCCTGCGGAGTTGACACTACCGAGCTTTTGGCAAATAAACTAAATCACCCTATCCGCGAGTATCATTATTACATTGCAATAAAGCTTATTGAAACAATGTTCGGAATATAATCAGATTTACCAAGCAAAATAAAATCGGCGGCAACCTGAAAGCGTCACAAAGCTTAAAGGTTACCGCCTTTTTTTAAAAAAAGTATTGCTTAATTATATAAAAGCCCCGATAATCGACTTATATGCGGATTTTTAGAATTTATTAACACATAATATATCCGCAGGATCAACGTCTAAAATAATGCATAGATTTGCAAACGTATCAAGCGCGGGCATTTTATCGCCCTTGATATAATGCGATACGGTCTGTTGCGAAATGCCCAACCTCTTTCCTATTTCGGTCTGAGTAAGTCCGCTATGTTTAATTGCTTCAGCTATTTTTAATTGAATATCTTTTATTGTAACCATATGAAAAATATACAGCTATCAGGCGTAAAACGCTTGACATACGCCTGATAGGCGTGCTAATATATTATTACAATAAATACAGCAAATTAAACCACCCCGACGAAGCTTATACGGTCGGTGCCTTATTTCAGTTACGTTTTTAACGAAATAATTCATATCCCCTTCAATAATCGACTTATAGGCGGACTTTTTTAAAAAACAGCGAAGCTATACGTTTCAAATAGCTCCGCTGTTTTTTTCGTTTAAACATTATTTCTTTTTTACGGGAATCCAGATTTCGCAGTAATAATTTTTGTCTGATGTGCCGTTTTTATACTTTCCGGGATCGTCGTAATATTCCATACAATAACCGGCGGCAAACTCGTATTCTTTTAATGCGGGTAGCCATTCGGTGTAAATTTTAGTATTCACGCCCTGCAGCGCATCAGGCAAAGCCCCAACGCACGGAAAAACCGCCCAGGTAAAAGCAGGAATTGTTTTCACCGTAAAACCTTCGGGAACGACAGTTCCGTCGGTGTAAGGATCGGCAATTAAATACTCGAAAGTTTCGTTGCCCATTTTTTCGTCAATGTTTACGCCGTAAGTTCCCATCACTATTGATCCTTTGCCCGAAGCAAAATGTTCGCGCCAAAATTCGGGGATCATTTTTTTTGCGTTTTCGTAAGTAAAGCCCTTGGCATTGCCAAGCACTTTAAAGCTTTGTTTGTTTACGATTTTGTAGTCCATAAGATAACCTCCTTCAAGAGAAAATTTTATTCTCAGCGGAGCAAAAGTTTTAAGCGTAACGCCGTCTTTACGGGCGGCAACGGGAGTTACCCCGTGAAAACGAGTAAAGGCTTTTGTAAAACTGTCGGGCGAATCGTAACCGTATTTTAAAGCGATATCTATAATTTTTTCATCGGTAGCAACAAGTTCTCTGCCTGCAAGCGCAAGCCTGCGATTGCGTATATATTCGGCAACCGTGAACCCGCACAACATGGTAAAACCTTTTTGAAAGTAAAAAGGCGATACGTTTACCGCACCCGCAATATTATTTGCGGACAGTTCATCTGTGATATGCTCTTCTATATACTGTATAGAATCGCCTACAATTTTCATCCATTCCATTTGCTTGTTCCTTTTGCTTTGCTTATGGGCTTATTATAGCTTAAAAAACAAAATTTTTCTCGACATTTTGTGCTTAGTTTTGTCCTTAATTTTTCAGCTTCGCGCATTTGATATAAACGCAAAAAAATTCTTATTTTACCCCTTGTTATTTTTATAAAGTTATGTTACAATATAATTATGAATAAGAGGGCGTTCGGTTTAAAAGACGTAAGCTCAGCCCGCAATTTTATTTACGGCTTTGCTATAATTTGGATTATATTTTACCATAGCGCGCTTTTGCCCGCAAGTAAATCTTTTAGCGATATAAAATATTACGGCGACTGCGGCGTGGAAATTTTCTTTTTGCTTTCGGGAATCTGTTTGTATTTTTCATACGGCAAAAAACCTGAAGCTTTGCCCTTTTTTAAACGCCGCGCGGCAAGAGTTTTTCCGCCGTATTTAATAATTTACGGCATAGTTTTTATATATCTGGATATTATATCTTCGTTTAACATAGGTCAATTTTTGCTCGACTACACAATGCTCGATTTTTGGCTGCACGGGCTTGGAAGAGCGCCTTGGTTTCTTGCCGGAATTATAGTTTTTTATTGCATTTACCCGCTCGTTTTTAAAATTTTTTTCGGCGGGCAAAAATATAAAGCTCTTTATATCGTGATTTTTTGCACCGCTTTAGCGGCAATTATAGTTGCTTTGGTAAAATTTTATCCGCACCTTAATATATTTACCGTTCGCATACCCGTCTTTATAATCGGCTCGCTTTTTGGCAAGCTTGTGTTTGAGGACTACGGCGTTAAAATATGGCAGATAATTTTAATTGCAGTGCTAACGGTTTTAAGTTATTTTTTGTTTAAAAGCTATCCGTTACAGCTTGGAACGCGCAATTTATTTTACATATTTTTGAGTTTTTCACTCATCATGGCGCTATCGGAAATTTATAAATTATTTGCAAAGTTTATACCTGTTTTAAACGTACCGTTTGAATTTACGGGTAAAATTTCGTTAGAAATTTATTTGTGCCACGAAAAGATTCAGGAGTTTCTGTTCCGAATTTTAAACGCATTCGGATTAAACGTGGAGTTTAACCAAAAATGGTATCAGTGGCTGTGCATTGCGCTTGCAATACTATTATCGTTTTTAATAAACCGACTGTGCTCATTGCTTACGCGTCCCAAAAAAGACAGACAAAAAACAGAAAATGCAGCGCAATAAATTAAGCGCAGAAAAATAATTAAAGTTAAAGGAGTAAATTATGAGATTAGACACGAATATAGAAAAACTGCTTACTTCGGATTCGGTAGCGGAATTTCTTAAAAGCAGATGCGAAACACAATTAAAAGTTACAAGTATTATTATGCCGATTTTTTCGGCACTGTTTATAATAACGGGAATAATACTGCTTTTTGTTATAAAAGATTTTGCTTTGCCGGGGATTATGTTTATATTCAGCGGAACTTTATTTTTAGTTTGGTTTTTTATAATGCGAGCCATAATTAAAAATCAATTAAACACGATTAAAAAGATAATCGAGAAAAAAGAACGCGAAAAAGACCGGCAAAAACAAGAACAAGTTTAAAACGCTAAAAACATTTTCGGCGGGCAAATTTTTGCCCGCCGATTTTTTATATATAACTTATTTTACGCCATAAAAGTGCGCCTATAGCACCGTTATCGCATATTCCGGCCATTCTTTGAACACCTAACAAAGTATGTTAACGTAGCAAATAATTTTGCGGCGTTTTGTTTTTTGCACCCTTTAAGGTCTTTTATATTAAAGCAATAGATCTTTCTTTGTGAATTTTAATGCGCCGGTTAATTTATAAATTTAAAAGTTTTAAAAATCTTTTATCGTTCATCTGTTCGTTTGTAAGATACTTCCCGTCTGAAAATAATGCGTATGTAGTAACGGGCGTAGGCGCGTTTTGCGCGTCTGATTTACTTTGCAAATGGATGGCTTTAAATTGCACGCCGTGTTCTTTTGCCAGCTGCTCTATAATCGGAACGTATTTTGCATTAAACGGACATTGACTTGTGTAATACAAAACGTAGCCTTTATCTTCTGTGTGTGGGTGTTTTGCACACTCTTTAAATTTTGGCAGTGACGCGTCTTTTGAAAAAGGCAAGTACCACAGCTGAATTCCGTTATCCGCTTCGTCGCAAACGGTAAAGCCTTTGTAACTCAAAAACTTAGGATCGGCTAAAAACGGCTTTTTCTTTTGTGAAGATAAAATACAGAGTCCGACTTTGCCCTTATTTTTGCTGTCCTGTATGCAGGCGTTAAGCAGTTCTGCACCATAGCCGTGTCCTTTAAAAGAACCAGCCACCCACATACAATTTATATACATGTATCCGTCGGCTAAAATAGGATTCCATGCGTTTTCGGCGGGGATATATTCTATAAAACACTTTCCGCGCTCTGCACTTTTTAAAAACACCAGACCATCGTCAAACAGCTTGCTAAGCCAAGCTTTTTTTGATGCAACCTGAACGTCGTTGTTGTTTGATATAGCGCAACAAATATGCTCTTTTTCTATGTTTTCGTTTGTAACTTTAATGTATTCCATAAGGACACCGCCTTTATTTTACCAATTTTGTACGCATAGTATAACAAACATAAGATTTATTGTCAATAAACATATTATAAATAACAACTATTTGTCTAAAACAATTAAGTCAGGCGGCTCGTAACGGTTATGCCCTTGCAAACTTTTTTTATATTGTACGCTCTGTTTTTTAATTAAAAGTCGGGCTATATGTTCGTTAATCGCACTTTCGTGATAAAAAACATTGCTAATAAAATACTATTTTTTACATTAAAAATCAAGCTGTTTGAGAAAAATTTTCTCATTTTTTAAAAATATAATGTGAAAAAATTTCTCATTTATGTTTTTTTAAATGAGAAATTTTATATCGTTAAAGATATGATAAGACAGTCAAACGGACTGCGAGGCTAAAAAAATATCCGACATTATAATTTAAAGAGATCGGCAAAAGCCGTTCTCTTTTTTTACGTTAAGTATTTATGACGCGTTAGCGTTATATACGTTTTTTATACTCTCTTTTTCGGCGTCATGAATGACTGTATTTTTTATTTCGTCAATAAATTTATTTGTTATTAAACGCAATTCTTTATAAATAGCACTTTGGGTATTTATTTTGTTTACGTTTTCAAGCGTATAAATTTTTTTATAATTTTCAATGCCTGAATTTTTTATTAAATAAGAGGTAAATGCTCCGGCAATCGGATAAGTTATTGAACAATCATAATTATAAAATTCCTGATTATTCAATAATTTTATGGGATCAATAAAATTATTTTCATCAATAAAAAACTTGCACAAAAACTCATTTTTTACGTTCCACCAGCATTTATCAAAATGCATGGCTAAACCTTCGCTTAAAAAGTCAGAATAAGATATTCCGAACTCTTCCGAAATTAAATGCGCGTCCTCATGCGGACCGATACATTTAATTTCGTCCGTGTAAACCGCATACACACTCTTAGTTAAAATACACGCAAGTCCGTTTACCGGATATTGATAACCTGCCATTTCGGCTACTTCTTCAGGCGTATTAACCAAATAATAATTTATGAGCGATTCATATTTTACGTTCAACGTTTGAGTTATATCCGCATATGCTTGTTCTTGTCTTTTTGCGATAGCTTCAATATCTCTTTCGGCTGTTTTATTATTAACACAATGAAAAATATAATGTTTTGTTTTATAATCCATTATTTGCTGTTTTCTCCCATCGATTTTTCTTTTAACAAACTATAATATATTTTATAGTTTAAAGTGTTCGGCGTTATTCATTCTTATTCTTAAGAGAATACCCCCCCTCTTCTTAAGAGAATACCCCCTCGGCAGAGACAAGTTTTTTATAGTTTACGGCAAAGCATATAATTTCCGCCACCGCAGTGATAATCCACGAAAAAATGTACAGTAGATATAAAGACGGAATGGTATGGAAATAAGCAAACACGGTATAAATCCACACTACGCGGAACACACACGATCCCATAATAACGATGATCGTAGGAGCAAAACTTTTGCCTATACCGCGACAAGCCGCTATTGAGCAATCCATAAACGCACTGAATGCATATGAAAAACTCATAATCTGCGTACGTTGAAGTCCTGCTTTAATAACCTCCTCGTCATTTGTAAACAATGATAAAAACCCCCTGCCGAAAAAGAACAAAAAGCAACCGAGAATCGCCCCCATAACAAAAGAATACATAAGCCCGATAAAATAACTTTTAAGCATACGTTTGCGTTTACCGGCTCCAAGATTTTGCCCCATGAACGTTGAACAAGCGGTGTAAAAAGCCGCCATTACGTTGTATATGATAGAATCTGCATTAGCTGCGGCGGAATTTCCTTCGACCATGACGGAATCAAATGAATTGACGGCACTTTGTATAAAGAGGTTTGCAATGGCAAAAACGGCATTCTGAAATCCCGCAGGTATACCGAGCCCAAGTGTGCGTTTCACTTCGGTTTTGTCAAGCCCGTTTTTTAAGTCACGGAAACGAAAAGTGCAGTCGTCATTCTGCCGTCCCATATGTATAAGGATAAGCACTGCAGATACGTATTGCGTAATGATACTGGCAAGTGCAACACCGTCCTCCGCCATTTTGCAAACGATGACGAAAAACAAGTTAAAAATTACGTTCAGAATTCCCGCAATCAAAAGATATGCAAGCGGTCGCTTTGTATCCCCGTTTGCACTGAGTACACCGTTACCGAAATTGAAAATTCCAAGAGCGGGCATACCGAGCGCATAAATGCGGAAATACAGCACTGCGCCCTCGATAAGGTCATCTTTTGTGCCGAGCAAATCCAACATAAACCGTGCAGACAAAAGGCACAACACCGTGATAATACAACCTGTTGCAAGGCATATTACAAACGACGTGCGAATGGCTGCAGAGACGTTAGTTTTGTCCCTCGCGCCGAGATACTGCGCAACACGGACATTGACGGCACTTCCCATTCCTATCAGAAAACCCGTAAAAAGAGAGACAAGAATTGTGGTTGAGCCAACGGCACCTAACGCCTCGGCGCTCGAGAATTTACCGACAACCGCCACGTCCGCCATATTAAAAAGTACCTGCAAAAGCTGCGAAAGCATGAGCGGAAGGCTGAAAAGAAGAATATTTTTCCACAGAGAACTGTCTGTTATATGAATCTCACTGTGTTTGCGCGTGCTGTTGATTGACTGATTTGACATAAAATTGATAAATCTCCGAAAGTTCACGTATATCGTTCTGTGCCGTATTACTTTGCAACGCAGAATTTTTTGTTTCCTGCAAATTTAACAGGAATACTCTATGTTTTATAGTTTTACATATGGAATATAGTTTTAAATTTCATTATAGTATAATTATTTAATTTTATCAATAGTTTACACCCTTAGTTTACACCTTTTTAAATTAAACTTACCGCAACGCTTTTTTTGCCGACCGAAAAAACATTATAGAACAAAACAAATTAAAAGGCTGAACTTTTTTTAAACGGTTACGTTTTGCGGCGATGAAACAATATAATAAAAATATACCGATAATAAATATGCTGCATTATAGTTTTGTTGTTGACATTTAAGGATATTTGTGATAATATTGAGTTGCAAACCGATATTATATTAGAAAGGAATACAAAACAGCTAAAATGGTTACCAAAGAACAAATTAAAGATCCGAAATTGCGCATTTTGACCGTGTGCGTACAGATGTTTATCGAAAAAGGTTTTAAGTCTACAACCATGCTCGATATTATTAGGGAAGCCGACGTGTCGTCGGGAACTTTTCAAAACATTTTTAAGACGAAAGACGGCGTATTACTGTATCTTATAGACACAATGTTTAAAAATCAATTTACCATGGCGCGCGATATGGCGGGCGATTCGGATAATCCCGTTTTTGTTTATGCGGCGGAAACGGCAATACAGTTTGCGATCGTCGAAATGAACGAAAACTTACGGGAAATCTATATTGAAGCCTACACTCAACCGCAACTTGCCGAGTACATATATCAAAAGACGTCTACAGAGCTTAACAAAATATTCGGCAGGTATAATCCCGCTTGGGTTGAAAGCGACTATTACGAAAGCGAGATAGGCAGCGCGGGAATAATGCGTTCGTACATGGTGAAAAAGTGCGACAAGTATTTTACACTGCGCAAAAAAATCAACAGATTTTTGGATATGGCGCTTAAATGCTATAACGTGCCGAACGACGATATCGAAAAGGCGATTGCCGCCGTTGGTAAAATCGATTTGGAAAAGACCGCGAAAGACGTAATGAATAAGTTATTTACCGCACTGGAAATAGCTTTTGGCTTTAAATTTAAATATAACGAGGAGAACTGACTATGTTTAAAACAAGACAAAAAATGCTAACTGGTTTTTTAGTCGCATTGATTTGCGGATTACTGGGCTTTGTTTGCTCGTGCGTTACCGCAAACGAAACACCGGGCTTTATTTTAAAATTCAAAAGCAACGGTAAAAACTACGAAGTCGTAAACGTACTCGAAAACGATTCGATAACGATGCCGGAAGATCCCGAAAGAAAGGGTTACACCTTTGACGGTTGGTTTTTTGACGAAAACACTTGGAATAATCCTGTCGGCGACGATTTAAAAATCGATAAAGACACTATCGTTTATGCAAAATGGTCGCTTATTACATACACGATAACATATAAAGGTCCCGACAACGAAGAGCTGGATATCGAAGAGTTCAGCCTGCCCGCCACTTATACTGTGGAAAGCCCGGACTTAGAGCTGTACGGCTATGATATAACCGGATACAGATTTATCAACTGGAGAAAAGAAAACGGCATGCCCGTCGGTTATATACCCACCGGCTCTGCAGGCGATTTAGTTCTGTATGGTAAATTCATACCCGAAACGACTTACAGCATTAGTTATATAGATGACTTGTTCGGCAAGAAAACTTCCGCAAACCCCGAATATTACGAGCTGAACGATACGCCGATTGAACTGCAACCGCTCGGTGAAAAAATCGATTATACATTCGTCGGTTGGTCCGACGGTTTGGATATGGTTACAACAATCGATACGACTCTTGGCTATGATATCACGCTGCATGCCGTATGGCAGCAAAAACCCGAGCTTGAAGGCTTTACTTACGTTGTAGACGACGATTATATCGAATACAACCCGCTCGGTTTTATAATGATTACAGGCGTAACAAATTATACCGTAGAAGAAATTGTAGTGCCTGACTACATTTCGATGATTGCACCCGGCGCATTCAAGAGCTGCCGGAACTTAAAAAGTCTGACCCTGCCTTATATAGGCATGACGGCAGACGACGCATCCGAAAATGCATATCTCGGTTATGTGTTCGGCCACCCGGGGCTTGACGGCAATACGCAAGCTGTGCCTGCCGCGCTTGAAAATCTTACCATAACCGGCAGCAACATTAAAGATTATGCGCTTAAAAACTGTGCAAATCTTAAAACAATAACCTTTACTCAAAATGTTAAGAGTATAGGCGCGGGCGTAATGGAAAACTGCAATTCGCTCAGCGAAGTAACTCTCCCGTTTATAGGGCAAAGATATGACGAAAGCGATGAATATAACGGCATAGGCGATTCGGCAAGACCGGACAGTTCTAAGTTAGAGTATGTTTTCGGAAAAGCAATTCCTGAGTCGGTGGAAAAACTCGCAATAACAAAAGCATTTGTTACCGAAACTTATGCAGGCTACGCATTAATCGGATTACTCGGAAGTAAAGTTAAAGAGCTTGTTTATACTTCAGAAAATGAAATCATTTATAAAAAACTGTTCGATGCGTTTACTTACGGAACTACGCTTGTTATCCGCGGTAACGTTACAAAAATAGATGGAGATATTTTCGGTTATAGATCTTCGGTAACTAATATCGTTCTACCCGAAACCGTAACCGAAATCGGTGACAACGCATTCGCCTCTGCTTATAAACTCAAAGAAATATCCATTCCCAACGTAACGACGATCGGAGCAAACGCATTCAGCGGCTGTTCAGATCTTAACAAAATCGAAACGGGAGATAATCTTGTTACCATAGGTGACAGCGCGTTTAAAAACTGCACGAAACTTTCACAGTTTTATACGGGCAACAAACTTGTTTCTATAGGTAATGACGCATTCGCAAATTGTACCGATCTTTTCCGTTTCACACTGCCCGAAACCGTAACTTCGGTAGGCGACGGAGCTTTTTCAAATTGCACGAGTATTTTAGAGGTTTTAAACCTTTCTGCCCTGTCTGCAGATAAAGGCAGCGACGCACTCGGCGGCCTTTGCAAATATGCATGGGACGTTTACACATCTTCAAGCGCGCAAAGCAAAATCATCGATACCGACGGCTACATTATTTATAAACAAAACAGCGGAGATATTTTTATAAAATATATCGGTTCATCCTCGTCAATACAAATCCCTGCGGGAGTAAAAATAATCAACAAGAGCGCGTTTTACGATAACACCTATATAGTAGAAGTCGTTATCCCCTCAGGCGTAGAAAAGATTGAAGCCGAAGCTTTCCTAGGCTGCACGGGGCTTCAGAAAATACAAATTGCAGATAGTGTGACCGAAATAGACGACAACGCATTTGACGGCTGCACAAGTCTTACGCTTGTCAACCTGCCTGAAAACATGCAAAAAATAAACGCAGGGTTATTCACAAATTGCTCAAGTCTTACCGAAATTACGCTTCCGTCGGCTCTAACCGAAATAGGCGACAATGCATTTAACGGCACAAAAATCGTAAGCATAACCATTCCTGACAGCGTTGTAAAAATAGGCGAAAGCGCGTTTGAGGATTGTACGGAACTTACTGCCGTAATTATTTCCGCAAATTCAACGCTTCGGGTTATAGGCAAGCAAGCGTTTGCTTATTGCCGCAATCTCGAAACCATTACTCTGCCCGAAGGTCTGACTACCATCGGCACAGGCGCGTTTTATCATAGAAATAAAAATTACAGTCCAAAAAATCCGAGCGACAGCAAACTTGAATCAATCAATCTGCCCTCTTCGCTTACCACGCTTGGCGATCAGGCATTCGCTTATACGGCTCTTAAGGCGATAGAAATTCCCGAAAGCATAACGGTTATAAACGAGTATATGTTCGTTGAATGTCATTCGCTTGTGAACGTAAAACTGCCGTCAACATTAACGGAAATCGGCGAATGTGCGTTCAGAGATTGTGTTTCGCTTGTTACTATTGAAATTCCCGAAAGCCTTAAAATAATAAGAAAGGGTGCGTTTGCATATTGCAACGAGCTTACCGCGCTTGCTCTGCCGAACGATATGACAACGATAGAAAGCGGGATACTTCAGATGTCTAATAAGATTAAGTCCTTAGACGTTCCGTTTATCGGCAGTGCCTTAAATAGTGAGGAAAGTAATGTTACGTACAGTCATTTCTTCCTCGGCGGAGTCGGTATATTCGGAGGAGTGCCCGATTCTCTTAAAAACCTCAGTGTCTACGGCGGCAAAATACTTCGTTATTCATTCTGGTCAAAATATAATGCTGTCAGTAGCGTAAACGGTAGCCTTACAAGCCTTACGCTGGGCAAGGGCGTCACGTCGATTGCGTACGGCGCATTGGAAAGTTTAACGGCATTAAAATCGCTTGTGCTTCCGTATGCGGGCGTTACTTCGGCTAGTGAAGTAGGGCAGCAAAACCAAACGTTGGAATATCTGTTTAATCAGAAATTTTTTTACGGCACGACTACATGGAAAAATCTTGAAACGATCGGCGTTTTGAGCGGCGAAATCCCCGAAGCGTTCTACAATAACTATCAGAATGAAAACGTAACAAATAAATTCAAAACGCTCATTCTCGGTAAAGACGTTACCAAGGTATCGCTTAAGATTTTCAACTTCAGGGCGGCGAAGGTGTTCTATATGTGCACGGAAGCCGATTGGAATAATATAACGTTTGAAAACAACCATGACCTGGTAACATACGCAACGCATTACTATTACAGCAAAACTAATCCGTTTACAGGTTCGGGCGCGGTAACAAGCGGCAATTACTGGCATTACGGCACGACTATGACGGAAACTTTAATCTGGGAAGTACCGACCGTATAAAACAAAAAAACGCACAAGCGTTAATAAAACACAAAACCCGTCTATAAGTCGATTATCTCGACTTTTGGCGGGTTTTTAAATGCAATTTTCGGTTCTAAAATAAATGTTGGGGTGAGAAAAAAAACACTCTGACATTTTTTTTGATTTTCAGGCAAAAAAACGACGGCAACTTAAAAAAGTTACCGCTGCTATTCAACTATTTTGCTATCGGGCACACCCCAACTTTTGACAAAGAACCTAAAAAAAAACGTAAATCAAACCATAGCGGATCAACTTACGTTATTCGTGTCAATAACGAACAAAAAGACGCGTCTTTTTAAGGCAAAAAGGTGCAGGCGTCCGGGGGGATTCGAACCCAAAACATTATAAAAACATCGGTACGGGTGGCGGAGAACTTTGGTTAATGACAATGCAAAAAAATATTTCGCTGTTTGCGGGTAATATATTCGCCATTTATGGGAAAGCATTTTTACGAAAAATATGCTATAATATTTCTCGAGGTAAGCAAAATGAATCAAGTAAAAATAGGAAAATTTATCGCCGCTTTGCGGAAAGAAAAAGGTATGACGCAAGAGCAACTCGGAGAGATACTTGGCGTAACAAACAAAACCGTTTCACGTTGGGAAAACGGCAACTATATGCCCGACATTGAAATGCTGTCGCTACTATCGAAAGAATTCGGTGTAAGCATAAACGAGATTATATCCGGAGAACGGCTTGGGACAGAAGAATTTAAGAAAGCCGCCGACGATAATCTCGTTACCGCGCTTTCGAGCAGCACTTTTACATTGAAAGAGAAAATTACATTTTTTAAGAAAAAGTGGTTGCGCGAGCATATTGCAACGATTATTTTATGCATTGTAGCGTGGATTGGTATTATGGTATTGCTAAGGTTAAAAACACGAGGTAACGACATATTCCCGATTTTGTGTGCGCTTGGCGGTTTACTTGCCGTACTGTTCTATGCTGTTTTGTATAACCGTATGATGGCGTATGTAGAAAATCACGTGTACCGGAATCCCGGCGAAGAAACAGACAATAAAAATAAATAAGCATTATCGAATATGTTAAACCGCCACGGAACGGCAATTTACCCTTGTTTTGCATAGAAAAAGACACACGCGTCGGAGCTAAATACGCTCCTTATGCAGGCGTTGATGATAGCCAACAGCAAATCGATTACCTCTATCGAACAGTACGCGACCTACAGTATAAATATGGAAGAAAGTCAACATATGTCGATAAACGGATGTGAGATTATGTACACAAAATATCTGATAACGGGATCAAGCGGCTTCCTCGGAGGAACGGGAGCCGAAAAGCTCGTTTCAAATGGAGCCGAGGTAAGATGCCTTGTGCTGCGTGGTGATACGCTCGAAAAGGAGCTTCCCGAAAAAGCCTTGCAAGGTCCTGCCTATTCTCGGATTTTATGTTTCCGTAAGGATAAAAATCGTTCTTTGCTTGACAAAACGACAGTGATAATATATAATTTTATTAGTAATAAATATTATTACCTACAAATAATCCAAGGAGCAAGCTTTATGAAAAAAAACAACAGGTATCAAGGCACTCAGACCGAAAAAAACCTTTGGGCGGCTTTTGCTGGAGAATCACAAGCCCGCAATAAGTATACTTATTTCGCTTCGACGGCTAAAAAACAGGGCTTTGAACAGATAGCAGAATTGTTTTTGAAAACGGCGGATAACGAAAAAGAACACGCCAAGCTCTGGCTGAAGGAGCTTGCGGGTATAGGAGACACGGCGGAAAATCTGCTTGCGGCTGCCGAAGGCGAAAATTATGAATGGACGGATATGTACGAAGGCTTCGCAAAAACCGCCGAGGAGGAAGGTTTTACCGAGCTTGCGGTCAAATTCCGTCTGGTTGCGGAAATTGAAAAAAAGCACGAGGAACGTTACCGCGCTCTTCTCCGCAACGTTATCGCAGCCGAGGTTTTCAAAAAAAGCGACGTTAAGATCTGGGAATGCCGCAATTGCGGTCATATTGTCGTAGGCATAAAGGCGCCTGAAATCTGCCCCGTATGCGCACACCCTCAAGCCTATTTCGAGCTTCACGCGGAAAACTATTGATTTCAAGATAAACCGACAGAGAATTTTTAAGGAGACAGAATTATGAAACAGAAATTTTATATTTGCAGACATTGCGGCAATATCATCGCTTTCATTAAAAATACGGGCATTCCTGTTATGTGCTGCGGACAGAAAATGGAGGAAATCGTTCCCGGATCGGTCGACGCGTCGCAGGAAAAACATGTCCCAGTTTACACCGTCGAAAACAACACGGTCAGCGTTAAAATCGGCTCCGTGCCTCACCCTATGACCGAAGAACACTATATCGAATGGGTATCTCTTCAGACCAGGCTCGGCAATCAGCGTAAAGAGCTCCGCCCCGGAGATAAGCCCGAGGTATGCTTTTCCGTTTGTCCGGACGATGAAGTCCAAGCCGTTTACGCTTACTGCAATCTTCACGGACTTTGGAAAGCCTGAAACAGGAAAATTCTGAAATCGTTTGTCATCGCCGGAGGAAAAAATGCTCGAAACAGGAATTAAAGCGCCGGATTTTACGCTTCCAGATAAAGACGGAAAGCTTATAAAGCTAAGCGATTTTCTCGGGAAAAAAGTTGTTCTTTATTTTTATCCCAAGGATAACACACCCGGCTGTACGCGGCAGGCATGCGCATTTGCTGAAAAGCACGCTTCTTTTTCCGAAATCAATGCCGTCATCGTGGGAGTAAGTAAAGATACGCCCGCTTCTCACGAAAAATTTGCCGAAAAATACTCTCTGCCTTTCGTTCTGCTTTCAGATGTCGCTCTCGATGCGATCAGGGCTTACGACGTCTGGCAAGAGAAAAAGCTTTACGGTAAAACGTTTTTCGGCGTAGTCAGAAGCACGTATATTATCGACGAAAAAGGATTCATAGAAAAGGCTATTCCAAAAGTAAAGCCCGACTCCAACCCGCAGGAGGTTCTCGATTATCTCCTCGGCAAATAAAACAACCCTCATAAAACTAATAAGAGGCAGCCGACCGTATCGCCGTCGGCTGATTAAAAAAATGGAAATATCAAACAGCATCAGATATATAGGCGTTAACGACCGCAAAATAGACATATTTGAAAGTCAGTATACGGTACCCAACGGAGTATCGTATAATTCTTACGTTATCCTCGACGAAAAAATCGCCGTAATGGATACCGTCGACGCACACTTCGCGCACGAATGGCTGGATAATCTCGACCGAGCTCTCGACGGAAGAAAACCGGATTATCTTATAGTCCAGCATATGGAGCCTGACCATTCGGCTAATATAGACAGCTTCCTTAAGGTTTATCCCGGCACTACCGTGGTCGCAACCGCAAAAGCCTTCGCTATGATGAAAAACTTCTTCGGCACGGACTTTTCCGAAAATAGAATCGTTGTAGGCGAAGGAAATACACTTTCTCTCGGCAAACATAGCCTTACCTTCGTTATGGCGCCTATGGTGCATTGGCCGGAAGTTATGGTAACCTACGAATCAACGGAAAAGATTCTGTTTTCCGCTGACGGTTTCGGAAAATTCGGCGCGCTTGACGCAAAGGAAGAATGGGCAGACGAAGCAAGAAGATATTATATAGGCATTGTAGGCAAATACGGCGGTCAGGTTCAGGCTCTCCTTAAAAAGGCTTCCGCATTGGACATAAAAACCATATGCCCTCTTCACGGCCCCGTTCTTAAGGAAAACCTCGGATACTACCTGAAGCTTTACGATATCTGGTCTTCCTACGCGACGGAAGCGGACGGCATAGTCATCGCATACACGTCGGTTTACGGTCACACCCGCAGAGCCGTGGAAATTCTCGCGGAGGAATTAAAGAAAAACGGCTGTCCGAAGGTTGTTACTTACGATCTGTCGAGAATTGATCAGTCCTACGCCGTTGCCGACGCTTTCAGATACGGAAAGCTTGTTCTCGCAACGACAACCTATAATGCGGATATTTTTCCGCCTATGCGCAGGTTTATCGATGCCCTGACCGAAAGGAATTACAAAAACCGTACCGTTGCTTTCATCGAAAACGGTTCTTGGGCTCCTCTTGCAACAAAAACGATGAAAACCATGCTGGAAAAATCCAAGGATATCACCTACACGAACGCAACCGTCAGAATTTTATCGGCGTTGAACGAGGAAAGCTCGGTAGAGCTTAAGGCGCTTTCCGACGAGCTTTCGATGGAATATATTGCCCACCGCGGTGAAGCCGCTAATAAAAACGATCTCTCCGCCCTCTTTAATCTCGGATACGGTCTTTACGTCGTTACGAGCAACGACGGTAAAAAAGATAACGGTCTTATCGTCAACACCGTTACACAGGTTACGAGCGAGCCTAACAGAGTTGCCGTTGTCATCAATAAGCAGAACTATTCCCACCATGTCATCAGGCAAACGGGAATTATGAACGTTAACTGTCTGAGCATAGACGCTCCCTTCAAGGTCTTTGAAGTATTCGGATTCCAGAGCGGCAGAAGCGTAGATAAATTTGCCGATTGCAAGCCCCTGAGAAGCGACAACGGATTGGTTTTTCTTCCTAAATATATCAATTCTTTCATGTCGCTCAAAGTAGAAAATTACATAGACCTCGGAACACACGGAATGTTTATTTGCGAAATCACCGAAGCCCGGGTTATTTCCGACAGAGAAACCATGACGTATACGTATTATCAGAAAAACGTCAAGCCCAAGCCTCAAACCGAAGGAAAGAAAGGTTTTGTCTGCAAGGTCTGCGGTTATATTTACGAAGGCGACGAGCTTCCAGAGGACTATATCTGTCCGCTTTGTAAGCACGGCGCGGTAGACTTCGAGCCGATTGAATAAGACTTTGAATCTATAAAAACTATTAAAACACAACGAAAAAGCCCCGAGAATCATCGGGGTTTTTTAAGGATATATATATACGTGGAGAAAACAACCCGTGATGAACGTCGTCTCCGCTTCGGGCTCCGCCCAATAGTAGCATTTCATATTTGCAAGCAATGACAAAATAAACTTGCTTTTGTATTATATCATCTAAAAAGTTGTTTTTCAACTGTTTTTATATCAAAGGGAAACCTTATAAGCAAAAGACCGACTGCGTTCGTAAGAGTGCGGTCGGTCATTTTTTCGTTGATTAAGTCGGAGAAAATCATACGCTCCTTATCGTGCAAAAATCCTTTTTGTGCAATCGTTAAAGGTTTGAGATTTTTCAAAGCGAGTGAAGAACAAATCCCTACGGCGATGAGCGAAGAAACAACAAAAAGGGTAAACTGCCACGAAAACGGCAATTTACCCCTGTTTTGCATAGAAAAAGACACACGCGGCGGAGCTAAATACGCTCCTTTTGCGTGTGTCTTGATGGTGCGGGTGACAGGACTTGAACCTGCACAACGTTGCCGTTATAAGAACCTGAATCTTACGCGTCTGCCAATTTCACCACACCCGCATATTAAATTTATCTTGCCCCTGAAGCACTAATCGCTCTTAAAAGAACTTTTTATATTATATCAAATACTCGCACCTTTTGCAAGGATTTTAAACGTAAATTTTTCTTTTTTAAATTATCACGCAAATAACGCGATCTTTCGGCGGTAAAAACCGAAATATCGCGTTAAATAAACGCATTATATCAACTTATAAGTTCATATTGACTGTTGTAAATTTCGCTGTACAGTCCGCCTTTATTCAATAATTCTTCATGCGTGCCTTTTTCGACTATATCACCCTTATCCACAACAAGTATTATGTCCGCATTTACTACCGTAGACAATCTGTGCGCAATTACAAACGACGTTCTGCCCTGCATAAGTTCGTCCATTGTCTGCTGAATTAAAAGTTCCGTTCGGGTATCTACGTTTGACGTAGCTTCGTCTAAAATCAGAATTTTTCGATCCGATAAATATGCGCGAGCAATGGTTAAAAGTTGCTTTTGTCCGCCTGAGATATTCGCGCTGTCTTCATTGATAACGGTACTATAGCCCTCTTTTAGTGAATTTATGAACCCGTCTATATGTGCCTTTTCGCACGCGCGCTCAACCTCTTTTAAGCTCGCGCCGTCCTTGCCTAAAGCCACGTTTTCAAATATTGTGCCTTTAAAAAGCCAGGTATCCTGAAGCACCATTGAAAAGTATGAGCGCAAAGTTTCGCGCGGCATTTCGCGTATATCTCCACTGCCTATTTGTATGCTTCCGCCGTCTATTTCGTAAAAACGCATAAGCAAGTTGACGATGGTTGTTTTTCCCGCTCCGGTTGCACCGACTATTGCAACTTTTTGCCCTTCTTTTGCAGTAAAATTAAGATCTTTTATAAGCGGTTTTTCGGAATCGTAAGAAAATTTTACGTCTTTAAAAGTTACGTCGAGCGAATTTACGGGCGACGAGTCTTTTCCGTCCTCGGGCATTTCTTTTTCATCAAAAATTTCGTAAACTCTTTTTGCCGAAGAAATGGTTCCCTGCATCTGCGAAAAACCGCTCGCAATACTTTCCAAAGGCCCCGCAAACATCTGGGCATAAAGCACCAGACTAACCACCGTACCGACCGCCAAAGTGCCGTTAATCGCCATATAGCCGCCTATTACGCAAATTAAAATATACGCAACCGCGTTGGTAAAAGTAATGATGGGAGCAACCGTGCTTTGCATATAGTCGCCGCGGCTTCGCTTTTCGGCATAAACTTTGGCAAGCGATTCATACTTTTTAAAACGGCTTTTTTCAAGCGAAAAAGTTTTAACCGTGGCAAAGCCCGCAAAATCTTCTTCTGCAACCGAATAAATCTTTCCGTTTATCTCGCGCGACTCGTCAAAGTATTTTTCGCTGCGCTTTGATAAACGCGACGCAATAAAAACCGACACCGGCACAACGCAGATTATAACTGCGGCAAGCACGGGGCTTTCCATAAAAATAATTACCGAAATACCCGTAAGTTTTATTATTCCGTTCACTATTGCGTCTACAATACCGTAAATGGGCGAAGACATCCAGGACACGTCGTCCATCATTCTTGATAAAATTTCGCCCGTGGGCGTTTTATCTATATAAGAAACGGGAACGCGAAGTATTTTTGCGCTTATGCCTACCCTTAAACCGTATGTAAAATAGCGAGAAGTGGCGTTGCAGTTTACCACCGTTGAGCAAACCGTAACGACCGACGAAGCAATATAAATTAAAGCCAGCAAAATACATGCGGTTGAAAAATTTTCGGATATTTTAGTGCCGTCTGCCCACAAATCGTATAGCTCGCCTGTTAAAAAGCCTATTATTTTAGGAGTTAAAAGCGATAATCCGATTGAAATCAAGCTTAAAAGCACGACTATGGCAAGTAAGCCCCTGATATTTTTCATATCTTTCAGAATGCGAAAAAACACCGCCGTGCCTGATTTTTGCTTTGATTTTTTATTTTTTATTGATATATTTTCAGTATTACTCATAATTGTTTAAATATTTTTAGTTTATCAGTCCGCTTTTATCCTATTCAGCTGCCGATAATCGCGTTTTACTAAAAAACCAAGCCGCAGCTTTTTAAACTTTTGCGCCGAGTTGCGAGCGGTATAACTCGCGATAAATTTCGCTTGAATTTAAAAGTTCGTTATGCGTACCCGCGTTTACGCATTTGCCGCCGTCGAAAACGTAAATTCTGTCGCACTTCATGGCGGTTGCTATTCTTTGAGTTATGATAAGCTGTTTTTTGCCGGCCAAAAATTCGTTAAGACGTTTTCTGAGCTTGCTTTCGGTAAGATAATCGAGCGCGGAGAAACTGTCGTCAAAAACGTAAAGCGACGCGTTTTTAAAAATGGTTCTTGCTATATTAACGCGTTGTTTTTGCCCGCCCGAAAGATTTGAGCCGGACTGTTTGAGTTCGTGATAAAGTCCGCCTTCTTTTTCGCTTACAAACTCTTTAAGCTGAGCTATTTCAATGATTTTTTGCACTTCTTCGTCAGACACGGAATCGTTAAACGCGGTTACGTTCTCTTTTAAGGTCCCCTGAAAAATCATAGCTTTCTGAAGAGCAACCGAAACGCTTTGTCGAATATCTGCAATATCAAGCGAGTTGTAATTTCTATTGCCTAAATAAATATTTCCGCTTGTGGGGCGATAAAAACCGCAAAGGAGTTTTATAAGCGTACTTTTACCGCTGCCCGTACCGCCTATAACGCCGACTTTTTCGCCGTTTTTAACGCTCATGGTAATATCTTTTAAAACAAGCACGTCACTACCGTCGGGATAGTGAAAGGAAAGGTTTTCTATTTTTAAATCCCCGTTTAAAACTTCGCCTTTTTTATCGCTTCTTTCGGCACCTTTAAGTTCAAGAACCTGTCTTACGCGTTTAGAGCTTACAGAAACGTGAGGTATAAGTACAAGCCCCCAACTTAAAACTATTAACCCGTTTAATATAAGACCTATGTACTGAACGCAGGCTATTACGTCGCCCGCGGTAAACGCGCTTTGATAGCTTATATGTTTTGAAGAAAAGTAAATAATAGCAACCGTTGCTACGTTAAGCAGCAAAGATGCAAACGGAGCAAGAAATCCGCTTAAAATATTTGAGCGTATATAGGATTTTACCATTTCTTTAGTGGCGTAAGCTATTTTTTCGTGCTTTT
Source organism: uncultured Clostridia bacterium (assembly GCA_934796775.1). Taxonomy (GTDB): domain Bacteria; phylum Bacillota; class Clostridia; order Christensenellales; family Borkfalkiaceae; genus HGM11416. The sequence goes on from CAKVPH010000016.1 coordinate 29,615, forward strand.
GTTTTTCTTTATCAAACGCGCGAAGCACCCTTATACCCGAAAGACGCTCGCGAACGTGGCGGTTCTGCTCGTCGGTAAATTTGTTGGCTCGCTCCCAAAGCTTATTGATTTTTTTCGCAATTAAATACGCAAGCGCAAGCACGAGCGGCGAAACGGAAAGCATTATTAAACCTATAACCGGATTTTTTGTTATAACCAAAATTACGCCGCCTATAAAGGTTATGGGAACGTTTATAAGCGTGTAAATAGCCGCACTGCCTACGTCGCGCAGAATAAAAATGTCTTCCGTCATTCTGGTAAGCATGCTCGAAGTTCCGATTGACGCAAACTCTTCAAACGAGAGCGAATTGATTTTTTCAAACATCTCCAGGCGAATATCGTATTCGATTTCCGCTATCATTTTAGAATTTATTTTTGCTGTAAAAAACGATATTGAAAGCGCGACGACGGCAAGTATTCCCATAACGATACTGCTTGAAAGCACCACGCTTCCGTCTGAATTTTTTATGCCGTCGGTTACTATTCTGCTCATTTCGTACGGCATAAACAAAGCGCAAAGCGCGGCTCCGCCATAAAGTAGTGCAAGAAGCAGCAGCTTTGCCTTATGCTTTTTATAAAAATATAGTATAATTTTCATTGTGTTTTCCTGTAATTCACTCAGTAAAACACCCGATAATCGACTTATAGCCGCACTTTTAAGTTCGGCTTTATTTTTCGCTCATTCTGTAAACGAGCGTTCGACATGGCAAACCGGATTGAGATTACCGGGGAGTTTATCAGTTTGTTTTTTTATCATTTCTGAAATCGCAGTTTCAGTAAGTTTACAGTTTTGCGGGATTAAAACATCAAAAATAAGATTAGTGTGAGTGTTTCCGTTTACTATTCTGAAATCGTGAACCTGAAATTCGGGATTGATATCATTTACTATTTTTTCAATTTTTTCTCTTAACTCGTCCGTCTTTTTATCGCCAACGGCTACGGGATCCATATGTATAACGGCAAGGCATTGATATTTTTCGCCAAGCTCGCGTTCGATATTATCTATCTGGTCATGTGCCTGCAAGATATCCTCTCTCGAATCAACTTCGGCATGGAGCGAAATAATACGTCTGCCTGCACCGTAATTGTGTACTATAAGATCGTGAACGCCGATTATGCAATCGTGCGATTTTACCGTTTCGCATATTTCCTTAACGTATTCGGGATCGGGAGCCTTACCAAGCAACAACCCAACTGTCTCTTTTGCGGAAGAATATCCGTTGAATATAATAAATACGGCAACTATCAGACCGCATATCGCATCGGTATGCCAGCCGAAAAACTTATAAAGTAACAGCGACAGTAATACTGCAAACGTTGCGACAGAATCGGTTAAACTGTCGGTTGCAACGGCGCGCATGGCGGCAGAATCAATCGCCTTTGCCGTGCGGTTGTTATATATAAACATATATAACTTTATAACGATAGACACCGCTAAAATTACAACCGAAAGAGTGGAAAAATTTATATCTTCGGGTGTGATAATCTTTTCTATCGAGCTTTTGATAAGTTCGAAGCCGACCATAAAAATAAGCATTGAAACTATAAAGCCCGAAATATATTCCATTCTGCCATGCCCGAAAGGATGCTCTTTATCGGTAGGTTTAACCGAGACCTTAAAACCGATAAAAGATATTACCGAAGATGCGGCGTCGGTTAAGTTGTTGAATGCGTCGGCTATAACGGAAATTGCCCCCGTTAAAATGCCCGCCGCCATTTTTCCCGCAAAGAGAAAAAAGTTTAAAACGACGCCTATGCCGCCCGATAAAAGTCCGTAATGCTCTCTGACTTTTGGATCGGAATAATTTTTATAATCCTTTATAAATAGTTTTGCAAGCAGTGTGAACATGTTTTCCCCTTCCTGTTCTTGTTTTATATTTCGGCTAAAAACGTTAAAAACAAAACGCCTTTTTGTTTTTTTATAAGATTACTCTTTTTTTATAATATTACTCTTAATTAAAACGTTTAAAAATAAGTTTTTAAAATGCATTTTTATAAGTTTTAGCAAGTCCGCCTTTACTTGTTTCTTTATAACGCCGACCAAGATCAAGCCCCGTTACGTACATGGTGTGAACTATTGCGTCAAACGAAATTTTTCTGGTTTCGGTTAAAAATTTGGCAAGGCTGAGCGCATTTATGGCGCGCATGGCGGCAACGGCGTTACGCTCGATACAAGGAATCTGAACCAACCCTTTTATAGGATCGCAGGTAAGCCCGAGATGATGCTCCATAGCAACTTCTGCGGCGTATTCGGTCTGATTTGCGCTCATCTGAAATAGTTCGGTAAGCGCGGCACTCGCCATAGAACAAGCACTGCCTATTTCAGCCTGACAGCCGCATTCCGCGCCGGATAAAGAGGCGTTTTTCTTGATTATATTGCCTATAAGCCCTGCAACGGCAAGAGCTTTTACAATCTGCTCGTCGGTAAATTTATATTTTCTCTGCATATAAATAAGGCAGGCGGGCAATACTCCGCTCGCCCCGCAAGTGGGAGCGGTAACTACTATTCCGCCGGTAGCGTTCTGCTCCGCGGCGGCAAAAGCGTAGGCGCATACGAGCATATTCTGCACGGTATCAGGCTCTTCGTAAACGTTTATCTGACGATATAAATAACCGGCTTTTCTTGTAACGTTAAGTCCGCCGGGAAGTTTGCCTTTTGCAACGAGTCCTTCCGAAACGGTGCGCTTCATGCGCGACCAAACGGTAAAAAGATAATCTTTTATTTCAGGCTCGCACTCAAAAACGTAGTCGCAAAGCCGTATGTTTTTTTGCTCGCAATAGCTTTTTATTTCGGAAAAAGTGTTTAACGAATAAACTTCTTTACTCTCTTGCTCATTGCCGTTCAAAGTATATGCGCCGCCGCCAGTAGAGATAACTTCGTAAACTTTTTCCGTTCCGTCCGCTCTCTTACAAATCACTTTCATCGTATTAGGATGCGGAAGCCCGCTCTTAGTTTTATTGAATTTTACCTGAGTTTTCTCGCCTAAGGCGCGTTTTATCACCGCGTCGGTTCCGTGCCCCTTACCGGTGCAGGCAAGCGAGCCGAAAAGTTCTACCGTATACTCGCACGAAACGTCGTTGTTCTGCTCTGAAATTTCAGTGCAAGCCGCGTACGGTGCCATAGTGTGCGACGACGACGGTCCGACGCCTATTCTATATAATTCTTTTAAAGATTTCATATGCATTTCTCCAAAGTAAAACTCTTTTTTTGCCCCTAATAAAAATATATTCGGGCAAAAAAGTCAGGCTATAGCACGATTATCGGCTATTTTATAACAAAAAAATATCAGGGTAAAAGCGTACCGTTTAAAAAGTTTTTACAAAGCAACATTGCTTCGCTTAAAAAATCGCCGGTCATATCGAGCGGATAGGCGTTTTTTTCTTTTTTAAACCAAGTGATCTGGCGTTTTGCAAAATGACGTATCTGTTTAAAAAGCTCTTCACGGTAATCTTCAAAGGTATACTCTCCGTTTAAATACCTGTTTGTATATCTGTATTCAAGCCCCAACCCTTCTAAAAACTCGTCGGTAGCGCCGGCCTTTTTTAAAGCGGCAACCTCTTCAACCATGCCCGCCCGTAAACGCTTATCCAGCCTTATTTCTATTCTTTTATAAAGCTCGTCGCGCGGGAACACGGGAATAAGCTGTATGTAATCGTACTTTGGCTTGTTGGGCGTATTTTTTGCGCCTTTCATAAGTTTTTCAAGCCGACGCTCTAAGTGCCTTGGCGAAAGATCTTCAGGCACGGTTTCGCCAAACGCGCGAATTTTTTCAATCATTTCTTGCTTAGAACAGCTTTGAATACTTTGCCTTAAATCAACGTCCCGAGTTTCGCCTGTCAATCCGTACCCTTCGGTAACGGCGCGGGAATAAAGCCCCGTTCCGCCAACCAAAAAAGGCTGCATGCCACGGGCTAATATATCGTTAATCGCCTTATAAGCGAGTTTTTGATATTCCGCAAGCGAAAAACTATCGTTAGGATTTTTTATATCTATAAGGTGATGAACTGCAAGTTTTTGTTCTTCTTTAGTTACCTTTCCCGTGCCGAGATCAAGTCCTTTATAAATCTGGCGCGAATCGCACGAAACTATTTCGCCGTTAAATTTTTGAGCTAAAACGATGCCTAAATCGCTTTTACCCGAAGCGGTAGTGCCTACTACGGTTATAAGTTTTTCCATAAATTTACCATTCTAATTTTACTAAAGCCTTGTTTTAAAACTTTTTTAAAGTGCTTTTAAGCAAAAAAATACTCCGCAAGGCGGCAAAATGCCCTTTGCGGAGTGAAATGACGACAATAATTGCTTATAAAAAAGTTATTAAAAGCCGCCCGCGCATTTTTTGTAATACGCGGACGTAAACCTTTTTATTACAATTTATTTCTTTAATAAAGATACGCTCTTGATAACCGCGCTGTAAACGGGAAGAGTGTAAAATTCTGCGTCGTTTCCGGTGAGCTTGCTGACAAAATCTTCTCTTTCTTCGTCGGTCATTTTAGCATCTTCAGCTCTTCCTGCCGCGATATCTTCAAATGAGAATTTGCCCTTATAATAGCTCATTTCTTCGCTGTATTTGCCGTAAGTTACATATTCGGAATGTTTTTTCCAGTTGAAAACGGGATCGGATTCGGTAGAAGTAGAATCGTCGGTTTTATCACTTATGCAATAATAAACCTTTTCGCCTGCATCGGTAGATTCAAGTGTAGCAAGTTTTTGCATTCTGCCAAGGCTTGATAAATATTCAAAAGAATCTTTATCGGCACTTGAATCGTTATCGTCGGTTCTGAGCATACCGAATACACAGTATTCGTCTGCAGAAAAAGCAGAAGAACCGAGGCAAACGGCAATAGTCGCTTTACCTGTATCGTATTTGGATTCGCCGTTTTTGCCCGCTTCGCCTGAACGCTTTAAAATAAGCGCGCCGGCACCGGCGGCAAGTCTGTTACCAACGTGTCCGTTATTTAAAAATTCACCTTCAACGTAAGGAACGTTCTGGTCGATAGCGGTAAATTTACCGTCAGCATCAAATTTATAATCGCCGAAAGAAACATAACCGGACGTTGCGTTTGTGATATCAACGTTATTGTAATGTCCGTCCGCAATAAGTTTTTTGATCTGCGCAATGGTCTTTTCTGCAAAGTTGAGATATAATTCGGCTTCGGCAGTAAAGCTGTTCTTATTGCCTTCGGCATCGGTATATTCTACTTCGATCTGTATGCGCTCTATTTTACTTCCGTTTTTAACTTCCGAGCAGCCGACGAGCGACAGTACGCAAAAAGCGGCGAGCGCGAAAGCTATGATTTTGCCTGAAATCTTGTTCATAGTTCCTCCGAGGAATCAATAATTGATTATTTTTTTCGGGCATATGCCCGTATTTACCTTTTTTGTGCGATTAAAATCTTACGATTTTATAAATAAAAATATTCTGAACACGAAAACCCTTGATTATTGAAAAAATCGGCGTAAAAATCGTTTTCATTAATTAAAACCTGCGTTTGGGTTTCTTTTACGCCTGCATTAAACTCTACGTCAACTTCCTCATAATCGGATTTTGAAAACAAAAATAAAAGTCCGATTAAAAGCGCAAGTCCTAAAATAACCGCGATTGCAACGCGTATGGGCGAAACGGGAGTTTTACCCGCTACTCTGCCGCTGTTTCCGTTTACCGTTACGGCATAATCTTTCTTTTTAAAAGTATAGTTAAGCCTGTAAACGGGGACGAGCAGATATTTGTAAGTTACGCCTTCGTGCTTGGTTGAAACGTTAAGATAGTCTATAACGTCGTATCCGTAAGAATTTAAAATGTCGGTTCTGAGCTGCTTATCTATAATCGATTTTGCATCAGACCAGCAGTTTTTTACGTCGCGCGAGTAATGCTCGGCAGAATATCCCGACAAAAACTCCTTTTTGTACACGGCTATGCTCGCAGTATCGCACGGCATGATTTTATTCATATCCGCCTGAGTCGTTCTTCCGCTTGAAATGGTTACGTCGTCAAAAAATTTATCGAACGTACCTTTTACAAACTTATAATCGATATACGTTTCGGTTCTCGTTCCCTTTGACGTATGCACGGTACGCGTTTTGCGCTTACCGATTCGCCCTTCGTAATAAGAATGGGTGTGACTGTCAAAAGTGAACGCAGGCAGGAAAAATCCGTTTAAATTTTGCGCTTCTAAGTTCTTTTTAAAAGATGTGGGCGCAAAAATGCGACGCTTTGCCCAGTTTTTGGCAGCCGTTGCCGCCGCCTCTTTAGTAAGCCTGAACGGATACACCGCGTTTGGAACAACGCCTGCTAAGTCGTCTGACTTTACGATATGCGTAGTAGAACAGTACGGACATTTAACCGAAACTTCGTCCGCACGGATAGTAAACACCGCACCGCAGTTACTGCATCTGTAAACGCTAACTTCATCGTTCCACTTTGCGGACCGTTCAAAAGCGTTTTCGATATCAAGTTCGTCTACCTTACTATTTTTATCGAAAGCGTCCACCCGACCGCAATGTTCGCATTTTAAACTCTGCGTTTCGGGATCAAACACCATATTGCCGCCGCAACCTTCGCATTTTATATACGCGCTTTGCTTTTCGGCTTCGTTTAAGTTTTCGTTGTCCGAAAGATTTGTTTTATCAAAGCCCGTCCCCATGTATTTACTCCCGAATTAAAACAACGCAAAAGTTGTTAAATATTTTTTTTCTTTGTTTTTTAATGACCAACAATATTGCCTTTTAACGCGAAAATTACGCGTTGAGTTCGGCAAGAAGTTTATCGAGTTCTGCACCGTGTGCGTTTACGGCTTCTTCCAAAGTTTCCATATGAGCAAGAGCGCAGCCTAAGCAGTGCATGCCGTATCTTTGTAAAATTTCAACGCTTTCCGGATTGATGTTTACGATATCTGCAATTAAAGTATCTTTGGTTATAACTTTCTTTTCCATAAAAAATATCTCTTTCCTGTTAAATTTTTTATACAACTTTTAATGTAGTAATTTATTTTAATTATTTACTTTTTTGTTTGTTTTTAATTCTTAAAAATCAAAGTTTTTTACCGCATTCGGGGCAAAACTTACTTCCAAAAGCTACTTCCGCACCACATTCGGGGCAGAATTTTTTCGCGCTTTCTATTTTAGCTCCGCATTCCGGACAGAACTTGCTTCCCGCGGGAACGTTTTTGCCGCATGACGGGCAAGCTACGCCTAAGCCCGTATTCTGATTTGATGCAGCATCGGAATTATTAGACTGCTGACGGCTGCCCTTCATTGCGTCCGCCATAATGCCGCCGATGCCCATTCCTGCACCCATACCTACGCCCGCGCCCATAAACGCGCCGCCTACTCCGGGATTTTTTGCCGCATCTTTCATAGCTTCTGCCGCAGCAACTTTCATCATGGTATCGGTAACGCCGCTCATTATGCCGAGTTTTGAACGCTCGTCCAAAGCCTTTTCCACTTCGCTCGGAACGGACATATTTTCGATAATAAGCGTTTCAAGCTTTAAGCCGATATCCTTAAAGAGCTGCTGAACTTTGGCTTTTACTATTGTCTGGAATTCCATGGTATTGCCGGCTAAGTCCAAAGCGGAAATCTTACTTTCTCCTACCGCATCGGTAAGACCGGAAACTACCATGCTTTTTAAGTAGTCCTGAATATCCTGCGTTTTATAAGAACGATTGCTGCCGAATATTTCACGCATGAAAACGGGAGCGTCGTCAACTCTGAACGAGAACGAACCGAAGCCTCTTACTCTTATCGCGCCGAATTCGGGGTCGCGCATCATAAACGGATTTTGCGTACCCCATTTTACATCCGTAAACTGTTTGGTGTTTACAAAGTAAACGTCTAAAGTAATAGGCGTCTGGAATTTATATTTCCAGGAAACGAGTTTGGTAAGTACCGGCAAAATCTCGGTTTCGAGCGAGTAAAGTCCCGGGCCGAACACGTCGGCTATCTGCCCTTTATGAACGAAAATAGCAACCTGCGATTCTCTTACGGTAAGAGAGCTTTTATTATTTACCTCTTTGCCGCTGTTTTTAAAGGGGTATTTATATACCATTGTATTTTTGGAGTCGTCCGCCCATTCGATGTTTAATCTGAACAAATTATCGAATAATCCCATAAAAATTACTCTCCTTTTTTGCCGCTACGTTTTTTTACTTTTTTACTTAAAAAAACTCTTGGCAAAACAAATATTTTAAAGTATATATTATTATAACACTTATTTATTTTTTTTTCAATCGTTTTTTGCGGTATTTTTTGCTTTTTTAAACGGCTTTATACGTATTTTCGTTATCCTGTTCATCGTTTGTTGCCGCTTCGGCATGCTCGTTTTGTTTTTCGCTTGATTTTTCAGGAGTTTTTTTCGTGTTGGAATCGCGGAACACCACAAAAGAATCAAACAAATATTCGGTAACGAAATTTATGACCATTGTAAAAAGCAGAACTATTGTATCGTTTACACCCACGCTCTCCATTGCCGCGCCCCACCAGAGCGAAAGCGGCGTAAAAACAAGATAATACCCGAATACTTTTAGCATTGCAACGGGTACGTTGGTTGCGCTTTTAAACGTGAACTTACGGTTAAAGGTAAAATTCCACAAAACCGAAAGCGTAAGCGAAATCAAATAGCAAAACCAGTAGTTTTGGTCTTCGCTTACTTTAAACGCATATTTTGAAAGTAACTGCAAAAGCTCGAACGAGGCGATTTGTATAAGCCCCGCCGAAAGCGAAAAGCCCAAAAACTTAAGCATCTGAATAAAGCGTTCTTTCTTCGTCATTATTCTCACCTTCCTTATTTTAGTCGTTTTTTGCAAAAACTACGCAATAATCGACTTATAGCCCGACTTTTCGTTCATACATACAATCGGAAAGCCGCACGAAATCTTCAGCCGAAAGAGTTTCTCCGCGAGACATAAGCGGGATTTTTGCGCTTGACAAAATATTTTCGGCTTGATCGCGCGATATTTTTAGCCCTAACACCAGATTGTTTGCAAGCGTTTTTCTTCTTGACGAAAAAGCCGTACGAACCGCCACGCGATAGAGTTTTTTATCCTTAACGGTAAATTTATCCCGATTAAATGTGATTTTTACCACAGCCGAATCTACTTCGGGCGCGGGGTAAAATTTTTCGCGCGTGACGTTTATAAGCCGCTCGCTGTCGGCTACCAGGTTTATACCCGCAGTTATTGCGCCGTAATCAGCCGTTCCGGGTGCGGCAAGTATTCTTTTTGCAACTTCTTCCTGCACCATTATGACTATAGCGTCGCAAAGCGCGGAATTCTCGATAAACTTCATAATAAGCGGCGACGTAATGTAATACGGGAGATTCGCCACTATTTTATAATGCTCGCCTATTCGTTTTTCAAGTGCGGAAACGTCCTCTTTCATTATATCTTTAAAGGTGATTTCGCAGTTTTCCACACCCGAAAGCGTTTCGCCAAGCACAGGCGCAAGCGTTTTATCTATTTCGTATCCGTAAACAAACTTTGCGCGTTTTGAAAGCTCTTTTGTGAGCGTTCCCGCACCGCAACCGATTTCCACCACGCAGGTATTTTGATCTACGCCGGAAAGATTAACTATTTCGCCAAGCAGATTTTCGTCATACAAAAAGTTCTGTCCGAGTTTTTTTGTAAATTTAAATGAATGTTTTTTTAATATTTCGCTGAGTTTCATTTTTTTAATTATTCGCCGGTTTGTTATATTCAAGCCCTATTTAAATTCGTTTATTCTATAAAACAATCCGCGTATGTTACGCTCGACCGTTTTTATAAAAACGCTTAGCGGTACGTTGTAAATTTGCGCCATTTTTTCGTAAACAAGGCTTACGTTTGCAGGCTCGTTCACACTCCCGCGGAAAGGCACGGGAGCCATATACGGCGAATCGGTTTCGCACATAACTCTGCCGGAAGGCAAGCTTGAAATTATCTCTTCTTTTTTTGCATTTTTAAAAGTTATTGCGCCGCCGAATGCAAAATATCCGCCGATTTTTAAATAATTTGCGACGGCTTCCTTACTTTCGGAATAGCAGTGCATTAAAAATCCGCGTTTTATATCTCCCGCATACGACGAAATTATATCGGTAACGTCTTTAGACGCCTCGCGCGAGTGTACTATAAACGGCAAATCCGCTTTTATGGCAAGTTCTATCTGCGCTTTAAACGCGCTTTTTTGCGCTTCTGCGTTGTCTTTTCCGTAATGATAGTCGAGCCCTATTTCGCCTATTCCGACGCACTTTGGGTGTTTTGCCATTTCAAAAAGTCGGGCTATAAGTTCGTTATCAAGCTCTTTACAATCCGACGGATGAACGCCGACCGCAAAAAACACGTTATCGTGTTGCTCGGCAATCTTCATACTGTCTATCGACGATAAGATGTTCCAACCGGGAACTATAATTCTTTTTACGCCCTCCCGGTTAGCTTTTAAAATCACGCTATCTTCGATACCAAAAAACGCTTTATCCGTTAAATGGGCGTGTGTATCGGTCATAAAAGCCGAGAGCATTTGCGAACTTTCTTTTTCGGAAAGTTCTCCGTTTTTTATTGAATCACTCATCTTTTGCAAAAATCATCTTACAATGCTTCCGTCCGGCATAGCATTGTCAGGTTCGATTAAGGTAACTTTGCCGTCTTTTTCGGCGCAAAGTACCATGCCTTGACTTAATACGCCGCAAAGTTTTGCGGGTTTTAAATTAGACACAAGAACGACTTTTTTACCTATGATATCTTCCGGTTTATAATATTCGGCTATTCCGCTTGCAACGGTTCGGGTTTCATCGCCCACTTTTAAGCTGAGTTTTAACAATTTTTTGGATTTTTCCACCTTTTCGCATGCGGTTATAAGCGCGCATCTGAGTTCTATGCGAGCAAAATCGTCTATTGAAATTTCGGATTTTGCATGAGCTAAGACGCTTTTTTCACTTTCTGCTTTTTTATCTGTAGCTTCCGCTTTTTTTTCCGACGGTTTATCGCCGTTCTTTTCAAGAATTTCTTCGTAAGTTTTTTCGACCTCGGCTTCGTCAAGGCGCATAAACAAAGTGCCGGGATTTTCAACTACTTTGTTGCCGTCGGGATAAAGTCCGAAAGTATTAAGCGTGTTAAAAGAACGCTTATTATTAAGACCAAGCTGCAAAAGCACTTTTTCGCTTGTTTCGGGCATGAACGGATATAATACGGTTGTTGCAATGTAAATGGTTTCAACCAGATTATACATTACTTCGCTGAGCTTACCCGCATTTGCGGGATCTTTGGCAAGTACCCACGGCGCAGTTTCGTCTATATACTTGTTCGCCCTTCTTAAAAGAGTAAAACATGCGTCTATAGCATCGCTAACGCGATATTCATCCATTAGCTTTTCAACTTTTTCAAATAAGGAAACGGCAAGTGTTTTTAGCTCTCCGTCTATCTTTTCGTCAAAACATTCGCCGCGTTTTACAACCCCGCAGAAATATTTATTACACATTGAAACAGTTCGCTTTACCAAGTTACCGTAAACGTTTGCAAGGTCGGAATTTATTTTGTCTGTCATAAGCGGGAGCGAAATAAGTCCGTCGCTTTCAAACGGCATGCTCGACAAAACGTAGTATCTTACCGCGTCCGTACCGAAAAGGTCGGCAAGTTCGTCGGCATACAAAACGTTGCCCTTTGACTTACTCATTTTTCCGCCGTCCGATAAGAGCCAGCCGTGACCGTAAATGCGTTTGGGCAGTTCTATACCCGCCGCCATTAAAAAGATAGGCCAGTAAATGGTATGGAATCTGATTATATCCTTACCCACAACGTGAACGCTTGCAGGCCAGTATTTTTTAAACGTTTCAGCCGAATTGCCGTCTGCATCGTAGCCGATACCCGTAATGTAGTTGGTGAGCGCATCAAGCCAGACGTAAACTACGTGTTTATCGTCAAAATCAACGGGTATACCCCACTTGAACGATGTACGCGAAACGCACAAATCCTGAAGCCCGGGTTTTAAAAAGTTGTTCATCATCTCGTTCTTTCTTGAAACGGGCGTGATAAACTCGGGGTGATTTTCGATATATTCTATAAGTTTAGGCGCATATTTACTCATTTTGAAAAAATATGCTTCTTCATGCTCTTTTTTAACTTCTCTGCCGCAATCGGGACATTTTCCGTCAACAAGCTGACTTTCCGTCCAGAAAGATTCGCAAGGTTTACAATACCAACCTTCATAAGAACCCTTGTAGATATCGCCTTGTTCGTAAAACTTTTTAAAAAGCTTTTGAACCTGTTTTTCGTGATAGTCGTCGGTCGTGCGAATGAATTTATCGTAACTTACGTTAAGTTTTTTCCACACGCCTTTAATAACCGAAGAAACTTCGTCTACGTACTGACGCGGATCTTTTCCCGCGGCTTTTGCCTTGTCTTCGATTTTTTGACCGTGTTCGTCTGTACCCGTCTGAAAAAACACGTCGTAGCCTTCTTCGCGCTTAAAGCGAGCGAGAGCGTCGGTAAGTATTGCTTCGTACACGTTGCCTACGTGCGGCTTGCCCGACGTGTAAGCTATAGCCGTGGTTATATAGTACGGCGTACCTTTTTTATTTTCTTGTTCGTTTTCGAGTGTTGTTTTGTCTTTCATATTTTCGCCTTGTAAATTTTTATATCCGATTTTTAATGAGCATAGTACCTTCTCGTTTAAAGTATATACTAAAACTATAAAAATGTAAAACATAAAGAGCGCAGATATAACATAATATTTTTATATGAACGCCGTTTTTTTTGTTTTTTGCACTCTTTCAATGATAATTTTATGTTTTATTTCACCCGACAAAGTAATGGAAAGCTTTTTGACGGGAGCAGAAAGATCTCTGATTCTTGCCGCGTCGCTTATAGCCGTCTATTCCGTATGGCTCGGCGTTTTTGAAGTTCTGGAACGCTCCGGCGCAAACGATAAGTTTGCCACTGTTTTAAAAAGACCTGTAAGAAAATTATTTTTCAAGCCGTCAGAAACTTCGGCTAAATATATTGCGCTAAACATCTCCGCAAACGCGCTGGGGTTAGGCGGAGTTGCAACGCCGCTCGGAATTAAAGCCTGCGCCGCGCTCGAACAGGAAAACAATAAGGACGCGGCTTCGCTTTTACTTATAATCGCAGCAACCTCCGTACAGCTTTTGCCGGCTTCGGTTATTGCTCTTATGGCAAAATACGGGAGCGTAAATCCGTCGGCAATAATTGTGCCGTGTTTTTTATCCACACTCGTTTCTTCCGCTTTTGGCATTGCATTGTTTATGCTTTGCCGAAAAATTAAAAGTTTTAAAACAAAAAAACACGCAAAACAAGTTACCTGCCAAAAGTTCGCCGGAACAAAAAAAGAAGAGGCGTTATGATTGCAAAGCTGATTATTCCCGCGTTTATAATTTTTGCGTTTGTTTTTGCGGCAATTAAAAAAGTTGACGTGTACGACGCGTTTTCGTCCGGAATAAAGCAAACCGTTCCGCTCGTGCTGTCTATTTTTCCGTTTCTGACTGCGGTTTTTATCATGACAGAACTTATGGACGCAAGCGGGCTTACCGCTATAATAGAAAAATTTTTATCGCCCGTGTTTTCCGCACTAAAAATTCCGCCCGAGCTTACGCGGCTTATTTTAATCAAGCCGTTTTCGGGTAGCGGAAGTCTGGCACTTTTAACTAAGATTTACGAACAATACGGCCCCGACTCATATATATCGCGCTGTGCGTCTTGCATATACGGCTCGTCGGAAACCATATTTTACGTTTCAGCATTGTATTTTTCTGCTTGTAAAAAGAAAAATCTATTTTTACCTGTGGCAATTTCGCTTGTAGCAACTTTTTTATCCGTTATTGCCGCTTGCTTTTTCTGCCGCCAAATGTAACGGCAGCATGACGGCAGCGTGACGGCAGCGTGACGCTGCACCCTTGGCTGCCTCTTATAAGCTTTCGCAAGGATATAAATACACAACTCGTTAAAGCTTATTATTCATAAAACCCTTAATAATCAACCTATAGGTTCATTTTTGCTTTTAAAAAATCGTAGCGAGCGGATATTATCCGCCCGTTTTTTTACTCAATCTTACTTTTTAGCGGGAAGATGATATCTTCCCCTACAATTAGTTTTAATAATGTTTTAACGTTATTATTCGAAATCCTCTATCGGCGCATTCGCGCCACTTTCTCCAATGGGAGAAAGCTTTTTCTTTCTATTAAGCTTTAATAATCAACCTATAGGTTCATTTTTGCTTTTAAAAAATCGTAGCGAGCGGATATTATCCGCCCGTTTTTTTACT
>CAKVPH010000017.1 GCA_934796775.1 uncultured Clostridia bacterium
GGCGAGTAGTTTTTGTTTTTTCTTGACATAAAAATATGCACCTCCTAAAGTGTCTAACTTTTGGGGTGCATATCATTCGCCATCTTGCATTTTGTTTTTTTTTAATTATACGTTATCTTTTTTTCTTACGAGGGTAAAAGCTAACGCAGAAATCGCCATAAGTGCCGCAATGGGCGCAATTCCCGATACCGAGGAGTTACAGTCGTTTGTGTTGCTATTTCCGCCGTTTGAAGAATTTCCGCCGTTTGAAGAATCGCCGTCGGAATAGAATACGTCTTCGTATTTATATTCGGTACGTCCGCATACGCTGCAGATTCTTGTCTGCTTGCCGGACGCGTCGGCATTGCTCCACTCGCCAAAAGTGTGTTCGTCGGTTGCGGGTACATAGGTGTCGTTATAGCTATCTCCGCATTCGCAGGTGTGTTTAGTGTAGCCTTGATCTTTGCAGGTGGGGGCTACAACTTCTGTCGTGTAACTGTGTTCATGCGGTTTTTCGTCTTCTGCCTTGGCATATAAATGCGCGGGGTAGTTTGAACTTGTTGCCGCATTAGCTATGTTGTTTGCGCTAAAAGACGGATATCTATCACTGCTTCCTATAAAGTATTCGCTGCCCGCAACGGTTGCAACAAACGTTTTGTACGTTTCGTTCCAACCATAAACCGTGTCGTGCGTGCAACCGCTCTGGCAGTTAGTTCCGTCGGATATACATATGCTTGCGTCCGTACGTCCCGCGCCCTGGTACATGCAGATATACGTTTTAACGTTATTTTTATTAAAGTAAAGCTTGTATCCGTCGGTTGCCTGTTCAACGTAAACGTCTATTGCCTGTTCTACGGCAGTAACGGTGTTAAGGTACCAACTGTAAGTTTTATAAATGTTTCCGTCAAAATAAGCGGGGGTACTCTTATCGCATCTTAGTTTGTACGGAGTATTCATTGCAGGCGTATCTACTATAGTGTAGTCGGCAGGTTTTTCGTCGCCGCCGGTTTCGTCGCCGTCGCCGCCGCCGGGTTTGCCGCTCGTGCCTTTATGGTTTGCAGGAGTAACAACGGTTTCGGGTACGTCTTTGCCGAATACCAACCAGGCATATTCGGGGTAGTCTATAAATACGTTACGGTTGCCCTGAATGTTTTGCACCTGATCGTTACGGCTCATTTCCCACGTGTCAACGGGGTCGTTTTCACACCATTCAAGTAAGGTTTCAAGGCTTTCAATAACTTTTTCGCCGTCGTTTCCGTTTGTGCCTTTGTTGGGATTAGGATCGTTTTTAAATAAATTCGGTTCTTCCCATCTGCACCATACGTATAAAAGTATTCTTGCAACGTCGCCTTTTATATTGTCGTTTACTTCTACTATGTTGCCGGAATGATACAGCACGGCTTTACCGTTATATTCTTTTGTTGAGTAACCTGAATTTTTTCTCGCGTTGCCCATAGTCTTGCTCCCGCGCGATGAGTTTATTTTGCTGTCCGTGGGGCGCAGGTGATGAAGGTCGCTTCCGCCGTTACTCTGATAGAAAGATGCATGGCTTTTGGGCCAGACGTGTTCGCGGTTAAAGCTTCCGCCGGGTTCGTCGCTGTAGAATAACATCGTGCTTGACGCACTTCCTTTTCCGTCGGTATCAGGCCAGTAGCTTGTAAGGCTTGAGTAACTTACGCTTCTGGTCATCGTTGACGACATAAGAGTGTGCAGTGAAGAGAATAATTCGCTCGTCATATTAAGGCAATTTTCGTTGCCGCCTTGCATGACGGACATGCTTTCCCAGGTGTAACTGCCCGTATAATAAGCTTCTGCCTGAGAACTTAGCGACGTGCATACTTCGTGGCGTGTGCCTGTGTTATAACTTGCAGCCGAAACGCTTATCGGTCTTATGCCGATAAATACTGCAAAAGTCATAAAAATGGCAACAACCGAAGAAGTTATGCGTTTTATGGACTTTGTCATAGATAAAGCTCCTTTTAATTTACTGTACGGTATTTTTTAATGCCACATTATATTATACCACTATCAAACGAGTTTTGAAAGCGAATTTTAAAAAAATTATCGGAATTTTTTTTATTCAGTAATACAGGTCGGTTTTATTTAATATTTTATTTAATAAGGTCTTTATTTAATAAGGTCTTTTATTTTATCCGTAACGGATAATCCGCATTCGTAGCCGTTTTTATATGCCATTTCAAAGTTTTTGCGCTCGATTTTATATGGACTCATGCTGCCAAGGTCGGGGGCGACGTAAATGTCGGCATGGCTGTTTTTGCGGTTGTTTTCGGTGTTTTGATTATCGTAAATATCAACAAGGCGAATAAGGTAGCCTATTACGCTGCGAATTTCGTTCATTTCGCGAAGAGGACCTAAAACGTCCACGGCAACAACTACTTCCGCGCCCAACTCTTTAACTTCGTCGGACGGAACTCTGCATACCACTCCGCCGTCCGCAATAATCATTCCGTTTACGTTTACGGGCTGAAACACCAGCGGTATAGAAGAACTTGCCTGAACTGCAGGCGCAACTTCTCCTTCCGAAAAGACCACTTTTTTGCCCGTTAAAAGATCCGCGCCTATGCATGAAAAGGGAATAGACAGCTCGTCGAATTTAGTGTGTCCCAAAAATCTGCGCAGTACCGCTAAAAGCTTTTTGCTTTTAAGCAGTGTTCCGCTTCTCAATGCTCTTAAATCCGGATCTATAAGGTCGCGTATTCTTAAAGACAGGACCGCGTCGAGCATATCTTTAGGGCGCATGCCGAAAGCGTAACAGCTTCCTACCACCGAACCCATAGAGCAACCCGAAATAAACTGAGGTTTAATTTTTTTATCTTCAAGAGCCTGTAAAAAACCTATGTGAGCAACGCCTCTCGCGCCGCCGCTGCCGAGTGCTAAACCTAAAGATTTCATAATATTCTCCTTAGCAACGTGATTAAATAAATGATAAAAAAGTAAAAAGGCGAAAGCACAGAAAAAGGAAAAATAGCAAGCTATAAGTCGATTATCCGCACTTTCACCTCGTTGAGGCATAACGTTTACGCCGATTATTCTTTATTGTTTCCAAAAGGAAGTTTAAAATGTTCGCCCGATTCGGGTTCTTCCTCTACGGGGTGTACCGTAACTTTTACTTCGATAACTCTTCGTTGCGTCAGTTTGTTTACGGTAACGGTCAGATTTTTATAATCGAAACTGTCGAATTTTTTAGGAATAAGCCCCAAAACTTCAATAACCCAGCCGCTTACGGTCTGTGATTCGAAATTGTCGCTTTCGTCTTCGTCCAAACCGAACAGCTCAAAAAATTTATCGAGTTCGGCTCTGCCGTCAACCATATAGGTGGTGTCGTCCGTTTTAGTAAAATAATTTACTACTTCGTCGTGTTCGTCCCATATCTCGCCGACAAGTTCTTCTAAAATATCTTCCAAAGTGGCAATACCCAAAGTTCCGCCGTATTCGTCAACGACTATAGCCATATGTACTTTTTGCCGTTGCATACTCTTTAAAAGAGTGGAAATTTTCATATGCTCGGTAGCCACTGCCGTGGACGTGATGATTTTAGAAATATCCTTTTCTCCGCGTTCGAGCGCGGCAAAAAAGTCGATATTATGAATCATGCCGATGATTGTGTCTATCGTATCTCTGTAAACCGGCATACGCGAAAAATTATGTTCTAAAAACATGCGTTTTATACGCTCCATGCTCATATCCATGGATACCGCGACTACGTTTACGCGCGGAACTAAAATGTCCTCTACCAAAACGTCGTCAAATTCTATAGAGCTTGAAATAAGTTCGCGTTCTTCTTTATCCAAAGAACCTTCTTCCTGCGCTTCTTCAACCATAGTAAGAAGCTCTTCTTCTGTGATTTTCTCTTCGTTTCCCAAATGGAACATTTTGCGGAGTAAAAATTTAAGCCCCGAAAACATAATGGTTAAAGGGAACAGGATAATCATAAAAAAGCGTATGGGGTATCCGGTTAATATGGCAATCGATTCCGATTTTTCTTTAGCGATCATTTTCGGGCTTATTTCGCCGAAAACGAGAACTACGATAGTAGAAACTATGGTGGAAACGGTGGCGGCTATCGCCTCGCTGTCACCGCCTAACACTTTTTTAAATAAAAGTGTGGAAAGAGTTGCCAAAGTGATGTTTACGATGTTGTTTCCTATTAAAATTGTGGAAAGCAAGCGATCGTAATTTTCGGATAGGGCAAGCGCGTTTTTAGCACCTTTATGCCCGTCCTGCGCTTTTATGCGAAGTTTGGTTTTGTTTACCGCAGAAAATGCGGTTTCCGTTGATGAAAAGAATGCCGACAGAAGTACGAGTATAATACATACGAGTATATAAAGCGCTATACTGTCGGGGTCAGGGTCGTCTGTGTCCATATTTCTCCTTATATAAAAATTTTAAAGCGTATAGAATTCGCCTTAATAAAATAAAGTATTTCTATTTTAGCACAAAATAAAGCGTTTGTAAACTGTTTGCGCAATTTTTTTTGCAATACGCAATTTTACAAATCATTTTTTATCTTTTAACTTTTAAAAACAAATTCGTTAAACTTCCCTTTTATTTTTCAATAAAACTTAACAAAGCCTTTGCTTTTGTTTTGCAAAAAAACTTGACAATTTTTTTTAAATACCTTATTATAATATTCTAAGAGCCTGCCGTAATATAACGTTTTTGCGGCAAAAGACGATTTTTCAGGAGTCTTTATGATTAACGAGGTAATAAACAAGGTGCTTGCGGCTGAAGCCGAAGCCGAAAATATACGAAATAATGCCGAGAGTCAGGCGCAGGATATTTTGACCGAAAGCGAAAAAGTCTGTTTAAAACTTACGGGCGACGGCGAAAAACAAGCAAAAAGCCGCCGTGCGGAAATTCTTGGCGAATACGCCTCAAAAGCAGATGCCGAATACGAAAAAACGCTGGCTGAAGCTAAAAATCAGGCGGAACTGTTAAAAAAAGAAAAACAGGAGCCTGCAAAAAACATCGGTGAAAGCATTTACGGGAGAATATTAAATGGCGATTGCTAAGATGCTCCTGTTCAAACTTGTCGGCACAACCGAAGAGCAGGACAAGCTGCTTGACGCGTTGCACCGGACCGGAGCGGTGGAACTTAAACAAACGTCTGATTTGTTTGACGGAAAACGCCTTGTGTCCGACAAAACGGAGCTTTATAACAAACAGGCGTCGCTTGAAAAAGCGATAGACCTTATATCTAAGTGCATAGCCGAAGCAAAGAGCGAAAAGGGCGAACCGGACGGTTTCGGCGTTTCTTATTCAGAGTTTATGAAAATAAGCGAGCGTGAATCGGAAATCTGCGCGCAGGCGGACAAAGTGTCGGATTTGAGTTCGAAAATTTATGCCGACGAAGCGGCTGTTACCGCTTACGAGTCAAAAATTAAGGAATTTTTACCTTACGCTCTTTTAAAAACGCCTTTTTCGGAATATGTAAACACTAAAAAAACGCGTTGCGTTCTTGGAATAATCGAAAACAAGCGCATAGAAGAATTTATGCGGCAAGCCGAAGAAAACGGACTTATATTTGTAAGCGAAGAGTGTGAGTCCGACAGCGGAAAGGTGGTAAGCGTTACCTGGCACGAAAGCGTTTCTGAAAACGTTGAAAAATTGCTTTCTTCAAATGCGTTTATAAGATGTCCTTTCTCGTTTTCCCGCCTTGCAAAAGACGAAATTCTTGAATTAAAGCAAAAAATCAGGCAGAAAAAGACCGAAATAACCGAATTAAAACAAAAAATTACGGAATTTTCGGGCGCATTGCGCGACTTAAAAACTCTTTCCGATTATTACTCGTTCGTTATTCAAAAGAAGAGCGGTGAGGACGGATTTTTAAGAACGGCTTCCGCTTACGTTTTAGAAGCGTACGTTCCGGAGGAAAGGAAAGATCAGGTATTGAATGCCGTAAAAGGCGTTACAAATAATTATTACGCCGAGTTTACGCCCATTGCCGAAAACGAATACGCGCCTACGTTGATGAAAAACAAAGGCGTTACCAAACAATTTGAATTTGTAACAAACCTTTATTCTCCGCCAAAGTATCTTTCTTTCGATCCGAACTTTGCGGTAATGCTTTTCTTCTCGCTGTTTATGGGGTTCATAAACGGAGATATGGGTTACGGTTTTTTAATGCTCGCGGGCGGTATTTTGTTTGCGAAAGCGCAAAAGAGAGATACTTCAATGCGCCGCCTTGCGCTTATCCTTGCGTTTTCGGGAATATTTACCATTATTTTCGGAGTGTTGTTCGACAGTTTGTTCGGTATACCCATACTGCGTAACGCAGGGCTGATTTCAAAGCCGTTTTTGCCCGATCCCGTATATGATAATTCGGTGGTGGCGGGCATAAGCATTCCGTCGCTGCTGCTTATAAGCCTCGGAATGGGCGTCGTTCACATAATGGCAGGGCTTTTTATAACGGCGCTAATACATTTTGCTCACGGTCGTATACTCGACGGTATTTTCGACGGACTTATATGGGACGTGTTCCTTGGCGGAATTATAGTTTTGGTTGTAGGGCTTACGGGGCTTGCTCCCGCGGTAACCAAACCTGCAGTCTTAGTAATCGTGGTTTCGGTTGCTATAGGCGCAATTTTTGCAGGCAGGCACGAAAAGGGTTTTGGCAAAATAACCAAAGCTTTCGGCTCGGTTTACGGACTTATAAATTATATGTCCGATATACTCAGTTACGCAAGACTTTACGGACTTATGCTTTCGGGTGCGCAAATAGCTTCGATAGTTTCAAATCAGCTCGCGCTTCCCATGCTGACTAGTCCCGGCGGAGCAGGCGGATTTATTGCCTGCGCGCTTATAATGCTTATCGGTCACGTATTCAATATGGCAATGGGACTTTTAGGTGCGTTCGTGCACGACGCAAGACTTCAGTACGTTGAATTTTTCTCGCGTTTTTACGAAGGCGAAGGTCAACTCTTCACTCCGTTCGCAACTAAGTTCGATCATGTTTATTTAAAATAAGTAAAAAGTTCGGTTAGGCTTAAATATAGCGATAATCGACTTATAGACCGCTTTTTTATAAAAAATAAAGCGGAATAAAAATTAAAAAGCAATTTTTCAAACAATATGGAGGAATGAAAAATGGAACTCATAATAGCAATTTTTGCGCTTGCGGCTTGTACGATTTTTTGCGGCATAGGCAGTGCCATAGGTCTTTACAAAACAGGTTCTGCGGCTTCTGCGGTAATCGGTGAAGACCCAAAAAAATTCAGTAAAGTTCTCGTTCTTGCGGTTCTTCCCGCAACTCAGGGTATTTACGGATTCGTTATTACCATTATCGGTACGGCAAAAATAGCAGCCGTTGCTGCCGGCACTGCAAGCGGAATGGCATTATTAGGCGCGATCCTTCCCATAACCGTAGTAGGTTGTATATCCGCTATTTTTCAAGGAAAGACTTCTGTAAACGCCATACTTGCCGTTGCAAAAGAGGACTCTATCAGCGGTAAAATGATGCTTTTCCCCGCAATGGTAGAAACTTACGCAATTTTGGCGTTCGTTATAACCCTTATGCTTTTCAACGCTATTTAATATAAAGGTTAAAAAACATTTAAAATGAACGAAGATCAGGCAATAATACAAAAAATTATTTCCGACGCGCAAACGGCGGCAAACACCGTTTTACAAAACGCAACCGACGCCGCCGATAAGGCACATAAAATTGCTTTGGAAAACTCGGAAAAATTTATAAGCGAAGCCGAAAAAAAAGCACGGGAAGAAGGCGAAAAGCTGCTCGAACGCCGCGTTACGCTTGCCCGTCTTGACGGTAAGCGCGTTATTTTATCGTGCAAGCAGGAAATAACCGAAAGCGTTTTCGATTATGCCGAAAAGCTGCTTTGCTCTTCGCCTAAGGATAAATATCTTGAATTCGTGTGCCGTTCCGTTGAAAAATACGCAAACGAGGGCGATCTCGTGCGGATCTCGGTAAACGCGCCATTTTCTGCCGAAGAGCTTGAATCTCAAAGCGTATGCAAGGCTAAAAAGCTGAAATGCGAGAAAAACGGCGATTTTTCCGGCGGCGTTATGATAATAGGCGAAAAACGCGACGCCGACCTCAGTTTTAAAGCGTATTTAAACGAGTACGCCGATAAAAACTTCGGGACGGTGGCTAAAGAATTGTTTAAAGAAAATGAATAAAAAGAGAAAAGACGTCATTTTTATAACCGGCGTTTGCAAATCAAGCGAAACCAAGCTTTTGGGAAAGGAAAGACTTAATCGTATGGCGGAAGCAAAATCGCTTGCGGACGCGTTTTCCTGCGTTAAAGAAACGCCTTTCGGCGGCGGAGAATTTTGCGAAGCCGAAGATTTTGAAAGCTTAATCGCAAAAGAGCAAATTTTACTTTGCGATTTTGTACGGGAGTATGCTCCGAGCGACGAAATCGAGAATTTTTGTCTTGCTCCTTTAGATTTTTACAATGCGGAAGTTGCTGTAAAATGTGATTTTTTACACCTTGACGCACAAAAATATTTTGACGCGCAAGGGCTTTATTCATATCGGCAGATATCCGAAATCGTAAGCGGCTTAAATAAAAACGTCATACCGGAGCTTATCTGTGCTGTAGAAGAATCAAAAACACAGCTTACTAAAGGTGCAGGCGGAATGAAAACAGGCAATATTTTCGCGCTTAAAAAATACGAGTATTTGCTTAGAATAACAAAAAACGACTACTTGAGCGATATTGTAAAAAGGCAGATCGACGCGCTTAATATTTCGGTCGCTTTGCGTTGCGACGATTACGAAAGTGCCAAACAACAAATTATTCCCGTCGGCAATATAGACGATAAACGTTTAAATGCGCTTGTATCGCTTAAAAAAGAAGAAATCGAAAAGGCTTTCGCAAGTAACTCCGAGCTTAAAAATTTAGCTCTCGGCGCAGTTTCGGCAAAACTTAAAGGCGAGCCGTTCGTTTCGCTTGAAAGAGAATATTTAAGTTACGGCGCGCAGAGAATGATTGATTCGAGATTTACCGAGCAAAGCGGAACAAAGCCGTTTATGCTTTATTACTTTAAACGCAAGAACGAAATAGCATGTGTAAGAACTATTCTTACGGGCAAAGCAAACGGATTAGAACCCGAGCGCATTAAGCAAAGAATACTTAGTGTTTAATAAAAAGCCGGGCTATAAGTCGATTATCGTGCGTTTTTAAGCTTTTAAAAAAGTTTACGTGCGAAAAAATGAGGCAGATATGAACAGTAAAATGGCAATATTAGGCAACGGCGACAGCGTGCTTGCGTTCAAAGCGGGCGGCGTTGACGCATACAACGTATCAGGCCGAGAGCAGGCAAAGGAAACTTTGCGCAGGCTTGCTAAGGAATATTCGGTTATTTTTATCACCGAAGAGCTTGCCGCCGAAGTTGACGATCTTTTGAAAAAATTCAATCAGTCGGCGTATCCGATAGTAATAGCCGTGCCGTCCGGCAGCGGCGAAGCTTCGGGGTATTCCGAGCAGAAATTAAGAGAAAGAATGGAAAAAGCACTCGGCGTGGATATTTTATTCAACTAAATCGGGCGTAAAATAAAGCCAACAAAGATTTTAATTCATAAATTTATATAAGGAAAAACAGATGCAAGGCAGAATTATTAAAGTTGCAGGACCGCTGATCGTCGCCGAAAATATGGCGGATTGTAAGGTTTACGATGTTGTAAGAGTCGGCAAGCAACAGCTTATAGGCGAAATAATCGAACTTCGCGAGGATAGGGCTTCCGTTCAGGTTTACGAAGAAACTTCGGGCCTTTCGGTCGGCGATTCCGTTTATTCTACGGGCGAACCGCTTTCGGTCGAACTTGCTCCCGGTCTTATCGAAGGTATATTTGACGGAATACAGCGTCCGCTTACCGAGATAGTTAAAAGGTACGGCGACAGAATTTCGCGCGGTATATCGGTAAACAATCTCGACCACGAAAAACTGTGGGATTTTGTTCCTACGGCAAAAGTCGGCGAAGAAGTAAGCGCGGGCGACGAACTCGGCTTTGTTGACGAAACAAAATCCGTTCGCCATAAAATAACCGTTCCTTACGGAGTTAAAGGCGTAGTAACCAAAATAAATAGCGGAAAATTCAATATTACTCAGGCTATTGCGGAAATAAAGGACGGCGAAAAGGTTATTCCCGTTGCAATGCTAAGAAAGTGGCCGGTAAGAAAGGCTCGTCCTTACGTTTCAAAAATGCCGCCGTCCATGCCTATGGTTACGGGGCAGCGCGTAATAGATACGCTCTTCCCGATAGCTCGCGGCGGTTGCGCCGCAGTTCCCGGACCTTTCGGAAGCGGAAAAACGGTAGTTCAGCACCAACTTGCAAAATGGGCGGACGCTAAAATAATCGTATACGTCGGCTGCGGCGAACGCGGAAACGAAATGACCGACGTTTTAAACGAATTCCCAGAACTGAAAGATCCTTTAACAGGCGAACCGCTTATGAAACGTACCGTACTTATCGCTAACACTTCGGATATGCCTGTTGCCGCGCGTGAAGCTTCTATCTACACGGGCATAACGATAGCGGAATATTTCAGAGATATGGGTTACGACGTAGCCATAATGGCCGACTCCACTTCGCGCTGGGCGGAAGCGCTAAGAGAAATGAGCGGAAGACTTGAAGAAATGCCGGGCGACGAAGGTTATCCCGCATACCTTGCTTCTCGTCTTGCCGAATTCTATGAAAGAGCAGGTATCGTAAAAGTATTAGGTAAGGAGGGACTTACGGGTTCGGTTACCGCAATAGGCGCAGTATCGCCCCCCGGCGGAGACCTTTCGGAACCTGTATCTCAGGCAACGCTCAGAATAGTAAAGGTATTTTGGGGACTGTCGGCTTCTCTTGCATATAAACGCCATTTCCCCGCGATCGACTGGCTTATAAGTTATTCGCTTTACGCCGATAAACTCGGCGAATGGTTTAAAGAAAACGTCGCGCACGATTATATGGAACTTCGCGCGTTTATTATGAGAATACTTCAGGAGGAAGCCGAGCTTGACGAAATAGTAAGATTAGTAGGTATGGACGCTTTGTCATATAAAGACCGTCTTACCATGGAAACGGCAAAGATTATCCGCGAAGACTATTTGCATCAGAACGCTTTCCACGAAGTGGATACTTACACTTCGCTTAAAAAGCAGTATAAAATTTTAAAACTTATTTACGAGTTTTACCGTCTTTCAAACGTCGCAATCGAAAACTATGCCGAGCTTGACGATATTTTAGGCAGCGAAAGCAAAGAAAAAATAGGCAGAGCCAAGTATATCGGCGAGAGCGAAATCGATAAGTTAGACGATATTATGCACGAAATGACCGCAGAACTTAAAAAGATTGCGGACTCCGGAGAAAGCGATGTATAAAGAATATAAAACCATAAAAGAAGTCGTAGGCCCGTTGATGCTCGTTGACGGAGTCGAAGGCGTAGGTTATAACGAACTTGTTGAAATAACTCAGGCAAACGGAGAAATCAGACGCGGAAAGGTTCTTGAAGTAAAGGACGATAAAGCAGTCGTTCAGTTATTTGAAGGCGCGCAGGGTTTGAAAATTTCCGATTCAAAAGCCAGATTTTTAGGGCACGGAATAGAACTTTCCGTTTCTGAAGATATGCTCGGCAGAGTATTTGACGGTATGGGCAATCCCCGCGACGGCGGAGCGCCCGTTATTGCCGAAAAAAAGCTTGATATCAACGGCGAACCCATTAACCCCGCCGCAAGAGATTATCCCAACGAATTTATTCAGACGGGTATTTCCGCTATAGACGGACTTAATACCTTGGTAAGAGGTCAAAAACTTCCCGTGTTTTCTATGAGCGGGTTGCCGCACGCCTCGCTTGCCGCACAAATAGCGCGTCAGGCAAAGGTAAGAAACAGCGACAGCAAATTTGCCGTAGTATTTGCCGCAATAGGTATCACCTTTGAAGAAGCCGAATACTTTATCGACGACTTCAGAAAAACCGGCGCGATAGAAAGAACGGTATTGTTTACAAACCTTGCAAACGATCCCGCAATCGAACGTATTTCAACGCCGAGAATGGCTCTTACCTGTGCGGAATATCTTGCGTTCGATCTCGGAATGCACGTTCTCGTTATAATGACGGATATTACAAACTACGCGGAAGCTCTCCGTGAAGTTTCGGCGGCAAGAAAGGAAGTTCCCGGTCGTCGCGGATATCCGGGGTATTTGTATACAGACCTTGCTTCGCTTTACGAACGCGCGGGCAGAATTAAAGGAAAGAGCGGCTCTATTACGCAGATTCCTATTTTGACTATGCCCGAAGACGATAAAACGCACCCCATTCCCGACCTTACGGGATATATAACCGAAGGGCAGATCATACTGTCGCGTGAACTGTACAAAAAGGGCGTTTTCCCGCCTATAGACGTACTTCCTTCGCTTTCTCGTCTTAAAGATAAAGGTATAGGCGACGGAAAAACGCGTGAAGATCACGCCGATACTATGAACCAGCTTTTCGCCGCTTATGCAAGGGGCAAAGAGTGTAAAGAACTTGCCGCAATACTCGGCGATTCGGCTCTTACCGCATCGGATAAAAAATATGCCGCATTTGCGGAAAGTTTTGAAAAGAAATACGTTTCGCAAGGTGCCGAAGAAAACAGAACTATAGAACAGACGCTCGATATCGGTTGGGAGCTTTTATCCATGCTCGATAAAAGCGAACTTAAACGTATCAAAGAAAAATATATCGAAAAGTATTATAAAGGATAAAATAACGCGCATATGGCAAGACTTAACGTCAATCCCACAAGAATGGAGTTAAAAAAACTCAAAGCGCGCCTTAAAACGGCAACCCGCGGTCATAAACTTTTAAAGGATAAATCTGACGAGATGATTCGTCGTTTTTCCGTGCTTTTAAAAGAGAACAAACGCCTTCGCGACGAGGTGAACGCAGAACTTCAAAAAGTTCTTGCCGAATTTGCGTTTGCAAAAGGGCAGATGTCGCCTTTTTTAATCGAAAACGCGTTCATGATGCCAACAACTTCGCTTTCGATAGATTGTAAAACCAAATCGATAATGAACGTTTTGGTGCCTGATATCAAAGTTTCGGCTGCTAACGCAAAAGAAGCGTATCCTTATTCTTTTTTAGAAGTAACCAGCGAGGCGGACTATTCCGTTCGTAAAATTTCAAGCGTAATAGCAAAGCTCGTTAAGCTTGCCGAGGTCGAAAAACAAACGGCAATGCTCGCCGACGAGATAGAAAAAAATAAACGCCGCGTAAACGCGCTCGAGTTTGTTATGATTCCGCAAATAGAAGAAACCATAAAATATATTACTTCCAAACTCGATGAAAACGAGCGTTCCGCCGTTACAAGACTTATGAAAGTAAAATCTATGATAGCCGAGAGAAACGGCTGAAAATTTGCGTATAGTTTAAAGTCTGCAATATATTTTGCGGGCTTTTATTTTTCAAAAGTGCCGATAATCAACTTATAGCCCCACTTTTTTAATTTTTAAAGCTTATATTTTTAAAAATTAAGCGTTTGATTAGCTGTAAATTACTAAAATTCCGGTTAAAAATTTGACTAAAAAAGTAAGCCCGAATGTGATAAATACAAGGAATTACAAAAAAAACACAAAAAAATATGTTTAAAGTCTTGTAAATTTTTTTATATTATGATAATATATTAGTAACCGAAATTATAAATATTAGTATATAATATTTTAAATTTCTTCTGTTCTAATCTTTATTTTTATTAAGGAGATTTAACGGGTTATGGCTACCGGGAAAAAAATCAGTTTATCCGCGCTCATAGTTCTTATGGTGTTTGCGATGGCGTTTGCGGCATCTGCTTTTTCGTTTACCGTAAAAGCGGAAGACTTAAACAGCGACATTCCTTCCAAAGAAGATATCAGAAATGTTCAATCGGAATATTCGGACGTAATTAAAGCTTCCGGAATCGATAAAGACAATTATTTTGATTTTCTTTGCAATCGTGCGCTTTCCGGCACGGTGGAAGGCGAATCTTATAAAAATACGGTGGGTAAAATAGAGATCATCGTTGAGTTGTATGCTATAAAGGCTCTTACTGCTCCTGTTTTTGCAGAAGACGTATTGCCTGCGCTTTACGAAGCGAGAAGCATTGATAAAATTCGCGCAATTCGTGATAAAGCATACGCCGAGTATTATTTTACTCGAAACGAGGCGGCAAAATCGCTTAAAGAATTTGAGGCATACGCCAACGAAATTGCCGACAAATTGCTTAAAGCCGTATCGGAAGCGGGCGACGTGCAGAACGCTGACAAACAAGAATTTGTAGACTATAAGACGACGGCGGCTCAGGCGATTTATGATAAATACATAAGTTTGGTTGCCGTAGCCGATTCCGGAAACGGAGTTGTCGAAAACGTTTCGGCTTATAAAAGCAGTATCAAGGCTGTTTTAGATGAATACGTTTTTGGCTATAACGTTGAGGAAAACAATCTGCGTGCCACCGGCACTTTGGACGTAGAGTATGACGTAACTAACGTAAAGGCTCAAAAAGTATTGGTTGACGAAGCCGAAGCCGAAGCTCTTACAAGGCTTATCAGAGAGCCTAAAAACTCGATTGAAAGAGTTTACGCTTTATACCTTGACGCTTTAAGCGGCGCAAGCTCAAAAATAACAGCTCAGGACGAAATCGCCGTTGAAAACTTTTATAGCAGAGCGTCCGACGAGGTAAAAGTAAAATACAGCGCACAATATACCGAGCTTAAACACTTCTTTGAAGACCCCGAAGTTATAATCGATCCCGTAAAGGTTTCGGTTGTAAGAGATAGTAAGCGCGCGGTAAAAATCAGCGCAAAATACTCTGACGGAACAGCCGCCGAAGTCATTCCCGAAAAATGCGTGCTTTACGTTTACGCCAACGCAAACGGCGCAACCAAGCGCAACGCAACAAAGCTTATAAAAGAAAAAGACGATAAACTTTCGGTAGCTTATTGTATTTACATAACCGTACAGAACGGCAACAAGAAATTTGAAATGCCCGGATACGATGCCGACGGAAATAGAGTTTATTACGAAGTGGAAATCGACCTTGATTCATATTATACGTCTTACGTTTCTCCGCGTGATTACGAAGCAGATAAAAAAGATAATATAACAAAAGCGGATGAATACATAACCGATAAAGAAGGCGTTTCGTTGATTTACAGTTATGATGCCGGCGAAATAAAAGACGTAACCGAATGCAAATTAGAAGGAGGTAAACTCGTGTTCACGACTCAAGACTTTAACAATTTCTGTATTGCAGGTTCAGGGCTTGATTCCATGTTTGCCAACCCGATATTCTATTTTATCGCCGTACTTGCGATTATCGTTTTTATAATCGTTATAAAAATTATAGTAAAACACGTCAGATACGCTATCAGATTTGAAACGAACGGCGGTTCGGTTGTAAAACCTGTAAGAGTAGCTAAAAACGAAGCAATCGTTATGCCCGAAGCTCCCGTTAAGGTAAATCAGGTATTCGCAGGCTGGTATACCGATAAAGAATGTACCGTTCGCTTTGTAGATACTCATTTAAGAAAGAGAAAAGGCTTTAAACTTTACGCAAAATGGGCATCGCCCGTATCTAAAGAACAGCTTGGTAAATATTACGACGAAATAAGGAATCTTCTGCTTTCATACGAAAAACAGAGCTTTAAACCCACGCTCGGCGTAAGCGAAAAAGAAATGCTTTTGAATATGTTCGGCGAAGAGGAAGAAATAACGCTTTACTTTGCGCTTTCTTACGACAAAGTAAAAGAACTTGCAGGCGACGCAATATCCTCACTTTCAAAGGATAATAAATTTACGGCTCTTCCCGTAAAGGTATCCGTAACGGATGAACTTTCTTTCGGCTTAGCTAAAAAGCTTTGCTTAAAAGTTATAACCGACAGAGGCTTGCAGAAAAAAGCCCAGGCTCCCGAAGCTGTAAAATCTACCGAAGAAGAAAGAAAAGCCGGCTTTACTTACTTTATCACCAACGAAAGAGTTGCCTCTTCTACCGACGATTTTGTTGAGCTTTTAAGAATAGAACTTAAAGCTTACGCACTCGAAAGCGATAACGGCAAATTTAAGTCAGGCGACGTATTCACGTTTGCAAGGGTATATCGTAACGAAACTCAGGTTGACCTGTTCATGCCGCTTGTTGAAGGCGTTAAAGGACTTGACAAAGCCGAATACATGCCCAGATTTGAAGATACGCCCGTACATATTATAATAAGCGAAGGCACAGATCTTGAAAACGCATACGACCTGATTGAAAAATGCATGTTGTTCTACGGCTTTACAAAGCACCCCGAAAACAGCAACGATCTTTCGGATGTAGATCTTTCTGCAACCGACGGTTTTGCTTACACTCTCAGATTCTGAGTTTAATTAAAACAAAAACAAGGCTGCCCGCAAAGTTGTTCGGGCAGCCTTAAGTTTTGGTTGAAGAAAATAAATTTTAAGAATTTTAAGTAAAGCGGCAAAAACGTTTTTAACGGTGAGTTGTCAACAAAAACACCCCGTTTTAACCGTTTTTGTGGATAACTCTGTGGATAACTTGGTAAAAAAACAGTATTTATCCACAAAACATATGTTAAACAATAATATTTAAAGCTGACTTGCGTAAATAAAGTTTTGCAAAAAAATAACGGAGTATTTTATGGACGAACTTGAAAGATTTCATGCCTTGGTAGGTGAAACCATAATGGAGTGCCAGTGTATAGAACACGACGTAAAAGTTATGTATGCAGCAATGAAACCGGGTGATTTTAAGTCGAATTTTAAAGAAGTAAGCGAGTCAACGCTCGGTCAAACGCTCCACTATCTTGAAGAGTCTGATATATGCAGCGTGAACCCGTATTTTTCGGTAAACGATTATAAATTGTTGGATAAGGTAAGGGATATCCGAAATTACTGGGCGCACCGCGGCTATGTTAATTTTGTTTATAAAAACGATGCCGAGTTTGAATATGCTTTTTCAAAGGAATTTGAAAAGCTTATAAAGGATAATCGCATGTTAAAAAATCTTGCCGCTCAAACGGAAAAAATCCGTTTTGAAGTAGTAGATAAGTACGTTTCGCGAAAGAGATAAAAGAAAGGAATATAAATATGGAATAAAAATAAGGAATGTTTTCGCTATATACTTTTAAAAATAAAAAAGGCTGATTGCAGTGGGTACGCTTCAAATCAGTCTTTTTTTGTGCTGAAAAAATATTTTTTTGTTTTAGGTTTTAGTGAGTGGTATTTTAATGTGGGTGAAATTGCCTTAAATGCCGATAATCGACCTATAGGCTAACTTTTTACCATTTTTAACGGCAAAATTTTTGTGCAGCTATTATTTCGTTAGATGTTTATTTATGCTATAATAATGTACAATATTGTTGTATTTGATAAATGCACTCTCTGTTTTTTTGCATTTTTAAATAAAACTGTTGACTAAAAAAACTTTTAGTGATAAAATATGTACGTTGGTTACAATTTGAAGATAACCTACAACCAAATACCGAATAAAAGGAGAGAAAAAAAATGGGAAGTCAAAAAAGATTATCGTTAGTAAAAATATTATTGATTATCGTACTTGCATTATCATGTGTTGGCGTTATAGCCTGTGGTGGTAACATTACTCCACCTGTAAACAGCGAAAACAGCTCTCATACAGATAGCAGCAGTACTAATCCGCCGGATAGTAGTACTCACGTTCATGTTTTTACTCATCACGAAGGTAAAACTGCAACTTGTACCGAGGGCGGCTATAAAGCTTACGACGTTTGTTCGGAATGCGGCTTTTCTACTTATGAAGAAATACCTGCTTATGGTCATACACCAAGTGACTGGATTGTGGATAAGCCTGCTACAAGAACAGATAATGGAGAAAAACATAAAGAATGTGCAACTTGCGGAGAAACAACCGAAACAGCAATTATTCCCGCAACTGGTTCGGTAGGTTTAAGTTATAGTATAAATGATGACGGAAAAACTTGTTCTGTTACGGGAATAGGTGAATGTACAGATACAGAAATATGTATTCCGCAAATTAATTCCGAAGGTTACATTGTTATCTCGATTGCTGAAAGTGCATTCTATGCTTGCACTAACCTTATTTCAATTACAATACCGGATGGTGTGACGTCGATTGGTGAAAGTGCGTTCGATGATTGTGTCAATCTTATTTCAATTACAATACCCGATAGTATGATTTCGATTGGTCGTTTTGCGTTTAATGGTTGCAGTAGTCTTGCTTCAATTGTAATACCGGATGGTGTGGAGTTAATTGGGGATAGGATATTTGCTTTTTGCAGTGGGCTTGAAAGTATAGTTGTATCGAGTGGAAATACGAAATATCATAGTTCAAATAATTGTCTAATAGAAACGGCAAGTAAAACATTAATTGCTGGTTGTAAAAATAGCGTGATACCTATGGACGGAAGTGTGATATCAATTGGCGATTATGCTTTTAGGGGGTGTAATAATCTTAAATCAATTACAATACCTGTTAGTGTGACGTCAATTGGTGTATTGGCTTTTGGTGATTGCAGTGGGCTTGAAAGTATAGTTGTATCGAGTAGAAATACAAAATATCATAGTTCAAATAATTGTTTAATAGAAACTGCAAGTAAAACTATGATTTTGGGTTGTAAAAATAGCGTAATACCTATGGACGGAAGTGTGATGTCGATTGGCGATTATGCTTTTAGTGGGTGCAGTGGTCTTAAATCAATTACAATGCCTGATAATTTGGAATCGATTGGTATTTGTGCGTTCTTTGATTGCAGTAGCCTTACATCAATTTCAATACCTGATAGCGTGACATCAATTGGTCGTTTTGCTTTTTCTGGTTGTAACAATTTGCAATATCATGTTGGTGAAAGGACGAAATTTTTAGGCAATAATAATAACCCGTTCATAATATTAATAGAGGTAGAATATGAGATGTTTAATAATTCATTTGATATACTCTATTTAACAAAATTTATTGGAGATCATGCTTTTAGGGGATGTATTAATCTTAAATCAATTACAATAGCTGATAGTGTGATATCGATTGGTTTTAGTGCGTTTAGTGGTTGCAGTAGTCTTACATCAATTACAATCCCCAATAGCGTGATATCGATTGATATTTCTGCGTTTTCTGATTGCAGTAGTCTTACATCAATTACAATACCCGATAGTGTGACGTCGATTGGACATTATGCGTTTAATAAATGCAAAAGTCTTAAATCAATTACAATACCCGATAGTGTAACATCGATTGGACATGGTATATTGGCTGGTTGTAGTAGTCTTGAAAGCATAGTCGTATCTGATGGAAATACGAATTATCATAGTGCAGGTAATTGTTTAATAGAAACAGCAAGCAAAACTTTAATTTCGGCTTGTAACAATAGTGTAATACCTGCGGATGGAAGTGTAACATCGATTGGACATAATGCGTTTGATGGTTGCAGTAATATTAAATCAATTTCAATACCTGATAGCGTAACTTCAATTGGTGCGCAGGTGTTTAGTGGTTGTAATAGTCTTAAATCAATTACAATACCCGATAGTGTAACATCGATTGGTAGGCAAGCGTTCAGTGGTTGCAGTAGTCTTACATCGGTTACAATAGGAAATAGTGTGACATCAATTGGTGAAGGAGCGTTTGATGGTTGCTTTGATCTGAAAACAGTATATTATAAAGGTGCAGCGGAACAATGGAATAAAATTTCAATCGGTTTATATAACGATAATTTAACAGACGAAATTTTGTATTATTATAGTGAAACAGCACCCGAACTAAATTCTGACGGAACAGACTATAACGGCAACTATTGGCACTATGATACGGACGGAGTAACGCCCGTTATTTGGAAAAAAAATTAAAAATGTAAAGCAATTTAAACAAGGCGAGCCGTATTTGGTTCGCCTTGTTGTATGGTAAATCCCGCGCTATAGGTTGATTATTAAAGCTTTGAGTTATAAAAAGCTTTCCCCTGTTGGGGAGAGTGGCATCAAGCGTTAGCGCTGATGACGAGAGAGGATTTCTAATAATAACATTAAATCATTATTAAAAAAATAATTGTAGGGGAAGATATTATCTTCCCGCAATAAAGTAAGCTTGAATAAACCAAACGGGCGGATAATATCCGCCCGCTACGATTTTGTAATAGTTTATTATAAAAAATAAAACAAGTTGTAATATTATTTTTATTTAAAAAATTTATAAGTATCAGCTCGGGGCAGAACCCGCTGCCAAGGTTAAGCGTTATGCTTGTCGCAGCTTTAATTATAAGAAATCCTCTTCAGTCAGCGGCTCGCAAAAATTCGCCGCCGACAGCTTCCCCAAGCGGGGAAGCCTTGCATTAAAAATCAGCCTATAAGTTGATTATTAATGCTTTGAGTTATAAAAAGCTTTCCCCTGTTGGGGAGAGTGGCATCAAGCGTTAGCGCAGATGGCGAGAGAGGATTTCTAATAATAGCGTTAAATCATTATAAAAAAAAATTTGTAGGGGAAGATATTATCTTCCCGCAATAAAGTAAGCTTGAATAAACCAAACGGGCGGATAATATCCGCCCGCTACGATTTTGTAATAGTTTATTATAAAAAATAAAACAAGTTGTAATATTATTTTTATTTAAAAAATTTATAAGTATCAGCTCGGGGCAGAACCCGCTGCCAAGGTTAAGCGTTATGCTTGTCGCAGCTTTAATTATAAGAAATCCTCTTCAGTCAGCGGCTCACAAAAATTCGCCGCCGACAGCTTCCCCAAGCGGGGAAGCCTTGCACTCGCAAAAGCTAAAACGAGTTGTGGTTTTGTTTTACCAGTAAGCTTATAAGTGGTAGCCAAGGGTGCAGCGTCACGCTGCCGTTACGTTGCCAACGCCCCGCTGCCAAGGTTACGTTGCTAAGGTCAAGCATTACGCTTGCGGTATTACCTGTTTAAAATATAGTAACGGCAGATGTCGGCAATTTGAGTGTTGTCTATGCGGGCGGGAATATCACCTACATAAGAATAAAAGAAACAAGGAACTTTTCTGCTCGAATGCCCGCCGTTTAAAAACATGTTGTCGTTAAGCTCGTCTTTTGTTTCGCCGCTATATTTAAGCCAACCTGTTTCGTGGTCGGCAGTGGCTATAACGAGTGTGTCGCCCAAAGTACGCGCTTTATTTACTACGGCAGATATTGCGTCGTTATAAGCCGCAAGATGACGAACCATGCTCGCCATGTTATTTGCATGGCTGCGTTTATCAATATGCGATTCTTCTATCATTAAAAAGAACCCGTTTTCGCTTCTGTTGCAAAGATAATCAATAGCTGCAAGCGAGATTTCGGATAAAGTGCTTTTGTTTTCGTTTTCAGCGGTTTGGTTGGTTTTAAGCGTTTTTATGTCAAACGCGCCCCATATGGGTGCAGAATAATCAAGCGGAGATAAAAGCTCGGTTAAATAGCTATATCCTGCGGAAGTTATTTGATCCTTTTTTTGGTCGTAATAACTT
This sequence comes from uncultured Clostridia bacterium, assembly GCA_934796775.1. Classification (GTDB taxonomy): domain Bacteria; phylum Bacillota; class Clostridia; order Christensenellales; family Borkfalkiaceae; genus HGM11416. The sequence continues at coordinate 21,417 of CAKVPH010000017.1, forward strand.
TTTGCACCGCCTAAAAACAAGTCGATACCGCTTGAAAGTTGCCCGTTAAAAATATCTTCATCATCACCGCGGTTATCCGCATGCGAAGAAAAAGCCGCCGGTGTTGCGCCTTTCACGCCTTCGGTTGCAATAATTCCAACCGCCATTTTTTTACTCAGCGCAATTTCGGCATTAGTCTGTATATCTTTGCCTCGGTAGCGTGCAACGCTTTTATTGTCCGTTTTTTTGCCGGTAGAAAGAGCCGTTGCCGCGGCTGCCGAATCGGTAGGACCAAACAAGGCTTTGCTGTAAGTTGAAACTTTAACCGATTGAACTGCTAAACTTTGCATTTCAAGCTCGGTGGAATTTAAAAATGCTTTACCGCACTCTATATGGTTAAACCCCATGCCGTCGCCTATCATAAGTATAACGTTTTTATACTTGCCTTCAATGGAAATTTTTGGGGGATTGCTTATATATGCGACGCGACAAAAAGCCGCAATTCCGACTGAGCTTCCCGCAATAATCACAATCGACAAAAACACGGCAATTATATAGTTGACAATTCTTTTAATTTTTTGACTTAACATAAATAATAAGAAATCCTCTTCAGTCGGGCGGCTCGTAAAGCTCACCGCCAAATAGCTTCATGCATTCGGGGAAGCCTTGCATAAAAACCGCGCTATAGGTTGATTATTAATGCTTTGAGTTATAAAAAGCTTTAACGAGTAGTTGCTTTATATCCCCGCGAAAAGCTTATAAGTGGTAGCCAAGGGTGCAGCGCCACGCTGCCGTTACGTTGCTATGGTCAATAGCTGTCGTTGCGTTGCCGTTACGTTGCTGTTACTTTGCCTGCGAGATTTTTTCGATCATAACGCGACCGGTATCGGCAAGGAGTTTTAAAAGTTCGTGTTGCATGCTGTGCGGATAGTGATTTAACGTGTAGTTTGCTTCAAAAGTGAAATCGTCGTCGTAGCCGATTTTTGCAAGAGCTTCAAAAATACGCTCATAATTTATTGTTCCCATATACGGAAAGTAATGCAGATCTCGATAGCAGTCGTTATCATGAACGTGCAGGGCATGCAGTCTGCCTTTTAAAGCATAAATAAAATCCGCCGCACAAAACTCTTTAAACATCTCGGCATGACCTATGTCCAGGCAAGCTACAAAATTTTCTTCGGGCAATTTTTCCATATGTTTTATAAAATCTTCCGGCGAAGAACATGCTGCAGGCGTCGCGCGCCCGTCGGGATAGGGTAAATCTTCCCAGTTCCACATATTTTCCACGCCGATTTTTATATTAAAGCGTTCGGCGTATTCTTTAAGCGGAAGATAAAGCTCTTCGGCATTGCGTTCGGCATCCCAGTCGTTAAACGGGTGAACTACGCATACTTTTGCGCCAGCAACAGAAGCGACTTCTAAACTTCGTATAATGTATGATTTTACAAGTTTATTCCAGTTTTCGTCCGTTTCGCTATGAGACGGGAAGGGCGCGTGCGCCTGATTGCACTTTATGCCGATTTCATCGGCAAATTTTCTTAATTTTTGGGCATTTTTTAAATAGTCGTCCGTATGAAACGCGCTTGTTTCAAACGGCATATCAAAAAAACTTAAATCGTATGCGTCAAATCCGACGCTCTTTAATTCTTCAACGGTTTTAAATATACCTTTTTCCTGCGATAAAATTTCAGTTTGTGTAGAAAGTAACATATTAAGCCTCTGATATTTGTGATTTAATAAAAACACTCGTCATCTAAAAATTCTTTTTATTAAATTTTAGCATAATGCTAATGTTTAGTCAATAAAAAAATCCGAAAGGTAATATTTTACCTTTTCGGATTTTTGTTTATGCCTTTTATTACTTGGCTTGTATTGCGTCTTTCCAGTATACGGGATCTGCAAACGTGCCTGTGTAATATCCGTCGATTAAACGGACTAACATATCGTTCAAAAGTTCTATGGTTACGTTTGGAAGATCGGGATCTAAATGCGAACCGCCGATTCCCGAATCGTCGGTTATGAATATAAACGTTCCGCCCGTCATTATTGCTGCCTGGCGCGTTAAATATTCAGTGAATAGGTCGGCTCCGCTTGCAAGTATGGGGCATATGCGAATGCCTTTTTCTGCCGCACTGTAAACTGCGGAAGAATAATTAGACTTGTTTTGTTCGCTCTGATGGCAGGGTGCATCAAGCAGGTTGAATATGAGTTTAGTAGCTTTATCCGACCACTGCTTTGCAACAGCCATTTTTAACGCTTCGTCTAAGGCTTCGGGATAATCGCCTCCGCCGTTTGCCGATTGTCTTTTAAGAATAGTTTGCATTTTTTCGTAATTTTTCGGTTCGGTTACGTCCGCAAAATCGGTGTATGCAAATTTTTCGTCATCGCCGTCATCGCGGTAGAATAAAAACGCAAGCTGAATTTTTACGTTGTTTTTATTATTTTCAACAACGCGCTGTATCACGTTGCCGAGTTCGGCTTTTAAATAGCCCATTTCGTCTCCCATTGAACCGGTCGCGTCGATTACGAACATCATCTGTATAAGATTTTGTTTATTGCTTGAAACGTTATTTATATTAAGTAAAATCTCGTTGTTTTCTTTACTGTAAGCCGAGCTAACCGTTTCGTTGCCTATTGACGCCGTAACTTCGCCGTCGGTTTTTTCGGGAAATAAATATGCAACGCCGTTCGCATCGGTTTTTGCAACGTAGCGGGAGTTTTTGCCGGTTGTATCATCATTGTTGCAAAACACGGTCGCGCCTTCAATCGGTGTTTCTCCGCTTTTTACCGTTACTTTTACGCGGAATAAACTGTACAAATCAAAGTAAGAATCGCTAAAAGAAGCAAACTTTCCGGCAGAAGTTTTTTTTGACGGTACGTCGATTTCGGGATCGGCTGTGCTGTCGTCCTGATTATCGTCTATCACGTCGTTTAACTGTTTTTCAAATAGTTTGAGCCATTCATTATAATAATGATTATCGTTTTGCGCGCCTGCCGTAATTTGTCCGTACGGGAGCGTAACAACTTCGTCCGGCGGAGCTGACGTGACAGGGTCTTTTTCGCCTTCACCGGGTGCTATTTCGCTTTCGCTGCTTCCGCCGCTTCCGCCGCTTCCGCCGCCGGCTATTCCGTCAGGATAATAATATCCGCCGTCGCCGCCCTTTATACCGTCGTCAAGCGAGCCGTTAGCTTTTCCGCATCCGAACTGCAAGCAAAGTAAAGTTACAAGTAACATAGGGACAAAAACTTTTAAAAATTTAGACATAAAGTTTCTCCTTTATATGTAGTGTTTTTACATATACAATACGCGGCTCGTCAATAAAATACTTAAAAAATTTTTTACGATTTATTAAAAATATCGTTTAACGCAAATTTTATTGCTAAAAAGTTATAAAACTTATGTTAAGCAGCTATAATACACAGCTATAATGCGCGGAGTTTTAACGCAAAAACGGTATTATAATATGATTTTGAACGTACAAATACTCGTCTTTTATGCGAACGCAGTCGGGCGTGATATCCAAAAACGGCTGATTTTCGGCAATTTCATCTTTATAATCGGTTAAAAAATCGCTTTTAAATGTTTCGCGATATTTTTCAAGTGATATTCCTTCGCTCGTGCGAAGCGCGAGCATTATAAATTCCGATTTTATTTCGTCGCCCTGAATGGTTTCGGAAAAAATTTCCGCATATTTGTCGTGCAGCAGGCAGTGAATGTATTCGTCAAGATTTTCGGTGTTGGTAAATCTGCGATTATTTATGCATGATGACGCCGCAACACCCAGCCCTATATATTCGCCGCGCCGCCAGTAGTTCAGATTATGGCGCGACTCGTATCCGGGAATTGCAAAGTTCGAAATTTCATAGCGCTTAAACCCGAGATCCGCAAGGTATTTTCTTGCAAAATCATACATATCGGCAACCTGTTCTTCGTCGGGCAATTCGCCGTTCAGGTAGGTGGTAAACATAGGCGTGCCTTCTTCGGGCGTTAAGGCATAAACTGAGATGTGTTTTGCCCCGCATGAAACTGCAAGATCTATCGTATCTTTAATTTCATCATTTTTTTGGTCTTTTAAACCTATCATTACGTCCGCACTGAAATTTTTACCTTTTAAAAGGGTAGTGCTGTCTATAAACTGCGCGCTCGTATGTATTCTGTTTAAACTTTTTAGTCTGTCGTCGTGAGCAGATTGTAAACCTAAACTATATCTGTTTACGCCGGCAAAGTCGTAAACGGCAACTTTTTCTTTGGTGAGCGTGCCGGGGTTTGCCTCAAGCGTGATTTCTGCGTTTTCGGTAACAGAAAAATCCTTTTTTATAAGGTTTAAAATCGCGCCTATAAATTTTGCGTCAACAAACGAGGGCGTGCCGCCGCCGAAATAAACGGTGTCAAACGTGATGTTTTTTAGTTCTTTGCTTCTTGATTGCAGTTCCTTTATAAGGCACGCAAAATATGCTTCGGCTTTTCCGATTTCTTTGGGGTAAGACGCAAAGTCGCAATATGTGCATTTTGATTTACAAAACGGAATGTGAACGTAAATTCCGGGCATTTTATTTCTCCGATGGTGTGATGATTTGATATGATTTTTTTTAGCAAATTAAAGGCTTAAAAAATATAAAAAGTCCGCCTATAAGTTGATTATTAGAGGTTTTATAAAAAATTGTAGGGGAAGATAACATCTTCCCGCATAAAGAAAGAAAATATAACGAGCGGGCGGATAATATCCGCTCCTGCTCTTATTTGTATAAATATAGGTCTATAGGTTGATTATTAAAGCTTTGGGTTATAAAAAGCTAAAACGTGTAGTAAACTTATGTTCCCGTAAAAAGCTCATAAGAGGCAGCCAAGGGTGCAGCTTCAAGCTGCCACGCTGCCTATTCGGAATCGATTTTTAAAATAGACATAAAGGCTTCGGACGGAATTTCAACCGAGCCGAGCTTACGCATTTTTTTCTTGCCTTCTTTTTGTTTTTCAAGCAGTTTTTTCTTTCTGGTTATATCGCCGCCGTAGCATTTGGCAAGAACGTCTTTTCGGAGTGCTTTAACCGTTTCGCGCGCAATTATTTTTCCACCCACAGCCGCCTGCACGGGAATTTCAAACATCTGGCGCGGGATAACTTCTTTAAGTTTTTCGGCAATAGCTCTGCCGCGCGCATAGGCTTTATCTTTATGCACTATAACCGAAAGCGCATCGCAGATATCGCCGTTTAAATACATATCAAGTTTAACCAGCTCGCTGACCTGATATCCGCAGAGTTCGTAATCAAGCGAAGCATAACCGCGCGTGCGTGATTTTAATCCGTCAAAGAAATCGAAAATAATTTCGTTAAGCGGCAGCTTGTATAAAATGCATACGCGCTTGGTGTCTATATAGTCCATTGTAATAAGCTCGCCGCGCTTTTCCACGCACAAATCCATGATTGCGCCGATGTATTCCGGAGGGCTGTAAATGCTCGCTTTAATCATCGGCTCTTCAATATGATCTATTTCGGACGCGTCGGGGAGTTTAGACGGGTTGTTTACAATAATCATTTCGCCGCCGTTTTTATAAACTTTATACGAAACGCCGGGGGTGGTGGTTATAATGTCCAAATCGAACTCGCGCTCTATTCGCTGCTGAACTATTTCCATATGGAGCAGCCCCAAAAATCCGCATCTGAATCCGAAGCCCAAAGCCATAGAGTTATCCGGCTCGAACGAAAGTGCCGCGTCGTTGAGTTTTAGTTTTAAAAGAGCTTCTTTAAGATCGTTGAACTTTGAACCGTCCAAAGGATAAACGCCCGAAAACACTACAGGCAATGCTTTTTTATAACCGGGTAACGGCTCGCTTGCGGGATTGTCCACAAGAGTTATGGTATCGCCAACGTTGGTGTCCTCAACGCTTTTAATGCTTGCGGCGATATAGCCTACGTCGCCAGAATACAGCCGCGCGCAGGGCGTAAGTTTTGGGGAAAACGTTCCGACTTCGGTTACTTCAAACTGTTTGTCCGAAATAAAAGTGCGAATTTTATCGCCTGCCGCAACCTGACCGTCCTTTATTCTTACAAAGCATATTACGCCTTTAAAGTTATCGTAATACGAATCGAAAATCAACGCTTTAAGCGGCGCATCGTCGTCGCCTTCGGGCGCAGGGACGTTTTTTACTATATCTTCCAGAACCTCGTCTATGTTTATGCCGTTCTTTGCGGAAATTCTCGGCGCAGTCGAAGCGTCAAGCCCGATAACGTCTTCTATTTCCTTGGCTATTTCGTCCGGTCTTGCGCTCGCAAGGTCAATTTTGTTTATAACGGGCAAAATTTCAAGGTCGTTATCGAGTGCCAGATAGCAGTTTGCAAGCGTTTGTGCTTCTATTCCTTGCGTTGCGTCAACGATCAGAATCGCGCCTTCGCATGCGGCAAGCGAGCGTGACACTTCGTATGAAAAGTCAACGTGTCCCGGGGTGTCTATAAGGTTGAACTTATACTCTTCGCCGTCTTTAGCGTTGTAATACATGGTTACGGGCGTAAGTTTAATGGTTATTCCGCGTTCGCGCTCTAAGTCCATAGAGTCTAAAAGCTGATTTTCCATATCGCGCTTTGAAACTTGCCCCGTCATTTCAATAAGCCTGTCCGCAAGCGTAGATTTTCCGTGGTCAATGTGCGCCACTATACAGAAATTTCGTATGTGATTCTTTTTTATTCTCGCCATATTTTTCTCACAATTTATAGTAGTTTATTTGAATTCGGGTTTAAAAAAATAATTTAAATATAATAATCTATTATATATTTTTTAATATAAAATAGCAAGCGCTTGCAAGCAATTTATTTTTAGTGTATAATATTATTTGACCGCAAAATGCGGCGGGGATTTCATTCCACATCGCTAAATAGTATAAGTTTGGTACAATAAACCGGGGTTATGCCCTTAAAAATAAAAGGAAAAATATGAAAAGCAGAGTTGGTAAAGACAGTTGGATAAGGGTAAAACCCATAGCTCACAGAGGTTTACACAACGAAACCGCGGGTGAAAACTCGCGTTCGGCATACGAAAACGCAATAAAAAACGGCTATCCCATCGAAATGGACGTTCAGCTTACCAAGGATAAAGTAGCCGTTTGTTTTCACGACGATAATTTAAAACGTGTAACCGGTATGGACGCGCTTATCCGGGATAAAACATACGACGAAATTAAGAATTTACAAATCTGCGGCACGTCGGATACCATAATGAAATTTGACGAATTTTTAAAATTCGTAGACGGGCGTACTCCGCTTTTGATTGAAATCAAACAACAGCGCGACGGAAAAAACAGCGGAATAGAAAAAATCGTATGCGATTTATTAGACGGATATAAAGGGGAATTTGCAATTCAGTCATTCGATCCGTTTATTATGATGAGAGTAAGAAAACTCCGCCCGAATTTTTTACGCGGTCAGCTTGGCGGCGCACGCAAAGGCTCTATGGCTTACGTTAAATACGTCGTTGTAAGAAAACTTTTGTTAAATTGCCTTTCTAAACCGGATTTTATAAACTATGTTATAGAAGAATTTCCGCTTAAAACTTCGCTTCCCGTAATGCGCTGGACTATCAACACCAAAGAGCGTGAAGCTATTGCATTAAAGGCGGGGCATAATATTGTATTTGAAAATATTATTCCTTAAAAATCGGTCTATAAGTTGATTATCAGCTATTTTTTAAAAAAAACAAGGTCGCAAGTTTTATTTTTACTTGCGACCTTTTATCGTTTATTCGTTTATAAACTTTTACTCTTTTTCGGGCTTAACTTTGTACATATAAAGCAAACTTTTACTTAAATAAATAATGTTATTGCGCTCGTCGTTTATGGTAAAACCAAGCGCTTTAAAAAACGAAAGTGCTATTGTATTATCGTTGTCACATTCACATATAAGTGCCGCTATAAGTCGATTAACGGCTCTTTGCATTATCGCAACCATTATTAAACTGCCGTTTTTATCCCGCCTGAAATCTTTTGAAACGTATATATTATCGACTTTTACAATGCCCGATAACAACGCCGTGGTTTTTGAATAGCCTAAAACGTTTTCGTTTTCGTCAAAACAAATAAGATATTCGCTCGGCTCGCTTAAATTGTTTAAGTCGCTTGAAAGTCCGTCTGAAACGTTTTTACCAAGCTCTTTATTAACAAAGTCTGAAAGTTTTTGTTTGTACTCTTCTTTATATGCGGTGATTCTTACCATAACTTTCCTTTATCTGCAAAAAATGCGCTGTTAAATTTATAAATGGCACTACTAAATGCCGTTAAAACGATGCAACAAGATAATTTTAACCCGTACGCAAAAAAAAGTCAAGCTTTGCCGCTTCTTTTATAGCAAGCCTTATATAAAAAAATTTTAAGAATTTTATAAAAAACGTTTGTAATAATTTGTTTTTGATAAAAAAACGCTTGACAAGCTTTTTTACTTTACGGTATAATCGCAGATGTAAAGCAAAACGGCTTTACAGGAGCCGATATGGAAGGAAAAGATTTTACCGTTTATTATCTTTACGGGTTATACGGAACGCTGCTTACCGAAAAACAGCAGGAGATAATCGAAGATTATTTCGGGCTTGATTTATCTCTCGGTGAAATTGCGGAAATAAGGAAAATTTCGCGGCAGGCGGTAAACGATGCGCTATGTAACGCAAAAGAACAACTTTTTCATTATGAAGAAAAACTTAAAACGGCTGAAAAAATCAAAAAGATTTGTAAAATTTTAGAGCGGCTCGAAAAGTGCGAAGGAGAAGATAATGCCGAAAATAATGCCGTGCAAAACAAAAACGGCAAAAAGATCGGCGAAGAAATTAAAAAAATCTTAGAAATTACGGAGGGCAAATAATGGCGGTTTTTTCTTCGCTCGGCGAGAAACTCAACCACGTTTTCTCAAAACTCACCAAGCGCGGCAAGCTTACTGAACTTGAAATCAGGCAAGCCATGCGCGAAATACGTATTGCTCTTCTCGAAGCGGACGTCAATTTAGGAGTAGTCAAAAAATTTGTTGCCGACGTGTCCGAAAAGGCTGTCGGACAAGATATACTAAAGAGTTTAAGTCCCGCCCAGCAGGTTATAAAAATAGTAAACGACGAACTTGTAGAGCTTATGGGCAGCACGAACAGCAAACTTGCCGTTTCGTCTAACCCGCCCACCGTCGTTATGATGTGCGGACTTCAGGGCGCAGGTAAAACCACGCTCTGCGCAAAACTCGGAATGTTACTTAAAAAACAGGGCAAAAAGCCGCTGCTTGCGGCAGGCGACGTATATCGTCCCGCGGCAATAGATCAGTTAAAAACTGTTGGCGAAAAAGCCGGTTGCGAAGTTTTCTCCTTAGGTCAGGGCGATCCCGTAAATATTGCGGTTAAAGCTATCGAGCATGCAAAACGTTTTGGGTTCGATTACGTTATTATAGATACGGCGGGCAGACTTCAGATAGACGAAAAGCTCATGCAAGAGCTTGAAAACATAAAAAACGCCGTTCATCCGGACGAAATTTTACTTACCGTAGACTCGATGACAGGTCAGGTTGCGGTTGACGTTGCCGAAACTTTTAATAACAGACTTGACGTTACCGGCGTTGTTTTAACCAAGCTCGACGGCGATACCCGCGGCGGCGCGTGTCTTTCGATAAAAGCGGTTACGGGTAAACCTATCAAGTTTGCGGGCGTTGGCGAAAAGCTCGGAGATCTTGAACCTTTTTATCCCGACAGAATGGCAAAGCGCATTTTGGGAATGGGCGACGTTTTAACCATTATCGAAAAAGCGCAACAGGCGGTTACCGAAGAGGACGCCAAAAAGATGGAAAAGAAACTAAGAGAGAACTCTTTTAACTTAGAAGATTATCTCGAACAGTTTTCTATGATAAAGAAGATGGGCGGTTTCGGCAGCATACTAAATATGATGCCCGGGATGAACAAGATAAAAGAAGGCGATATAGACGAGAAAAAGGTCGAACGCATAAAAGCCGTTATTTTATCGATGACTCCGCGTGAACGCAGAAACCCCGACGTACTCAACTATTCGCGTAAAATGCGCGTCGCAAAGGGCAGCGGCTCTACCATTCAGGAAGTAAACTCTTTGCTTAAACAGTACGAACAGACCAAACAAATGATGAAACAGTTTAAAAACAAGGGCGGTAAGATGCCGTTCAAGTTTTAAATAAACTTTCCCGTAAGGGTAAGGCTTTATAAAAAATAAAAATAATTTAATTTCCGGAGGAAATAAAAATGGCAGTAAAAATGAGATTGACCAGAATGGGCGACAAGAAGAGCCCTTTCTATCGTATCGTAGTTGTTGATTCGAGAGTAGCTCGCGACGGTAAGTATATCGACAAAGTCGGTCACTACAACCCCATAAGCGATCCTGCTGAAATCGTTATCGATGCGGATAAGGCTAAAGACTGGCTTGCTAAAGGCGTTCAGCCGACCGAAACCGTAAGAGCGCTTCTTATCAAGACCGGCGTTATCGAAAAGCCCGCTAAGCTCTCTCCTTCAAAAACCAACCCCAAGAAGAAAAAAGACTAATTTAATCGATTTTTTGCTTTTAGTTTTTAAACTTTTTAAAAAATTTTACAAAAGAAAAAAAATGGCGTACAATTTTTAAACGCATATTTTTAGTGTAAAATTTAACGGTTGACGTTTGTGGAGAATTGATATGAACGAAATGATTGATTTAATTAAGTATATCGTAGGAACTTTTGCCGAGAAACCCGAGGACGTGGAATACCGCGTTGAAGATCGCGGCGGAGTTATCGACGTCACGATTGTTCTTGACGAAGACGATATGGGTAAGGTTATCGGCCGTCAGGGCAAGATAGCAAAAGCTTTGAGAACGATTGTTAAGGCTGCATCTGTTAAGAGCGGACTTAAATACAATATCGAGATCAAAGAAAAAAGCGAAATGGCAGATTGATCCGTTATGGATAAATTGCTTATCGGAATAATTGTCAAGCCGCAGGGCATAAAAGGCGAGGTAAAGGTAAAACTCTTCACCGACGGCTTTGAGTCCGTAAGCGGCTTGAAAGAAATTTTTATAGACGACGTCGCCTATCCAGTGCTGAAAATGCGCTGCGATAAGGACGTCTTTATGCTTTTACGCGGAATTGCGGACAGAAACGCCGCCGAACTGCTCAGACAAAAACAGGTTTACGCCGATAAGGACGCCGTCAAACGCCCCAAAGGCAGGTATTTTATCTGCGATGTTCTGGGCTGTTTTATCGCCTTTGAGGACGGCGAAGTCTTTGGTAAAGTTACCGATATTTTGTCCGGCAGAACGGATATTTATTACGTTGAAACCAAAAACGGAAAGGCATTATTTCCGCTTATAAAAAGCCTTGGCGCGCGTTTTGATATTCCCGCCCGCACGATAACCGTAAACAAACAAGAGTTTTTAAACGAGGTTCGCTATGAGGATTGATATTCTTACGCTTTTTCCCGAGATGTTCACTCCTTTAAAAGAAAGCATAATAGGAAGGGCGACCGAGAGCGGTAAGGTTGAAATAGTCATTACGGATATCCGCAAGTATTCTGCCGATAAACACGGCAAATGCGACGATTATCCTTTTGGCGGCGGCGCGGGCATGCTCATGATGCCTCAGCCCATTGCCGACGCTTTACGCGATATCGATCCCGAAAGAAATGCAAAGCGCATTTATATGTCGCCTAAAGGCAAAAAATTTGAACAGAAACATATAAAAAAATTGCTTTCAAATGGCAGGCTTATTTTTTTATGCGGGCATTACGAGGGCGTGGATCAGCGCGTTCTTGATAATTTTATCGACGAAGAGATGTCTATCGGCGATTACGTTTTAACCGGCGGCGAACTTCCCGCAATGGTTATAACCGACGCGATCTGCCGCTACGTTGGCGGAGTTATCGATTCCGAAAGTTTAAAGGACGAAAGTTTTACCGATAATCTTCTGGAATATCCGCAATATACCCGTCCGCAAATTTTTGAAGGCGAAGCCGTGCCGGACGTTCTGGTTTCGGGTAATCATAAGCTCGTAAACGAATGGCGGCTTAAAAAGGCGGAAGAAATCACACAAGAAAAACGCCCGGATTTATATCGCAAATATATAAAAGCCAAGCAAAGGGCGGAGGCTAAAAGATTAGCCGAAAAACAAAAATTAAAAGAAGAAAGAAAAAGAAAAGCCAAAAAACTTGAGGAGTGAAATAGCCGATAACGAACTTATAGGCGGGCTTTTTATATTTTCTTTCTGAATTTTTCAGTTGAAAACGTTATGGAAAATTTAACTTTTCGCGAGTTTAATAAAAGCGACGCGAACGATATTATAAAGTGGATAACGTGCGAGCGCGAGTTTTATTTCTGGAGCGCAGACAGATACGGACATTATCCCATAAACCCAGAAGAGATAACAGAAAATTATTCGCGCTGCGAAAAGCAAACTTATTTTAAGCCCATGATTATGGAAGCGGCGGGAAAACCCGTCGGGCATTTGATTTTAAGAACGCCCACAGCCGATAAACGTGTAATTCGTTTAGGTTTTATTATTGTAGACGGCGATATGCGCGGCAAAGGGTACGGGAAAAAACTTGTAAAGTTCGGGCTGGATTACGCTAAAAACCTGCTGAATGCTACAGAGATAAACCTTGGCGTGTTTGAAAACAATACCGAAGCCATAGCTTGTTATAAAACGATGGGTTTTGATTTTGAAGAAGACGAAAACAGCGATGAAATTCACACCTTTGCATATAAAAATGAAGTGTGGAATTACAAAACGATGAAATATAAAGGGATATAAAAGCGCAACTTTGTTTGTTTTTAATCTGCAAACTGCCTTATATCTTGGTGAAATTTATGGATATGCAAAAAATACAGTGGTTTCCCGGGCATATGACCAAAGCCATGCGAATGATGGAAGAAAACGTCAAGCTTGTGGACGGAATAATTTTCGTTCTGGACGCACGCGCCCCGTTCGCCTGCATAAATAAAACTTTGGAAAAAAAACTCGGCAACAGACCGTTTTTATACGTTTTGAATAAAAGCGACCTTATTTCGGAGAGCGACAGGGATTTTATTGTAAAAAAACTTGTAAACGACGGAAAAAAGGTTGTGTGCGCCATAGGTACGCAGTCGGGCGGGTGTAAAAATATTTATCCCGCTTTTTGCTCGCTTTTAACCGAAAAAATTCAACGAAGCGAAGCAAAAGGTTTAAACCGTACTCTTCGCGCAATGGTTGCGGGCGTGCCTAATACGGGAAAGTCCACTATAATAAATGCGCTTTGCGGTAAAAAAGCCGCACAAGTGGGTAACAAAGCGGGCGTTACGCGCGGAAAACAATGGGTAAAACTTGACGGATTTGAAATGCTCGATACCCCCGGTACTATGCCGCCGTCGCTTGACAATAACGAATACGGCTTGCACCTTGCGTTTATCGGCGGACTTAACGACGCCATACTTGACGAAGGTGATTTGTGTCTTGCTTTTATTGAACGTATGCTCACTTTAGCACCTGATGCTCTCGTTCAAAAATACGGCGTAACGCTTGAAAACAAAACGCCGCTTGAGGTCTACGAAGATATATGCGTAAAACGCGGATATCTTTTAAAAGGCGGAGAAAAAGATTATTCAAGATGCGCTCTTGCCGTTATAGACGACTTTAGAAAAGGGCGTTTAGGTAAGGTGTGTTTGGAGGGAAAAACCGCGCTATAAGTCGGTTATCGGCACTTATGACTGAAAAAAGTTTAGAAAAACTCAAGTTTGAAAACGAATACAGGGCGAAAGGATTCAACCTTATCGCGGGCGCGGACGAAGTTGGCAGAGGACCGCTTGCAGGTCCCGTGGTTTGCTGTGCCGTTATCATGCCTTTGGACGACGATAGCATTATAGAAGGCGTTGACGACAGCAAAAAATTATCGGCAAAAAAGCGTGAAAGGCTTGCGGAAGAAATTCTTGCCCGTGCCGTTGCCGTAAAAATTTGCCGCAAAGAACCAAAGGAAATTGACGAAATAAACATTTTGGAAGCAACTAAGCGGTGTATGGCTGACTGTGTGAATGGTTTAAGTGTAAAACCGGACGTTTTGTTTGCCGACGCTTTGAATATAAAAACAGACGTGCCTTGCGTTCCCATAGTCCACGGCGATGCGCTAAGCTACTCTATAGGTTGCGCGTCTATAGTTGCAAAGGTGTTCAGAGATAAACTTATGGACGAGTATGCGGAAAAATATCCCGCTTATCTTTTTGAAAAGAATAAAGGATACGGCACTGCCGCACACATAAAAGCAATAAAGGAGATAGGACCTTGCGAATTGCACAGACGGAGTTTTATAAAAAATTTTTGGGACGAAGCGGTGAAAGGCGAGCCGAAAAATTCTTAAAGAAAAAAGGCTTTAAAATTATTGAAAAAAATTATCGCGTAAGTTTCGGAGAAGCCGATTTAATCGCCTTATACCGCGACTTATTGATTTTTATCGAAGTAAAAACGCGTTCCGACGAAAGTTTTGGCACGCCTGCCGAAGCGGTAGGATACAAAAAACAAAAGACTTACGAAAAACTTGCGGCTTACTTTTTAAAAACTCATACTGAATACGAGAATTTGGCAGTCCGTTTTGACGTTATAGAAGTGAGTGGCGACGAAATAAACCATATCGAAGACGCGTTTATATGCGAATAAAGCAAACTTTTTACTGATTATAAAAAATAAAAAAGTACGCCTATAAGTTGATTATCGGCTTTTTTAAAGATAAATTATGAAAATTTGCGTGTCGTCGGCTTCGGGAATAGAAGCCGTAACAAAAAGAGAACTTAATAAACTCGGCTACGGCGATATGCCTGCGTTAAACGGCAGAATGGCTTTTGAAGGCGACGAAAAAGACGTTTGCGCCTGCAATTTGTTTTTGCGCACCGCAAACAGGGTGTATATCGAACTTTCTTCTTTTAAAGCGAGTTCTTTTGACGAGCTTTTTGACGGAGTTTCCGCTGTAGAATGGGAAAAATATATTTCTGAAAACGGTAAAATAGACGTAGGCGCAAAATGTGTTGACAGCACGATTCATGCGATTTCGGCAACACAAAGCATAGTAAAAAAAGCTGTTTGCACAAGACTTTCCGCAAATTACAAAACTTTAACCGAGAGCGGCGAAAGCTATAAAATAGAAGTATCCATATATAAGAATATCGCTACGGTTCTGCTTGATTCTTCCGGTAGCGGACTGCACAGGCGCGGCTATCGCGGGCTGGTAGGCGAAGCTCCTTTAAAAGAAACGCTTGCAAGCGCGCTTATAGATTTATCCGTGTGGAACGAACACCGGCAGCTTGCCGATTTATTTTGCGGAACGGGAACCATTCCCATAGAAGCCGCACTTAAAGCGCGCGGCATTCCCGCAGGCGTAAATCGTGATTTCGATTTTCTGCACTGGAAAAGTTTTGATTCGCGGTCGTTTTTTGATATGAAAAAGTGCGCACTTGAACGAGTAAAGCCGCTTGAACAAAAAATTCTTGCGTTCGATATAGACGAAAATCAGCTTAAACTTGCAAGAAAACACGCGGAACTTGCAGGCGTTGCGGAAGATATACATTTTCAAAAGGCAGATATGCGCGATTTTTCGTGCAGAAAAAAATACGGCGTAATTATTTCAAACCCGCCTTACGGCGAAAGGCTTTCCGACCGTAAAGAGATAGAAAAACTTATGAGAGATTACGGCAATGTTGTAAAAAGTCTTGACGAATGGAGTGCTTATACTTTAACGCCCGTTACCGATTTTGAAAGATTGTTTGGTAAAAAGGCGGATAAAAAGCGTAAAATTTACAACGGCAGAATAGAATGTGTTTATTATTCCATGCTCGCCGCAAAACCGCCTGAACGCACCGGTAGAGAAGAATAGTAAATAAAAAAACAGCATAGTAAAAAACGGCAAAGTTGAAAGTAAAGATAAAAAAAGTATCTTTTTGTGCAAAAAAGCAATAAAATTCGGCAATTACCTTAAAAATCAGTTGATAAAAGAAACTTTTTAATATATAATATTAAACGGCTTTAAAGGAAGGCAAAAAAATACGAAGCAATTTTTTTGTGTATGCGTAGACAAGCCATATAAAAAAGTAAAAATTTTAACGCGGTTTTATGCCGCACATACAGGAGGACATTTTATAAATGAAATACGTTTATCAGTTCAGTGAAGGCAACGGAAAGATGCGTGAGCTTTTAGGCGGAAAAGGTGCCAACCTTGCGGAAATGACAAACCTCGGTTTGCCCGTTCCTAACGGTTTTACCATTACCACCGAAGCATGCACCCGTTACTACGAAGACGGAAGAAAGATTAGTCCCGAAATCGAAAAAGAGATTATGGACAATATCGACAAATTAGAGAAGATCACGGGTAAGAAATTCGGCGATAAAGAAAATCCGCTGCTCGTATCCGTTCGTTCGGGCGCAAGAGCTTCGATGCCCGGTATGATGGACACCATTTTGAACCTCGGTCTTAACGAAGACGTTTTGGAAGTTCTTATCAAAAAATCCGGTAACCCCAGATGGGCGTGGGACTGCTACAGAAGATTTATTCAGATGTTCTCCGACGTAGTTATGGAAGTAGGTAAGAAGTACTTCGAAAAACTCATTGACGAAATGAAGGAAAAGAAGGGCGTTACTTTGGACGTTGAGCTTACTGCTGACGACTTAAAGACGCTTGCTTATCAGTTTAAAGACGAATACAAAAAACAACTCGGAACAGACTTCCCGTCCGATCCTAAGGTACAGCTCTTTGAAGCTATCAAGGCAGTATTCAGAAGCTGGGATAACCCGAGAGCCAACATTTACAGAATGGATCACGATATTCCGTACAGCTGGGGTACCGCAGTAAACGTACAGATGATGGCATTCGGTAACATGGGCGACAACTGCGGAACCGGCGTTGCGTTTACCCGTAACCCCGCTACCGGCGAAAAAGGACTTATGGGCGAATTCTTAACGAACGCTCAGGGCGAAGACGTTGTTGCAGGCGTAAGAACCCCGATGCCCATTGCTAAAATGGCAGAAGTATTCCCCGAAGTTTACAAACAGTTCCAGGAAGTTTGCAATATACTCGAAAACCATTACAGAGATATGCAGGATATGGAGTTCACCGTTGAAAACGAAAAGCTCTTCATGCTCCAGACTCGTAACGGTAAGAGAACCGCTGCCGCAGCTATCAAGATCGCTTGCGACCTTATAGACGAAGGTATGATCAGCGAAAAAGATGCTTTAATGCAGATCGACGCTAAGTCGCTCGACATGCTCTTACACCCGACTTTTGACATTAAAGATTTAAAAGACGCCGACAAGAACAACGTAGTAGGCAAAGGTATAGCCGCTTCTCCGGGTGCTGCAGCAGGAACTATCGTATTTACCGCTGAAGAAGCGGCAAAAGAAGGAAAGAGCGGAAAGAAAGTAATTCTCGTAAGACTTGAAACTTCGCCCGAAGACATCGAAGGTATGAAATACGCTCAGGGTATTTTGACCGTAAGAGGCGGACAGACTTCTCACGCAGCCGTTGTTGCAAGAGGTATGGGTACCTGCTGTGTTTCCGGTTGCGGCGACATCAAGATGCACGAAGAAGAACACTATTTCGAACTCGCAGGCAAGACTTTCAGAGAAGGCGACGAACTTTCGCTTGACGGTTCTACCGGTAACATTTATGACAGAATAATCAAAACTGTTCCCGCAGATCCTAACAGCGGATATTTCGGAAGAATAATGAAGCTTGCCGATAAATATAAAGCTTTAGGCGTAAGAACAAACGCTGATACGCCAGCCGACGCTGAAAGAGCTGCTGAACTCGGCGCTCAGGGTATCGGTCTTTGCCGTACCGAGCATATGTTCTTTGGCCCCGGCAGAATCGAAAAGTTCAGAGAAATGATCTGCTCTGAAACCGTTGAAGAAAGAGTAAAAGCACTCGACGCTATCGAACCCATGCAGCAAGCCGACTTTGAAGGTCTTATGGAAGCTCTTAAAGGTCAGCCTGTTACCATTCGTTTCCTCGATCCGCCTCTTCACGAATTTGTTCCTACCGAAGAAGCCGATATCGCACTTTTAGCAAAAGCTAAGGGCAAGAGCGTTGCCGATATTAAGATTTTGTGCAATTCGCTGCATGAATTTAACCCGATGATGGGACACAGAGGATGCCGTCTTGCGGTAACTTATCCCGAAATCGCAGTTATGCAGACCAAAGCTATAATCAAAGCTGCAATCGCCGTTCAGAAGAGACACCCCGACTGGAACGTAGTTCCCGAAATCATGATTCCTCTTGTTGGCGAAGTTAAAGAACTTGCCTTCTGCAAAAAGACCGTTGTTGAAACTGCAGACGCAGTTATTAAAGCTTCCGGCGTAGATCTTAAATACGAAGTTGGTACTATGATCGAAATTCCGAGAGCTGCTCTTACCGCTGACGAAATCGCTAAAGAAGCTGAGTTCTTCTGCTTCGGAACGAACGACTTAACACAGATGACGTTCGGCTTCAGCCGTGACGACGCAGGCAAATTCCTGCCCTCGTACTACAGTGCTAAGATTTATGAAAGCGATCCGTTCGCAAGACTCGACACCGTTGGTGTAGGCAAACTCATGAAGATGGCTGTTGAACTCGGCCACAGCACGAGAAAGAACATTCACTGCGGTATTTGCGGTGAACACGGCGGAGATCCTTCTTCAATCGAATTCTGCCATGCAATCGGTCTTGATTACGTATCATGCTCGCCGTTCAGAGTTCCTATCGCTCGTCTTGCCGCAGCTCAGGCTAATATTCGTAATCCGAGGTAAAGCAAAAATAGCCAAAATCGGCTAAAAAACGCATAATTTATACTAAAATACACGAAAAGCAGCCATTCTTGCGAAAGAGTGGCTGCTTTTTTCTCTGCATTTAGTTCGTCAAAACTCGAAAAATACCCTAAAAAAAGGGGGTGGTCAGAAAACTGAGCACTTTCCCGTATATACGGATACAGGTAAAAGAGGGCGACGGGTATCTGATCCCCGATTTTAAGTGGGAAGAGTTTCAGATGGTTAAGCACCGCTCGTCGATAAGGCTTTGCTGGCAGAGGTATTGCAAACGCGCGGCAAAGCAGAACCTTGCGGCGTACAGTTGGAAAGTTTTTCTGACTTCGTATAACGATTACCGCCGACCGAAAATACAGGTTGACAATCCGGACGACAAAATCAGGACAACATTGAAAAATTACAATTTTTTGTTGGCTTATTGCGAGAGCGATAAGGTGATGTATTCCGTGATTCAGACGGAAAAGGAAATGTGGCTGAAATCGCTTGGACTGGACGAAAGCAAGATTATAGATGATAGAGAAAAGTAAAACAAATTAAAACTTCTTTGAATTTATTTCAAATACCTATTGCAAAACATACCGGAATATGGTATAATGAACGCAGAGTTTTGCAATT
>CAKVPH010000018.1 GCA_934796775.1 uncultured Clostridia bacterium
TTCTGCAAAGAAGAAAGTTTGCTTGCCTGTATCACGTCGGCGAGCAAAACGACTTCCGCCGTTTCAAGCAGACGGGTGACAACGTAATAGTAAGTATATTTTTTCTTGTATGAGAGGACTTCATAACCGAACTCGTTAAGCGTGGCAATATCGTGGGCAATAACTCGGCGAATTACGGTTATACCGCGTTTTTCAAGTTCTGCGCGGATTTCGTCGGCGTTCATTGCGTGATTTTCGTCGGTGTTCTTGCGCAGAATATCCCACAACACAAGTAGTTTGATTTTATTGTTTTCGTTTGCCATTTTGTGTACCTTTTTATGGTTTGAGTGTTTTTTGTAATTGCAATTCATTTTCTCGTCTTTACTTTCGTCGAAAAATAACAAAAAAGCGCAAGGGAAAAGTTGTTTCTCTGCGCTTGTAATCTAAACGTAATTCATAGGCGGTTACCTCCCGTCGAGAGTTTTTGTTTTTTAGACTGTGTTAGTTTTTGTTCTTGTGCTGCCTCTTTCTAAAAGTGTTTTTTTGCTGTTTCGATGTTGTCATGTAAAAACTATTGTATATATTATAGCACAAAATTTTTGTTTTTTCAAGTTTTAATGCTCGGTTGTATGAAATCTCTTAAAGTTATCGCTTACCTTAAAAAATCAACAGTCTTTTTCATCATTTTGGACAGATCCGTTCTTTCGAGCAATTACTTTTTGCTTTCATTTGAATATTTTAATAATGGAAACAAAATTAGAAAAGACGAAACTATTTGTTGACATTTTTATTTTGAAAGAGTATTATTGCCTTAGTAAATGTTTGGCGTTTTTCTACAAAAACTCTACAAAAAGCGGTTCTAAAAACGCAAAAAACAAAAAATAGAGTAAAGCATTGAAGAAAAACATATAACAGCGAAAAACATATAAAATCAAGTAAATAAGCGGTTCAACGTTCGTTTTTCTGAAAAAATATACCATTTCAAAGCATTGCGGAATAAGGGATACCAAACGCCTTCAAAGACTTGAAAACCGTTTGTCGGCAACGGCACGGGGGTTCGAATCCCTCTATCTCCGCCAAAACCCTTTGGGTAGATGAAAATCTATCCGAAGGGTTTTTTCGTTTTGTTAATCAGAGGGATTCGAACGAGAGCGGCACCCGCAGGGTGAAAAAACAGCCCGGTGTGGCTGTTTTTAGCGGCTGACCGCAGACTTTTGCAAAGCATCAGCCGTTCTTTTATTTTTGCTTTGCAAAAGGCAAGAGCGAATCCCTCTATCTCCGCCAAAACGCAGATAAAATCTGCGTTTTTTGTTTTTTTACAGTTTTTTATAATCTTCCAAAAAAACATAAAAAAATACAAAGCAATAAACCGCCACCAAAAAACAAAACTTAATGTTTTTCATTTAATAAATTTTTTATTAAAGCAAACAAAGATTTACTTGCTATTATTCGCGTTTTAGAATATAATAGAAATAAGATACTTTGAGGTGACAGCATGTTAAAATATATTTCAGCTAAAGAAGCTGCCGAAAAATGGAATATTTCACAAAGACGAGTTTCGGTTCTTGCAAGCGAAAACAGGATAAAAGGCGCAATGATGGTCGGCAATATGTGGATTATTCCCGCCGACGCCGAAAAGCCGATTGATAAAAGAACGCTTCGCTATGAAAAAAGCAAAATTATAGAGCTTAAACCTTTTGTTAAATGGGTTGGCGGAAAAAGTCAACTCGTTGATGAAATAGAAAAACTGCTTCCTTTGGATATAGAGCAAGCCTTAACTAAATATGCTGAACCTATGGTCGGCGGCGGCGCGTTGTTTTTTAGCATACTTTCAAAATATGATTTTGACGAACTTTATATCAGCGACATAAATGCCGAGCTTATAAACGCATATCAAGCCGTAAAAAACGACGTTAATAATTTAATTGCAAAACTCAACGAAATGCAGATGTTGTTTTTACCTATGGACGAAAACGGCAGAAAGTATTTTTATTATACCGTTCGCGAAAAGTTTAATTCCACAACGCTATCAAACGAAACGGCAACAGATAAAGCGGCAGAATTTATTTTTCTTAACAAAACCTGCTTTAACGGGCTTTATCGCGTAAACAAAAAAGGACAGTTCAACGTTCCCATGGGAGCATATAAAAACCCAACAATTTGCGACGACGAAAATTTACGCAATATCAGTAAAGCACTGCAAAACGTAACTATCGTTTGCGGCGACTATACTCTATCTGAATCGTTTATAGACAAAAATACATTTGTTTATATAGATCCGCCATACCGCCCTATTTCGGCAACATCGGGATTTACCTCTTACAATACCGACGCATTTGACGATAACGAACAATTAAGACTTGCAAAATTTATTGACAAAATAAATCTTTCGGGCGCAAGAATAGTTCTAAGCAATTCCGATCCGAAAAACGTAAACGAAGAAGATAATTTCTTTGACGATTTATATAAAAACTATAAAATACATCGAGTTACGGCAAGTCGGGCGATAAACAGCAAAGGCGACAAGCGCGGCAAAATAAACGAACTGCTCATCAGCAATTAAAGGAGATTATTCTGAAAGAAAAACTCCTGAAGATTTTTAAAAACGGTAAAAACAATCAGATATTTTTACAGATAATGTTATAACAACATTAGCAAATTAAGTTGTTTTTCTTTATCGGTACACAGCCAAAAACGCAGATAAAATCTGCGTTTTTGTTTTTATCAATTTTCAACAAGCCCAAAAAGCATTAAAAAAATGCCTTGCTCAGGCACTTTTTTATTTTGTAATTTTTTAGTTTTTTTATTTTTTAATTATGACAAAACGCCATTGTGTTAAAATGTAAAAACCCTATTATGGTATAAGCCACAAAATATAACCCACACACACCCACGATAACTTCGCCCTTTTCAACGCGTATGCCCGTTACATTTCGCTTACCGAAATAAGCTGACGATAAATATTGAAATATAACGTAGAATTTTCACGGTAAGGCAAAATCGGTTTTTCGAGTTCGTCTATTACCTCAATCTCGCCGCGGACATAACTTTCAAGTCTTTCCTTACAGGAGTTAAGCCGCATAATAAGCCCGCCAAGGCGAGCGTCCTGAATTTCAAAACCAAAAGTCTTGTTTTCGATAAACCACAGCTTTTTAAAATTCCCGTAAAACACTTTAAGCCTTGCTAAAACTTCGGTAATATCGCCGCAAATGCTATGTATAGCCGATTTATCGCCCGCTTTATACGCTTTGCGGATTTTAACGCCTAAGTCGTATTTGAGCTGTAAGACGCTGCAAAGCGAAGATAAGGTATCGAATATATATCTATACTCGCCTGCTCTTTGCCCTGCTTCGGATAACTTTAAAGCGTAACCGTCGTAATCTATTTTTCCCTCTTCTTCCACAAGGTCGTCGAGAATTCCTAAAAACGGATCGCAATACAGCAACGCTTTACACGGCGTTTCAAGTTCTTCATGCTTTACGGGCAGAAGATTTGGAATATCCAAAAGCATAAAATCGTAAAAATCAAAACCGAACAGAGCTTTAAAGCCGTTTGCAATAACGTCTTCGTCGAACACGCCGAGCGAATATTGTTTTACGGCGTATAAAGACGGCAGGAGCGCGAAAAACGAACATTCCTTACCATCATCGCCCCACATAGTGATAAACACGTTTTTAACGTCGAATTTAAGCGCGGCTTGCAATGCCGCTTTCATCGATTTTAAAGTGTAAGCGTTAAAAGGAGCAAAGCCGCCCCAGCACCAGGCACCGCCGGCAAACCAAAAGCCGTTTTTTATAGCTTTGTGCGCCTGCATCATCGTTTCGTAATCTTCGGTTTGGGTATGATAATAATCCCAGTATATGAGTTCTACGTTTTTGGGTATTTTTTCGGATATATCTTCAGAAACAACAAGGTCTTTGCCGTAATATTTTCCGCAATTACCTATGCGGAAAAACATATCGCTCCACATATGCAGAGTAAAACCGTATTTATCGGCTATTTCGGCAACTCTTTGAAGATGACCGAATAAAAGATCGTAACGATTTTTATATCCATGTTCGTCAAGATATTTGCCAAGCCCTATATAATGCGCTTCGTCCATACCGATATTTACTATACGCGAAGTGAACGCTTTAGCAAGCGTTTTAAACATTTTATCAATCAAATCGTAAGTCTTTTCGTTTTCGACGGATAAAATATCGCTTATGTCAATAATATCCTCGTAATACGGTAATTTTGCAAGGTTATTAAAATGCGCCAAGGTCTGAATTGCGGGTACAAGTTCTATTCCTTTTGAAGAAGCGTACAAATCCAGATCTTTTAATTCGCTTACCGAATACCCCCCGCGAAGGTAACCGAAATACGGCTCGCCGTCTATTTCGTAGGTGTCCTCCATATAGAGTTCGAGCATGTTATATCCCATTTTAGCGAGAGCATCGATAAATTCCTTGATTTTTTCAGGTCTCATTACGGCGTTGCGCGAACAATCGAGCATAACGCCGAGCCGTGATATTTTTTCCATAAAGTCACTTTACAATCGGGCGAAGGTATTAGCCACCGCCCGATAATTTAAAATTTTATTTTTCAAAATATTGAATCAACTATGATTCAAAAATTATATAGCTATAGTTTTTTACCTTATTAGCCTTGGCTTGCAGGCAATAACGTATTTAACTGTCCTTGAGTTATAAACGCATAATCACCAACAATAACGCTACCTGCACTCCAACAGAAAAAGTCTAAAGCAATGTATCCTCTCGCCGCAAGAGCCTCTGTTATTTCTACAACGACGATATACCAACTTTCCGAGTTGTTCTTCTCATAAGCAACGGCATTTCCTACTTCGTCATAGTATTTTAAATCTGCCGCGCCGGCATCGTTCTGTTGCGGAACGGTCGGATCTATCGCAGTAAAGCTATTTTTGATTGCAAAAACAAGATATTGACCTTTTTTGTCTGCGATATCGCTTATATTCAAATATGCGCCGTCACCGCTTTGAGAAATCGTCTCAATTTTTTTGGTTGCAGCTCTGTACTTTCCTTCATTTATCATCGAGCCGCCGTCGCTCACCTGATACGATTCAATATTTTTCCACTTACTGATTTTATTTGCCGAATTAAACGTTACTCCAGCCAACTCATAATACATATTGCAAACCGTTCCGGATACATTCAAGGAACTATAAACGTGTCCTTCGTATGCTTTTGCCGTAGGAACAATCACGCAAGTTACGTTAGTTTCCGTTTCGGTAAGAGTGAACGAACCGTCTATATTTCTAACATAATGATTAACAGTCGAATAAGTTTTTTTGAAAATTTCATTAAATTGTTCCTGAGTGAGATACGTATATTCGCCGATCTGTACGGTTCCGAGTCTCCATAAGAACAGATTGATATTTATAGAACCGTCAACCGGATAAAATTCACTATCAAGATATATAGCCATAGTCATCCAGTTTTCATAAGAGTCGGAATAAGCAATAGCATTACCGTCTTGGTCAAACCATAACGGATAATCGTTTCTATTATAATAATTGCCGACTTCGTCAACAAACTGCAAGGTGTCGCCTATATATTTATAATTCTGTTTTACAGGCAGAAGCAGCCATTTCCCGGAATTCTTACCATAAGCAATATCTAAAAACGCCGATGAAGTACCTGCCACAACACTCGCCTCGTATACGTTGTTGTATATTACATTTCTATCATTATCCGTAATCGTTCCTTTTTCATTGTAACTTCCTACACTTTCGTCATATCCCGATGCGGTAAAATCCGGAACATTATAAGTCGTTCCCTCTAAACCATAATACAGTTCAACAACGTTATCAGTAGATTGCAATTTTGAGCCAAGGAAAACAATGCCGTCATATTCTTTTTTAAACGACTCCACGTCCGTCTGTGTATGGCCGCTCTTTGTTTCTGTTGCTATAAGCGTAACGTAGCCGTAAATACTTCTGTTGAAATGTTTAACGGTATACTCTACGTTTTTAGCATAAACGGCAGTATACGTTTCTGAGCCTTGACATTTATCCGAAATGTCTTTATCCCAACCCATAAAAGTATAACCTTCTTTTGTCGGATCTGCAGGAACAGTTACGTCGTCGCCATAATGATATGTTGAGGCAAGAGCAAGTTCATCGTTTGCAAAATCAAATGTTATCGTATACTCGATATATGCTTTTGTGTAAACAGCCGTATAAGTAGCGTTTTCTTTACAAACTGCAATTGCCTTATCCCATGAACTGAAAGTGTAACTATACGTTTTATCCGCAGCCTTAACGGGAGTTCCATTATATGTCGGCATAGCACCGTATTTCACTTTAACACTCTGCAACACCTGACCGTCATCATTTTTGAAAACAACGTCGTATTCATAAAGTTTAAGAT
The DNA here is from genome assembly GCA_934796775.1 of uncultured Clostridia bacterium. Taxonomy (GTDB): domain Bacteria; phylum Bacillota; class Clostridia; order Christensenellales; family Borkfalkiaceae; genus HGM11416. Next base: position 6,369 of record CAKVPH010000018.1, read on the forward strand.
AAACTTTAAGCGTAAGCTTTTCATCTTCGCTTATATTGCCCGTAAGCTTATTTCTGCTATCGCTTTCATCAAAGTAGTATCCTTCCGGAATCGCGTCTAAAGTATCCAACGCTTCTGCAGTTATAACAACCGGATCTCCTACTTTTCCATTGCCGTTAAAATCAGTTTTTAAATAACTGCCGTCAAGCTGTTCTGCATAAACTTCAATCGCGTAATCCGCGTCGACAGGTATTTCAACAGTACTCGACGAAGATTGATCCGGATTTGATCCGGAATCGGGTTCTTCTTCGCAGGCGACAAGCGATATCGCCATAAAAATGACGAATAAACAGATCAATACCGCCTTAAAAGTTCTTTTAATTTTCATCTTTTTCTCCTTTATAATTTTAAGTCTTTCGACTATAAATTTCGTTTTGGTATTTTACCTTTTGATTTTAGCCTTTTATACCGCCTACCGAAGTGTTTTCCATGATTTTTCTGCTGAAAACAGCAAAGAAAACAAGAGTTGGAACAATTACCACCGTTGCCGCAGCAAAAATCGTAGGCCAGTTATTTTTTGTTTGGTATTGTGAAACTATCATTTGCAGACCTACCGCTATAGTAGGTTTAGCGCGCAAAAACAGATATTGGCTGAAAAAGTCGTTCCAGGCACTTATAAACGATATAAGAAAGAACGCTATTACCCCGCCTATAACTTGCGGAAGCATTATCTGAAAGAACACTCTTACATGCCCTGCGCCGTCTATAAAAGCAGATTCGGCATACGTCCAGGAAACAGCCTTAAAGTAAGCATACAGATATAAAAACACTCCGCCAAAGCCGCCCTGCATAATAAAATTCCCTGCAAACGTATTAAGCAGCTTTAACTTATACATGAGGTTGTAAGTTGCCGAAAGCGAACCCGTTGTAGGAATCATCATGCATATTACAACCATCGTGTATATAACTTTACTGCCCTTAAACGGATATTTGGCTATAATATAAGAGGTCATGCACGAAAGCAGTATGCCTATGCCTACTCCGCCCGTAACGACGATTATGCTGTTTAAAAACATTCCGCCGATTCCCGTTTTTGAAAATCTGTATTCAAACACAGCTTTATAGTTAGCTGTTGTAGGGTTACTTGGTAACGACCATATATCCTTAAAGAAATCGGGAGACGCTTTAAAACTGTTATAAAACATCATAACGAAGGGATATATGAGCGATATCGCGTACAGGACAAATATAAAGAATACGACCGTAAGCGTTATTCGCTCGTTTTTAGGTCTTTTCATCTTTGCCTCCGTTTTTTATCGACTATAAGCATTGCCGCCGGCAAAATTAAAACTGCCAAGCAAGCCGCTCCTACCGACGAGTTACAGCCGTTTCCGCCTTCGTTGTTTTCGGTTGACGCTTCGTTTTTAACGTCTATTATAACTCTCAATTCTTCGCCGAACTGGTTTCTTATATAAAAGTTTCTCGCGCTGGTCGGGAATTTTTTCAAAAATTCCTTTTTGATAGTTATCGTATTGTTTACGCTATCTACAACGTAGTCGTTTTTAGTTATTTTTGAGCCAAGCACTTCAAAAGTATATTTGCCTACGTTAATGTTAAAGGTCATATCTTCGGGGTTTGCAACGTCAAAAGTTTTGCGGCTGTCGCCCGAGATTACAAGATTCGGATAATTTTCCGCCTCGTAATATTTATCAAGATTCTTTACCGAAACATTATCCACCGTGAAATTAGTCCAGTTAGTCGAACTGAAAGACATATATCCCGTAGTATCCGTATCGCCGAATGATATTACGTTTTTCCATGCCGTATCGCCTTCAGTTACAAGTTTATATTCAACGGTTATAGTCTGATTTACAGCGGTTATTCTTATAGAAAGCGGCTCCGTTACAGGTGCGTCCACAGGAATTACAACCGTGCCGTCGTAAGACGGAATCTGCCACGTAAACAAAGTCAGTTCGGATTTGTTTGCGTCCTTGGTCTTTCTTCTCGTCATCATAAGGCTGTAAACCGAAGATGCGGCAAAAGTGCTTTTGTAAGATCCTTTATGGAACGAGAACCCAAACCACTGCGAAGCGGGAGTCCAAAGAGTAACGTCGTCTTGCGTAAAGCTTGTAGCTTCGTACTGGTATTGCAACAAGTCAAACGAGAACTGCCAGTCGCCATAAGAACGCTTAGGTCCGAACATGGCAAGATCGCCCGTTCTGTCAAAATGCAAAGCTCCGTTTTCAAATTTCAAGCCCGAATCAGCGATATATCTTGCACAGTCTTGGTCAGGAACTATATCGTTACCAAGTTTTACCGAACCGCTCGACTGAAAATACCAGTCGTCGCCGGGGTTACCGTCGTTAAAATCAGCACTCAGGCTTTTACCGCCATACTCTTTGTATATATAGCGAATAAGATCGATATTATCCAAATAGAACTCTGCGGCATTTTTAGAAAAATTACCTATTGCAAAGTAGCCGTCAAAAACGTTGCGCTCCACCTTTACCGTAACGTGTTCGTCGCCTACAGAAAGAGTAACGTCTACTTTATCGTTTTCTCCGTTTGCAGCCGAAACATATATTTTTTGATTTTCGCCGTAAGCAAAAGTAATTTCATTACTTTCAGCTATCGTATTGCCGCCGCGCTTAAATGTTGCCTTAGCCGTTCCACCGTTTAATTCAACTCCCGCAACAAGGTAATCTTCTTTATATTCCCCTGCGGTTTCAAGCCCGAAAGCTATACCTATAAACGCGTTTTTGGTTTTACTTTCAACGTTTATATCAAAAGAACCGTCGAATACATTTTCGGTTTTTACGTCGGATTTTAACGCTTTATTAGAATACAGTAGATCTTCGACTGTGGTATTGTTAAAATAAACGTCAGAAAAATCTATATAAGTAAGACATTTATCGGTATTAAGTCCGTACAGCGTAAGCCCGTCAGAAAGTTTTTTATTTTCGAAATCGCACTGCGCTATTATCGACTTGATATCGTAACCCGTTGACGAAATTTTAGAAAATTTAACGTTATCCAGAATCACTCCGCCACCGTCGTTTATAGCTACGTCTTCAACGTTTATTCCAACGTGTCCGTCGCCTATCTTAAGCCCGTTAAACCCACTTTTGTTTGCCAGTTCAATCTGACTTGCCGTTATTCTGTAACGCTTTACCGATTGACTTTCCCAGTCGTAAACGCCGTCGGGCGCCAAAGGCGTAACGTAAACTTCAATAGCGTTTTGTTCGCCGGTAGCCGCACTGCGGTAAACCTGACGTATTCTGTAAGACGAACCGTCGGTTAAATCAAGATTACCTTTTTGCGCCTTTACCCACGCGCCGTTTTCGTAAACGTCGGGGAACTTGTACTCCGCCTGCTTACTTTTGTCGTCATTTATAACTCCTTCCAGTGTAAACGATTTAGAATCGGGGCCGGCATAATAACCAAAAGTGTTTGCATAGCCGTAATCATAATCCCAAGCGGACGAATCGGCTATCTTTTTGCCTTGCATAACGCCAAAGTGAACGGTGCTTGAAGTAACGCCCAAAACGTCGTATTCTGCCATTAAGTCTTCATCATCGGCAAACTCTACAGATTTAGTAGTGGCAAAGGCATTTACGTTATTACCTGCCGTTTCGTATCCGCTAAGTTTAACGGTTACGCCGCCCGACCATCTGTGTGAAATTTTACCGTTATCGTTAATCTTCCAGTCGCCGCCTATAAGCGTGTTGAACGTTACGTCGTCTTTTACGACCGTAATTTTTTCGTTTGCCGCTTTCGCGCTGATCACGGCGGGAGATGCAATAATGCTTATTGTTGCCGCAGATATTATAAACGTTAAACAGGTTGTCAACCATTTATTTTTCTTTTTCATTTTCACTCCTTAAAATTCAACGTCGGGAACGAATTTATCAATTACAAATTTTCCCAAAAGAACGAGAGGCGTTCCTACTATAGCCGCACACCAACCTATTGCCGCGGCTTCGTTCAGATTACCGCTCGAAACTCTGTTCGTGATAAGATATCCTATCGTATAACCTTCGCCCGAAGGTCCGCCGCCGGTTAATAACTGCGACGGCAAGAAGTACGAAAACGATACCGCAATGCCCATCATAAACATAGTTGATACCGTGGGCATGATTAAAGGAACGATTATTCTCGTAAATTCCTTGGTCATGGTTATACCGTCTATTTTACCCGCCTCTATAACCTCGGGCGGAATTCTCGCCATAGAGCCCGCCACCATGATTACGTTATAGCCTATACCCGACCATAGCGAAAACCACATAACCATCATAAAGCAGGTATTTTTATCGCCGAACCACCCGTTTTCGGGTATGGCGCTCCCCATGCCTATTGCTTTAAGAAATCTGTTTACGGGGCCGTAGTTTGTGCTGAACATAAACGAGAACAGCATGCACAACGCAACCGGCATTATGATTGACGGAAGATAAAATACTACCTTAAAAAACCGCTCGCCCCATACTTTTTTGTAAAAGTAATACGCGCAAAGAAGCGATACCGGCAATATCACGAAAGTGTTCCATACGAATATCATCAAAGAGTTTCTTATTCCGTATCTGTACTGCGGATGAGAGTCCGCCGAAAAGAATGACGTTAAAACGTTTTTAAAGTTAAGAAACCCTACGTTTACGTATTTGCCTTTTGATAAGCTGTAAGTCTGAAACGCAAGTTTTACGGAATCGATATTGACGTAAAGAAAGAATATCAGCCAGTTTATAATCGGATAGACCAGAAAGAGAATTATAAACAGCGTTCTTCTTGTTTTTCCGCTCTGAAAACTGAATTTCTTGCGCGGGGCGGCTTGAGCCGCCTCGTTTTCCGTTTCCGCGCTTACGTTAGCTTTTTTATCTATCATAATTTTATCCTTTTACGGGTATTGCAAAAATTGCGTCGCCCGCTTCAAGTTCATAGGTGAATTGTCCGTTTTCAAGGTTTACCGTTGTAGCCACGCCGCGATAGTATATAATCGCTTTATCGGCATTGTTAAATTTAACGGTTACGGTATTTTTCAAATCGGAATAGCCGGGGTTATTATAGTTCAACATATAAAAACCGTCGTAACCCGCTTCGTCTTTGAATACGCCTATGGCAAGATCTCTGTCGCTTTCTACCGACTGTATTCTGTCATGCTTTTCGATAGGATGCTTTACCTGCTTGAACGACGTGCTTAATTTCCCGTCCGAAAGTTTGCCTATGTTCAGCATTATACCCTGCCAGTCGTAAGACATGAGAACGTGGTCGAAACTTTTTACTTCGCCGTTTACCGTTTTACAATCGTAATAGAGCTGAGTTACCGTTCCGTCGCGGAGAATCATTGCGTGCGTAGTGTCGCTTTCCACAACCGAATCGTACGGCTGCCAGTAACAGAAATGATTTATTCCGTCCACGCCGAACATAAGCGCGGCGTTTATCATAAATCTTAAATCGTAAATGCTCGGCTGACGGCTTGAAGAAGTAAAGCCCATAGTGCCGATAAATGCGTAAAACGGAATATTGTAAAGTTTAGCGTTTTCGGCATAGAGTTCGTAGTTACTTAAAAGTCCCGTGTACAAAACAGGGCGCGACGCACTGCCTTTAAGCGGATAATAGTCAACCGAGAGCAGATCGGGATCAACTCTGTCTATATAATTCTGGAAATAAAAATCATAGCCCGCAGACGTACCAAGACTTCCCGCCGAAGAATACGACGGAAACAAATTGACAAAAAAGCATTTGTTCGGGAATGCCTCGGTATAAACCTTTTTAAGCGCGCCGATACTATCAAAATTATCAACGCTCGGCTCGTCAAAAGCGTGATGACCTAAAAACGCGGGATGTTCGTTATACGAAGCCGTTTTACGCCTTAAATCTTCCGCCGTAGTATTCGAATCGTAAACTTCGGGGCGGACGTCATAGTCCATAACTAAAAGTTTAACGCCGGCTTCTTCGGCAAGATCCAACGCTTTATAGAATTCGTCGGGATGTCCTGTTTTTTCTTCATATACGCATATGCCTACGTTCAAACCGCAGTCCGCCATCTGACGATAGCGTTCGATTGTCTGAAAATCGTAAGATTCGTCGTCTATAGAAGTAGTATGTTTGGGTGGCGGAGGATTCCAGCCACCTATCCACATTTCTCTCGTAGTTTCGTAAGCCGAATAATCGGGCATACCTTCGGGAACGTTCTGCTTGTTGCCTGAATCGCTACCTTGTGAAACGCACCCCGCAAGCGATGCTATTATCGCCGCCATCGTAAGTGCGAAAAATCGTTTTTTCATCGACTTTCCTCCGTTTTAAACTTGTGTTTGCCAAGTAGACCAGTCTGAAACGACTTTATTGTAATCGTAATCGATTATCTCTTTCGCCGTCTGTCCTTCCGTAGCCATTTCGGTAATCTGTTTATACTGCCAGAAGTTAGCTAAACCGCTGCTCATAAACGGAGAACTGCTTTCCGAATAGAATACGTTGCTATTCATGCGGAGCGATAAAACGCTCTTTGAAAACTCAGAAAGATTAGCCGTGTTTGCTTTGGTATAATCTACCGTAAAAGTACTCGTTGTGTTGGTTTTTTCAAAGAAATCTATAAGTCCTGCTTCGCTGAAAATAAACGAAACAAATTTTTTAGCCGCGCTCTTGTTTTCGGCGTCTTTAGGTATAATAAGCCATTCGTCAACGTGACCATAAATGTTGTTTTCGTCCGTTCCGCCGGCTATTGTGGGAGCGTTAATCAATACCATTTCAAAACCTTCGGGAAGGTTTTCGCTCATACCTACTTCAAACCAGGACGCATTAGGAATCATAAGCGCTCTGCCTTCGGTAAACAACATCTGAGATTCCAGAAGAGTCATACCTACTGCACCGGTTGCGCTGTTTTTGGGGGTTCCTTTACCGCCGATAAGCGTTAAAAGCGCTTCAACGGCTTTTTCTCTCGCGGTAGTCTTATAAACGGAAGGACTTTCCATCTGTTTGAAAGTTTTAATTTCGTTTATGCCGCCGTAGTTCGCCCACCACGTATTCATAATGTAATACCAGTAGTAAGACGCGTCTTTACCCGACCAGGTGAAAGGATAAATATCGTTATCGGGGTTTTCATCTTTATTTTCGGGAAGTTCTGCGATTTTCGCAATAATATCCGCCATATCTTCCATAGTTTCGGGGAGTTTCCATTCGTGTTCGTCAAAAAATCCTTTATTTACGATAATTCCCGTCATGTATTCAGAGAACGGAACGGCATAATAATTATTATTGAATTTGATACTGCCCTTCATTTCGTCGTTAAGCGCGCCTTCAATGGTTTTGCCGCTGCCAAAGTCCGACGAATAAACGTCGCCGAGAGGTTCAAGCCAACCTTTTGACGCGTATTTTTTCCAACGCATGGGCGCAACCATTATATCGGGAACTACGCCGGTCATTAAAAGATTTTCAAGCGCAGTGCTGTAAGACGGATCGCCTTCGGTTTCAAGTTTGATTTTTTCGTCGGGATGAGCTTCGTTATAGAGCTTTTCCCATGATTTCCAGTGAACGTCGAGATATTCACCTTCAAAATAACCTATAGTAATAGTAGAAGTGTCGCCATTTTTAGTCGTGTTTGAACACGCCGTAAGGCAGGATGCAGCGGCAACAATCGCAAGAAGAGCTGCCATTAGTTTTTTGCTTTTGAATAGTTTTTTCATTTTTGCCTCCTTATAATTTCCTCATTTTTGCAGTTTTTATCGCAAATTTTGAAAATTAACTTAATTAGTTTATTATGTAAAAATAAAACCAAGAATAAACTAACAAAGTTATTATATCATTGCTATAATGATTTGTCAATACCCTTTTTAAAATTTTCACAATAAATTTTTTGCGGCTTTTACGGTTAGTTTTTTTAAGTTTTTCTGCGCCTGCCACCTTGCCCGTAACGTAACAAACACCTTTTAACGCTATACGATAAAATAAAAAACCGTCGGAACAAAAATCCACGGTTTTTTGCACATATTATTTGCGCAATATTATTATTGCAGCCATTAAAATTATTAAATAAAGATTAAATAAAGTTTTCAAACGCTTTAATGCCGGTTGCAACGGCACCGTTATATATCGCGTTTACGTCTGTTATAAAATTTACGTCTATTTTAGAATACGTCGGAGAAAGCGAGAACATGTCGCCGAGTTTTTTTCTTACAAGCTTTTCAAGCCTTACGATCTCTCCTTCGAATACTATGTGCGAAACGTCAAGAAGTTCGGTCAAACTCCATAGCACTCTGCCGAGAATAGCTACGTAATCGGTAAGCGTTTTTACAGCCGTTTCGTCACCTTTTAAACAGTCGGCTATAAGAATTTCCTTTGCCTTGGCGTAAGGAACGTCTGATTTACCCAAAACCTGCATATATCCGTCCGCCATACTTTTTAAAGATAACACGGTAGAAAATATCTTACTGTTTTCGTTAGGGAAAAAATCCGTTGCGTCGAGCGGGTTCATGCCAAAAAAGCCGAACTCGCCGGCCATGCCGTGTTCTCCGCTGAAAACCTTTCTGTTGAACACGAATCCGCCGCCTATACCTTCGTCGATATATAAAAATATAAAATCGTCCGGCATATACGCTTTTTCAAGGACGGATTGCATTGCCGCAGGCATGTCGTTTTGCATAACAATGGGTACTTTTAGCTCCGATTGCAAATACGCCGCAAAATTTTTGCCGTAAAATTCTTTGAATTTTTCTGCAAAAGCAAACTTATCCGTTTTGCAGTCGTATTTTCCCGCAAACACAAAAACTGCGTGATTCAATTTCTTTTTGAATTTTTTAAGGTCGTTAAGCGCGGCTTCTAATACGCTTCGTTTAACAACGTAGCCCGTTTCGTATTCCTTTTTATATAGTTCTTCGCCTATGTAGTTGTTCACGGTAACAGTCAACACGTCACTATGCGCTAACAAAACGGCAAAATACCCGTACGACGGATTAGGAGTGATAATCTCGGCGCGGCGTCCGGCTGTAGTAGACGGTAATTGCGTTCTTAAAACCATGCCCGATTCGGTCATTGCAGATACTATTTTAAAAACTGCGGCATTTGAAAGCCCGGTAATCTCTTCGAGTTCGGCAAAAGTCTTTCCGCCGTTTCGTATAGTTCTCATAACCGCTTTTATGTTAGAAGTGCGAATATATTCTTGTCTTCGCCCGAGTTGCGCCATAAAATCCACCAACAGTATTATATATAATTAAATATTAACTTAATTAGTTAAAAAAGTCAAGAAAAATTATTAAAGTCGCAATATGTTAAGTTGATTTATTCAATCGCATTTTTCGCAGTCTTTTTCATTGCTAACCGTATCGCCGCCATCTTCGTCATTATCGGCATCGTCGTCGGGGATAAAAATGTCGTAATAAATTTCGATTGCGTTTTTGTAAAATTCAAACGGCACAAATATTTTTTCACCTGAACTTGCCTTTGTGTCAACCGAAAAGCCTGTCGGCAAACTGAAAAAAGGAATATTCTGATTTTTTAACGCCTCTTTATACATTGTAGCGTAAAAATGAGCCAAAGAAGAAACGTAACATATATCGTCCGGCTTAGCCTCATTTATGCTACACCCGCATTTATCGCAATTTGGCTCTTTGCTTAAAGTTTTGCATTTCTCGCAATAATAATACATAATCATTCCCCCCACTAAATATTTATCACGCCCATATTTATTCCGCCCATATGCTGCTACACCTGAAAGCGTAATATATTATTATGATATATTAAAAAGTAAATTTTGTCAATACGGAACTGTTTAATTTTTTGGAGCTTAAGAATATACAATGTCATATAGTAGCAAATTTCATTCAGCTATTGATTTTTACATTTTTATGTAGTATAATATCAATAGGCTATAAAAACATACAACAAACGGAGGTTGTGCAAAAATGCCAAAATTCAGAAGTTTGAAAGTTGTTGATAATTTTTATCAGAATAATCTGTTCTTCCCCATGCCCACGGTAGAAATTTCCACTTTGTGCGAGGACGGAACAACAAATATAGGCAGTTATTCGCTTGTTTTTCCATACTACATTGCGGGAAAAGATTATTATGCAATGATTTTAGAGTGCCGAAATTCTTCTAACACGGCGCAAAACATTTTAAAAAACGGCAAATGCGCCCTTAATTTTATTAAAGATGACCGAAAATATTTTAAAGAAGCGGTACGCCTTGGATTTCCCGGAAAAACCCCGCATGAAAAAATGAAAGATTGCATTTTTGAACTGATAAAGGGTCAGGCAGAAGGCGAAAGACCGCTGATTATTAAAGACGCCTATCAGGTTATTGAATGCACTTGGGACGATTCTTTAGAAGACGCATATAAGTGCAAACAACACATAGGTGAACTTGAAGGCGTAGAGCCGCCATACAATAATTTTAACGGAATAACTTCAAAATTCGGCTGCCATTTCATTTTAAAAATAGACAATATTTTAATGGAAGAAAAATATGCCGATAATTTAAAAAACGGACTTACCCGCACTTCCTTCCCCAACGTTCCGGTCGATTACGGCTATCATGACAGTAAAAATTTCTGGTATAAAAAGTTCAAGGGCTTTTTGCCCGTAGCCGAAAAAATCGCCGAAAGTAATGCAGCGAGCGTAGAAAGCGTTATGTATTGTGCCGAAAGATTAGATACTAAGGTTCGCTTTACAAAAGAAGCATGCGAAATGTACGTAAAAATTCCGCGTCCGTTTTTAAAAGCGGCACTTTTGCAGATTGCCGAAATTGCCGAGAAAAACGGCATAGAAGTTATCGATAAACAAGCGGCATTAAAAATCGCCGAATTAAGAAAGAAAAAATAAAAAGCATAACTAAAATATCTTTATAAAACATAAAAAGTCTGCCTATAAGTCGATTATCAATACATTAAAAGCAATACAACATTACATTTACCATAAAAAAGCGTAGCACATTCTTTCAGCTATGCTTTTTAATTAAAACTAAAACATTTATTAAAAAAATGATTTTATCCTTGACAAATTAAACAATTCCGAGTAAAATAAAGTCAGACTTTATTTTTCTCGAAATATTTTCAGGTGGAGATTTGTAAATGTATATAAAAAGACATATTGAAAATGAAATATTAAAAGCTTCAAAAAACTATCCGGTAGTTATGGTATGCGGGCAAAGACAGGTTGGAAAATCTACCATGTTGAACCACATAAAAGAACATGACAGAAGATACGTTACGCTGGACGATATCAATGCACGACGCCTTGCAGAAAATGATGTGGGTCTATTTTTTGAAACCTATGGAACAAAACTTTTGATAGACGAAATTCAACGCGTACCTACAATTTTGCTTGAAATAAAAAGAATTGTAGACGAAAGAGCATTAAACGGAGAAAATAATTCGGGAATGTTTTGGCTAACGGGTTCGCAAAAATTCCAGATGATGAAAAACGTTTCAGAGTCGCTTGCCGGTCGGGTTGCTGTGTTTGATATGTCAGGTCTTTCTTCTGCTGAAATCGAAGAACGTCCGTTAAGCTGTTTTTCACCTGAAATCGAAAAGCTAAAGGATGCTGCAAAAAATATTCACAAAAAAAACATACATGATATTTATAATCAAATTTTTCGCGGTGGAATGCCAAAGCTCATAACAACAGATATCGACAGAGATCGTTATTATGCAGACTATGTAAACACCTACCTTGAAAGAGATATAAAAGATTTATCACAAGTAGGCAAACTTAGCGAGTTTTTTGATTTTTTGGTATTGATTGCGGCAAGAACGGCACAAGAACTAAAATACGACGAGATAGCAAAAGCAATCGGCGTATCTTCCCCTACAATTAAAAGTTGGATAAGTATACTTGAAAGATCTGGCATTATAGTAATGCTTCGTCCGTATGCCTCTACTCTTACCAACAGACTTGTAAAAATGCCAAAAGTATATTTTATGGATACTGGACTTTGCGCCTATCTATGCCGTTGGCCTACTCCAGAAACACTTGAAAACGGTGCAATGGACGGGGCATTTTTAGAAACCTACATTGTATCTGAAATAATAAAAAGTTATTATAACAGTGGTAAAATTCCTGATTTATATTATTATCGCGATATAGACAAAAAGGAAATCGATTTGCTTATAGAGCGTGGAGGGAAATTATATCCTATTGAAATAAAAAAAGCAAAGAATCCAACACATGCAGATAAAAATTTTGACGCATTAAAAGTATTTAAAAAGGATATTGAACCGGGAATTATACTTTGTATGAGCGATGAACTGATACCTTACAATAAAAATGCTTGGTTATGCCCCATCTCAATTATTTAATAAAATCATCCGCCGTTTATTATAAAAAAGTCTGTCTATAAGTCGATTATCGCGCAAAATAAAACCCGCAAGGTTTTAATTTACGGGCTTTTATTGTTTAAGTTTTATTGTTTTAATCAATTTTTGTAAATATAACGGTTTTTTCTTTTAAGGATATTTTTTCCACTTTAAATCCGTAAGCAAGCAGTTCTTTTTTATAGCTCAAAAAAGAATGATCTATAGCGTTGCCCGTAACGTTTTTAATTTCTTCAAAGCTCATTTTTAAAATGTTCTCGTTCGTGTGTTTGATATATTTCCACAAAAGCTCGTACTTACTCATAATTTGCTCCTTTTAAAATCACAGTTTTTTCTTTCTCGGCTTCGGCTTTTGCGTTTTTATAGCTTATAAAAATATGGCAAGGCGCAAAAATCACAGCAAAAACAATAAGCGGAATATTGAGCGATATACAGCCGCAAACAAAAAACAACAAAGCAGGCACGACGGACAAAAGCAAAGACTTTTTTAAAGAATTTTCTTTCCATAAGATAATCCAGCCCAGAATATAAGTAAGCGTAAGCACGCCGCCGGACACAAGATAAGCAATAAGGCAACCGCCCGAAAGCTTGGCTTTAACAAGCACATTTATATTAAAAAAGACGAATACAAAGCAACCTGTTCGACCTATTTGTTCAAAGACCTCGACCGTTTTGTTCTGATAGTAATTAGTAAATCCGTTTTTGTGAGTAGCCGCAAAAACTATATTAGGCACCATTATAGCCACAATAAAAATAAGACCGTAAAAATTTATAGACATACCTGTAATTTCTTCCTTTTGTTATGCCGCTCTATTATAATACGCTTTATTTTATTTTGCAATTAAACCAGCTAAAAAAACAAAGATTGCAAGAATAAAAAACTAATTACACCACGATAATCGACCTATGTCCCGACTTTTTATTTAATAAAGTACCCTTTTTATTTTTGTTTTTTAATAATTACAAATTTTTATATTTTAATCATTGTTTTTTGAAAGTGTTTGTGATATAATTTTCGCATACAAAAAATTAAAATATATTGCATTACGGAGAAAAAATGAAAGCTAAAAATATAAATATTAAAGTAACAACATCCCTTATTATTGCCGTTCTTTCGGCAATTTTATTCGTTGGCGGAATTCCCATGATAATAATCGGCGCGAGCAGTCAAAAAATAGTGATGATTCTCGGCATAATTTTTGTTGCCGTAGACTTTTACGCCTGCCCTATTCTGTTTATAAAATACGGCGAAGCGGTTTCACTTAAGCGCGTTGTTAAAGCCGTAAACGAAGAACACATTTACGAGATAAAAACACTCTCCGCCCACACCGGAAAAACAGAGGAATTTATAAAACAACAAATACGTCAATGTATTGATAACGGATATATAGCGGGACTTTTGTTTGACGGAGAAAAGCTTTATTTTAACGATAATCAAAAGGCGGATAAAAAACTTATAAGCGTAAAGTGTCCAAATTGCGGCGCAACGATAAACTACTATTCAAATGAAAGTCCGGTTTGCCCGTACTGCGGCACTCCGTACGAAAAAAAGTAAAATTTACCGTTATAAAATTATTACGCACAAAAAAATCGCCTGAAAGCATAGCTATGCTTTCAGGCTTTTTACTATAATTTTTAGTTACCATAAGCCGTAACCGTTACGCTATCAAACGATACGGTAGCCGCAACACCCGTTCTTACAACTATACAGAACTTTTGTAAAATTCCGTTTACGGTAAAGCCTTTATACGATTTAATAAGCGGTAAAAGATCGATTTCCACCCATTCGTTATAAACGCCAGATAGTTTTGTAAAGTTATCGTCAACTCTGATTGCGTTTTCTTTATCGTCGTAAAGGCGGAAATTGCCTTTTGACAATAGTTTGTCAGATTGAACACAAAGCCTTACTTTAACGCTTATAAGGTCTTCCACTTTGTATTCGGTATTAAATCCTACGCCTACCGAAACGAGATAATCGCTATTTTTAGAGCATACTTCGCCTTCGTAACCTTCAGGCAAAGAAGTTTTATCGTCGATTTTTACCGCTACTAATTTACTCTCGCTTATTCCCGGAGCGTTTACGGAAACGTCAAGTCCGTTATTGCCGCCAAAATCATATTTAGTCTGAACAAGAGCGGGAATTTCTTCGGTCTGTCTGTCGCCGCATTCGCAAAATCTTTCTTTTAAGCCTTTCACTCCTACCGAAGGTTGCGTAACTATATTCCAGTCACCATAAACGTGACCCGTAACGGGAATAACGCGCGTTTCGTATTCGCCGCAAGCGCAGTAACGCGTTTCCACGCCTTCTTTTTTGCAACTGCCTTTTTCGGTAACCACCCAGTCGCCGTAAACGTGTTCCGACGTGGAAAGCATAATGTGCTTAATAGAGCTTATTTCAAGATCGGTAAGTTTTACAACTGATTTAAGGTAATTTTCTATTGCTCCCGAAAGAGTTCCGTCTTTTCCGGCATAAGTTTGCATTATATGATTATACGCTTTGTTAAAATCGACAAGGTTATCGGGATTATCCTGCATTATACCGTCTTCCGTAAACGAGTAAACTCCGTTTACAACCTGAATATCCGAACGCCAACGCTTACCCATATAAAACGAAGTAATTTCAAAATCGCTTGCAAGATCTTCATACGATGCGCCAAGTAATCCGTTAAGCAAGAAAGCTATCGTACCCGTTCTGTCTGCTCCTGCAGAGCAATGGAAAACTATGGGATAATTCTTTTTATCGGCAAACAGTCTGAAAATTTGCGCGATATTATCGGTATACGAAGAAGAATACGGGCGATTTGAGTTCATTCCCGGGAAAATGTAGTCCCACTGCCAGAAACCGAGAATGTATTTTTGTATGCTTTCGTCAACCGTTTGAGTTTTACTGTCAAGGCGCAAATCTATTTCGGTCTTTATTCCAAGCTGCTCGACCATAGTTTTAAGACCTTTCGACGTTACGTTTACAATTTCGGGACTACGATAAATTAATCCGTAAGAGATCATTCCGTCAGGCGTTATATAACCGCCCATATCGCGCATATTTGAAATATTATCGCAATTTATGGTTCTTAACCCCTCTTTTACTTTAACATAATCTATTTTTATAAGATTGCCGTTTTCGTCGGTTACACTGTAATAATACGTTTCTCCGGGAATGGGATTATATAAATTATATGCGCTTCCGCCAACGTTTACAGATAATATTTCTTTTGTCATCTCTTCGTCCGAAAAAATCTTAAGCGTAAACTTTTTCGCACCGAAGGCATTCGTCCAGGCAAATTTTAAAGCCTTGGGATTTTTAGCGATTGCATAATCAGCCTGATATTCATATAAATATTTGGCTTTATCGTCAGATTCAAGATATTTTCTTACTGCGTCCGGAACTAAATCTACCGTTTCGCCGTCGTAAATAACCGTTTTATCTTCTCTGAAAACAGCTTCAAAAGTAAGATTTCCTTCCGTTCCGTAACTTATAACGTAGTTCACCTTAGGTTCTCCGCCATTCACGGTCCAACCCGAGAACACATATCCGCGTTTAAATACGTTACTTATAGCAAAATCTTCGTCAGAATTTGAATACGAAGTCGGGTTTTCACTCATCGCAGTGCCACCGTTTAAGTTATAGGTTATTGAAAAAGTCTGCACTACTATCATAGGTATATCTTCTTTTTCAACGTAATTACAAGCCGAACAAGTTCTCTGCTTTTCGCCGACCGTCGTTTCGTCGGCTTTTTTAGTAACAACCCATTCGCCAAAAGTGTGTCCTTTGGCTTTAATAACGATATCGGCAACTTCTTTGCCGAACTCGTCAAAATATTTACCGCAATCCGTGCATTTTTTATAGCCTATATGCCCGTCTTTCGTACACGTTGCGTTTTCAGCCGGCACAAATGAACCAAAATTATGCGCATCAGCCGAACTATCTGCACTGTTGCAGGCAGTAAAAATACCCAACGATAAAAGCGATACAATCGCAAGGATTAAAACAAAATTGCTTTATTTTTTCTCATAGTATTCCTCCTCATATCAAGAATATAATTTTTTATTGTGCTATATATTATACCACATTTCCTATTTAGAAACAATACACTCTATTGTCTGAAAGTTATTCTGTATTGACATTTAAAAAAATACAGCAAAGTAACAAAAAATCTGCAAAGCCGAATTTTTATGCTTTGCAGACTTTTATTTTATTATTAAATTTATTTAATCAATCCGGATCTGCGTTTATAGCCGGCATTACTTTATCTTGCCAGAACTCGCTGAAATTTTCGCGCGTGATGCCGGTATAAACGTCGTCGCCGACAGTTATGGTTACGCCTATGCGGTTACATCTGCCGGAACAAAAACTGCCGATTAAGGCAACTTTATCCTGCAAATTGTTTTCGTTTATCTTTTTTTCAAGCATTCCCGCTATTTCGGGTGCGCCTTTTAAGTGGCACGAACTGCCGACGCAAACTGAAATTACTACCATGATTTTTACCTTTTAAAAAGTTTTGCCGCGCATATAAACTCGCGGCAAAAACATTATTGTTTATTATTGTTCGAGGTTACGGCTTATTGGTATTCTACAACGTTTACCCAGGAAAGAAGGAATTCTCTTTCTTCCTTTTTGCCCTTAACCGACTGCGAAGCCGCAACGATAGGCATCCATTTTTGAACGTACTGTTTGGGCGTTCTGCTCTTTTTGCAGAATAAATCAAGATATTCTTCCGCGCCGTCGATATCGCCGCTGAGCCAGAATACAAGGTAAGTACGAGCAACGTCTGCCGAAGCGTTACCGATAGTAGCGTGCGACCAGTCGATAACGTAAGATTTACCGTCGTCCGAAATAATTATGTTGGACGGGTTAAAATCGCCGTGGCAAAGTTTGGTATGGTTAGGCATACCGTTTAGTCTTGTATGAAGTTCGTAACGCGTGTTATCGTCAAGCTCTGCCTGAGAGATTTTTGCGTTCATTTTATCTTTTAACTTTTTAAGTTCGGGGCAGCTTTTAGACTGTACTTCGATTTGAAGATCCACAAACTTTTCAAGATATTCGTGCTTTTTATCGGGGTTTTCTTTCATCAGGAGATCAAGCGTTTTGCCCTTGATATATTCGGAAACAATAGCCCAGTTTCCGTCAACCATGGAAACGGCTTTTATTTTAGGTATGTTAAGACCTGTTTTTTCAACTCTCGCTTGGTTTAAAGCCTCATTTAAAACGTCTGTTTTGTCGTAATCGGCATCGAAAACCTTAACGCAGTCTTCTCCGTCGCGATAGACGGTTTTATTCGTTCTTACCGCAATTACTCTGTCAAGTTTCATAGTATTCATCCCCCTTTATTATTGTTTTCTCTTTCTGCCGTAAGTGCGTTTAAAGTTATGCGCGTCTTCGGTTTCAGAATCGGTTTCGGTAACCATAACGCTGTTTTCCGTCCAGGTTTTTCCGTAATAAGCGTTAAGATACATCTGCTTGATTTCGCTCATGAGCGGATATCTCGGGTTTGCTCCCGTGCATTGATCGTCAAACGCCTGTTCAACCATTGCGTCAAGACGGTTCAAGAAGTCCGTTTCGTCGGGAACGTAATCTTTAATAGTGGGCTTAATGCCGACGGTGGCTTTAAGTTCATCTATTGCTTTAATTAAATTATCAAGCTTTTCGCTGTCGTCTTTGCCCTTGATTCCAAGGTAATCGGCAACTTCGGCATAACGAGCGAGCGTGTGCGGGTGATCATACTGGGGGAACGTACCCATTTTTGCGGGAACTTCGGCTGCGTTGAATCTTAAAACTTCGTCTATCATAAGCGCGTTTGCAACGCCGTGCGCGATATGATGGAACGCGCCGAGTTTGTGCGCCATAGAGTGGCATACGCCAAGGAACGCGTTAGCAAACGCCATACCTGCCATAGTTGCGGCGTTAGCCATTTTTTCTCTTGCTACTATATCGGTCTGTCCGTTTTCGTAAGCTCTGGGCAGATATTCGAATATAGTCTTTAAAGCTTTAAGAGCAAGGCCGTCGGTGTAATCGGTAGCCATCATAGAAGCGTAAGCTTCGAGTGCGTGCGTTACTGCGTCTATACCGGAAGCGGCAGTTAAGCCTCTCGGTGCGCTCATATGGAAGTCGGTATCGATAATTGCCATTTTAGGCAGTAATTCGTAGTCGGCAAGAGGATATTTTACGCCGCTTCTTTCATCGGTAATAACCGCGAAAGGCGTAACCTCCGAGCCGGTACCTGCCGAAGTAGGAATAGCAATAAAGTAAGCTTTTTCGCCCATTTTGGGGAATGTGTAAATACGTTTACGGATATCCATAAAGCGCATCGCCATATCCATAAAGTCAACTTCGGGATGTTCGTACATAACCCACATGATCTTACCTGCGTCCATAGCGGAGCCGCCGCCGAGCGCGATAATGCAATCGGGTTTGAACGCCGTCATCTGAGCGGTACCTTCTTTTGCACATGCAAGCGTAGGATCGGGTGCAACGTTAAAGAACGTTTCGTGAACTATTCCCATTTCGTCGAGCTTATCGGTGATAGGCTTCGTGTAACCGTTCTGATACAGGAAGCTGTCGGTAACGATAAAGCATCTCTTTTTGCCCATTACGGTTTTGAGTTCGTCCAACGCAACGGGCAGACAGCCTTTCTTTATATAAACTTTTTCAGGCGCTCTGAACCACAACATATTCTCTCTCCTTTCGGCAACCGTTTTGATATTGATAAGGTGTTTTACTCCTACGTTTTCCGAGACGCTGTTTCCGCCCCAGGAGCCGCAACCGAGCGTGAGCGACGGTGCAAGTTTAAAGTTGTACAAATCGCCTATACCGCCCTGAGAAGAGGGAGTGTTTACGAGTATTCGGCAAGTTTTCATTCTGCTTGCAAATTCGTCGAGCTTTGCTTTTTCGGTAGTTACGTTTAAATAAATAGAAGAAGTATGGCCATATCCGCCGTCGGCAATAAGATGTTCGGCTTTAGAAAAAGCGTCCTGAATATCTTTTGCGCGGTACATAGCAAGTACGGGTGAAAGTTTTTCGTGCGCGAATTCTTCCGAAAGTTCTACGCTTTCTACTTCACCTATTAAAATCTTGGTGCTTTCGGGAACGGTTACGCCTGCAAGAGCTGCAATTGTTACCGGCTTTTGTCCTACGATTTTAGCGTTTAAAGCACCGTTTATAATTATGGTCTTTCTTACCTTTTCGGTTTCTTCGGGATTTAAGAAATAGCAACCGCGAGCCGAAAATTCAGCTTTTACTTTGTCGTAAACCTTATCGAGAACTATAACCGACTGTTCGGACGCGCAAATCATGCCGTTATCGAAAGTTTTACTGTGAATTATGGAGTTTACGGCAAGCAGAATGTCCGCAGTGTCGTCTATAATAGCGGGAGTATTGCCTGCGCCTACGCCGAGTGCGGGTTTTCCGCTCGAATAAGCGGCTTTAACCATTCCGGGCCCGCCGGTTGCAAGTATGATATCCGATTCCTTCATTATAAGGTTAGTCATATCGAGCGACGGAACGTCGATCCAACCGATAATATCTTCGGGCGCACCTGCTGCAACAGCAGCTTCCAAAACGACTTTAGCCGCGCTTATAGTAGAATTTTTCGCTCTGGGGTGCGGGCTTATGATTATGCCGTTTCGCGTCTTTAACGAAATAAGGGTTTTAAATATAGCCGTAGACGTGGGGTTCGTTGTAGGAATTACCGCAGCGATAAGTCCGATAGGTTCGGCAATTTTTTTAATTCCGTAAATATCGTCCTGTTCGATGACGCCGCAGGTCTTTACGTCTTTATACTTATTATAAATATATTCCGCGGCATAGTGGTTTTTAATTACCTTGTCTTCAACTACGCCCATGCCCGTTTCTTCAACGGCAAGCTTTGCGAGCGGAATACGCATCTTGTCCGCAGCAATAGCCGCGGCAAGGAAAATCTTGTCTACCTGCTCTTGCGTGTAGGTCGCGTATTTTTTCTGCGCGGCTCTTACTCTTGCAATGGCGGCTTCCAAGGTTGCAACGCTGTCAACTTTCATATAAGATTTTTCTTCCATATAGTTCTCCCGTGCTTCGGCTGTTTTTTGTATTTTCCCCGAAACACTATATCGTTCTCTTTTTATCGATATCATTATACCAAATCAGCACTAAAAAAATCAAACGTATTTTTATATCGTTTTTTTATATAGATATATACAAAATGATATATCCCGATTATATAACCCGAAAGCCCGTCCGCTTATTTTTTTCGGCTATCAAATTACGATTGATTTATTCCGTTAAATATTATATAATGAAAAGGCAACAAAATCAAGCGCGTGAACGCATAAACGCGCCATTTTAAAAAAAAGAAAAGGTATTATATGGTTCTTCAAGTAAACGATATTTACAAAAATTTCGGACAAAAAGAGGTTTTAAAGGGCATTTCGTTCAAAGCCGAAGGCGGTAAAGCTTTCGGGCTTTTAGGCAGAAACGGCGCGGGAAAAACCACTACGATCCGAATTATTATGAACGTTTTTCCCGCAGATAAAGGCGAACTTACGGTAGACGGCAAAAAAATAGACTACTCAAAAATAAAGCTCGGGTATCTGCCCGAAGAGCGCGGACTTTACCCTAAAAAACTAATTTTTGATCAGCTGATGTTTTTTGCCGAGCTTAAAGGAATGAACAAAACCGACGCGGCAAAAAGCATTGACTACTGGCTTTGCCGCCTTGAAATGAGCGAACACAAAAATAAACGACTGGATACCCTTTCAAAGGGTAATCAACAAAAAATTCAGCTTATAACCGCGCTCGTCTGCGATCCCGACGTTGTAATTTTAGACGAGCCGTTTTCGGGACTCGATCCCGTAAACGCAAACCTGATAAAGGATATTGTCAAAGAACAGCTCGAAAAAGATAAAATCGTGCTTTTTTCGGGGCATCAGATGAATTATATCGAAGAATTTTGCGACGACATAGCTCTGCTATCGGAAGGCAAAATCGCACTTTCGGGCAATCTGAACCAAATAAAGCGAAGCTACCCGAGAAATAAACTCGTAGTTCGCTCGGTAGATAAATTAAAAATAATCGACCGATTTAAAGACAAAGCGTCAAATCTATCCGACGATTCGCTTTTGCTTACGCTTGAACATGAAAACGACAAACAGAACGTTTCCGCATTTTTATTTAACAATTACGACGTTGACGAGATCAAAGTTTTTGAACCGTCGCTCGGTGATATTTTTGTTGAATACACCACGCAAAAGTAATTATTCAACACTAAAAATGCGCCGATAATCGACTTATAGCGCGACTTTTTAAAGGAGAAGCAAAAAAATGAAACAGTTTAAGATCATATTTTTATTTGAACTTAAATCCTTTTTTAAAAACAAAATATTTGTGGGCATAACCATATTTTTAGCGGCGGCAATTGCGCTGTTTATGTTTTTCCCGCGCATAGCGGGACTGTTTAAAAGCGATACGCCCGCACAAAAGCCCGTAATGCTTATAGCCGGCGAAACGCTTGAAGCAAGTGAAATTGACCAGACTTTTAAAGCGGCGTTTAAAAACTACGACGTGCAAATTGCCACACCCGACGAGCAGAAATTAAGCGCGGACGTAAAAGACGGCAAAGCAGAATGCGCATTTTTGATTTCAGATGATTTTACAACGTATTCGTATTTTGTAAGCAATCTTTCTATGTACGACACAAACGAAAGCGTTGCCGACGAAATTTTGCTTAACGTTTATAGGCTTATTAAGCTGAACGAAGCGGGACTTACGCCCGAGCAGACAGCCGAAATTATGCAAAAACGCATAGAACACACCACGCATAATCTTGGAAAAGATCAGATTCAAAACTTTTTTTACACTTACATAATGATTTTTGCGCTGTATTCCGTAATACTTTTATACGGGCAGATGATAGCGTCTAACGTAGCTACAGAAAAAAGCTCAAAGGCGATGGAACTTTTGGTTACAAGCGCAAAACCCGTTTCTATGATGTTCGGCAAAGTTTTAGCGGCATGCATTGCGGGACTTTTGCAGCTTATAGTTGTTTTTGGAACTGCACTTTTGAGCTTTAACCTTAACAAAGACTACTGGAACGGCAATATGATAGTAAATTCTATTTTCAACATTCCCGCCGACCTACTCATATACATGCTTGTGTTCTTTATTTTAGGATTCTTTATTTATGCGTTTTTATACGGCGCGGTCGGTTCTACAGCAACCAAGCTTGAGGACATAAACACTTCGGTTATGCCTATAACCGTACTGTTTATTGCAGGATTTTTGGTGGTAATGATATCGCTTGCGAGCGGGAACCTCGACGGAACGCTTTTAAAGATTTGTTCGTATATTCCGTTTACGTCGCCCATGGCTATGTTTACGAGAATTGCAATGAGCGTAGTACCCGTGCATGAAATAATAATCTCTATTGCGGTTCTTGTTATCTCTGTAATAGCGGTGGGCATAATATCGGCAAAAATCTACCGCATAGGCGTACTGCTTTACGGCACTAAGCCCAAGCTTAAAGATATAATAAAAATGATAAAGGCAGCGTAGGCAACGTAACGGCAGCGTGACGCTGCACCCTTGGCTACCACTTATAAGCTTTTCGCGGGGATAAAAATTTGCTACTCGTTAAAATTACACGAGTTAAACCTTTAATAATCGACTTATAGGTTGATTTTTAATGCAAGGCTTCCACGAATGCATGAAGCTGGCAACGGTGAGTTTTACGAACCGTTGACTGAAGAGGATTTCTTATAATTAAAGCTGCGACAAGCATAACACATAACCTTGGCAGCGTGACGCTGCACCCAAGCGTAACGCTTGACCTAAACTACCACTTATAAAATTCTCACGGAAATATATTGTTACAACTCGTATTAATTTTTATAATAAACACTTACAAAATCGTAGCGGGCGGATATTATCCGCCCGTTTTGTTTATTCATGCTTACTTTTTAGCGGGAAGATAATATCTTCCCCTACAATTTTTCTACAGTAATGCGACGTTCAACGACTATTTTAATAATGATATAATTTTATTATCAGAAATCCTCTATCGGCGCATTTGCGCCACTTTCTCCAACGGGAGAAAGCTATTTAATTCTAAAGCTTTGATAATCGACTTATATCGCGAGTTTTAACATACAACAAGGCGAGCTGAATACGGCTCGCCTTGTTTAAATTGCTTTACATTTTTAATTTTTTTTCCAGATTACGGGCGTTACTCCGTCCGTATCGTAGTGCCAGTAATTACCGTTATAATCCGTTCCGTCAGAATTAAGCTCGGGTGCTGTTTCACTATAATAATACAAAATTTCGTCTGTTAAATTATAGTTATATGGATCGATTGAAACTTTATTCCATTGTTCCGCAGTACCTTTATAGTATACTGTTTTTAAATCATTGCAACCATAAAACGCAGAATAACCAATCGATGTTACACCATCCGGTATTGTAATGGACGTAAGACTGCTACAATAACTAAACGCCCAACCGCCAATCGACGTCACGCTATCGGGTATTGTAACGGAAGTAAGACCGCGGCAACCCTCAAACGCCCAACCGCCAATCGACGTCACGCTATCGGGTATTGTAATGGACGTAAGACTACGGCAACCCTCAAACGCATAATAATCAATCGATGTTACACTATCGGGTATTGTAATGGACGTAAGACTACTACAACCACTAAACGCACAATCAATAGGCACAGGGATTTTTCTTTCTTTTTAGATAGTGGCGCGGCTTTCATTGTCACGCCACTTCTATAATTTTTGTTTTGTCTGTTTTTACAGGCTCGTTGTCGGTGTTCGGAACACTTACTGTTCCAACGCAGTTATAGACTATCTTCACTTTCTGCGTTTTTACACCGTCATTTTTTTCGGCTTCATAAACGATTATCTTCTCCACAAACGTTCTTATGATTTCGGCGTTCAGTTCCGTGATGTCGGAATATTTGTTTACCAACTTCATAAACTGATCCACGCTTTCGCCCTCTTCTCGAACGGCAGATATTTCATCTTTCAGCCTTTGAGCAGTTTGCTGTAATCCGTTCTGTTCCGTTTCATACGTTGCCGTCATCTTTGCAAATCGCTCGTCGCTTATTTTACCCGAAACGTTATCTTCGTACAGTTTCTGAATAATTCCGTCAATTTCGGCAATGCGTCTGACGGCTTTGTCGAGCGACGCTTTGTTTTCGGCTCGCAGTTTTTCGGTTTCTCTTAAAGATCGTTTCTTTGCCAAGTCTAAAAACTCGCTTTCGTGTTCTCTTGCAAATGCCGTTACTTGACGTAAATCCCGTAAAAGAATTTTCTCAATGTCCGCAAGTCTTATGAAGTGCGACGTGCAGAAATACTTGCGCTTCTTTCGATAAACCGAACACACAAAATAATCTTTTTGGTGCGGATCACGTTGTCTGCGTAAATACAGCCTATGTCCGCAATCTCCGCAAAACAACATTCCCGACAATGCGTTCGGTTCGCCAAGACTGTCAAGGCGGCGTTTCCCTTCTCGGATTTTCTGCACCGCCCAAAACGTTTCTTCGTCGATGATCGGCTCTTGTGTATCTTTGAATACTTGCCATTCATCGGAAGGTAACAAGATAACCTTTTTCGACTTAAACGATTTTTTCTTCGTCTTGAAATTTACCGTCCACCCAAGATATTCCCAATAACCGAGTATCGCTCCAACCGTTTGGTCTGCCCACGCTTCGGGCATTTCGTTCGCTCTTATCGTAACCTTTCTGCCCATTTTCTTAGCGTGTATTTTCGGCGTATCGACACCTTCGTCCGTCAATATCCGTGAGATTTGCGTCGGACCGAAGCCCTGCATACAAAGTCCGAATATTCTTCTTACAACCGTTGCCGCTTCTTCGTCAATAAGCCACTTGTTCTTATCGTTCGGATCTTTTATATATCCGTAAGGCGGTAACGGATTTGTGTGTTTACCGGAATTGCCTTTTGCCTTGATTGCCGACTTCATCTTCTTGCTGATGTCTTTCGCATACCATTCGTTCATTATGTTTCTGAACGGCGTGAAGTCGTTATCCGTTTGAACTTCGCTGTCCACGTTGTCGTTGACTGCGATAAACTGCACGTCGTATTCGGGGAAAATAACTTCCGTATAGTAACCGACTTCGAGATAGTTTCTGCCGAAACGGGACATATCTTTGACGATAACTCGTTTAATAAGCCCTGCTTCGACTCTTTCCATCATCCGCTTAAAATCAGGTCGATTAAAGTTTGTTCCCGAATACCCGTCGTCCACATAAACTTGAACGTTTGCATATCCTTTGCTTTTTGCATATTGCAAGAGTAATTCTCTTTGATTTTTAATACTGTTCGATTCGCCCGTCAACTCGTCATCTCTACTCAAACGAGTATACAGTGCGGTTTCATCACCTTCTGCAAATGGTATTTTGTTGATTGCTGACTGATTTCTCATTTAATACTCCTTCTGAAAAATCAGCCTTCAAATGTAGCCTTTTGATTATTTAATCGGCGTCGTTCTTCGTTTACCAAACCGTCTATTCCCGCTTCTATCAATTTCTTGATTTTCTGCTCTGCGGTTTCGTGCGCCGCTTCCGATTCTTCCGTTTCCACAATAAAAACCGTATTGTCGATTTTCATCGTGTAACTTCTTTTCTTATTATTTTCTACGCTTATCGTTGTTTCCTCCTTACGATGAAGCGTAAAAAATATTAAGTTGTCGTATCGGCATAACCACGATTACGCTCCATCAATTATTCATTGATTCGTTATCCGTGATTATGCCTTTACAGCTAATCAGTATTTATTATTTAAGTTCTTTGTAGTTTTCTAAAAGCGTTCCGTATCCTATTCGGATCAAGTCAACTTTCGGAATTCCGTGCTTTTTAAGAAATGCGACGATTTCGTCATATTCATTACTCGGAAGCCTTGTATTAAACTGTTTCGTCGCCTGTTCACGCTCTTCCTTGTGAGCGACTTCATATTTTCGTCTTGCACGTTGTTTTGGTGTCAATCGTTGTATCATCGTCCTACCTCGCTTGTGCGGCATACCCGCAATCGTATATTTTTATACCTATCTTATCCAATGCCTTTTTGACTTCCAATAAAGTAAAAACACTTCTTGAAATCCTTGAAAAATCTCTTACAAGTATTATATCATACTTTCCGAGTTTTGCATCCGACAACATTTTGCGATAAGCGGGACGATTTTCATTCAATCCACTATATTTTTCATCTTTATAGATTTCCGTTACAGTCAAACCGTTTTGTTCCGCAAAAGATTTCAAACGTTCGACTGTTGCTGTTACATCTCCGATACAACAGCGATCATATATCGCAACTCTTTCCATCAACGCTCACCCCTGCGAAGTGATTGCACAAATCAACGCACCCACAATATTCATTATAAAATGCCCTAAAATGAGTGCGCCCGCAATCGTAAATCTCCCGATAGTGCCTATAACCTTTCCTGTAACTTTTAACGCTTTCATATTCTGCCTCCCTATTTGACGTAAACGACTTCGTTTAAGATTTCTTCCTCGATAAGTCGTTGCATTTCCGTTTCCCTTTTCAGATTTTCCATAAAGTCCGCCGACTTTTTGAACCGCTCTTCTTTCGAGAATTTTTCGTACATCGTTTCGTACAGTTCATCGGCGGCTTTATCTACGCCGTGTAGATATTCGGGAATATTCGCAATCGTCCAATCAAGTCCTTTATCCTCCAAATACCGTTTAGCGAGAGTGCCGTATTTCCCGTAAACGTATTTTACAGGCTTTACCGCCTTCTGATAAACCTTAATCTCTTTTACCGTCAACCCTTCGTTTGACTCAGCCTTTTTGATTACCTCTTCTACGTTCATAAAAGCACCTCCTTTGGTTCCTTCGTCTTTATTATATCGTGATAGCACGATATTGTCAAGCTGTTTTGCCTACTTTTCATAAATTATTTTCAAAACCTGCCTGTAAAACCGATTTTGCACTAAAACTATTGATATTTACATAGTTTTAGTGCATTTTCGGTATAGAAAAGGAACGCTCCGAAGAACGTCCCTTATTCCTTAATTATGTGTTTGTCATTCCCTGTCCCACTCTATATCCATAACCTCTCTTAACTTGGAAATAGCGGCAGAAACAGTTTCCTTGCTTAATTTGTCTTGCTCGTTGAACACATAAATGCGTTGCATTTCATCGAACGCGATCTCAAACTCTTTGTTCCCATCAAGCCCTCGGAAATAATCGAAATTTGCTATTTGCATATCTGCGGCAACGCCGCCTTTACGGTTCAATTCTTCCTTTCGTTTATACCCTATCACTTCAAGAACGCGCTTTTTGTCTTGTAAAAACGCTTTAATCTGCTCATTATCGAGAAGCACGGTTAAATCATAAACGTGTTTTGCAACGTCGCTGTAATCTTTACGCTCAAAGTAAAACTGCGCGGCAAACACCTTGTCGATAAAAATACGTTCAAGCGAAATCGTTTCAATTTCAAATGGTTCTATACCGTACACTTCACGCATTATCTTTTGCTGTTCTTCGCTCGCAAGTTCATAAAGGTGCGGCGCAATCGTTATTTTGTCGGTCGGTTCACTTACGGTAAAACTCGTGGCTTCTATTTTCACTCTACCGAAGCGTTGTAACGCGTCCTCTTTATCAAGCGCGTACATTGATTCGTAAAGATATTCGCAAGTAATGCTTCCGCGATGATTTTCAAGCGTGTCCCCTTTTTCAAGGCAACCGAATTTCAACGTGGCATTTTCAAGTCGTTTTTTCGCCTGACTTGCCGTAGGACAATCTTCGATATACACCGTAAGGTCTATATCTTCCGAAAATCTGCGAATAGATTTCAACGCTTTATAAAGTGCTGTGCCGCCTTTGAAATAAGCATACGCCTGTTGTTCCTTTTCCGACAACTCTTTCAGTAGAAGCGTAACGTAATAATCTTTTTCCAAAACGTCGCGGCGAACGGAACATTTCTTCGATATTTCGTCCACCACAAGTTGAAATGCCGCTTTATCTAAATGTAAATTCATTTCAGTTTACTCCTCTCGCAAGTTCCGAAAGCCCTGCATATACCTTATTGTTATTGTAATACTTCGCGTAGCCTATAAGCCGTTCAAAGCTCAAACCGAACGTGCCGATTTGTTTCCTTAAAATATCTTGGTAGTTCTCCGCTTCGATTTTAACTTTCATCTTATTGTCAAGCATATCAAGTAGTTGCAAATATCTGTAATTATCCCGATTGATCTGAATAACGGGTTTAATAAGATATATGCCGTCTTTTTTATCTTCCGTCGTATATCTCGTTCGCGTGGTTACGATATAAGTCATATTCGGCATTTGCGTCGTAAGCCCTATCTTATTCATATAGGACGGTCCGGACTCGTATCCGATTACCTCATCGCCGTTTACAAGATACGTTCTTTTAATAAGCTCGGTTGTGTCGATTCCCGCAACGCCGAAAGGCGTATGCACCGTTTTGTAGTAAACACCTTTTTGGTAACGCACAAAGTCGGGATTGCGTTTTTCAAAGCGTTGCAAAGTCATATTAAACGTTGCTTTATCCGTGTCGGGCAACCTTGTTTTTACATACTCGTAAATCTCGTTCGTATACAATGGAACTCTTAATTCCGCTTTCCGAACAAATTCGTCGATACATTGCATAACAGTCATTGTCGCGCACCTCCTTATGATATTTTATGCGTGCAATATTCTTTTTTGTTTGCACTATAATAATATCACAAGTTGAGTGTGTTGTCAAGCCGATTTCTCGCCCTAACATTGAATTTTTTGTAAAACCTTGTCTTTTTACCCTGCAATCAATGCCGCGATACCCTTAACGAGATATGGACAAGCAACGAGAATAGCAAAGATAACGACAAGTCCGATGACGTAATTTTTAATCATTTTCCGAGCCTTTTCTTTATCTTCGTTCTTCTGCGCAATCGCAAAGAATACGCCCATCACGATACTCCATACTCCCGCGGTCGCTAATAGCACCCACCACATATAAGGCTGATATTGACCGAACAAATATCCGATATACGAAGATACCTGCTCGTACTGCTCGCCCATATTCTGCGTGGTAATTGCTCCGCAGTTCGTGCAAACGTAAGTACGGATGTTTTCGCCGTTTACTTCTTCCGTTCCCGTGAGTTCATAGTTATGCCCCGTTGCGGGAATATCCGAATAATACTCTTTCTCGCACTTCGTGCAATGGAATTTTCTCTCGCCTTCCGTTTCGCAATGCGGTTCGCGCACGACTTCCGTTTCATAATCGTGTCCGGTTGCCGGAACGATATTGTCTTTATATTCGTTTCCGCAAGACAGGCAGGTATGAAGCGTATAGCCTTCGTCCTCGCAAGTTGCGATGAAATACGAATCGGTGAATTTATGTCCGACCGCTTTCAGAATTTCCGTCTTTATCGTATCCTCACAACGGCGGCATTTCTTTCCGCGATAGCCTTCTTCCGTGCAGGTCGGCGCAACTTCGATTTCTTCATAGTCGTGACCAAGCGGCGGCACAAACGTATCGTTATATCCCGTCCCGCAACGCGAACAAATATGCGTTGTGTAGCCCTGTTCCAAACAAGTCGGTTCTACAATCTCCGCCTTATAATTATGACCGAGCGGGCTTACGATTTTTGTTTCGGTCTGCGGACAGCTCGTGCATTTTCTTTGCTCTACGCCGCTCGCCGTACAAGTCGGTTTCGTCAGACTTGTCCATTCTCCGAAATCGTGTCCCGTTGCGTCTGTGTAAGAGTCCGTATAGGTATGACCGCACCTTTCACACTCGTGGATAGTGTTTCCGCGTTCCGTACAGGACGGATCTACAACGATGTCTTTATAACTATGACCGAGCGCGTCTATATCCTTTTCATCAACGTAAGAACATACCGAACACGTTCTCTCGTCTTTTCCCAAGTCTACGCAAGTCGGAGCTTTTACGGTTGTCCACTCGCCGTATTTATGTCCTTCGGCTTCGACAAAGTTATCCGTATAGGTGTTTCCGCAAGTTTTGCAAGTATATCTCGTATAGCCTTGCGCAGTACAAGTCGGTTTTACGATTTTGTTCTCGTAGTCGTGTCCTTTGGCTTCGATAAAATCTCCGTCGTAACTATCGCCGCAACCCGTACATTTATATATAGTATAACCTTTTTGCGTGCAGGTCGGCGCAACCATAGAATACCTTGCATAGTAGTGATCTACCGTGAATTTATACGTTGTCGAACGGTTGGCGTCGTTGGTGACTATGAACGTGTATTCTCCCTCTTGTTCAATCCACGTTCCGCTTGTATAACTTTTCCCATTCAGCGTTGCATAGCAGTTACTCGCCGTCCAAATCACGCAAACTTTATGACTGTTGTCCGATCTTACTATCGTTGCTTCGGGTGCGTCGATACTCATATACATATAATTAGTATCGCTCTTGTTGCCGAACCCGTCCACCGCATAAAACACGTAAGTGCCGTTGACCGCCGTTTTTGAAAAGACGACGCTCGAAGTTGTGCTTGCCACAAACGAAGTACTGTTCGGCGTTTTGTAATACAGCGTTACGCCGCTGTAATTATCCGAAGCGGTAACGGTAAACCCGTCTTTCAACGTTTTCCCGAACCCGCCGACCGAACTTGTAATCGTAGGTCTTGTGTGATCCATCGAAATCGTATAGGTCTGCGAAGCGTTCCCTGCGTTATCCACGCAATAGAACGAATATGCGCCGTCTGCCGTCAGTTGCGTTCCGCTTGCGTATTCGGTATAGCTCGACGCGCCGGGCTTTTTAACGTAAATCGTCTTTACACCGCTTCCGCTGTCCGTCGCCGTTGCCTTGATATAGTTTGCTATGCTTTTGAATCCGTTCGATACCGAAACATCTCCCGAATATAAGGTCATTGTCGGCTTTGACGAATCAAGCGCAATGCTTTTCGTCGCGGAAATGTTTCCCGCTTTATCTACAGCTCTGAACTGATACGTTCCGCTTGCCGCGCTTGCGGAAATACTCATTCCCGAAGTATAGGTCAGCCAAGACGAACTGCCCGGCTTTTTATACTGTAAGTAACTGATTCCGCTCCCGCTGTCCGTTGCCGAATATGAAAACGTCTGATTCGTGTAACTTCCCGTAATTTCCGTACCGTTACTGTTCTTAATCTTTCCCGTGGGTTTTACGGTATCGAGATACAGAAAATATGTTCTTGAAGTATTGCCTGCCTTATCTTTTGCATAGAAAGAATACAAACCGTTCATCCCTGACGAAGATACCGTAGTAGACGTACCCATATTACCGTAACTGCTGTTGCCGGGCGTTTTCATATAAATAGCGTCCACGCCGCTCATCGAATCGGAAGCCGAAACGTATGTAGAAGAATTGGTATATTTCCCTGTGGACGAAGTGGAAACGTTATTCATTGTAGGCGCGGTGCTATCTACCTTGAACTGAAACGTGAACGAATATGATTTGCCGATACCCGAACGCGGGCTTGTTGCCCATCCTGCGCTAAAACTCGAAGTTACCGTATATGTACCGTCTGCAAGGTTAGACAGCGAAAACGAGTTATTGTTTCCTTTTGCCACCGTCGTACCGTTGCCCGAAATGGTTGTCGGGATTTTTACAGAAGAATTTATAATCACGTTGACCGAGTTCGAGCCGATATAACTACCGCTTTCAAACGTTCCCGTTCCCGACGACGAACTGCCGTAAAGCGTTACCGAATAGTTCACAAAACTATATTGTCCTGTTTGCATACTGTAACTTACGCCTGAACCGCTTGTCGTATTGCTTCCCGTTCCACCACCCGTTCCCGTTGTGGTTTTCGTAGACCAATTAAACTTGACGGTATATTTCGGCGTGGTTGCCGCATACGCCGTCGTGCCGCTTGCAAACAGACTTGATAAGCCTACCGCAAAACACAGCGCGAACACGGCACACAACAGCGTTCGTAAAATGCTTTTTCTTTTGGTTTTTACCACTTAATTGCCCTCCTTATTGTAATTTTCGCCTGTTTTATCTTCAAACAGGCTCTTGATATATTCGCCCGTCGTAATCTTCACGTTGGTGCGAAGTTCGGTCGAGCCAATGAAAAACACCTGCCCCGTTACCGCCGAGATAATCATTCTCTGCTCGTCTGCATTGAAACTGTCGCCCGCTTTGTAAACGTCCAAAACGTCTTTCATATCCGGCGCGGACAGTTTGAATATAAAGGTGTACTGCGAGTTTTTAAGAATTGCACTCGTCTTGCTGCGGAGTTCTTCGTTCGCGTTCCAATCGGCTATATTCTGCGTTGCGGGAATGAACGAACCGTTGTATTTTCTGATACGCTTACTCATCGAGAAGAAAAAGTCCAATGCAATCGGGAATTTTGCGTCGATGAATAAGTGCGCTTCATCAGCGATGATAAGCGTTCGCAAATTTTTCCCGCTTTTATTTGCTTCCCTTGCGTTGATAACTTCCTGCTCTATAAAACGGAAAACAAGCAACATCTGCGCGTTGGCTACGGTGTTATTCTTGTTCGCAAACAACGACTGAAAGTTAAAGTCAATCAAGTCGGCGTTTACTTTCAACGTGGACGGCGCGTTCCAAATATCCGAATATCTGCCGCTTACGAACTTCTGCAAATACAACTCCGCCGTTCGCATATCACGCAAAGTCAGGCTATCCGTTTCTGCCTTGTTCTTTTCCCGTAAGACCGCCAATAAGTCGGTAAACAGCGGAAAATCCTCGGCATTGAGCCGTGTGCAGTCCGTCGTTTCGTATATTCCTCTTCTCGCATACGCTTCCACCGCAAGGTTGTTTATAAGCTCGATAACGTCGCTGTTCGCGCCAACGAAAACGATCTTGAAGAAACTTTCAAGCATTTTCAGGTGCGTGTTGAACGTTACCACGGGATCTGCGGGCAAGCCGTCCTCCGTCAATATTTTGTAGATATGGAACGGGTTGATTCTGCCCTCTTTTGCATTACCCACGTCGATAAGATTTCCCGACAAGTTTTTCGTCAAGGTCAGATATTCCGCTTCGGGATCGAGTATAATTACCCTCGTATCGTTCGCCCACTCGTTTGCTATAAGCGATTTTAAGAAGAACGATTTGCCCGAACCCGATTTGCCTATAATCATACCGTTACTGTTCTGATACAGATTTCCGCGTTTCCACATATTAAAGATAAACGGAAAGCCGTTGGCTTTGTTCTCTCCGAGCATAATACCGCCGTCGTCCATAACGAACGTGCGAACGAACGGAAACACCGCCGCAAGCGACGAACTATTGATACCGCGTTCGTAGTTTTTAAGCGTACTCACGGGCGAAATTGCCGACGATTTGAAACCTTCTATCTGTAAGCCGTAAAGGTTGGACGGCTTGAAATTGCCCGTCATAATACTTCTTCTTACAGCCTTTTTGTA
>CAKVPH010000019.1 GCA_934796775.1 uncultured Clostridia bacterium
TGATTGTTTTGTTTTCTTAAAATCTCATTTTCATTTAGTCTATCGTTTAAACGATTTGTGCTTTCTTTTACATAGTCGCTATTGACATTGTTGTAGACAGTGATTGTGGTTCATACGAATTATAGGCGGTCGCGTTTTTGTTTATTGTGCTTAAAATCTATGCCGTTTATATTGTCTATGAGTTTATAGTAAATATGGATTATTCGGGGCTCTTTACTTCCCTTGATAAATTTGTCTATAGTTATAAATTCAATCAGTTCTAGTGCCATTTCTCGGGTTAAAACGGGTGAATTTATGTATTTTTTAACTCTTTCTATAAACTCATCAACATTTTTTGTGTTTTGTTTTATTTTTTCTATTCTTTCAGTTATTTGTGAAATTTCATTTTCTAAAACCTCTTTTTCTTTTTGGTAATTATTAAGTAGAGATATGCAAATATCTTCTGAAATTTTGTTTAGGACTTTATCTTCATAAGTCGAACGGATAAGTTTTGTTACTTCATCAAGTCTTTTCGTTTTGTCTTGCAAGGCATTATTGTCAAGCATAAGATCTTCTTTTTGCTGACTTTCTTGTCTTTGCAAAAACTCTTTCCCTGCTTGTTCTTCGTTAAAATTAACAAAGTTTGCTTTGGCTTTAATATCTTGCAAAATAATACTTTCTATATCTTCAAACTTAATCATATGGCTTGT
Source organism: uncultured Clostridia bacterium (assembly GCA_934796775.1). GTDB lineage: Bacteria > Bacillota > Clostridia > Christensenellales > Borkfalkiaceae > HGM11416. Next base: position 690 of record CAKVPH010000019.1, read on the forward strand.
GCAAACCCTTGTGCCAAAAACTTTAAATCCACCACAATTATAATTTGCTTGACGATATATTCTTGGACCTTTTCGTGAATGTCTTGTATTGTTCCAACCTATGTGCATTTTGTTGCCACAATCTTCGCAATACATTAGTCCAGAAAGTGGGTGGACTATTTGATTGCATTGTGCTTTGCCTTGACTTACTGACCTTTCAATTTCTTTAACTTTATCCCAAAGTTCTTGTGAGATTATTGGTTCGTGCGTATTGTAAACTATTATTTTTTCTTCATCTGGTCGTTTTATCTGCTTTTTGTTTTTGTATGAAATATTTGTTGTTCTAAGTTGTACCAAATGACCTAAATATGTTGGGTTGCGAAGAATTTGTTTTACAACATCACAAGTCCAAAGATGATGGCTAAACCTATAAGCTGTTATTCCGAATTTTTGAGTTCTATAGTCTGACGGAATTGGTATGTTTTCATCATTAAACTTCATTGCAATATGTTTTGGACTAATTCCGCTTGCTCGCATTTCAAATATTCTTTTTACATTGCTTGCAGCAGGTTCATCAATAACTGGCAATTTCTTTTCGTCTGTGCCTTTAACATATCCATATGGTGCATAGGTTGTCCTATACTTTCTGGCTTTAGCATTAGCTTCAATCACTGCTCGAATTTTCTTGCTTCTATTCCCAACATATCACTCTCGTGTGTTCACCATTTGAACACGAGGGAATATTTTTATAAAAGAATTTTATAAATTTCAAGAGTTCAGTATTTGAACTCTTCAAAAAATTTCACAAGAAAAAATAACCCAACACAAATTGAGTTATTTTATATATAAGTTATTAAATTCTATATATCTCTCACATATATAAGGACATTTTTATTTAAAAATTTAAGGTGGAAAATTAAAATTGATTTTAATTACTTATTCTCATTTGTTAGTTTTCAAATTGTTTTAACCAATCCTCATAAGAAATGCCTTTCTTTTTTAAACTCTCAATTAGAGCAGTATTAAATGCAGTATCCTTGCGATTGTTTTCATCATGCTTTATATACTCACCATGTTCGTTAATTTCTATTTTTAACATTTTTGACAGCTCTTCAATTGTTATCTTTTTTATGTCCTTATGGTTATCTTCTATATTATGGTCACAAGACAAATTTCTTTCGCCATATTCATTATTATGAACAAAATAATCACATTCTGACGCTTTGCATATGTAATTATATCCATTTTTAAATATTTCTTTTATAAGAGCAATTCTTAGTTCATAATCAGTTTCTTTTATCGTATCTGAAATACAAATTGCTTTCCAAGAAAATCTATCAGGATACTTTTCTGCAATATTTTTTAAATCTCTAGAGAATTTTCTTTTTAATGCTTTTTCACTTAACTCACGCTTATCTCCATTTCTTTTGCTTTTATCACATAATTCCAACAAATCGCTCAAAGTTATACTTAACTTATTACAAATTTCTTTGGTAATTAACATTGAAATTTCAGCATCATCACAACTTTTATGTTCTTGTAAGTTTGAAATATCAATTCCTAAATCGTTTACAATATTATCAAGACTTCTAGTTTTATATTTTTTATTCAATTGATAATAAAAATCTTGTGTATCATATACTTCTAAATCAATATTGTCACAATCGTATCTTTCACAAGCAATTTTTAGATATTGTATATCTGCTGTAATACTATGTCCTAATAGTATTTGATTTGAACGAGTTAACAAATTTCTTATTTCTTCATAATAATACTTAAATGTTTTCTGTTTTTGAAATGTGTTTTCTGTGTAAGCCAAATTTATCCTTGGGTCAAATCCATCACGCCCAAGTTTAAATCTCCATTGTGGGTTTATTACTATATCTTTCTTTTCTAAAATGTTAAAGTTCTCATCTGTAATAACATAACCAAAAGAACATATATGTTTACCATCACAACATTCTATATCAAAATATAAATAATTCACTTTTTCTCCTTAGTTAAATACAAATGGTTTACCATAATATGGTGCACTTAACGAAAAACTAATATAATCTGTTTCAACAATCAAATTATCATTCTTATCGTATTGATGAACTTTGTAAAAATACTTCCCAAATGCTAAATCTGTTATAGATTTATAATACATTCCGTCTTCGACTTTAAAAATCCCCATCAATTGTTTATCATTATCAAATAAAGAAATTTTTGTTAATACTACATTATTATTTGCATTAGCAAATTTAATAGTTATCAGATTTGTTCCACAAGAATGTTTTACATTTAATTTTTGAAGAAGTTCAATCTTTTCATCTATTATAGGTGCCTTATATAATTCAGTTTTAACTTCAATAATAAGCGGTTCGACCATATCATAGTTAAAATGAATCTCAAGTTTTTTTATCTCATTTTTAAAATCAAAATCAATAACACAAACATCAACATTTTTAAATATTGATTTATGAGTATCAAACTCTTTTTGCCCATTATTAAAATAAACAATGATTTTTTCAACACCTTTTAACAAAGGGACAAGACAAGCTACTTCTTGATTTTTGCTTTGATTTATAACAATTTTATCATCATCTATTGATAAATAGGATACCCCATCAATAAATTTCCAAAATTTACCCAAACTTCCTAGTTCAGCAACTAAGACATCATCAATTTTTTCATTTTTATAATCATAACTACAATGATTAGTTATAGCCTCTTTAAAATGATATGGAAGTATTGCAAAACCATAATCATTTCCTAGCATCGTTTTTTGTTCATCTGTCATTTTATTTATCTCCTAAAATATTTTTGATTTTTTGTTTTAATACTTCTGTTCCAATCTCATCAATTTCATCCACACAACCATAATCGTCATCATAATATGTTTTATGCAGTTTAGCACCAGAGTTTAATAAAATGCTAATTGCATTAAAATTGTTTGGTTGTACTTTTGTTAAAGCACTATCAAGTTCTTGTTGTGTCGCGGTTTTACATGCTTTTTCTATAAACCTTACATCATTATTTAAAACATCTTCTAAAAACACATAGTTTTTTGACAAAGTAAAAATTTCACTTGGGAATTTAGTCACATTTCTATATTTTAATGGTTGATTAGGTGTAGTTAACCCAAGTTTGAAATATTCGTTTTTGTTTATGTATTTATCTAAATATTTTTTATTTATTTCTAAATTATTTTGTTTATCAAAAACATAAAATGCAAAATCACTTTCAATTTTTTCCATTTCTCTTTTTTGCAAATCATTAATAATATAATTAATATTATTTAAATTTGCAAATTGAAATAATGTTTTATAATTACTATTTTTTATATCATAATATATTTTTTCACATTCACATATTGGATATTTTTTTATCGTTTTTTCATACAAATCAAAATCATTTATTGCAATTAATTTATCTAATTCAATAATATCGTTGTGAAGTGCCAAATTCAAACTTTTTTCTTTTTGCGTTAATCTTTCATTGTGGTTTATTTTACTTGCTTCAATTTGATAGTTTAAATCTTCAATAACATATATGCCTTTATAAAGTGAATTATTGCCATATTTTTCTTTATATATTTTATTTGTTTCATTAACAAGTTTAACTAAATCAAATTCCATATAATTCAAAAGCAAATCAAACACTTCTTTAGGATATTCAATAAATCCTAAATATACTTCCATAACTTCCCTTTCAGGGACTTCACGCTCAGAATTCTTTTTATTAAAAGTTAATGCGTTATCAATAAGTTTTTTTGCAAGTTGCCAGTCTTTTTGTTTTATTGCATACAATACTATATATGGATAGGATAATGCAGGGGAATAATATTTTAAATCTTTATCTTCATACATAGATAATATGGTATTTCTAATATACTTATCAATGTTCTTGCCATATAATAGTAATTCAATAATTCTATCTGAGATAATTTGTCTTCTTATTGTAATATACCTTGAGCCGTTATACGCAATATAATTTTTATAAGCATTTAAATGATTGTCGATTATAGACTTTTCATATTCTAATCTGACAAAATCTCTTATTATTGACATATCGTTGCAAAGTAATCTCATATAATAGAAATTTTCTAAAAAAGCAATATTTTCTCTATAATGATTCATATAGTTATCAGAGCTTTTGAATATTTTAAGAAAAATATTTTTACTTTCATATTTAAATATATAATCAAAAATTGTTTTGCCATTCTCATCTTTATAATCAATGGACAAACATAATTTTTCATATGAATTAACATCATCTTTTTTTGCACATAATTCCAATTTACTCATAGTTATAATTTTTTCTTCTACTTCTTTGCCAGTCATCAAATAATCTAGTGTTACCCCGAATAATTCAGCTAGTGCAGGCAGAAATTCAATACTAGGGTCTCCTTTGTTTGATTCCCATTTTGAAATTGCTTTGTCACTTACCTGTAATTTATCAGCAAGTTCATTTTGAGTCCACCCCTTTTCCTTTCTTAATTTTGCGATTGTGTCACCAATCTTGTGTTTCTTTTGAAATAACATAAATTCCTCCTTATCACATCAAAATTATATATTAAAGCTGCTACAAAAGTAAACCTACTTATTGTTACCTACAAATCGTAGATATTTTCATATTCTAATTTTAACTCTACATTTCGTAGAAAATGTAAAAATGCTATATCTAAAGGCGTCGAATTCGACACCTTTATTCATCTAACATAAGTTTTTTTGCATTCTTTTTTAATTCTTTAAGTTTTTTCTTTTCAACATCGCTTATACTTTGTTTTGGAGTTTCCATATTTTCTGGGAGTGTGCCGTTTACTTTTTTAATTGCTTCTCTAACAGCCGAACCTACTTCATAGTGAGCTTTTGTTGCATTATCAGCACCTTGAATAAACTCATTTTTTATCTTTTCTTCAGTTTGAGAAATTCTAAACAAGTTTGCAATAAGTTCAGGACTTGCCATAAAATCTAATATTTTTTCGTTAGGTTTCAAGCCTTTTCTCTTGTGAATATCCGCAACTGTTTCACCACCATATAACCCCATATATCCGGCATTTTGAAAAGTCGCAAACTCTTCATCAGTTATAACTCCAGCATTGTGTGCAGATTCTGCAAGTAATTGGTTCCATTGTTTAATATCTCCACGAACAACAAGTCTTTTGTTATCCTCATCAAGAGAATTAAAATAGTCATTCAATTCTTGCCTTCTTGTTTGAATGGCAAAATATGTTTGCCCAATTGCTATTATCTCTTTTCGTGGGGCGCCATTTTGAACAATCAAATAGCACGCATAACGAGAAAGTTCATAATCAATAATTGATTTTGTTTTGGTTTTCCCGACCTCAGGAAAACCTAAATTCTTTTTGTTTTTTGTTGGTTTTGTTGGCATTTCAACCGTTTTACTGACCTCAACAAAATGGTCAAGCACCTCAAATCCAGCATTTTTGCAAGCAAGCATCGCTCTATCAATAACTTTACTAAAATTTTCCCATTTAGCATATTCTAATGCTTTTTGCAGTTCTCTCGCAAGCCAATATTCACTACCATCATCTCGTTTGCGTTTTATATCCTCAAAAGATTTGTATTCAATTGAAACAATTTCATTTTCTAACATATCTTTTCTCCTATGTTTTGATTATAACATAAACATCATCTTTTTTGTATTCAATTTATATAAATATTTGTATTTACTTTCGTGTTTTGATTTTTACCACTTAAAAATTTAATTTCGTACAACCTATTGTTCGTATGCACTGTTGTTTTAACGTCACGATGACCTAAAAGTTGTTGGATTACTTTCGGATTTTCATTCATTTCAAAAAGCATATTTGAAAATGTGAGTCTAAGTCTGGAAAAGAGAATAGAGTAGTTAGCACATGCTTAAGGGTGAAAAACTACACAGCAAGCATTTTGCCCATTTTGTTCATCATATCGGTTTTATAAGACATCATTGAATGGGTATATCTTGTAAGAGTTACAACTGGATTTTTGTGTCCAAGAATTTCGGATAGAGTTTTAACGTCCATTCCCATTTCAATAGCACGAGTGGCAAAGGTGTGTCGAAGTGAGTGAAAGTTTTTATAACTAACTCCAATTTTGCTCAAAATTCTTTCATAAGTCCTTTGATAAGCCCTTGTTCCAACAATTCCACCACTGCGCGTAGATATAACATATTTTGAATTAGATGTTTTCTTAATCTTTTTCAAAATATCCAACAATGCTTTTGGAAGTGGTATAACTCTGCTTGAATTTTTTGTTTTTGGATTATCTATCACAATTCTAGGCACACCATTCTCTTTTATTCTATAACTTGTTTTTGTAATACTCATAATCCCAGTTTGAAAATCTATATCTTCCCAAGTAAGTGCAAGTAACTCTCCAAGTCTAATTCCAGTATAAAGACAAATTACAATTCCAATGTAATTACTTTTGTTGGAAGCAAGACAATACTTTTCAATCTTTTCTTGTTCGTGTTTTTCAAAAGCCGTAACAGGTTTTTCGGTTGGACTTGGCAACTTGATTTTCTTTATTTCATCTCTTTGCACTTTATCTAATGATTTAGCAAGTGCCATACTACCTTTCAAAACATTCACAATTCCAATAACCGAGTTGTTAGCAAGTTTTCCGTTTGTGTTCAAGTTTCCGTTTTCAAGTTCACTCAAAACAAAGTCTTGAAAAATCTCACCATTTAGGTCATCTAAATTATAATCTCCAAGTTTAGGATTGATGTGCTTTTCTATGATGTATTTATATCGGTCATAGGTTCGCAGTTTCACAGTGTGTTTCGTGTATTTCTCTAGCCATACACTTAGCCATTCTTTAAGTTTCATATAAAATTCCTCCTCGTATATTTTAACTTGTAAAGGTTGCCCTTCTATCTTTATAAGGACATCTAAAGTTAAAAAATTAAGGGAGTAAATTCATATTTTGAAAATTTCTTAAAAATAATTTTGATAACCATAGAAAAAGACCACCTACTTTTGCATTAGATGGTCTCTTTTTATATATTAACAAAGCCATTATAACATATATTTCAAAAATTTGTATCTAAATTTTAAAAATTAGTGGTCTATTTTAATTTAAACTCACTTATTTAAGTCAATAATTGCAAAAATAGTAGACCTTTTTTCTTTCCTTGAAAACCATTAAAAAGTCCCTTTTTATTATTCAAAGGGGCTTTTTTCTATGGCAGATGAAAAACAAATAAAAAGTAAAAAACGAGTGCGAGATAAAGGCGAAGTGTTTACAAACGAACGAGAAGTAAATGCAATGCTTGATTTGGTAAAGCAAGAAACTGAAAGAATAGATAGCAGATTTTTAGAACCGGCATGCGGAAATGGGAATTTTTTGATTGAGATTTTAAGACGGAAGCTAGAAGTTGTTAAATCTAGATACAAAAAAAGTCAATGGGAATATGAGAAAAACGGACTTATTACAGTTATGTCTTGCTATGGCGTTGACATATTGCCAGACAATGTTTTGGAGTGTCAAAATCGTTTATTTGAATATTTTGAAAAAGAATATAAAGCACTTTTCAAAAAAAATATCAAGCAAGAGTATTTGGATATTGTCAAATTTGTTTTGTCAAAAAACATTTTGTGTGGTGACGCTCTTTCAATGAAAACAAGCGAAAATGAACCAATTACTTTTGCTGAATGGTCTTTTGTAAAAGGCAGTTTGGTTCAAAGACGAGATTTCCATTACGAGCAATTACTTACCCAAAATGATAAAAAAGAAACTTTGTTTGGCGATTTTATAGAAAAACCAATCAAAACATATCCACTTACGCACTATTTAAACTTAAAGGAGAATGACACTAATGATAAATGAAACACATAATCCAGATGTCCTAAATTGTTTAGCAAACTTGAGTTCAGATGAAGTTTTTACAAGCCCAAAAATTGCAAATGAAATGCTTGATATGTTGCCACAAAAACTTTTTGAAAACCCTAATACAACATTTTTAGACCCTTGCACAAAAAGTGGAGTGTTTTTAAGAGAAATTGCAAAAAGATTGCTTATTGGTCTAGAAAAACAAATCCCAGATTTGCAACAAAGAATAAACCACATTTTCACAAAACAACTTTACGGAATTGCGATAACCCAGATTACAAGTTTCCTTTCTCGCAGAAGTGTTTATTGTAGTAAAACTGCAAATGGAAAGTATTCTATTGCGACTACTTTTGGTGCTGAAAATGGAAATATTAAGTTTGACAAAATTAAGCATACTTTTGAAAATCACAAATGCAAATTTTGTGGTGTAAGCGACGGTGTAGAAACATACACAAGAGATGACAGTATGGAAACGCACGCTTACGAATTTATTCACACAGAAAATCCACAGGAGTTATTTAATATGAAATTTGATGTTATTATTGGCAATCCACCTTATCAATTAAATGATGGTGGTGGTATGGGAGCAAGTGCTATTCCACTTTACCATAAGTTTGTGTTGCAAGCAAAAAAGTTAAATCCTAGATATTTAACAATGATTATACCATCTCGTTGGTTTGTTGGTGGAAAAGGTCTTGATGATTTTAGAGATGAAATGCTACATGATAATAGGTTGCGAATTTTACATGATTTTCCTAATTCCAGTGATTGCTTTGATGGGGTTAAAATTGAAGGTGGCGTTTGTTATTTTCTATGGGATAGAGATAATCCAAATTTATGCGAAGTAATAACTCATAATAAAGACAATGTTTTTTCAATGAAAAGGCATCTATTAGAACATAACTCTTCTACATTTATAAGATTTAATCAAGCTGTTCCAATTTTTAATAAAATTACAAAAATTAATTATATGAGTTTTTCAGACATTGTTAGTACTAGAAAACCATTTGGACTAAGTTCAACCTTTAATTCATTTTCTAAATCAATCAAAGATGGTCCATTAAAAATTTATGCAAATAAACAAATTGGTTATTTGCCAAAAGATTTTATTATTCCGCAAAATAACGATTTTGTAGATAAATTTAAAGTCTATATTTCTTTTGCATATGGGATGGGAGATATTATGCAATCTCAAGTCATAAATAGACCTTTTGTTGGAGAACCAAATTCAATTTGTACTGAAACTTATTTAGTTGTCGGACCTTTTCATGATTTAAACGAATGCAACAATGTTATTTCCTACATGAAAACAAAATTTTTTAGATTTTTAGTAAGCTTGAAAAAAAACACACAAAACGGAACAAAACAAGTATATCAATTCGTCCCAATGCAAAATTTTAATGAGAGCTGGACAGATGAAAAACTTTATAAAAAATATAACTTAACACAAGAAGAAATTGACTTTATTGAGTCAATGATAAAACCTATGGAATAAAAAGGAGAAAGAGATGACAAAATTAGAAGAATATGAACTTAATCAAAAAATCGAAGGAATTAAAAGAAACATAGGTAATAGCCTACATCATTATACATCTATGGAAACATTATATAAAATTTTTTCAAACAAAGAGTTGTGGTTAAGTGATATATTATCAATGAAAGATGAATCAGAAATTACATATTTATTAAAAAAAATTTTTAATGAAAGGAAATATGCGAATTTAAATAATGCATTAAATAAGTATTTACTAAATAATGATATATTTGTTTTTTGTTTGTCTACAAAGTATGATGACATGTCACAATGGGAAAGATATTCAAATAATGCCACAGGAGTTTGTATTACCTTTAGCTTGGAGAAATTATATAAATTTCTTGGATATAATTTTATTTTCAATGAAATATTATATAACTATTTTGATTATACATTTATAGAAGACATTTATAACAACTCATTAAATAATAAATATTATGAATATGAAGGATACGATTCATTATATAAAATTATTCTAAGTTGTGCTTCCGCATTTAAAAATCAGTCCTACCAATCTGAAAATGAGTGTAGGTTTGTTATTTTCGATAATAATCATTGTGACTATAAATTAATTGGAAATAGAATACGAAAATTTAAAATAATAAATATAAATGAATCTCAAAATAACATTAGATTTGAAGATACAATAGAAAAAATAACACTTGGTCCACTGTCTAAACAAGACATTAAAACATTAAAACAATTTTTTATTAATTTAGGGTATAATTCTATAGCAAAAAAAATATCAAAATCTAATAGTGGACTAAAATAGGAGTAAACTAATGAATAACGAATTTTTTCCTAGACAAATAAACCCACAAATTTATGCTTATACAGATAGCCACCCACAGTTTAAAGGTTATTTAAAAGTTGGTTTTACAACTAGAAATATTGAAGATAGAATGAGAGAACATTACCCAACACTTCTTCCCGGCGAAAAGCCTTATGAAGTGGTGTTTTTGGATAGTTCTATGCGTGAAGATGGTACATATTTCAAGGACTATGATGTTCACAAGATTTTAAGGCAACAAGGTTTTGATAACATAAATGGCGAATGGTTCAAGTGTTCTGCTCGTGATGTTCAAAGTGCTGTTTTTACACTTAAAAATCGTATTGAAAATATTGAACGAAGAATACAAAATTTCAGACTTCGTCCAGAGCAAGAAAGTGCCATTGAAAAAACTATTGCTTATTTTAAAGATGTAAAAAGTAGCAACAAACACATTGTGCCACACTTTTTATGGAATGCGAAAATGAGATTTGGCAAAACCTTTACAACTTATGAACTTGCAAAGAAAATGGAATTTAAAAGAATACTAATTTTAACTTTTAAGCCTGCTGTTGAGAGTTCTTGGGAAGAAGATTTAAACACTCACCTAGATTTTGAAGGCTGGCAATTTGTATCTAGGCATACTGAACTTACTGGCGACCAATGTGATAAAAATAGACCTATTGTTTGTTTTGGTTCGTTCCAAGATTACTTGGGGCTTAAAGATGGAATGATTAAACCTAAAAATGAGTGGGTTCATACAACAAATTGGGATTTGGTTGTTTTTGATGAATATCATTTTGGGGCTTGGCGAGATAGTGCAAAAGAACTTTTTGAAAAAGATGAACTTGACAAAGATGTAACAAACAAACTTTTCACTGAAAACCAAAGTGAAAGTGATATTGAGCAAATTATGCCAATTACGACTTCATATTATTTGTATCTTTCTGGCACTCCATTTAGAGCAATCGCAAATGGCGAATTTATGGAAGAGCAAATATATAACTGGACATATTCTGATGAACAACGAGCAAAAGAAAATTGGCAAGGCGACAACAACCCATACGCTTCTCTTCCAAGAATGGTGTTGATGACTTATCAACTTCCTGATTCTATTAGAGAAGTCGCACTTCAGGGCGAATATAACGAGTTTGACCTAAATACATTTTTCTCTGCAAAAGGAGAATATGAAACTGCTGAATTTGTGTATAAGGAAGAAGTTCAAAAATGGCTTGACCTAATTCGTGGTAATTTTAGCGAAACTACTGTTGACAATCTAAAACAAGGTGCAGACAAAGCCATACTTCCCTTTACAACAAACAAAGCTAATTTACAAGAAGTGTTGCAACATACTTTCTGGTTTTTGCCAAATGTTGCAAGTTGTTATGCCATGGGCAATCTGCTTAAAGAAAAACAAAATATGTTTTATCACGATTACAAAGTTATTGTTTGTGCTGGCACACGTGCTGGTGTTGGACTATCGGCATTAGAACCAGTAAAGCGAGCAATGACAAGCGAACCATTAAAGACCAAAACAATTACTCTTTCTTGCGGAAAACTTACAACTGGAGTAACTGTTAAGCCTTGGACTGGAATTTTTATGTTAAGAAATCTTTCTAGTCCAGAAACATATTTCCAATCAGCATTTCGTGTTCAATCTCCTTGGACACTTAAAAATCCTGATGGACTAAACCCAAATGAAGAAGAAATAATCAAAAAGGAATGTTACATATTTGATTTTGCTCCAGACAGAGCATTAAGACAAATTCAAGAATATTCTTGTAGACTTGATATATCTGATACTAACCCAGAAAAGAAAGTGGCCGACTTTATTCAATTCTTGCCGGTGCTATCTTATGATGGCATGACAATGAAAAATATCAGTCCGGGCGAACTTTTGGATATTGCAACAAGTGGAACAACCGCTACTCTTCTTGCTAGACGTTGGGAAAGTGCAATGCTTGTTAATGTTGAAAATGCAACACTTGAAAGACTTCTTAATAATCCAAAAGCAATGGAAGCATTGATGAGTATCGAAGGCTTTAGAAATCTTAATATGCAAAGCGACATAGAGATTATTGTAAACAAGTCTAATGCAGTTAAGAAGATTAAAAAAGAAGCGACTAACGAAGGCAGAGATTTAACAGAAAAAGAAAAGAAAGAAATTTCAGAAGAAGAAAAAGAATACAAATCTAAAAGAAAACAAATTCAAGAAAAACTTATCAAGTTTGCAACTCGTATTCCAATCTTTATGTATTTAACAGATTTCCGTGAACAAGTTTTACAAGATGTAATAACACAACTTGAACCGGGGCTTTTCAAGAGAGTTACTGGTCTTGAAGTGAATGACTTTGAACTTCTAACATCTCTTGGTTTATTTAACGCGGGACTTATGAACCAAGCGGTTTTCCAATTCCGTAGATATGAAGATAGCAGTTTAAGTTATACTGGTATCAACAAACACGAAGGAGAAGTTGTTGGTGGTTGGGATACAACAATTCGTTATGAAGACATGAAAAAGATTTAAATCCAACATATATTTTTTACATTAAAAAGACCACCTATTCTAACGATAGATGGTCTTTTTTACTGAATTTTATTAAATTTTTATGATATTTTCGCAAATTTTTAGCCATTTTACTATAAATTTGCGATTTTTTATTTAATTTACTTTATCTTTTGATTACACCTATCGTTAGAATTGATGTTTAGTAATATTTGAAATTTAGCCATCAATTATTTGTTCTTTTTTACTTTAAAGGAGCAAACTTTGAACGAATTTAAAGTTGATAAAGTTGTGGCTTTTGCTGGGCATAGATATGAATGGCATTGTATTGGTGTTGAAGATAAATTGCCCGAAGTTCTAGAAGATTTAATTAATAAAGGCTACACCATCTTTTATGACGGACACTATGGTGCTTTTGATGAGAAGTGTGCACACGCAGTCTTACAATTAAAACATAAATATCCACATATCAAACTAATCCGTATTTTAACATATTATCATCACGACAAAGAAAAATATGATTTGCCATCGTGCTATGATGGTTCAATACTTCCAGAGATAGAAGAATTGCATTACAAACAAAAAATCACAAAACGAAACGAATGGATAATCGACCACTGCGACATTCTCGTTTGCCACATAGAAGAAACCTACAAAAGCGGAGCCTATCGCACTCTAAAATATGCTCAAAAACAAAACAAACCAATAATTTACATATAACAAAAAACACTAGTTTCATCTAGTGCTTTTTGTATGTTTATAGTTTATACAGCTTTAAGTGTTATATTTTTACCATATCTAGAAACTTTTAGAATGTTAAAACCTTCAATCTTATAAATCCATAAATTGTTTGCATCTGTATTTGATATTTTAAATTCCTTTTTATTATTAAACAATTCTTCAAATGAATTATTGTAAGAAGATAATAATCTTTTTATATTTGTTATCACATTTGGTTCGGAATAATCAAATTCTGTTAATGCTATAAGTGAATATTTATCTACATTACATTCTGTAAATTGGAACAAAATAGCATTGTTCAACTTAAATTTATTACTTATAAATAATTCTGCATATTCTTGCTCAAAGCCAACTATTTTTATTTTTTTAGCAAATTGTATAATTAATTTTTGCTTCAAAGTGTTTTTTATCTCCTTTGATAATAATATACCATTTAAACATTCAGTTGTTATATCAGTTGTAAAGAAGTTGGTAAAATCTTGTTCAATTTTGGCTCCAAAATAGTTCAAATATGTATTTAACACACTAGGAAATTCTTTTAAACTATTAAATACTGAAGAATCGTAATCAAATTTTCCCAACTGAATCAACATAATCTTATTATCTTCTGAGTTAATTTCGCTTAGGACTAATTGATTATTAATTTTATTTGCCAAACATTTATAATCAGGCGCGTCAAAATAATCCGAATTCATCAAATCAAGGATAAATTTTTTATTATCCTCGTCAATTTTAATTTGTTCAATTTTAGCTGAATTATTTATGATATAGTTAAGAAAAACTTCTGGTATCCCTTTCTTATTATATACACATTGTAAATTTTCCCACGACGGAATCATTCTATTAAATTCTAGTATTTTTTCAAATAGTTCATCGTCAAGCAAACTTATATCTTTTACCTCTATATCAAATTTAACTATTAATTTTATCTTATTTCCAATATCAATATTGGTATTTTCAATAAGCTTATGTGCAAATATAGCGTTTTCTTTACTATTGACAATTACATCATTCAACAAAATATTACTTACAAACTCATTCATGTTTTGATTTATATATTCAGAAACTTTATCATTTTTACTTGAAATATAATTAAAAGTATTGGAAGTAAATAATGTATTATCAAAATCACTTGTGAATTCTAGTAAAAACTCCAAATTATGAAGTGTTAATTTATAAAGATTGTTTTTAATAAGATACTTCATTTGTTCTTTCAAGCATAGCTCATCAGTTAAATACGAAAATTTAGGCTTTAATCTATCAAATGTTAAAATCACTTTTTCAAAATTTAAATCTTTCAATAATAATGTAATATTTTTCTGTTCTTCCAAATATGATGATAGACAATTATTAGAATTGTAATTACCAATGTTATCATCTAAATTTAAAATAGCATTGATAATAATATGTTTTTTTCTCTCCGTTAAATTACTATTTATTATCTTTTCGCATAGCATAATATCTTTAATTAAAAATCTGACTAAATTTACAATATCTTCGTCATTACATTCTGTAAAAAAATCTACTACATATTTCCATGAATTGTTATCTGAATTTATAATCGCTGCGAATAAATTATTTCGCTTAATGGTATCTTGTACTTTATCTAAATTCTGTAAAATTGATTTATTAATAACAGAACTTGTTTTAAAATCTTCTCTTTTTAATCTTTTAATAACTTCTTCAACATTTTCAATACCATAATAAAAATCATTTGTTCCGTTTTGAACCTTCTTAATAAATTCAATATCTCCTTGTGAAATTATTGAAGAACTTAGATTATGAGTGTATTCAGAATATTTGTCATCAACATATTTATTTTTTATAATAAATTTTAAAAAATTTAACAATTTTTTATCATAATCATCGTTGCTAAAATTTTCCTTTTCATCAATGTGTTTGTTATTAAAAATTTTTTCCAGCCCCGCACAATCAGTTAATTCTGCGAATGTTAGATTATTTATTCTCTGTTTTTCTTTTTTGTTTGATTCAATCTGTTGTAATAACTTTTCTATTTTATTTTCTGTAAAACCCTTTATATTTTGTTCTCTTTGATAAAAGTTTATTTCTTCTATAACACTTCTTATTTGTGGACTTATATCAGCACAATACGATGTATAGATTGGATGACAAAGATTATTAAAATCCAAATCTTTAAATGTTGTTATTGAATTAACTGCTATAGGTGAATATCCATTTCTATGAGTAGTAGTTAGTAATATACCATTTAGCATATATCTTAACTCATTAAATTTTTGAAAACTTTCGTTTTTAATGTGTTCTATTTCTTCCTCATGCATTCTATTCTCTTCGTCTAGTTTATCCGTGATAGTTTCAACTAATATCTTTTTATTTAACAAGATTGGAAGGGTTCCTTCATTTTTTTCTAATTTCGCATATTCACTAGGGAATATATTACGATATAACGACAATGTAAAAAGTTTTTCATTACTTATCCTATGTTTATTATTTTCGTTCACAATTCTTTTTCTAGTAATAAAATAATCATTAAATGTATTCTTTAATATCCTCATATCTGGAATATACAATGAAATATCTTTTATATATTCATCTGATAAAGTTATAGTTTCATTTTTAGACTTACGTTCGTCTATTATTTCTCTTATTTTTTCTTGTGTGGTAGTTGGATTAACTATTGGAATAATTGATAATATAAAATCAAAAAACTTAGCTCTTTGTTCTTCATCTTGGATAACTTCACTTTTTACAGCGTACAAAAATGTTATTTTTTTACATTTTTTATTACTTGAATTATTTATAATTGTATTTAACTCTCTTAATTTAACAAAAATATCAGTAGAAGGAAGCCTGTCTAAATCTTCAAATATAACTAAATCTATATCTATACACTCAAAAAAGTATAGAATTTCATCAATCAATTTGTTGATAACAGAACAAGAATCTCTATCATTTTTAGTTTCTACTTCAAAATCTTTATATTTTATTCTCTTAAACGATTTGTAATAAATACAATGAAAAAGAATATATCCAAAAGAAGCAATCATCAATCCTAAAAACAAATATTTTGTCCAAGTCGCTTTATCAAATACTTTTATAGTAGACAATTCTGTTCCGAACAAAATTGAAGATGCTATAAAAATAGTTAATACGCTAGCAAAAATAAATGTTTTCCAAAATGATGGGTTATTTGTCCTTTCAATTTTTGAATTAGGTAATTTTGCTTTATTTTGACTATAAAGCAATTGTTGGAGAATACTTCTTTCAATTTCTTCCTCCTTATAATCCTTTCCATTAAAAGTAGATAATGAAAGTTTTACATAATTATGCTTTTTAACATTTTTATTATGTTTCTTTAATTTCTTTTTTGCTATCTTATATGTTTTTTTATCTAGTTTACCTTTGGGATTTTTATAATCATCTTTATCAATCTTCTTTTTCGTTCTAAATCTATCTAAATATGTTTCAATGACACTGCTTTTACCTGCGCCTAACTTTGCAACTATTGCTACGTTTTTAATATTTTCATTTTCTATTTGTTGATTTAAAATTTTTGCGTCTTCATCATAATCCGTAGATATTGCGGGTGAATTATCTAACAACAATGTGTCTTTTCCCATAATTTTCTCCTTATTATTCTAATCTTCTAATACCAACACATTAACTTTCCTTGTGTGAACAGTATAAGGCGTCTATGGCTATCATATTTTTTGTTATGAAAGGTTCAAAATTGGCTTTATCTCCAAATTCTTCGTATGCGTCTGGATTTTGTTCGTGCCACAGTGCAGAACAATGCCAATGTCCACAAACTATTGTTTTGTTTGGCTCGTAGATTTCATATCTATACATTTCTACTGGGTTTGCCCAGCGAGCCTTGTGCCAACGTTCTTTTCTCGCTGTTCGCCAATCACTATCATACAAATAACAATTTTCAACAATCGGTATCCAACCGTGAACGAATATGTAATGTTCTGTTTCATAGTAATCAATACACATATCTAGAACTTCTTGAAGTTTGGTTAAGTTTGCTATCTTTTTAAGGTCAAATTCACTTATTTGCCACTCTGGATACAAATCAACAATTGTTTGTGCGGTGCCATTGCATAGGTCGCCATAATCACTTGAATTTCTTTCAATCATTTGTTCCATCAAGTCTTCATGGTTGCCACGAATAAGAATTACTTTATCTTTGTGTTTTAGAACAAAATCTATAATTTCTTTTGGTTGGTTTCCTCTATCGAACAAGTCGCCACAAAGAATTATTTTGTGTTCAGGGTTATTCAAGTCAAAGCCTTTCTCTTTCAAAGCTTTTTGCCATTCATCAAAAAATCTTGAAACAAAATATTTCATTTTTTCTCCTTAAATAATTTCAATAAAATGTAAAATAGATTTAATGCTTTTTATTGTATCTTCAAAACTAACATTCTCTACATAAGTATTTTTATTTGAATAATTTTTCCATAGGTTTTGTTGACCCCAATCATTTTCAATATCTGCAACTATCTCTTTTGCATTTGTTAAAATATCAGTCGTTTTTCTTTTCGTACAAGTATTTTCAAGTGCTTGCTTTTGAAGATTTTTATCAATTCTATCTTTGAACAATTTTTCAAGCAAATACAAATCGTAATAATCTCTCATTCTAGTTCCTAAAATATTTTTAGATAAAATACTTTCTATTTTTTCTGCAATAATAGTTTCTATTGAATAAGAGCACAATTTTATTGTTTTGTCTTCCAATAAAAGTTTATATCCGTAAACAATTTCTTTTGGAGTTATTGTATCTCCAGTTGTTATATCCATTTTAAGAGAATCCACAATTTTATCCATATAGACCTTAAACGATAATCTAATACCGGGATATTCAAATTCTTCTCTAATATCTTGAATTGATGTAAGTTCAAAACAAATATTATCTCCAATGTCTATATTGCAGATTTCCGTAATCATTTTTTCAATTTCATCTTTGGTTAAAGGTTTATTGATAATAGAAACATCAATATCTTGAGTCGCTCTTGAAGATAAACCAACCATTGAAGAAATCAAAAGTCCACCTTTTAAAATAAAATTGGTTTTATATTTTGAAACGGCAATTCTTGCTAGCATTTGCTCCATAAAATATCTTTTCAAAAGCAATTGTGCATCTATCCCTAAACTTCTTGCCTTATTCTTAATCAAATCCGTTAATTGTCTTGATGTATTCATAACAAAATCTCCAATTTATCCTTTAATCCTTTTTCAACACCTAGTTCTTTTGCATATTTCAACAATTTTGTTAAATTTTTATCTTCCATCTTTAAATATGTTTTTAGACTTTCATTTACAACATATCTATCTCCAACATAATTTTTGGAAAACAAATCACAAATTGTTCTTTCTTTGTCATAAATTTGGATATTATTTCCATACATCGTTTTTACTGTGGTTAAACCTAAATCAAATTTGCATTTAGGGACAAAATGAAATTCCAATTTATATTGAGATTTTAATTGATAAGTATTATTCCCTTGAATTGTTGTAATCGAAAGAGTTAAGGGATTTCTTGTTGTTAGTCCATTGTAATAAGCAGATGTTTCATAAGAATAAATTAAATTCTTTGATTTCAATTGAAGAAAATATAATTCATCTTCCATTGTTTCTGGAGTGATATAAATTCCATTTCTAACTTTTTCTAAAACCTTGTCTTGCACAGCAAAACGAAGATAGTGTTTTGAAATATTATTTTCCACAGCCATCTTTGTTTGAATAATTCCATTGTTTTCTTTTGCAAGTTTTAATAGTTTACTATAATCTCTCATTTCATAACCCTTATGCACTTTTTTTCTAAAATTATAAGTGTTTATAGAAAAAAAGTCAATAAATATATAAACATTTCCTATAAAGTTCACAAAAGTTTTAGGCAGTTTTATATAGTTTTAGAACACCTAATTTCACTAAATTTTTGCAATTAGGTGTAAAAAAGTGTAGTAAACTAAAATTTTACTACACTAATTGATTTTTAATATCTTAAATTCACTTATTTTATGGGCGATATGGGAGATAGAGCGAAACTCTTGGATTTTAGAGCAGAGTTTTGGTAAAGCTCCGTTCATTTCTTACATTTTATTTTTGTCCAAAATATTGTATGGAATTACACATTCAATAAAAGATGTTTCAAAATGGAATATGCCCTTTCCATTTTTTATTATAGTAGGAATTCCTTTGCTAGATTGTTCAATAAAGTGTATTTTGGTAATATTTTCGCTAAATCAATTTCTTGTTATTTAATTAGTGGCATACCATATTTACTAGTTGTTTTAAATTTATTTCTAACTAGTTTAAGTTTTTTCGTTAACTTTTCTTTTTCATATTCAGTTTTTTCTTGCGTTAAATTGTTATCAACTTCATATTTTTCCTTCATAAAAACTCCTTACAAAAAAAATCATAGGTTAAATTAATTCAACTTATGATTTTTATAATTTTTTTCATAATATTTTCTTGCCAAATCAATCGCTTTAAAGCAGTTTATTTATTATTTTAAAAATTTGTCAAAATACTCTTGAGATTTTTCTATCGCATAAAATCTATTGTTTTTAAGATTTGCCAATAAGTCTTCTTTATTTTCTTCCCAAAATTTCTTATATTGGTTAAAACTCATATGATTTGCCCCGCCCATATAATCTGGCTGTTCGTTTTGAATATCATCACCTTCCCAACCACAATATGGGCAAATGTCATGTAAATTATAAATGTTTCCCAAACCACATACTTTACATTTATATGGTGTGATTGCATTTTCTTCATTATTTTTTATATTTTCTTTCATAACTTTTTTCTCATTATTTTTTGTGACTATTTATTGTATTTATTTGTTCTTTGCTATAACTACCATAAATAGAAGAATTTTCCTCAAATATTTGTTTTATAAAACCATATTTTCCAAATTTCTTATTTTTTATAATTTCTTTATTGTTTTCCCAAACTTTTTTATATTGGTTAAAAGATAAGATACTTGGACCACCAAAGCAATCAGAATGTTGATAAAGTATATCACAATCTTGCCAACCGCAAATAGGACATATTTCTTGCGAATTTTCTATCAATCCCTCACCACATATTTTACATTTATATGGCGGATATCCTTTTTTTTATTTTAATTTCATTAATTTCAATATCGCTAATATTTTTCATAATTTATTCCTTTATTTCAGTTCCATTTTCATTTATTAATAATCTGTCAAATGCTTTTGAGCCACCTTCAAGGTAATAATAAGTTTTAATTTTACCAAATCTTGAAAATATAGCAAATTTATATATTTTTTTATTAAACGTATAAATTAGGGTTGTAAAGAAATAAAGCCCCCTATTTAACCATATTATTTTCTAGTAAATATTCATATATTTCACTCAAAACATTATCTTTAATATCAAAAGACTTTATTAAGTTATTATCCATATCAAAAATTTGTAGTTGATTAGCATTTTGTTTAATAATAATCTTTTCCTTTTCATTCTTTATAAATCTATCGCCATCTGTTCCTAGTTTACCATCTGGATTAAATTCTATTTTACCATTCAATTTATGAACAATATATTGCAAATAAACATTTAAATTTTTACCTGTTGAACTTTTATTTCGTATGATAATAACTTCGTTATTGTTGTGCTTTATTCTTAAAAAGTCTTTTGACATATCTTCAAACAATTCTGGACAATTAATAAAACAATATCGCCAATCATCTATCGTAATATTTGCTTTTTGTGATTCTAATATATCATTAAGTTGATTTTCTATTGGTTTATCAATATCAATTCTATCTAAAAATTCTTTTATAAAACCACTATCGTTTAAAAACAATCTTCTAATACTTGGTGTTCTTGTTGATTCTTTAGGGTCATCTACACAAAATGTCTTATAGTCACCAACTGATATTGTATAATCCTTTATAGAAAGCAATGTTCTTCTTAATAATTGATTATTTGAGTAATTTGATTTTTTACCATCAAAGAAAATTTCAATCTTTTCCCAATATCTTTTAAACAGCTCAATATCCCCATTTTTATCTAATTCTGACATTTTTAGAGCAGAACCAATTTGTCCATCAAAATATTCATTACTTTCTGCAGATTTTATAGCTTCTAAAAATGATACATTATTTTTAATAATTCTTGCTTTTTGCTGTTCTTCGCTTTTCTGATACCCATTAAACCCTTTAATTTCGCCTACATCACATTTTGATAGATATTCTATTATATCTTCGGAATTTGCTATTATTGTATCTATTCCAATTTCACAATTTGATAATATCTCATCTTTATCAATTTGAGTATTTGCAATTAAATTATGAATAACACGCATGCAAGCCTCAAATTTGGTGTTATCTCTACATTTTTGAATGAATTTATATATAAAATAAAAATAAGTTTTATTTACATAATTAATTTCATTTAATGTATCTAAGGTAATGTTTTTTATCATTTGCGATACATTATCTGAGCTCATATAATTCAATAATGTTAAAATATTGTCATAAATATCATTATTTATATTTTCCAAATAGTTGCTTTTTTCTATATCTATTTTTTCACTTATAAAAACTAATTTGAAAAAATTATGATAAATTTCATCAACTTTTTGAATTCCATTCTCCTTATATTTGGAATATAAATAATTCCAAATTAATTCATACCAACTACCATCAATTTTTTTTGTGAACTCTTCCAACTTATCGTACTTAATTTTTACTGCTCGTTCAATCAATTGAGCTTTAAAATTCTCAAATGAATTCAATATTTTCCCTCTTGAATTTAATTTGATATACAACTCATTGGCATTGCCATACTTCTCATCTAATTCTATGAATTGAAAAGTAATTGGGCATTTTTCAGATTTAAGTTTTTCATCTAACTCTACTACATCTTTAAATTTTACACTAATACTATCAAGAATACTTTTGACAGATTTTACTGTTGGGTCGTATGACCAATTAACATTATACCAATAAGCATTTTCTATAATTTGCGATGGCTTTTTAACATTGTTAAATATTTGACTTTTATTTTTAATAAGACTATTTATAAAATCATTTGATGAATTTCTTGCCTTATAATAAAATTTATTTAAAATGTTATCATTACTATTTCTAAAAGCATATAAATACAACATAAACAATGTTGTCAATCTCTGTTGACCATCAATTGGGTAAAATGTATCGTTTTCAATTTTCCCATATATAAAGTTGAAATCAACTACACTTTGGTTTTGTATAGCATTATATATATCAGTCAATATACTTTCACTAATAACTTTATTGCTTCCCTGAACATAATCCCTTTGTATTAAAGGAATAACAACATTATATTTTGATAATAATTGATACAAATTATTTGGTATATTATTATTTTTCATTTTATTTATCTCCTAATAGGAATTCTTTGATAATGTTTTTGATTTCTGCCACATAACATTGCTTATCATCCTCATTCCAATCTTTCATATCTTTGACATTTTCAGTATATTGTTTTAGGAAAACATTTTTTGTGCATAATGGAATAAATTGACCATATTTTTCTTTTTCGATAATAATGGCTCTTTTTTCATTAAATGGTTTATCTTTATATGCTCTATTGGTGCCACTATCTAATAGTGTTAAATTTTGAATTAAGTTATCAGCTTCAGCGGAACTATCATTTGTTGCATGGATATGTTCAATATCCCAGCTATTTTTCTTATAAATTTCAAACGAAAATCTATATTGTTTTTCACTTCTTAAAATTAATGTTGCAATATTAAATAGTAATAATAATTTTCTTATTTTTACTTTATCATCATAAGCATACTCTGAAATTTCTTCAATATCATCATTATTATTAATGTTTAAGTTATTTTTTATTTCTTTTATAAAAAATTCCCTAATATCACTCTTGTTTTTTTGATAAGTCGCTTTAATATATTCCTTAATTTTTTCTTGTGAAGTCTTTTTACTTTTTATAGCCAACAAAAAGCCTATCATGTGATAATTATCAATATCATTGTACCAGTTAGAAATATTTGAATTTATATTTTTAATTTCTGTCCATATTTCATCTGGAGTTAGCAACTTTTTCTTTAACGCCTTGTATACAACGATAAATTCAAAATACTTTTGTTCTTTTAATACTTTTAAATCCTTATCTGCATTTATCCTATCAGCATAAATATCAAATAAAAGCTCAATTCGGTTATTATCCTTAGCATCATTACATAGAAAATACCACAGACTCTCGTTTTGTAAGTTTTGTTCTATTAAATCCCATTCATAGGCTATTCTGTATTGCTTATCTTTATCTTCAATACTTGTTAATAGCAAAGCTTTTATTAACTCTGAACTTGTTAAAGGAATTTTACCAATATTAACTTTCCTAAACAATTCCATTGAATCTGTGCCGCTATCTACATTGTAAAAAATAACAAAAACATTTTCTTTTAGAAATTTATCTATGTTATCACCCAATTCTTGTTTTTTCTCATCAATTGGTTTACCAAACCATCCACTGATTGTGTCATATGCTTTGCGCATATAATAAAAGTCAGGTGTATCCATAAAAGAATTACTAGTATTAATATTTTCAAGAAAATTTTTGCTATCTTGCCTTGTTTCATACTCTATTGTATAATACTCTTTTAATGATTTATTAGGTATTAAAGTTGATACGAATTTCATTATAAGATAAATAGTTGTCAATCTTTGTTGACCATCAATTACCTCGTAACAATTATTTTTATTCTCAATCTTTTTAACAATTAATGGCTGTAAACAGTATTTTGTATCATGAGTTTTTTCTGTTAATTGTTTTAAATCATCAAGAAGTTCACGCACCTCGAATTTCGTCCACCTATACCCCCTTTGATATGATGGAATAAAAAATTCCATTGATAATAATTCACTAATTTTTTTTAATTCAGGTTGTTGCATTTTAATATTCCTTATTTATTATTTCTTTATTGCTGGATGTCTTTCAAATGCAGGACATTGACCATTCCAAGGACACATTTGATTGTAATAACCTTTTTGATTAACACATTTGCCTTTTTCGCAAAAATCGTCAATCTCTGCCCATCCAAAAAATCCATCAATTTCCCTATTTCCAGCCCAGTACGCACAATTTGCACACCAATTTGCTGATTTCATTACAGGTGTTGACATATATAATACTCCTTTGTAACTCAATTTTATCAAACGATATGCGCGTTAAAACATACACACCGTCAAAAACTTTGCATTTAAAATATTTGCTATTTTATTACTTTAAATATATTTCTTTTCCATATTATCTATGATGCCTTTAATTTTTTCTCTTGTTGAAACTGGTTCTAGCAATTCTATTGATTCACCGTATTGTAAACACCAATAGATAATTGCTTGTTCGTTTCCATGAATATCCGCATAAATTTTATTATCGTGTTTATCTTGATAGATTTTTGCATTTTCTCCAAACCAGTCTTGCACATAAGATATTGTATATTCGTCATCTATTTTTATCTTTGCATTAATAATGGCTTTATTTGAAAACATATAAATATTTTCATTTGTATATTTTGAAATATCAAAACCTTTTTCGCAACCATCTAAGTTTTTTATTGGTTTAATATCTTCATCAAGAATTTCGACATCGGACATTCGTTCTATTCTATAATTTGCAATATCATTAAAGTAGTTATTATTACAAACTAAATAATATCTTCCTTGATTATTAACCAAATAATATGGACTTGCAACCAGTATCCTATTTTTCATTTTCTCATTTTTTAAAGCATCTAAATAATAACGGTTGTACTTAAATTTTATTTTCTTGCCCTTTTCTATTGCATCTAAAATAATATCCAAATTGTAAAAGATAAGTTCATTATCAGTTCTCGTCATTTCCCCACTTTTAGATATATAATGAAAACTCTTTCTATCTTCTTTGTTTAAAAATCTTTGCAATTTTCTTGTTAGTTCTTGTGCTTGCTTTGAGTCTATACTTCTACTAGAAAATATTGCATCGATTAAAAATGCTATTTCGCTTTTTCCAAACATTCTTGAAAGAAGAAACGCCCCATCACCCTTTTCACTATTAACATATATTCCATAAGGTTTACCGAGATAATTTATATCATCAATACATTCACGAATATTTTTCCTTTCAATATGAATATCATAAAGTGTACTTAATTTATCTTGAATCTCCGTATGTTTTAAGTGGTTATTCTCATTAGTATAATCATTAAGAATTTCAAATACTCTAAAACGAGTAAATCTTTTTCTTTGTCCTTCATAAATAGGCTTTGAATCTTTTATAGGCATTGTCCTCTCCTTTATTGTATAATATGACTAGTTAGTTATAACATATATTTGATAAAACTACAAATATTTGAAGGAAATGTACAAAAAAATGGACCTTGTCTTTTAAGCTTAAAATGTACCCGACTTTGTTTGGAGTGCACCCCATTTTTTCTATAACTTTTCCTTAAAATATTCTTTCAAATCATCAATAATTGAATTTATGTTTTTAACCGCCCAGCGCTCTCCAACTCTAATAATATAACCATTTCTTTCCCAGTTATCTATAAGTTGTTCTGCTTTTGGATAACCTATTCTCATATAACGTTGAATTATTGCAGTTGATATTTCATTAAGGTTGCTAAATTTTTCTATTTGCGTTTTATAAAATTCTTTATCGTGGACTTCATCTTCAATTGATTTAAGCGACATATAATCGCTTTGCTTAAATTTCTTATAAGATTGTTGAAGTTTGTGTTCTATAATTCTCTTTTTATGTGCCTCTTTACCTCCACTCTGAAAGATTACTCCTACTTTATGGATGTCTGAGCATTGTTCAGTGATATTACTACCAAAAATTACTTCTATGTCATTTGGCAACTTATTTCTTAATATATCAACATATTCAAAAATTTCTTCAAGGCTTGTATTATAGCCTCCAGAAACCGAAACAATTACCTGTTTAAAATTTGGGATTTTACTAAGGTGTTTATCAATTGTTCTACCATATTCTTTCTTTAAATCTTCATTATTAAAATTTTCATTTGTAACTACAAAAGCATCAATGATCTCTTGTTCCTTTATATCTTTAATATCAATATTTATAAGTGCTGGTTCACAAATCAGATTTGATATTTCGTTTAACAATAGAATAATCTCATCTTTTGTCTTGTTTTTAGTATTAAATTGTAATATGTCAATATCGCAACTTCTTGCTTTGTCAATAAAAAGTTTAACATTATCTTTTTTTAAATCAGATTCATTATCATATATAATACATAAAATCTCAAAATTCCTTAATATTAAGTTTTCACTATCGCTGAACATATTAGTATCTGCTGAATATTCATATTGATAAAAATATGTTGATAATTTACTTGCAATATCTTTATTCGTAAAATTGATAATCGCTATTTTAGAAAGGATATTTGACTGATTTCCCTTTTCTTCTTTAATAATTTTCTCTTTATTTGTGATAAATTCCATTTGCTCACAATTATTATCTCTAATATTTTCAAATAATTCTTTATAGCAAATATATGGGGTTTGAATTTTATATTTTTTATCAGGTGAAACAACTATTGCTTCTCCGTTCCCTTTCAATTTAGATGCATCATTTGACTTTATAACAAATTCGCTGTCTTTATCCGAAAACATAAGAAAGGCAATTTTTGTCGTGAATGAATTTAAAAAATCTATTCCTATATGAGTAATTATGTTATTTTTAATTATCTCACGTTCTAACAAATGTGAACACTGAGTAGAAACAACAAAATGTATCCCCGCTGCCCTACCCCCTTGAACTAATTTTAATAAACTGTCATAGATAGTGCTATCATTATAGATAAAATCTCCGAACTCATCAAAAATTACAACAATATGTTTTAATTTTTCATTTTGTACTTTTTCATTATATTCTTCAATATTTTTAACTTTATGGTCGACACAAAGGCTATATCGCCTTTCCATCTCAATAACTAAATCATTACAAATATCAATAGCATCACAGCAATCGGTAACAACCATATATCCTTTACTTCTCAAATCTAAAAATTCAACTTGTTTGGAGTCAAATATAATAAAATCTATTTTGTCTGAATCTAGTTGTTTTGTTAATGATAAAAGTATATTATCCAAAAATACTGATTTCCCACTACCAGTTGTTCCACAAATAAATATGTTGTTCATTTTTGAATAATTTTCATATATAAAATTTCCCGTTTCATCTATTCCTATTGGTATAACAGCATTTTTAAATTCACAATTTTTTAATGTGCCAATTATATTTTTTAATAGAACTTTTTCTTCCATAAACCTCTTCCTTTTTCTTGTAAATTTCAATTATTAAATTATAAATTTTTCGATTTTGTATTTTATTAAAACATTTTTTAATACTTTAATCATAATCTTCAATATTAATGTCTTTTATCATAGGTTTAATAACATCAAAAATTTTATCAAAACAATTGCAACATAACCTAAATGAGATGTGTTGTTCATCATATTTTGAACCATATCCTATCCACTTATCAAAGGTAAAATCTTCTTGATAATCACAAATGTCAAATATTTTACTACAAGCACTACATTTTAACTTTCTTGCTTCTTTTTCTAATATTTCATAATTCTTATCTTCTGTTTTCATACACCCTCATAGATGGCTAATTTAATTTTTCTTCATATTTTAGTGTTGCAAATCTTTTTCATCTTCTAATAACTTAAAATTAGTAACATTTAATTTAAAATTTAAAATTCCACTTTTAAAATTTCTATTTAAAGATACTTCCACTTTTAAATTTTTGAAATCACATTCTTCGGGCTTACAACAACTATTTTCATCAAAAATAAAAAATACATTGTCTGGGAAACATTCGCCATCTATTATTTTTGCCAAGTCGTCCAAATTGGGCTTATTATCTTTTCGCGTGTCTATATCTTTATTAAGATTTACACAAAGAATTATCGCAATATCCTTATCTCTTGCCAACTTTCTTAAATCATTCATAACAATACTTCTATTGATTTTTTCGCAATTATAGTTACGTTGTTTTAAGTCACTCCAATCATCACATAAAATATCATTAAAACAATCAATAATAATCGCATTAACACCATTTAATTTTTTAGACATATTTTTATATTGTTCTTCGATATATTTTGGTGTTAAGTATGAACAATCATTTATTCCAATATAATCTTCTATATTGAATTCTTCAGCGTTATTGGTATCACCATTTTCACAAATTTTGTCTATTCTCTCTTGAATTAGTTTCTTACTTAAATTTGTTGAAAAAATCATTGTTTTGTAAAAATCTTTTGCAAAACCATAAGCAATATTGAATGCCAATGTTTTTTTATATTTTGATGGTCTACCAGCAATAATGGTAACTTCCCCCTTATTAATTCCACCACCAAGCATTTTATCTAGTTTTTTAAATCCTGTTTTCATAATAAACTTTTCTCCTTTTTTATATAATAAAACAAATGATGGCCATAAAAATGGTCATCATTCAATATCTCGGTTGCAAAATCCTAACTTTGCTCTTTCTTTTGCTTATTTTCTGTTTTCCAAAATGCTATAACACTTGTTATAAACATTCAAATAATCATCTTTTTCCATCAATCTTTCCTACTCTATTAAATCTTATTTTCATACTACCTTGTTTTATGTCCATAAAAATGGATATTTAATAGAATATAATTTATTTGTTATAAACATTAAGACTTTTTTAATAATTTTGTTATAATGTAAAAAAGGGGTTTTGTTATGTTCTTTAGCAAATCAAAATATTGTGGACTATGGCAATGTCCCAAAATTGCTTGGCTTAAAAAATATAAACCAGAAGAATACATTATTGATGAAAGCACAAAATCAAGAATGGATAATGGAAATATTGTAGGCGACCTTGCAATGCAATTATTTGGAGATTATAACGAAGTTACCACTTACACAAACAATAAACTTGACATACTCAAAATGATTGAAAAAACAAAACAATATATGCTTGATGGTCGTGACAATATTTGTGAAGCATCTTTTAACTATAATGGACTATATTGTGCAGTTGATATTTTAAGAAAACAAGATGACGGATTTGCAATTTACGAAGTAAAAAGTTCAACCCACGAAGATAATTATGTTTATATTGTTGATGTTGCATATCAAAAATATGTTTTGGAGCATTGCGGTGTAAAGGTAACAGGTACATATTTAGTCAATATAAATAGTGATTATGTTTTTAACGGCACATTAAAACTAAATGAACTATTTAAAATTACAAATGTTTGGAAATTTGTAATTGATGAACAGAAAGAAGTTGAAGAAAAAATTAAAATGGCAGAAAAATTGCTGGAAGATAAAAATGAACCAAATATAGATATTTCTTGCAGTTGCAATAACCCATATAAATGTGGATTTTGGAAGTATTGCAGTAAACATTTACCAAAACCTTCTGTTTTTGATTTGTATAGGTTGAATTTTAGCAAGAAAATTGAATATTATAATCGTGGAATAATATCTTTTGATGATTTAGACAAAACAGGTTGGTTTTTAGGAGATATTAGAAATAGACAAATTGAGTATGCTTTGCACGATAAAGGGGTTTACGTTGATAAAGAAAATATAAAAAAGTTTTTGGATACCCTTTCATACCCCTTATACTTTTTAGATTTTGAAACTCAACAACCAATTATCCCTTTATACAAAGGCACTAGACCATATCAACAAATTCCTTTTCAATACTCACTTCACTACATAGAGACCAAAGGTGGAGAATTAAAACACAAAGAGTTTTTGGGAATATCGGGCGAAGACCCAAGACACAGTTTAGCAGAAGCACTTTGTAATGATATTCCGGCAGGAGCTTGTGTTCTTGCTTACAACAAATCTTTTGAGTGTGGAAGAATTGGCGAATTAGCTGAAACATTCCCTGACCTTCAAAAGCATTTATATTCCATAGAATTTAGCATTAAAGATTTATTAGACCCATTTAGATATGGTTATTACTACAAAAAAGAAATTGGTGGTTCATTCTCAATTAAAAGCGTTTTGCCCGCAATGTTTCCAGATGACCCTACCTTAAACTATCACAATTTAGATGGAGTTCATAATGGTGGCGAAGCAATGAGCATTTTCCCAAAGATTAAAGATATGCCATTAAAGGAACAAGAAGTTGCTAGACATAATCTGTTAAAATATTGCGAACTTGACACCTTTGCAATGGTAAAAATTTGGCAAGAGTTGGAAAGATTAGTCAATGAATAAACTTAAACAAATAATAAAGTTTGTTTGACAAGAATATATATATAATTTTAATATAAAACAAAATCACAAAGGAGAAATAATATGAATTACAATTTAAAAAATTTCAACCCATCTGAAATAATGGAAAGAATTAAAAATAAAATGCCGTTCTATAATGAAAATCACTTTCGCTTTGAATTTGCAATGGCTATAAAGGAATATTTGAACGAACAGAATGCTGAAAATATCGAAATAGTTTTTGAAGTATATTACCCAACTAATAATTCAGCAAATAATGAAGATTCATCAATAAAACGAAATTATACAGATATTGTTATCTATGATGAAAAAGGAGATTATATTGCGATTGAACTTAAATATAATTTAAGATTAAAAAATGGAAATGGAAAAAAATGTAATAGATATTACTATAACAATGGGAAATATAACATATCTATCGCGATGAAAGGTGCTACTGACAATTGTCGTTATGATTTTTTATACGATGTTTATAGATTGGAACAATTAAAATTGGGTGGTAAATTTGAAAACACCAATATTAAATCGTTTTTAAAAGGTTATTCAATTATAATATCAAATGATGAAAAAATTTGGAAAATTTCTTGTCCACATCTAAGAAATCAAGCAAACCCCTTATTAAAAATAAGCAAAAATAATGATCAGAACTTTTGTATCGGAGATAGAAGTTTAACAATGAAAACCTGTTCTTGGACAGACGGTATAAATCATAATAATCCAAAAGCAAAAAGAAAAGATTTCATACTAGAAAAATCATATGAATGCAATTGGAATAAGGAATTTTATTTTGAAGATAAAAAATTAAATAATCCAAGTCCAGGATTTAGATATTTAATAATTGAAGTTTAAAATAGCAAAGAAGTTAAACACAAATATTGATAAAACATTTCAACAAACTGCAAAAGATTTTTGTGGATAAACAGCTTTGAATGTTTATTTGATTGGATTAAAACACATAAAAAAACAGGCTTATTAAAAGTCTGTTTTTGTTTTAAAAATCTAACGAAACTATTGTTGATTTGATTATTTCATTTATTATGACTTCATTATTATTTCTATTTAAAGTTTCTGCACCACTTTCGTCAAGTACTAATTTTGACTCTTCTTTTGAATCTACACTAAAACATATCCTATTATGAAAATTTGCTTTTACTCTACCACACAATACATTTTTATTGCTGACATTTGATGTTGCAACAATAATATATATACCACACGCAGTACCGTTTTTGATTAATGACATAAGCATTTCAAGTTTGTCATATTTTTGTATAATTGCCAATTCATCAATAAATAAGTATATAGAGGCAAGTTTAAAACATTCTTTATTATTATAATCTTCGACATTGTAAACACCACTTTCTCTAATTAGTTTAAACCTTGATTCTTTGGTATCTTTTAAATAATCTAACACATCATCAATCTTTTCTCTATTATCTGCGATAGGTAAATAGAATCTTATATCACTATCCATATTGTCATAATTATGGTTATCTTCTATCATAAGAAATTGGATTAAATTTTTGTTAGGTGTTTTTGATAATTCAGTTATTAGTTTTTTAAAAAAAAGAATTTGTCCCGTTTTATTTTTATCAACTATAAGAATTGTTCTCTTTTCTTTTAGATTGATATAAAATTCTTTGCCATTTTTGGTATGTCCGATTAATATTTTATCTATGTTATTCATTTTCTCTCCTATTTATAATTTTAGTTAAAACTATATATGTTTTATAAACTATAAAATAATATTTTTTATTAAATATTTTTAAAAATTTATAAAAATATGATTATTTATAATTTTTTTTCAATAAATAATAACAAATTCTTGTCTTATCAATAATAGAATAATTACTTTAAAAACTAATATCCAAACAATTATTTTTGTATTTCACACAATATTTTTTATCATTTTTACTTTTAAAAAATTTTTGTTTTTTATCTCCAAACTGCTTATTAAAACTAAACTATATTAACTCAAAATTGGCAAATATAATTTTATTATTTTGTTATATCTTTAAATCATCTAAATCATCTATTTGTGGCATAAATTTATATAGGTATTTTGCATAGATAGGATTTCGCATTTTTCTTAAAGCCAATGCCAAATGTTCTATAACTTTATTTGGAGTGATATTTAATTTATTAGAAATTTCTCTTATAGTGTTATTTTCGCTATAAAACATAATCATTGTTTTGCCTAAATCATTTGGCAATTTGTTATATATAGTCATCAAACATTCTGGCAATTCTTTTTGTGATTGAATATATTTACTTAGTTTGATTTGATTTTCTGCATTATGCAATTCTCCAAATATAGCAACCATTATATTTGTCGGGTATTCACAATTTACGTTAACATCTTTACCATTTTTATCTTTACAACAAAGTATTAAGTCTCTTCCCCTTTCATCAAAATTTATTTTGCAATCTTCTATATCTTCCATATCTATCTCTTCAATTCTCATATTTTTTCTCCATATATTTATATTACTTAAAATAATGCACGTAAAAATGTACATTTATATATTGCAACCCCAATTATATAATACTATATTTTTACATAGCATAAACTATGTGATGTTAAAATTTGAGCAAGTCAAATTTTAAGTTGCTAAACGCAACCACCTTGATAAAATCAAGGCATCACAGTTTGAATAAACATCAGTTGCTGGCAAGTATCCCTTCGGGCTGTTTGCCGACAACTTCCGATAATAT
>CAKVPH010000020.1 GCA_934796775.1 uncultured Clostridia bacterium
TTTGCCGCGGTTTTTGTTTGCCGCGGTTTTTGTTTGCCGCGGTTTTTGTTTGCCGCGGTTTTTGTTTGCCGCGGTTTAAAATCTATAAGATTTTATAAAAAGCTTAATAATTATATTATATACAAACTAAATATTAAATTAAAACGATAAATGGTAAAAAAAAGGACATTAACAATTCTTTACAAATACGTAAATTAAAAATATCTTTTATCGTGTTGCAATGAGCATTAATATTTGTTATAATATAAGAGAAATATAATATATTTAACTAAAAATTACGGATATTTTTTAACGGGAAATTCAATATGGAATATACGGTTTGCGGCAGGAAACTGCTGTTTGTTGAAGACGATGAAAAATTAAAAATAGAAATGGTTGCGCATTTTTCCCCCGAAAATGTTGTTTTTACGGCATCCGACGTAGAAGAAGCCGTAAACATTTTGCAAACGGAAGGCACTTTTGACGCCGTTGTTTTGGATTTGATACTTAAAAACAGCATGGGTATGGATTTATTCAAAGAGTTTTCGGCATTGCCGCCCGTGGTCATTCTGTCTTCTTTAGACGGAGAAGAAATAGTTATGGCGGGGCTTACGTCGGGAGCGGTTGATTACGTTGTAAAACCCTGCACCATGCGCCTTTTGGAAACGCATATTGCCTTGCGGCTACTGCCAAAATCGGCCGCAGTTGAAACTTTCAGGAATTTTTCGGTAAACGCAAACTCGCGTACGGTAAAGTATAAAAACACAACTATTGCGCTGACGCCTTCGGAATTTAATATTCTGTTCTTTTTGGTTAAAAATCGCGGCAGATATTTTACCGCAGACGAAATTTATGAAGAAATATGGTGCGCGCCGAGCCTGCACACCACAACCATACGCGCGCATTTATCGTCTTTACGCAGAAAAATGAAAGCCGCTCTGCCAAACTCCGATATCATTTTAACGGAATTTAATAAAGGTTATTGCTTTACGGGAGATATTTCATGAAAAAAACCATACGCAACCTTTGTATAATATTAAGTTTGTTTCTTGTTTGCTTAACCTTTACCCTTATTTTAAACTTTGCGGGAAAAAACAGCATTCACGATACTCCCGTCAGAAAAAAAGAATTTTCATCGGTTATGGCAAACGCCGTTTCTGTTTACGACGTAGAAGGCGTTATGAAATTTACAGCCATAAACTACCGACCGGACGATTTTGCCGAGCTTAACGAAGCCGTAGGCGACGAATATTTTGAAAGCGCGCCCGCAAACCGAGGAACTTACCGATTTTATATTGACACTTTGGAAACAGAAGAGTGGAATAATGCGGATAAGTTGCAGAATTTATTAAAACCAGACGGGAGCTATCATTTAACGATGTATATCCCGCCCGTTTTTTCGGCTTGCAGCATATACGTTCAGTATCAGAACAAGGGGTATATAGGCTCGATTGACAGATACAATATATCGTACTACAATAATTTTTCTGCGCCTTCGGAATTCGATAATTCCGTAACTCATCAGACCGCAACAAAACCCGTGTTTATAGATATTCCCGTTTCTTCAGATCCCAAATATTCAAAAGAATGTATAGTTACCATACACTACGAGTCCGAAAACGATAATTTTATAGGTATTACGGACGGAATTTTAATCGGAGAAGAATCGGCTGTTAAAAAAATCGTAGAAAAAAATCGCTCTATGTTGTTAATAGGAGCGATTATCGGCGCGGCAACTTTATTATTGTTTCTTTTTATCTGTATTCTTAAACATTCGCTTTCGTTCGTGCCGCAGCTTATATTTGCATCGGGTATATTTTTAGCATTGTTTTCAACCTATTTGCTATTCGGGTATACCACCGTTCCGTATTTTACAATCGGAATCCGCCGTCTTTCGACGGGCATAATTCTTCTTGCTTCTACGATGTATATGCCTGAAAAGGAGGGAAAAATTCCCGTTTTATTACCGCTGTTTATAGTTGCTGCCGTTGCAAGTATATCCACGTTTATTGCGCCGCTTTGCACAGCGGTTTCGGTATATGCCGTTTTTAACACTTTAAGCGCCGTTTTAAAAATCGTCTGTATCGTCGGCGTTTACGTTTTTACGTTTTCAGACGTTATCAAAGGCAAATCCCCCTATTTGCGTTTAAACGGCATAATAGCGGGCATTCTGGCGGCAATAACGCTTATTTTTAATCAGGATTTTACGTCAGTAGTTCTTTTACCTGCGTTCTGGCTGTGCCTTACAATGCTCGTAATAACAATAATTTTAGGCTTCAGAGAGTTTATTTCGGCAGAAATTCACAACAGATATCTGACTACTAATCTGGAACAGGAAGTTGCAAAACAGACCAAGAATTTGCAAACCGTAATTTCGGAACGCGATAAAATTTTACTTTACGTAAGCCACGACATGAAAAAGACCGTGGTCAGAATGGGCGATTCTCTTACAGACTTGCGCCATACGCTGTCTTCGGCGGACGAAATAGCCAAAGTGGACTCTATTTTGCAAAAAAACACGAAACTTAAAAAGGATTTTGCCGATTTAGGAAAATACGGCAAACAAAACTACGTGGCTGAACAGTCCGAAGTTCTTAATTTAAGCGATCTTATTTATAAAGTTACGAACGAACTGAAACCCGATTGCGAGGCGAACGGAATAGTTCTTACGGTTATTACTCCCGACAGCTTAGAAGTTTACGCAAAAAAAGTTGCCTTTGAAAACGTAATGTTAAATTTGATTTTAAATGCAATAGAACACTCCTACTGCACGCATTTAACCGTTACCGCGGTAAAACGCAAAGGGTTATGCAGAGTAAGTATTATAGACGACGGCAAAGGCGTTTCAACCGATAAAAACATATTTGAACCGTTTGTTTCGGGCGATTCTTCCGAAAATAATTCCGGGCTCGGTTTGTTTTTGGCAAAAACCGCGGTTGAATCTATGCACGGAACGTTGAATTATGAACGAAAAGATAATTTAACCATATTTTCGGCAACCTTGCCTTTGGCGTAAAATAAAAAGAATTTGGCTGTTTGTTGCAAGCGCGGCAAGCGGTAAAGACAAAGTACGATGTAACAAATTTTATTTTTACAGGCTACAAGTTCCACGAAGACACAACAACGGATTCAAACGGCAATTTTACGCTTTAAAATTACCGATAATCGACCTATAGCCACACTTTTATATAAAACAAAACTGTTACAACTTTACGTTTTGTTCTGTTTTATATTGTTTTTGATTTACTCACTCGCAAAATTTTTAATTTTAAAAAGTTTTGTGAAGAGAAATACTATTTTTAAGTTAAATTATTGATTAAATTTATACAAAAACATGCGATAATCGACTTATAGCCGCATTTTTTAAATTTTAGTTAAATCGGTTGAGCTAAAGTAAAAATGGTTAAAAAAACGCAAAAAACTCATAAAGTTTCTCTTAAAAAACTCCGGACAAGGAAATTTATCCCGTCCGGAGTTTTTTTATTAGTTTACTTGTTTAGTTGTAAATTGAGTGTTATTACGCCGTTTTCGCTTTTAATTTTAAACGCTTTGCCGCTTGCAATAAATTCGCCTGACGCTACCGACACGACGTATTCGTATCCGTTATGTTTTAACATTAAGGTTTTAACTCTGACGCTTTCAAGCGACGGATATACCGCGGCTTTAAGCACAAGATAGAATTCATCGTTACTTTTTACCGTAATGCCGCTTTCGGTATTTATAAACTCAAAACGCCCTGCACTGCTTTCAACCGTAACCGTTGCGGTGTTTCGGTCAGGTTCAGAGTATTTTAAATCAGTAATTTCAACTTCTTTACCGTCTTTAACTAAATACAGCCCCGCTAAAATTTTATTGCCGCTGTATAAATAGCCGTCGGTTAAAGGAAGATTATCGTAAACGTAATCAATAGATTTTAAAACGGAATTTAAGTACCTTTCTTTATATCTTTCGTCGAACAGATAAATATCCCGTATAAGGAATTTCCCGTTTGAATAATAGTAGCTTACGCGATAATTTTTGTTTTCGTACCACACGGTGCCTTCTTTGTCGTTTTCAAAAGAGCCGAACGCCGTGGAAGTTGTGGCGGGAGTCAGCGGAAAACGCTTTTTAAAAGCCAAACCGCACTCCGAAAGCGTCATATCCACATATTTTCCGCATTTTACGTCATCGGATATCTTTTTAAACTGATAATTAAGCCCGTCTTTCATGCGTTCCCAGCCAAAGCTGTTCTCCTGCCCTGCCTGCGCATAGGCAAAATTAAGCGCGATTTCGTAATTGCTTTTTAAAAACCAGTCTACCCAAGCGGTATTGCTGCCGCCGATTTTTCCGTTTCCGACAGGTTCTAATGTGGCAACGCCCTGAAGTGTGGCGGGATTATAATTTTCGTCAAGCCCCATGTAATACTGCTTTACCACGTCAGAGCCGAGCATGCGGAAAACGGGAACGTCTATTTGCATGTTTAAAGTTTGTGCGGGGCAAAGCGCGTTGTTTTTGCTTGCATAATAGCCGCCGGAATAATAACCGCCGCTAAAACTGTAACCGTCGGTTCCGACCTGCTCGCGGCATATGCAAAACGCCTGTATGCCGTATTTTTCGTACATATAATTCAATGTAAAAGCATCTATCGCCCAAGCCCCCATGCTTTTGGGGTAATACCCGAAAACACGCTTAAATTCAGACATAAACTCGTCTGCAAGTTTAATTCGCTCTTCTAAAGTATAACCCATAGGCGTATCGACGTCGGCATAATGATCCCAGTCAAAGCCAGGTCTGCCGCGCCATTTTATACCCGCTTTTTCCGCTTGCTGCCTTACCATTTCAAACCAACCGCCGATTTCTGTTTTTTCGCCGTTGATATCTGAAAACAAGGAAGTCATATCATCGCTCAAAAGCGCGTCGTACTGAAACAAAAACGTGCATTTAAGTCCTGTTTTTTTAATCAGTTCTATTTGCTTTTTAACGGGAGTAATCAAATCCATTTCAAGCCGCGGTTCGCAGCCCCTTATAAAATTTATTACGTTTATTACCTTTAAAGTTTCCATAAATTAAAATAACTACGCTTTAACAAAATCATCAGTCGTGTAAAATTATACTTTTTATATACAAAACGCCCTTTTTCTTGCTCCTGAAATACAATTCGAAAGTATTTATTTCGCTCAATTTTTGCCCTGTAGCAGGAACTTTGCAAAGCGACGGTTCAACAAATTCATTTAAGTTAAGTGTATATTCTGTAAATTCGTCGTTCACCTTTTCGATCAAATTATCGCCTACAAAACGATGAATCGCGCCGCCGCTCGTTCTTACAAGCCCGCCCCAGAACTCTGTTTCCCGGACGCATTCAGCCTTTAAAACGACAGAAAGATATTTAAACCTCTCAAAATGCGGATTTACGCCGGGAACATTAACTTCGGGCGAAACACCGAAAAAGTAATATCCTTCGTTTGTGGGATTAAATTCCGCTTTAAGGCAGTTTTCGCCCTTAATTGAAACTAAAGAACGTTTAGTAGAATTCGTTCTTGTAATTAAGCCGTCTTTAAAAATTTCCGCTTTGCCGATGCAACCGAGATCCGGACCGAAATTTTTCTCGTCAAACCAAAGCTCGGATAAGCTTGCAAAACAGTTGAGAGGCAGATACTGCCGATTTTTTACGTCTTCAAAACGTTTTCGATAGGTTTTTACCGCGTCGCCGTCAGAACAAATCAGATTACAACGCGAATTATACGGCGAAAAAGCATATGTCATTTCCACGGGTTCTTTAACATACGGAGAGTAAATTTCGATTTTTCCGCGAGAAATAACGTTACATTCGGCCTGAACGAATTTGCCGTCCGCCCCCGCCACCGTAAAGCCGAAAATATGTTTGAATTTAAAATTCTTTTTTGGGTAAATTTCCGCATAAATTTTGCCGTTTTCAGTTTTTACATCGGCAATATAAGGCGGAATCCATTCTTTTTTGCCGTAAATTTTACATAAAACGGATTTTGCGAACCTATGAGCGATAAGGTCTTTATTTACGGGATGAATGGGATGATAATAAGTCGCACCGTCGTTTACCTTCCATTCGGTGGAAGCGTCGTATGCGGGAAACGAGCAGGCGTTAAGCCCTATAACCGCCCGATCTATAGCTTCGTTTACATAATTATAGCCGTAATCGCTGTAATCATAAAAATCGAACGCAACGTTTGTGGCAATAAAATACAGATCTTTACCGAAAATTTCCTGATAGGTTAAAATTATTTTTCTAAGCGCAATTTCGTAATACGCCGCGCCTTCAAACCCGCTTATGGCGTTTTCGCCCTGATACCACAGAGCGGCTTTAAAAAAGTTATCTTTAAGCGGGTGTATTTTTTCATTATAAATGCCGCCGAGCTGAGAATAATTTGCGCCCGCGTAAACGTTATATTTGCCGTCTTTGGGAATGTATTTGTCTATTTTCTTTAAATAGTCGATAATTCGCCGATCGGTATCCGCAACGTCGCGAGGCATGTAGGTATCTATACTTACGCCGCCGAGCGCAGTGTTTACCATTGCTATAGGCACGCCCGTTTTTTCGTAAAGCTCTATTGCCGTAATGAGCGCGACGGCAGAAGTTGCGCCTATGTTTTTATCGTAAGGCGTAATCC
This sequence comes from uncultured Clostridia bacterium, assembly GCA_934796775.1. Taxonomy (GTDB): domain Bacteria; phylum Bacillota; class Clostridia; order Christensenellales; family Borkfalkiaceae; genus HGM11416. The sequence goes on from CAKVPH010000020.1 coordinate 6,603, forward strand.
ATTTCCATTCGCCATCAAAGTCGTCCATAGACTTTTCAGGTCTGAATATCTCGCCGTTTTCCTGCCCGTATGCTTCGAAAATATCAAAAAACTTTACGTTGCATTTTTTTGCTCTTTTTATAAGCTCTTTGCGATTATACATACAGCCTGTGCCGTACGCCATATTCGACTGACCGAGCGTTAAATACACGTCGCCGAACGTAAGCGAAATCGAAATCTCTTCCGCCTTGTCTTTCAGACTTAAAGTAAAGGTGTTTTTTACGTCGGTAACGGGCGGAAAAACAACTTTGAATTTTCCGTCTTCAAAAGGTTTTACGTCTATAATTTTTAAATAGGAGCCGCCTTTAAGCGTGCATACCGCATTATTTTGCGCCAAGCCTTTTACAACTATATCTTTACCGCGCTGTAAAACCGCGCCGTCTTTTAACATTCCGAAAAATTTCATAATTTTACCCTTTTTATTTGCGATGCGCCATTTCTTCAACATGAGTGTAAAAATATCCGCCGTTAAACCGCTGAGGACAAAACGGCTCAAACTCAAAAATTTCAAGCTGGAGTCTGCGCAGAATAACCTCTATTCTTTCCATATCGTTTTCGCCCGTTTTTTCTTCTATAATCTGAGCTATGTACACTAAAAATTCAAAAAGCTTTTTTAATAAAACCAAGTGCCGCATAACTATAGGAGAATTCTGCTTTTCAAGCATTTTTAATACTTTACCGTGAAAAGCCATGGCTTTAACCTTTATATCGCCTATTCTGTCGCGCATTTCCGGCGAGTTTATAGGGATACAATTCCGCATATAGTCGTAAATTTTAAACGACGAAACTTCGCTTAAAATATCGTAAACTTCGTTTGCAAATTCGCCGTAAGCGGAAGTAAAATATTCCTCCTTTATCTGCTCGTAGCTTTTATCCTGCTCGAAAAGCGCGGTTCCCATAACGTACATAGGGAAACCCGTGGGGAAAAACATTCTCTGTAACTGACAGCTCACATATCCGTTTAAGCCCATTTGTTTAAGCGCGTGGGCGTCGGAATATATGGTTTTTGCAAGCGTTATGCCGCCGTATTCCTTACAGCCGTCCCACATAAGCGGATAATCGAACATAAACGAATCTCCCTTAAAGCTTTCCTGCCAGTCGAATAAATGGCGCATATTTTCAGCCGAATCCACAGGGGGCGCGAAATGATTTAATTCAAGCGGCGTAACTTTTGCCGTTTTTGCCTGATCTATAAAACCTTGCAGCGAATTATCATAAGTTCTGGTTATAGGCGCGAACATTAAAATAAATCTGTCTTCGTTTTTGATTTTTTCAAAAACAGGCTTATATAAAAGTTCAAAGTAGATCAAAAATACTATTTTTATGTCTATTTTAAGCCGGGTAAGACGCTCGTCAAGTTCGTTAAGCAAAATTACGTACCAGTCGGACGGAGTTTTTTTTGCGCAAGCGTCGCACTCGCAAAAATTGTTATAGTTATCGCCAAGCCAAAGGTGCAGAACGTCTACGTCCTTGTTCTCTCTTATGTACTCAACCACGTTATCTATAACCATTTTTCGAACCAGCGGATTTGAATAGCAAAGATTAGTATTGAGCGGAATACCCTTATAAAAACCCCTTGTTCCGTTTAAAAGCGCAAAATAATCTTTATATTTTTCGGGAATTTTCTTTACTTCGTCCCACCCGCGGGAAGGAATCCCGAAGGGTTCACACGTCCAACCGTGTCCCACGGCATGAAAAATCATGCCGCGCTTTTTGATCTCTTCGCGGAGTTCCTTGTTTATGTTTTCGGCAAGTTCATCGTTAAACGGAACTTTATCTGCATACGGGTTAAAATCGTGATTAAACCACCTTTCAAAAAAGGTGTAGCCCGTGCGGAACTGTATAAAATAGCTGTTAAACCCGTTTTTTACACCCCAGTCGATAAAGTTTTTAACGTGTTCGCAAGAAACGCTCCCTTCAAGCGTTAATCCCCTGTGTTTAAGCGGAGAAGTAAAATCGATATGAACGGAAATATTTTCGGGCGAAACGGCGGGAATTATTTCTCCGTCCTCGCCCGGATACAAAAATTTGCAACCCAAAGCGCGCAAAAAACGGTAAACGCCTAAAAGGACGCTTCTGCCGTTAAGCCCGCAAATTTTACCCTTGGTTTGTTCTACGTCTATAACGAAACTCTCGTCAAAAACATTTTCGTTCTCGCCGCTAAGCGCAAGTTCGATTTCGTTTTTAAGTCCCGTAATTTTTAAAAAATATCTGTCTAATTCTTTCCGTGCAAAATTTATTACTTTGTTCATTTCGATTTTCTCTTATATTTTGTATGATTTTAAGTCGTTTTTTTAGGATGTTTACCCTAAAAATTCGTTTATTTTATATTTTTCGCTTTTGTTTTATTTTGATTTATGTTATACTATTATAAAATTAACAGTGTTTTTTATATCTGTTAAAGAATATTTTCAAAGGTGCTATATGGCAAAATCATCCTTTCAGGGATTAAGTCTTATAAGAAAAGATAATCAGAAAAAAGTTATTTCCATACTAAAAGCCGGCGGAAGCTGTTCGTGCGCGCAACTTAACAAAACTCTGCCCTTCAGCAGTGTTGCGCTTTACAACGTAATGGACGATCTTGTAAAAAAGAACATCGTAAAATCCGTTGCGGATAATAAGTCGAACGTAGGCAGAAAGCCTTCGCTTTACGCGCTTAACGAGCGGTTCGGCTTGTTTGCGGGAGTAGACTATTCTTCCCCGCGCATAAAAATAGATATTTTCGATATCTACGGCAACAGTTTAATTTCAGAACAAACGGACGAGCGTTTTTATTTATCTATAGACGACGTAAAATATTCGATAGATCGTTTAAGTTCGCTTTTAGAATCTAAAAATCTTTGCGATTTGCAGATTAAAGCCGTTTGCATTTGTACGCCCGGACGAATAGATAAAGAAACGGGATACTTCTGGAAAGCCGCAAAATTTATCGACTGCACGAAGATCAATCTGTTCAACATGTTCCGCGAAAAATTTGACTGTCCGATAGTTGTAAAAAACGACATGCATATCGCTCTTATAGGACATAAAAACATTGAACCTCTGAATACTACAAATTCGGCATTATACTACCATATAAGCGAATCTGCAGGCGCAACGCTTTACATAAACGGCGAAATTTTTGAAGGCGAAAACGGATACGCAGGCGAGTTCGGTTCGGTTACCGACTACGACGATACTCCGCTTATAACCGAAATTTCGCTTAGTAGCATGATACGGCGTTACTTAAACCTGAGTTCTTCGCCCGAAAACAACAAACTCATCGACCAAAGCCGAGATGAATTTATACAAAAGTTTTTAGCAGACGACGAAAACGTAGTTAAAACAGTTGACCAGGCGGCGAAAATGCTTGCCGTTTCCATTTCAAACATAGTCGTTATGCTTGATATTACAACCGTTATAATCAACGGAAATTTATCCCTGCTCGGCGATAAATATCTTGAAAGACTCAATAAATACCTTAATCAGAACGAATTTTCAAAAAAGACCAAATGCTATTTTTCTCCGCTTAAAGAAAAAGCAAATTATTACGGACTTGTTGAAACCGCCATTCAGACCGGTATTTACGCCGCATTAGACGAATAAATAAAATGATTTAACATTAAAATCGGGATAATACCCGATTTTTTTATTGAGTTTTAACGCATTCGGGGGTTGCCGACCATTCACGGCAACCCCTTTTTGCGTTTTTTGTTTTTGCGATAATTCAGTTAATTATCTGCGTTTTCTTCTTATAACGGCTACTAAACCGCAAATTGCTAAGCCGAAAAGACCTGCGCCGCCCACCGAACTTTTACAATTTGAACCGTTTGATGTGCCGGACGAACCGGAATTTTCGGAAGAACTGCCAGAATCAGAGCTATCGGGCTCAACGGCTTTTTCATACTTTTTAGCTTCAGAATAATCACTGTCTGTAAAATCTTCGCCGTCGCCTACTGCCATAACCTTAATGGTCTGACCGTTTTCAAGCGTTATGCTCGTTTTATCGGTAGCAACAGCTTCGCCGTCATCGATAACGTACTTGTATCCGCTTGCGTTTGTAACGGTCGCCCAGCTTGCAACACCGTTTTCGTCGATTGTAACAACGGGAGTACCGAGTTTAACCGCGGGAACTTTATAAATCTTAGCTTCGCAATAATCGCCGTCGGCATAGTCGTCGCCATCGCCGATAGCCATAACTTTAATGCTCTGTTTGTTAGTAAGCGTTACGCTTGTTTTATCGGTAATAACAGCTTCGCTGTTATCGATAATATACTTGTATCCGCTTGCGTTTTCAACAGCCGCCCAGCTTGCAACGCCGTTTTCGCCGATTGTAACAACGGGAGTACCGAGTTTAACGGGATAAGGCTTGATTGCGGGGGCAAAATCAACGCTTGTAACGCTGTTTTCATAGCCCAGACAAGTAACGCCGTAGAAAGATGCGCTTGCTTTATCGGTTTCTTCGGTTACGCCCGAAACACCTAAAGCAAATGCTTTGCCGCCTACTACGCCTTCCAGTGTAAGCGCAGTTTCGCCTACAATGAGAACTGCGTTTTCGGCATTGGCTTCAAGCGATAAAACGAATTTTTCGCCCGGAGCAACGTCTAACAAAACGCTGTTTTCGCCTACGGTAGCCAAAATTTTACCGTCTTCGCCCAAGCTTAAAACAATAGTTTTTGCCGCCGAGACGTCAGCGCCTTCTACGCCGAGGTATAACACTGCTTTTGCCGCGCCGGAAAGTTCGGAAAGCTTTAAAGTGAAGTTTGCAAAATATGCTTTTTCTTGTGCGGGAAGAGTATATCTTGAGTAAATATACGTCTGATCGTTTGCGTTATTTATGGTAATATTGTTATTGTTTACTTTAACGAGCTGTGTGCCGTAAGTATCTACTTTTGCTTCGGCTGAAAGAGTTCCGCTTATAATATCGCCTGTGCCGCTTACAAAATCAGTGTAGTCGTAAACATTTACGCTCAATTTATTTACAAATAAATCGTCGCCCTGATTTCTTACTATAAGGTGCGGATATACGGTGGAAATCTGTTTGTAAGCGGTTGCCGTTTTTACGTATTTCCAGCCTGTTCCGCCATTGCATTCCCAACCTACTACTATATCGTTAAACCAGTTTACTTTTCCGTTATCGGCATATCCGAATACGGCGCTGCCGTCGGCATAATATCTTGCTATTATAGCAATACCGTCCGCGCCGTTTAATCTATTAGCCGCGCCTTTTTCGAAATTACCGTTTACAAGCTGCGAACCGCTGTATTTACCGTCGTTATTGCCTACGCCGTTCCAGGCTTTCATATAGGTATCCACTACAGAAGAACTGATGCATACGACTGCTCCGCCGGGTTGGGGCTTAATGGACATACCTTCGTAATCGCCTTTTAACGTTTCGTTTAAAGCGGCTACTGTTTCGGGCTTGCTTTCAAGGAAAGCATAATCCATAAACGCCTGAGCGTTTAAGTTTTTAACGTCCGCAATAATTTCAACGTATTGATTTTCGGTTAAAGTTACGCCTTCTTCGGTGCCGAAATAATAAGCGTTTGTTTCAGGATCGTTTTCGGCAAACATATAATTGTTTTCTTCGTAAGTAACTTTATCCGTTTCGCCTGCCGCGCTTATTGCGTTGGACGGATCAAATACCTTTTCGGTTCCGACTACGGTTGATATTTTGCAGTCGTCGCCAAACGTTTCGGAGTAAATTTCGCCGTTTAACGCACCGTCGGCTTCGCCTGCGTCCGCATTATAATCATAAACGCCTACGGTAAACGCAGTAATTTTTGCAGCCGGGGTATTTCTGAACCCGAGCGATAAATAACCGTTTGCTAAAGGAGCAAAACCGCTTTCGGCTTTAACCCACTTCGCTCCTTCAATCTTCCAACCTATAAATGCAAAATTGAACCAGTTATCCTGTCCGGCGGTAGCAAAATAATAAATAGCTCTGCCGTCGTCGTAAATACGAGCTTTAAATCTTAAACTGTCGCTTCCTGCAGTAACGCCTAAAGCGCCGTTTCCGTTTATATAATTAACATATAAATAATTGTTGCCGTTAGTGGCTCTTACGTTACCCCAACCGTCAACATAGCTTTCACTGCTATCGGAATAAACTTTTATTCTTCCGTCGTTTATAACGAGTATTCCGTCACCCGTTTCGTATCCGAAAGACGCTGCGTCGGTAGGTTTGGCGGCTAAAAATTTAGTTTCGAACCAAGAATTAGCAACTCCCGATAAATCATAAGTAGCTTCTAAATACTGTCCCGCCTGTAAAGCGATTTGTTCATCGTAAACCGCAACTACCTGTCCCTGAGCGTTAGTCGTAAAGCTTAAACCTTCGGTTGCGGAAGCGTCGGCTAAATCTTCGCTTACGGTGTGATCGGCAATCACGGTATACTTAGAAGTAGTAGTAACTATTTTTGCAGTACCCGATATAACACGAAGTTCAGAAGAGCTTTCGTCAAAAGTTTCGGTATACAAACTGCCTTCTGCCAAAGTGCCGTTCGTAAAGTTTGCTCCGTCGCATACGGTATCGCAAGTGTATACCGCGCTTTCGTAACGGGTTATAACTGCATCGGCACAATTTCTGATTCTTAACGTGGGGAAAACTTTTTCGGCTATATTAATGCCTTCGTCTTGCACCCAAGCCGCGCCGTTATGAATATAACCTGCTACCGCAGTTGCAAACCAGTTGGTTTGTCCGGGATTAGCCACATAACAAATAACGGTTCCGTCTGAATAAACGCGATACTTTACGGCATAACTGCCGGTTTGGGTAACTTTGTTTGCTCCGAGCGAAGCGTCGCCGTTTATCCACTGTAAACCTACCGCTACGCCAACAACGTCTCTATTGCCCCAACCGCTTGTTAAATACTGTGCGCTTTCGGACTCTAATACTCCGCGAAGCCATTCGGGATTCGCATAAAGAGAGAGTGATTCGGTAAAGTCAAGTTCGCTTGCTACTCTTGCGCGAGCGGGTCCAAATGCGAAGTCGATAACAGCATCGGCAGGCATTTTTTCAAATTCGTAAAGCATTTCAAAATATCCGCTTTCGCCCAAAGTTAAAGCGGTGTTCGCCTGAAGTGCCGATACTCCCGTTGTTCCGTCTGCTTTTAAAGCAAGTTTTTTTGTAGTTAGCTCTTCGGCTTTAACGCCGCTTACCGCGCCCATTCCGAAAACGAGCGACAGACTGAGAGCAATGGTAAGCATAATGGCAAAAGCCAAGCTTAACCGGGTTTTGATTTTCATATTTTTCCTCCTTGTATAAAACCGATAAATCGGCTTGTTACTATTTTTTACTTATTTGTGGGGATTCCCCAGTCCATAGATTCGTAGAACTGACCTCTGTCGATATCGTAAACGGAGAATTCGCCGTCCTGCATAATGGTATTAAAGCATCTTTCCTTCCACCAGTTATCAAGCGGCGTATGGAAAAGATTTTCGCTTATAAGTTTTAATACGGGTATGGGATATGCGTCTTTTTTAAGATATTCAAAATAACGGACGAGCTTTTCTATATTTTTCTCTCTGCCCTTCATTCTGAATTCCGAAAGGTCGAAAACACCCACTTTTTCCTGCAAATACATTGTAAAATCATATAAATCTTTGGTTTTGCCCGAAAGAGAAGATACAATTTTTTTACATTCGTCAAGTTCTTTTTTAAAGGTCTGCTTATCGTCGAACTGAGCTTCGGCAGCAGCCTTGTAATGGGCGTACATATCGTTCATAACCGTGTATTCGGTATAAAGATATCTGTTTAAAAGCGCAGGCATATGCAGACATTCAAAATATTCGTCTACCGTGCAGCTCTTTTTAGCTTTTTCCCATAAATCTTCGAGTTTTTCGACAAGCTTTCCGTAACGCGGATAGCTATCCCATAAATCAACCGAAAATTTTAAGAAAAAGTTGAGCGGGTTGTCTTCGTAAAAGAAGGCTTTTCTTAAAGCAACGCCCCTGTTTTTTACCGAGAACATACTTAAAAGGTCGCCGTACAAATCGCCTGCCAAGTGGAAATATTCTCTTAAAGATTCGTCCTTTGCACCGTACTCGGCAACAAAAAAGTCTTTTTCAAACTGTTCGCGCGACTGCCCTTTTATAAAGTTGGAATCGCAACCGCGCCAGAGCATAGTAAGCCCCGCGTATTGATTGAACAGCGTTTGTTCGGTCTGATAGCCGAACATATTTATCCAGTCGGTAATCATTCCGCCGTGCAGATTGTATTTTTCGATGCCTTTAAACAAGCTCCACATATTGATTTGCTGCTGCGGGCTTGCAAAATGCATCATACAAGCGTGAGTCGAAGTGCAGGCAATAACTTCGAATCCGTTTTCGGAAAAGAACTTTTGCGATCGTTCGCTTTCGCCTACGTACCACCAGTCAAACACGATGGTATTGCGCTTTAACATATCTAAAAGATACATATTCGACTGACGGAATTTATCGCTTTCCAAACTGCCGTCGTAGCGGTTTTCGCCTGAAATTGCGATTATCATATCGCCCCATACACCCATTTTGATGCCTTTAGCTTCGATGTAATCTCTGAAACGGATAAAGTTTGAAAGAATTATTCCCGTTTTGCCCAGATTTTTCATCTGATGACGGCAGGCTTTATCACCGCCGGACGAATAAATTTCGTCGCCGCCGATCATTAAAATGTCGGGTTTGAAAATATCAACGGTAATATCTATAAGTCTGCAAATAAACTTTACCGCAACGGGGTTGTTCGGGCAAATAGCATTGCCTATATTGCTTACTTCGGTTTCCTCTTCTTCCATAACTTCGCGCATGCCGCTGTATTTTTGAAGAGAGAGAATTTCGTTATAATGCCCCTGAACGCTTACAGACGGAATTATTGAAACATTATACTTTTTAGCATACGCCGCAAGTTCGCGCGCGCTCTTTGCGTTAAATTCGCCAAAACCGTACTGTTCGTATTCGGGAAGCAGTGAAATTATATCGTAACCTATATACAAATGGTTGGCTCTGCCGTAGGCAAGTTTTCTTACCCAACGCTTAGCCCAGTCCTCTTTGTATCTCATTCCGTGCAAAGATTCCATTGCTCCCGCACGGAATGCGGAAGCGGGTTTATCGTAAACGGTTACTATAGGCAGTTCTTTGCCGAATTGATTTACTATTTTTACCAAAGTTAAAGCACCGTAAAGATGCCCCGCCGGCGAACAGGCAAAAACGGTTATTCCGTTTTTGCCTATTACAAGTTTATAGCCTTCGTTTGCGGTTGAAAATTCGTCGGTCAAAGCTTCTTTAAACTCTACTTTGATATCGCCTTTTTCACCTAATTCGTCTTGTATGGCGGAATATATGGGATTTTCGTATTCTTCAGCCGAAAAATACGGAACGCCTTTTAAACTTCCGTCTGAAAATTCGCTTTTTACAGGTTGCGGTACAAAACGCAATTGCTTTTCCATAGTTATTTATTCCTTATCTGCTTTTCTTTTTCTGGCTGAAATAATTATGAGTGATACGCCGCCCAAAGCAAAGAGTACCGTAAGCGGAACTTCTACCGACGTTTTGCAGTTATTGCAATTCTGTGCGGAGCTTGAAGAGTTTGAACTGTTGCTTTTTGAGCTGTCTTCGTTTTCGAAAGGATCAGGGGCGTCTTCGTCTGCCTCGGCGGTAAAGTCGAGATCTACAACGTCTGCATCGGTTCCTACAATTAAGTTATCGGCCTTGTGTTCGTCGAGATTTTTAATGGAGAAACTGTCAAGCTGCATTGACATAGGTCTGCCCGTAGGAACGCCGCAAAGACCAACGTAACCGAATGAATAATCGTTTAAAAGAACGCAGATAGGTTCGGTTCTTGAAGAGTGATCTGCGGGCGAGTTTGCCGTATAAACGTAAACTTCTACGCGGTGATCTTTTTTGATAGTTTTAAATACCAGATTGCCTTCAGAGAAGTTATAATCCCAAAGCGTAGCGGATCTTCCCATAGGCTGGCCTTTATCGTCAAGTTTATCGGTGGGAACGTTGAAATTAACCCAAGGTCCATTGCCTTCAAAAGTGACTTCGGGAGGTCCCATGATGTTAAGGTCGCTACCCCATGAAATATAAAGTCCGCATCCGCCTGACGCGTAATCGGATTCAGCAGCCGCTCTGCCCCAACCGAAAAGGAAGTTACAGGGAGCTACCGTGCCGTCGTCGAGAACGGTGGTATTAAGTTTTGCTATTTCAAAAGTAAATTCAAAATCGCCGTACGGCTGTTTTGTTGAAATAACGCCGGTATAACCTACATTATCAATGGTAAGTCTGCCGTTTTCTTTATCGGCATACATATAATTCTGCAAATCTTCTACTCTGTAAGCAAAAGACATGTTTGCTTTGTTGTATTTACCGTTATCGAAAGTTTCGGTAAAATCGCCGCCAAGCCCTTGCTGATAGTCGTAACGCTTATATTCCGCACTTACAACGCCTATTAAGGCTCTGTCGGTCGCGCTTACGTCTTTGGTTCCGAAAGCTATAAACGTATTTGAAATGTCTTTATTGAAAACAAAATCGTTTTTGCCTCTTTTTAAAGGTTCGCCGTTTATTAAAACGGTATTGTTCCATTCGCCGTCGGTTACTATGGTAAGAGTAAATTTATCTTCTGCGTAAGCCGAGGTAGTAAAAATCTGATTGTTTATGTTAAGCTGTAAATTATCGCCTTTTTGCGTGAACGTAAAAGCTACCGCATCCGAAAAATCTTTTTGAGAAGTTCCGCCAAGATACATAACGGCTTTTGCGTCACCGGTGATTGCGCCTATATAAAGTTCGTTTTTAAGCTCGTAAACTTTAGCTGCATAAGTGTTTTTAGGCGCGCCGAGTTTGGTCTTTTTTACTAACAAATCGTCGTCTGCACAGTTATCTACTACTATTGCCTTAATTGACGGTTGGATATCTGACGTACCGATTAAAGGTTTAAACAAAGAAGTTTCGCTGTTTTCTAAAGCATCAACCTTTTTTTCGCCGACTAACGTGCCGGTTTCGATATTGCCTGCGTCATCGAATACTTTTTCGTACGAATAAGTAGCTATTTCTGCCTGACCTACAAACATTTCGGAAGTGTTTCTTACTATAACTGTAGGATAACCTTCGGTTACGGGCGCAAAAGACGCAGCTTTTTCCCATGCAGTACCGTTAACAACATAACCTACGACAGCGGCAGAATACCAGTTTTCTTTATAAGGATTAGCAACAAAATATATTGCGGTTCCGTCGTCGTAAATACGAGCTTTTAAAGCATATTTTCCTCTTGCGGGAGCGGCGCAACCAAGCGCGGCGTTGCCGTTTACCCATTGAATTCCGCCTACTACGCCCGGATCGTATTTTTCATTATTCCAGCCGCCGACAAGTTTAATGCCTTCGACTTCAGAATAAAGAGTAGCTCTTAACCAACCGGGATCTAACGAAAACGATACGCTTTCGAGAGAATCCGGCATTACGCCCTTTTCGAATTTTTCGGGCGAGAAAGCAAAATCTACAAAAGATGCCGCAAGCATGCCTTCGAACGTAAGAGTGAATTCCACGTACTGCTTAGCGCTAAGAGTAACGGCATTATTATGTTGCATAAGCGTTAAGCCCGAAGCTGAGTCCGCCGTATAATGCAAAATGTCCTTACCTACGTTTTTGATATCGATTGTTGTATCTTTTTTTGAGGTAACCCATTTGTTGTTATCTGCAAGTTTGTCTTCTTCAACTTCTTCGTTAAAGATATTAGTTTTTAAGCTTGCGGCTTCTGCCTTTTTAACGGGCTGACCGAAAGCCGTTCCCGCGGCGATAAACGCCGCGAGAGCTATTGATAATATGCCAAGTTGTTTTTTCATACTGTTTCTCCCTTATCTGAATTATTTTTTAACGGGTATAACAAAAATACCTTCGCCTGCGTCAAACTCGAGTTCGAATAATCCGTTTTTAACGTCAATGATATTGTAGTTACCTTCACGATAATAAATAACGCTGTCGCAATTTTTAAACTTAATGCTTATTTTGTTTTTAATTCTGTAAGCGGGAATCGTGTAGTTGCAAACCATAAATCCGTCGCGGCCGTCTGCGTCTTTATACGCTCCGAGCATTGCGTCCTGCTCCGCGGTAAAACTTGCTATTCTGTCGTGAGAAGAGATTGTTTCGTTAAGGTTTTCAAACGCAACCTGTTTTTGTTTTTCGTTCTTGGTGCCGATAGTAGTCATTACTCCTACGTAATTGTTTACGTAATTTAAATAAACGTGGTCGAACTTATGAATTTCGGCGTTGATTTTCTGACCGGCATAATAAATATCCGAAGGCTGACCGTCACAGTCGATAAACGCGGCAGATTCGCCCTTCATTCCGGCAAACGGCGAGAAGTAACAGAAATACTGCATGTTGATAACGCCGTAGCACATGCTGGTGTAAATTTGCATACGCATATCGTAATAATCGGGAGTTTTGGAAGACGCGTCGCAACTTTCGCCCTGAATATATTCCCAGTGTTCTTTTCCGTAATATTGAGCGTACTTCTGAATAACTTCAAGGTTGGATAAGTAAGTAGTATTTACGCCGTATTTATCGGAACCTTTAATGTGGCCGAACGGATAATGGTCTTCTATTATCATTCCGTTATCAACTTTAGCGCAGTAATTGTTTACGTATTTTCTGTAGCTATCCGACTTTAACTGTTCGGGATTTGCATAGTTCGGGAACAAATTGACGTAAAAATACTTATCGGGGCAAACTTTTTTGAAAACTTCGCAGGCTTTGCCGAGCGGTTTGAACCAGGTTGAATCGGGTTCGTCTTTTGCAAAAATTCCCCAGAACGCAGGATGATCTTTTATGGGAGCGAGTGCTTGTTCCATTTCGGCTTCGGTAGCACTGCCCATTCCCACTATAGCGTCCCATCTTACAAGCACTTTTATTCCTGCCTTTTCGGCATAGTTAAGGTGCTTTAAAATCTGTTCGGGAGAGGACGAAGAATACTGATCGTAAAGCGTTAAAATATAATCAAGTCCCGCTTCTTTCATCTGATCGTACGCCGCCTGAGTAACGTAATCGTCGTTTACTCCGTTGTTAAAAATACCTGAGTGAGGCGCACAATAGCCGCCTATCATAAATTGTTTGGTTGCTTCGTCTTTTGAATAATCGGGAATTCCTTTAACCACGTCGTTTCCTCCAGTAGTGCATGCCGTAAAGCCGAGCGTTGCGGCAAGTAGCAATGACGCTACGCCTTTTTTGATAAATTTTCTCATATTTTTCTCCTGTTTTTATTTTGCCTGAAAATTTCAGCCTTTTATACCTGTATCGATTTTTAAACTATACATTTTTTTATTTGTTACAATATAGAAAATCCAGGTAGGCACACATCCTATAAGCATTGTTGCAAACGCCGCGGGATATCTGCCCTGACTTTGTAATCTGTCGTTCAAAGAAGTCATTCCGACAGATAACGTCGGGTGACTTTTTAAAAACAGATAGGGATTTGTGTAATCGCCGTAAATACCCATGAACGACATGACCGCAATGGCAAGAATCATTCCCATTGCCTGCGGAAGCATTATTTTAAAGAACACTCCCCAGTCGGACGCGCCGTCTATCATAGCCGCTTCGCCGTATGACCAGGACATTCCGGTAAAGAAGTTGTACATAAGCATAAACGGATAGCCGAAACCGCCCGTGTATATCAGTATTACGCCTATTCGGGTATCGTAAAGCCCGGTCTGACAATAGAATTTGAAAAGCGAAGGAACAGAACCCGCAAGCGGTATCATTGTGATTAAAATCATAAAGTTATATATCGCTTTACTCCCCGGAAAACGGTACATCGAAAGAACATATCCCGTCATAGTACATTCTATAAGAGCAATCGACAGAGCCGTAAAGGTAATAAACACGCTGTTTAAAAACATATCTACTATGTTTGACTTACCAACGGTTACCTGTAATGCCTCTTTAAAGTTTTCAAACGTGGCGTGGAATTGTTCGCCGTTTATATTCCGTCCGGGAAGTTCGTAAGGCGATTTAAAAAATTCACGCGTGGTTTTTAAAGAGTTTATTATCGTCCAGTAAAGCGGATAAAAAAGCGAAATCGTATAGAGTACGCAAAGAATGCAAAGAATCCATAAGAAAACCATTTCGCCCGTGGAACGCCTTTCAATCTTTTTTTCGCCACGTTTTATTTTTTTAAGTAGTGCTTTATCCATTTTTCAGTATTGCACCTCCGGCGTAATTTTTTCTAAGAAAGCTTTAAGCCCGAATACCATAGGAATTGCTATCGCGCTGAACAAGAGTCCGGCTGCGGCGGCTACGCCTTCTTCGCCCTGAGTGGTCCAGTCCATAATAATGTAAGCTATCGTCTTGGTAGATCCGCCGGGACCGCCTTTTGTTAAAAGCATAGGCGGCAGATAAATACCCAGAACGGTATTTACGCCAGATACTATCATTATTGAAAATAACGGTAAAATCATGGGGATTACAAGGTACCACAGTTCCTGAAAAAGTTTGATTCCGTCAAGACGCGCGCTTTCGAATATCTCGACGGGAAGTCGGTTTATGTTACCGCTCATAAGCATGATGCTCGTACCGCAGCCCGACCAGAACATATATAAAATGATCATCGTCTGCGCGGTTTCGTACGTTCCGAGCCATCCGTTTACGGGAATTAAATGTCCTAAGCCTAAATCTCTTAAAAGCGGAGTTAAAACGCCCGTTGTAGAGTCCAACATAAAGCTGAAAAGCATGGGAAGAACTACGCCCGGCATAAGGCTCGGCAGCAAAAAGGTAAATCTGAAAATTCTGTATCCCGGCATTTTCTTCCAGAAAAAGAATGCAAAGAATATGGTGAGCGGTGTCATTAAAAAGGTACTGAATACGAAATACAGTATAGAGTTGAAAATAGCTCTTCCTAAAATACCGGTTTCGTTGTTGTTTCGTATCTCGCGAAATACCTTTTCAAAATTCTGCCAGCCTACCCATTCGACTTTATTGAAGTATACGTTCTTTTTTTGAAAAGCGAGCGGAAAACTGTTGATGTTTATATAGACATAAAATATAAGGAACTGTATTACGGGAATAATCAGCATAGACACGATGAATATAACGCGTTGACGTTTTCTTCTTGCCTTGCCTTTTTTTATCAGCTCTCTTACTTCGTCACGATTTTCATTTGCGTAAGATATCATTTTTTAACCTTTTTTCATTTAATTCCAGCAAGCTTTTCCCATTCAGTCCAGTTCGACGAAACGTAATCGTACTGCGCTTTAATGCTTGCAGCCGCAGATTTGTTGTTTAAAACCATTGCCGTATAGGGTTCGCCTGCCGGCCACATGGTGATTTTACCTATGTTTGCCATAGGATCGGTACTTGAAGTGTCCGCTATAACAAAGTTCGACTTTTGCCCCATTTCGAGCGCGGATTTTAAAAGAGTGGGAATTCCGTCAAGCTTGCTTTCGTCGTAGTAATACGGAGAACCGCCGCCGGTGTATTTTATATACGCGCTTGCGCAGTCGCGGCTTGAAATCCATACGAGGAATTTTTTGGCATAGTCTTTTACCTGACTTGCCTTTGATATAAACATAAAGTCGAATTTGGAAGCGTCGGATACGGAAACTATTAAAGGTTCGCCGTTTTCGTTCGTCTTTGCGCCGTCGATTGTGGGGAAGAAAAGCTTAAGGTCGCAGTCGGGATCTATGTAGTTTTTAGTTTCGTTTATAATTCCGTAGTAACCCGAAAGCATAGCGCATTTGTACTGAACAAAGTCGTTCTGCATTAAAAGATGATTTTTACCCATTGCGCCTTCAAGCGAGTTTTTAGGAGTACCTTCGCCCGTGCAGATAAGATTTTCTATTATTTCAAGTGCTTTTTTAAGTCCGGTTCTCGTCTGATAGTTCTGAGGCGAAGAATTTTTATAGAAATTTTCCATATATTCAACGCCTTCGTACTGAGCCCACCACATACTTACCACCGTATCCCAGTAAGCCATAACCTGACCGCCCCATCCGAAAGGCGCGATGTCGTTATTCGGGTTGCTGTCTGTATTTACAGGATCGTTATTGATTGTATCAACAAGTTCGTAAAGTTCGTCTACAGTGGTAGGAACGGTCCAACCGTGCTGTTTAAAGAGCTTTTCGCTATAAACGAATCCGTTACCCATTGCGCCGCCTGACTGCGGAAGAACATATCTGTGTCCGTCGATATAACCAAAGTTACGATATGTATCGTAAGTGAACGCGTCGTTAAACTTAACGCCGTCGGGGTTTACCATATCGGCTAAATCGTCTAACGGTTCAATCCAACCCGATCTCGCCCAGCCGTACCAGTTGGTTGCAAGCGACAAATATATATCGCAAGCTTTGTTGTTTTCAAGCGCGTTACCTATCGTAGATGCGCCCGCGTTCGGATCAATGTCAAAGTAAATCTGCTCGTCCGGATGAGCTTTATTGTACTCTTTAGTCCAGTAATCCATAAATTCCGTGCCGTAGCCGGCTTCCCAGTAACCGATTTTTACGGTAGCAACGTAGTTACCTTGTTTGTCAGGTTTCTTGCAGCCGAATGCAAAACATGCGGTTACAATAGCCAAAGTGAGTGCAAAAAGTCTTTTTTTCATCATTAAGCCTCCTGAAAGTTAATTTTTTAACTCTATTAAATAATTAGGTTTAAAAAAAGCGACTGTTGTTTAAAAATATTAAATTAAGTACAACATAGCCGCTTGATTTATAAAGTTAGTGATATTTGCCGAGTTTTTTAACACACTTAAAAAACTATAGCTTTATTATACACCATATTTTTAATTTGTCAATACCTTTTTTAAAAAAAGTTTGTATAAAATTAAAAAAAATTTTTTAAACAGCCTATTCGTCAGTTATTATGCGCATTTTTTTCAAACATATCAAAACGGAATTTATACGGTACGTCTTTGATTGTATATATTTCGGCACCTGAGCTTTGTTTTGCCTGCTCGTTTTTTATGTATAGCCATAAATCGGAAAGCTCGGTGGAACATTCCTGCATATCGGGAATTTCTATTCCGCCGTTTTCTTCCAGAATTTCAAGCGCTTTCTGCCCGTTACCCGTATGAGCCAAAGCTTTGGCATAATAAAATCTGACGCGCGGCAAAGCGTAAACGCTTTTTTCAAGCGAATTTACTACGTCTATGCATTCGCCGTAAAATCCGTTATCGGTAAACTTTTCAAGAATAAATTTTATAATAGATCCGTCGCCGCGGTTCAATTTTGCGGCAATTAAAAATTCTTCTTTAAAACCTTTACTATCCCCGCCGTAAAGTTTTAACATACCCAAAAGTATTCTGCCAAGCGCGGAATCGCCAAGCGAAACCGACTTTTTGCACCAGCGTTTTGCCGTATTTTTATCGCCGTCTACGAACTCTGCGTAAGCAAGCTGCAAATACGCATAGGCGTTTTTGTTGGCTTTTTTAGCCACCGCCTTTTTTAATAATGTAATCCATTCTTCCTGACGCATCCAACAAGCGGGAACTTCACTCATATCGTGCGACGGCATATCGCCCGTGTTTAAAAGGCAAACCCAGTCCTTTTGAACTTCGCCGCACGTGCCGAAATCAAGGTGAGCCTGCATGGGTTTTTCACCCGACTTTTCGCGGCGCATTTGTTCGAGCGCGCCAAATCCCGAGCCGTAAAACAACACTTTATCCGCTTTTTTTAACGCAACCGCTTTACTGCGCTTTAAAAACTCTTCGGGATAATCCCAGCCGAGCGAGTCCTGAACGAAATTTTCTACCGTATCCTGCGCAGTTTTATAGTCGCCGTTTATTTTATTATAATCTGTGTTAATTGCGCCGTAGAGTTCAACCCACTCTGCGGCAAAATCAGGCGCAATGGGAAAACCTTCGTACTGTGTGGACGCAAGCCCTGCCTGAATTTCGCAATATTTGCCGTCGTCACCGTTTCCGGAAAGATACTTCTGCCAGTGATCCGCACCCAAAGTATCGCCCCAAACAAAAAGTTTTCTGCCTTTTAAACGAGAAGACGAAAATTGCAATAAGCCGTAGCCGTCTTGCCCGACGGCCGCAATATATTTTTTATTATAGTTTGACGTATTCCAGAAATAATCCCTGCTCTCCGTCGTGTTTTCGGGAAAAGTAACGTCGCGTCCGTTATACTCGGGAACCGGTAACTTAAAAACAACGTAATCGTTAGAGCCGTTTGTGTACGCACTGTCGCATGGGGCAATAACTCGCATGCCCTTGGTCGTTCTTACGGCAATATTGCTCCACCAGTAGGTTGAATTAGTGCTGTTTTTTGTGTTTACAACGCGCATTCTCGCATGCAGGAACTTAGAGCCTTTTGGCAGAGAAAAATCCATCTGATAGGTCATACAACGTATTCTTTCGTACTCGTACATTCTTAAAACGTCTTCTCCGGTTTCGTCTTTCAGCACGGATACAAAAATCGGACTGCACGTAAAAGGCGTATGCCCCCTTACCGCGCAGTTCCATTCCACCCCGCCAGAAAACCAGGCGTTTCTTACGGCAAGATTAGCAAAAGTAAGCACGCTGTTTTTATATAATAATTCGCGGTTTGCTATTTTATCCGTAAGAGACCACAACCGTCCGCCAAATGTTGGCAAAAACGTAGCTTTTAAATACTCGTTTTCTAAAATAACGCAGTCGCAAACGGTGTTTTTAAGCTCGCGCGAATAATTGTTTTGCGCCCGATACGGAAAAGCCGAATTGTTTGGCATAAAATTAAGATACAATTCGTCGTCTTCCGAAAGTGCGTTTTTAAAAGGTTGATCTAAAAGAGATCTGGCAAACGACGGCATAGAACTTTCCTTGCCTATATCGGCGGCAAGAATTTCTATTTTTGATAAAGTGAGCGACATTTTTTTACTCCTGTTTTTGTATTTTATATTTGTTTAGTTTTGATTTCTATTTGTTTATATCGACAATAATGCCGTAGCTATAAGTCCGATTATAAGTCCCGCAAGTTTTATGGGGGTTATTTTTTCTTTAAATACTATCCGTGAGAACAGAATAACCAGAACAAGTCCGCCTATACCTATCGTAGGATAAATGAAAGAAGGCGAAAGATTGCTGGGAGCAAGCAAAATTACAAAAAAATTAAGTCCGACGTTAAGAACACCCGAAACAACGGGAAACACTAACGTTCCTTTTTCGGGGATTTGCGTTTTATCTTTGCGAAGCAAAAAAATAATAACGAAAAATATAAACGAAAAAAACGCAGCAAACGCCATACATAAATTACCAAACTCATAATTAAACGCAATTTGTTGTTCACGCTGAACTATTGCGCAACCCGAATTTGCAAACATTACTAAAAAACAATAAATAAGCCATCTGACAGAAAAGCCGCTTCTTTTGCCATCATTCAGCTGACATTCGCTGTTTTGCCACTGATTTGACTTTTTATCGGAATCACCACAAATGCATAAAACAAGCGAAACAACTGCGAAAACAAGCCCCAAAATGCAAAAAAGGCTCAGTTTATTGTTCCAAAAAACAACTCCGTATACCGAAACAATGATATTTGAAAAGTTTAAGAACAAAGAAGTTACCGAAGCAGAACCTGTTTTTAGCGCACGAATAAGGCTTAAACACCATATACTTATAAAAAAAGCAAAGCCAAGCGAATAAGGCAGAATGTTTACGTTAAAACCACCGCTTATAACAGCAAGAACACCCCATGTGAAAAACGACACTAAAGCCTGAAACAAATTATAATACGACGATACGTCGTTTTTTTCGTTTTTGCGATTAAAATATTTACCCGATATACTTGACGAAGAATAGCATAATACGCTAAAAAACAAGAACAAATACGGCATATCTTTTTACTCCGAATTACGATTACTCTCAATAATTTAATATTATATTATCACAGAGCTTTTGCCAAATCAATTATTTTTTAACACTATTTAAAAAATAGCAAAAAATTTTTTTAATTCTGTTGAATAATTAGCGTAAATTATTTATATTCTTTTCTGCACAACAAAAAAACTCCCGATAAATTCAGGAGTTTTAATAATATTTAAATTTTACTGCCATTAAAGCGATAATAACACGGTAGCAACTATTCCGAAAAACAGCCCGGCAAACTTTACGGGCGTTATTTTTTCTTTAAACGCGAAATAGGAGAAAAAAGTTACGGTTAAAATAGATCCTACGCCCGCTACGGGGTAAATGAACGACGGTGAAAGCGTGCTTGAAGCAAGCAATATTACAAACAGGTTAAGCGCGAAGTTCGTTATGCCCGCCGAAATGGGAAAAACCAACGTTTTTTTAAGCGGTTTTTGCGTTTTGTTCTTTCTCAATAAAAAGGATATAAAAAAGAAAATGCACGAAAATAATGTTGCAAACGCCATGCACAAATTGCCGGATTTATAGTCAAACGCAATTTGCTGTTCGCGCTGAACTATAGAACAGCCCGAGTTGGTAATCATAGTGAGCAACGCATAAACAAGCCATTTTACCGAAAAACCAGAATTATTTTTGCTTTGGTTTATAGTTTCAACGGTACTGCCGTTTTCGCACTGTTTTTTATCTTTTTTGCCTTCCGAAACGCAAAATATAAACGAAATTGCGGCAAAAATCAACCCGAAAATACAAAACCAACTTAATTTGTATCCCCAAAAAATAACGCTGTAAAGCGAGGTTATAATATTTGAGAAATTCAAAAACAACGACGTAATAGCCGCCGAACCCGTTTTTAGCGCACGGATAAGAAAAAATGCATTTGAACTCAAAAAGAATGCAAAACCCAGCGAATACGGCAGAACGCTTATATTAAATTCGCCCGATATGCATGCAAAAATCGCCCAGCATACAAAAGCAGCCACAACCTGAAGCAAGTTATAACACGGCGATAAATCTTTGTTTTCGTTTTTTTCGCTATAAAGCTTTCCCGCAATAACGCCGTATGCCGAAAATAAAATACATAAAATCAAAAATAAATAAGGCATAACTTTTATCCTCTCTGCCCGCGCATTTATGCAAACAATATTACCATATACCTTTTTGCAAATCAATTATTTTTTAACACTATTTAAAAAATAGCAAAAAATTTTTTTCTACTCCGAATTCAGGCTGTTTAAACTCTTAATTTACACTTTAAAAGCTGCCGCTTGTTTACTTGCGGCAGCTTGATTTTGTTTTTATAAATTAAAAGCATTCTTTTAAAATTGTCTTTATAAATACCATTAAAAAGCGGGGTTATAAGTCGATTATCAACACTTTCGGATAAAATTACACTGCGACTTTTCCGCCGTTTTTGGCAACTTCTTCTTTTTCAAGCACGGTGTAAGCAACTTTGCCTACCAAGGTTTTAGGCAGTTCTTCCCTTACTTCTATTTCGTAAGGCATGGCATATTTTGCTATGTGCTTTTTGCAGTATTCCATTATATCTGCACGCAAAGCTTCGCTGTCGGAATAGCCTTCTTTTAATACGACAAATGCCTTTACCTTTTGCATTTTGTACGGATCTTTTACGCCTATAACGCAACTCATTTTTACGGCTTCGTGTCCGTCAATGATATTTTCAAGCTGAGAAGGATATACGTTATATCCGCTTGTGATTATCATACGTTTAATTCTCTGTTTAAAGAAAATAAAACCTTCTTCGTCCATCTGCCCGAGATCGCCCGTATGCAGCCAGGTATATCCGTCCGCATGTTTTTTAAGCGTGTTGGCGTTTTCTTTATCGTTATCGAGATAACCTATCATAACCGAAGGCCCTCTCAAACAAATTTCGCCGTCCTCGTTAAAGCCGCACGGCTCTGTTGTGCCGGGTTTGCAGATTGTATAATAAGTATCGGGGTAAGGAATACCTATAGATCCCTCTTTTTCTTTATCGTAAGGCGTTAAGCAGCTTGCGGTAACACATTCCGTAGTGCCGTAACCTTCGCGTACGCGAACTGTCGCGTTATGAGCTTTTAAAAATGCGTCAAATTTCTTTTTAAGCTCTACCGAAAGCGAATCGCCGCCCGAAAATACGCCTTTTAAACAAGACAGGTCAACCCCGTCAAGATATGGGTTTCTTGTTAAAGCTTCAAACAACGTGGGAACGCCCGCTATAAAATTAGGACGAGTATCCTCAATAAGTTTAGCGTAAGATTTAACGTTGAATCTGGGAACGAGTATGGACTCTCCGCCCGCAACCATTATAGTATGAATGCACACGCCCAGGCCAAAGCCATGGAATACCGGCATTGCCGCAAGCATTTTTGCGCCTCTTACGGGATAATGCGCCATTTCGGCAGTCTGGAGCGCGAGCGCGTTGAAATTAAGGTTTGAAAGAGCTATTCCCTTTGTAACGCCGGTCGTTCCGCCCGAGAATAAAATGACTGCGGCGTCTTTTCCCGTTTTTATCGGATGAACAGCCGATACGTTTTTGCCGTTTTTAATAAAGTTTTCCCATAAAACAATGTTGCCTTGCGTTTTAGCCTTTTTTTGCTCTTTTGTTTTGATAAACAACCTATAGGCCAACTTTTTTACGGGAGCAAGCTCGTCTTCAGCACCGGTAATTATGAGTTTTTCAAGATTTACGCTTTTTAAAACGCCTTTGAATTTTTCATAAAAATTATCGAGCGTAATGCAGAATTTACTCTTTGCCGTTTTTAAATAAAATATGATTTCACCCTCGGCTGAAAGCGGATGAATCATACTTGCAACCGCGCCGATGTAGTTGAGCGCGTAAAGCGAATAAACCGCCTGCGGAATATTCGGCAAACAAACGGTAACTCTGTCGCCCTCGCGTATGCCGAGTGCGTAGTACGCGTTTGCTACCTTTAAAATATTATCTTTTAAATGTTTGTAATCGATTTTTCTGCCCATGTACGACAGAGCGGTATACGACGGCACTTCGTCCGACGTTTGCAAAACTACGTCCGAAATACTTTTATCGGGGTAATCGAGATTAAACTTTCTGTCGCCGTAGCTTGAAAGCCAGGGCGCGTTAAAGTTTTCCATAATTTGTTGTTTTTCTCCTTCCTTTATGCAATGTACCGCCGAGCGGCACATGCAGATTTTATTTAAAAATTAAACGGCATGGTTTTAAATTAAACCGTAAAGTCTATTTCGTCGCAAACGGGTTTATCTAAGAGTTCGGGATTTTCAAGCAAATGTTTGAAAATTTTAAAGCTTTTTGCAAAGTAAAAACCGTCCGCAATACGCTCGTCTATGGTAAGACCTACCGGCATCATTTTTTTTACGGAAGAATTACCGTCTGCGTCTAAAACCACGCGCTTTTTCATTTCGCCTACTATAATAAAGATCGAATTAGTTCCCCAATTTGTCAAGTGGTGATAACTCGCCGTGGATTTTATGCTTCCCAGATTTGAAACAAACATGGTGCAGTGATAAGGATCTACGTCGGTAAATCCTTTCGACAACCAACCATGATAGTCCAGAAATCTTAAAACCGCTGTTATAAACTTGATAATAAATCTCGGGAATTTTGTAAGCGTTCCCATAATATCGGTCGCGCCGTCGTTCTGATCCTTTTTACGGATTTCGGTAACGAACTTTTCAACTTTACCGTGTATCTGCTCTATAGGCGAAACGTCGCTTTCGGTATCGAGTTTTATTATGGCAAGGGCTTCGTCGCTGCCGTCTTCAAACTTGCGCTTAGCGGTAAACGCAAACGAAATATTGTTTCGCTCGTAAAGTCTGTGGCCCTGATAAAAATAATTCATCTTCGGGCGAAGATATACCGTTTTGCCGAGCGCCGCCAAAACCGCATGGAATACCGTGTATTTAAATTCCGGCAAACTTGCGTTTTTTTCCGCTATGTATTTTTCTAATGCGGTAACGTCTATATAGTCGTTCATGCAGGCTTCGTTATCCGTTCTGTCAGGAAGAAGATACGGCATGAACGCATGCATCGAATCAATCTTTCTTACACGCCAACCGTCGCGCCTGTCGCCTGCTCTGCGTTTTTGCTTTTTGTCTCCGTTTTTGCCGTTCGGTTTTGTTGCCGCCATGCTATCCGTTTCTTTCTCGCTCATATTTCAACTCCTGTTGATAAACAGTTGCTTATTATTTAATAAATAAACAGTTTTCATTTAGTATGCCGAATATATGGTAGCATAAAAAAAATCCGTTTGTCAATTTATTTTAGTAAAAAAACAATTATTGATACCAAAAAAAGCGAAAGTTTTACATTCCTTTCACCTTTTATTGTCGAAATAAGCATATGCCCAACAACAAAATGTGCATATAACTTAATTATATTAAAAAATTTTTAATCCGGAAACGTATTGAGTTTAAAATTACAAAACAAGCAAGCGTTTAATTTGCCGTTATAACGTTGCCAGCCTTTTAGCGACGTTTTCGGCTTGCTCTCTTTTGCAAAGGCAAGAAAGTCTTATATATTCATTACCGCCGAACGCCGCGCCCGGGCAGACTAAAATTCCAAAACGATTTAAAAGCTCTTTTGTAAACTCTTCGCCCGAAGTTTTTGTCTTAACGAAAACATACGGAGCTTCGCCGTGCATAGCCGAAAACCCGCGCCTCAAAAAAGGCTCAAGCAGAATTTGCGCGTTTTTCTCGTAATAATCTATTCTGTATTTAAGCTCTTTAAAACCTTTTTGAGAATAAACGCCGAGTGCGGCTTTTTGCGCCAGAATGTTTACGCCGTTATGCTTTAAAGTAAGCATTTTTTTAAACGGCTCGTGCAAAGGATTTTGCTTTTTTATAACGACGTAGCCGCATCTTAGTCCCGTAAACGATAAACTTTTGGAATAAGACCTTATTTCTATAACGCTTTTTTCCGCACCCGCAATATTATACGGGCAAAGATAATCTTTTTTAAAGGCGGCGTAAGCTCCGTCTATTATAACCGCGCCATAATTTTTATTTGCAGCATGAATTACGTTTTTTAAAAAATCTAAATTAAAGCTTTCTCCCGTGGGGTTGCACGGCGAACACAAAAAGAACAGATCTTTATCGTTGAAAATATTCGCGACCGGGCTGTTTTCAGATATATCGGGTAAATTACAAAACACGTCCGTATTTATGTTACGAGCGGCGCAAAGCTCGCCGTACAGCGGATACACAGGCGAATGAATAAACGCGCGAGAGAAATCGGCAATTTCTAAAATATCGGAAAGTGCGGGTTTTGCGCCGGTGTTTATAAAAATTTCCTCGGGATAGACGTATACGCCTTGTCTTTTGTAATCTTCTGATATCGCGCGCCTCAGCGGCATATATCCCTCGTCAGGCGGATATCCGCTGAAACCTGCGTTGCTCAGATATTTTCTTACTGCTTTTTTAAGTGCGCGTGAAACTGATTTTATGGGTGGCAGACACACGTCGCCAACGCTTAAATCAATAAGCTTTATTTTGTTTTCAGATTTATATTTTTCGGCTTCCGCTATGCATTTTGAAAA
Organism: uncultured Clostridia bacterium; assembly: GCA_934796775.1. Lineage (GTDB taxonomy): Bacteria > Bacillota > Clostridia > Christensenellales > Borkfalkiaceae > HGM11416. The sequence continues at coordinate 31,959 of CAKVPH010000020.1, forward strand.
CACATAATCGCCGTTAATCGACTTATAGGCGGGTTTTATCACCATTTTTTTACTCCTTATAAAGCAAGTTTTCGTACACGGGCGTTGATTGAATATAAACTTTTCCGTTTATCCTTAATACGGTAATTGCGCCGCCTTCAAAAACGACGTCGGCTTTATTACATTTAAAGCCCGATTTTAAAGCGGCAAAAAAGCACGCCGCCGCCCCGCTCCCGCAGGAAAGAGTTTTTCCGCTTCCGCGCTCGTAAACGTCTGCATATATCTTGTTTTTTATAATGCGAACAAACTCTACGTTTACGCCGCCTTTAAACGCATGGCTTTTTGATAATTCGTTTACAATTTCCTGTTTTTCGTTATCGTCGTACTCTCCGAATATTACAAGATGCTTGTTTCCGACAAAAACGTACGAACAAATAAGCTTTATTTTTTTACCGTGCAAATTCAACAAAAGCGGTTTGCGGTTTTGTAAAACCTGTTTGCCGTTTAACCGCAAAAAGTGCGGATAACCGACTTCGAGCCGCACTTTTTGTTTTTTACCGCTGCCCGTTTTGTAAACTTTTTTTCTTCCTGAACCGGTTAAAATACAGAACTCCCGAGATAAAACAAGACGACTGTCGCATAGGTATTTTGCCACGCATATGGCGGCGTTTCCGCAAAAGCGCGCTTTAGATCCGTCCTTATTGTAGATTAAAAAACCGTACGTTTTACCGCGCCTGTAAATAAAAACCACTCCGTCGGACAGATTTTTATAGCTCAGTGTTTTTATATCTTCTTTTGAAAGTTTTTTGCCGGAAACGTAAACGTATGAATTACCTGCAGAACTCATTTTAAAGATTTTTTCGTTTAAATTTATCACAACAATAAAAAAACCGCCCGTATTTATCATACGGGCATTGTTCCTTTTTGGTTACATAACATATTCTCTCAGCGTGATGGCAACGTAACGGCAGCGTGACGCTGGCAACGTAACGTTGCATCTTGGCTGCTTCTTATAAGCTTTAAGTGAAAATATAAGTTTACTACTCGTTAAAGCTTACTATGAGTTTAAGGCTTCCCCACTTGGGGAAGCTGTCGGCGGCGAATTTTTGTGAGCCGCTGACTGAAGAGGATTGCAACGTAACGTTGCATCTTGATAACCACTTATAAACTTTTCGCGGTTAATATAAATTTACAACTCGTTAAAACTTGTTACGAGTTTAAGGCTTCCCCACTTGGGGAAGCTGTCGGCGGCGAATTTTTGTGAGCCGCTGACTAAAGAGGATTGCAACGTAACGTTGCATCTTGATAACCACTTATAAACTTTTCGCGGTTAATATAAATTTACAACTCGT
>CAKVPH010000021.1 GCA_934796775.1 uncultured Clostridia bacterium
CTGGCAATGCGTAGCATTGACTGAAGAGGATTGCAACGTAACGTTGCATCTTGATAACCACTTATAAACTTTTCGCGTTGATATAAACTTACAAATCGTTTTAAGTTTGCGACCTTGTTTTTTAATAATGATTAACTGTTATTATTAGAAATCCTCTATCGGCGCGTTCGCGCCACTTCGCCTACGCGGCGGACGCGCCCCTTTTGTCGCTTACGCGACATTTCCCCCAATTCACTGGGGGAATTCCTCCAAAGGGAGAAAGCTTATACAATAAAAAGCTTTAATAATCAACCTATAGACTTAGTTTTGGCGGGAAGATGATATCTTCTCCTACAAGCATTTTAAAGCTCACACGCCTACAATAAGGGTGCAGCTTCAAGCTGCCGTCACGCTACCTGTTCGCAGAATAATATATTCTGAGTAAAAAAACGGCAAAATAAAAAATGCCACTTTTACAAAAAGTGACAAATTGTGCATAACACAAAAATTCAGTTGACTTTTATTTTTTACTTTAATATAATAAAGACGAAAAAAGTTCATAGAATATATTATTCTGCGAAAGAACGTAAAAAAATCGCGGGAGTACGGAAAAATGCCGTACTCCCGCGTTGTTATTTTTTATTGATTATTTAGTTAATATACCATTTAATCGCCTTACGTATCGCGCCTGATTTTTGATACAAGAGTGCTTACTATCATATCGAACGCAGTTTGATTATGCCCGCCTTCGGGGACGATTATGTCCGCCAAACGTTTGTATGGTTCTATAAAAGTTTCGTGCATGGGTTTTACAGTGGTTAAATATTGCTTAACGACCGAATCAAGACTTCTGCCGCGCTGCTTTACGTCGCGCATGATACGGCGAAGAATTCTTACGTCCGCATCGGTATCTACAAACAATTTATAATCGAGCATATTTGTTATTTCGGGGTTAGCAAAAAGCATTATTCCTTCGATTATTATAACCTTTTTGCTGTCGGCTTTTATCCACTCGCTTGTGCGGGAATGAGTAGTAAAATCGTAAGTGGGATAACTTATACTCTCGCCATTTTTTAGCTTTTTAAGGTGCGAAACCAAAAGCTCCATATCGAACGCGTCGGGATGATCGTAATTGCGACGAGCTTTTTGTTCGATAGTAAGCGCGTCATCGTCTTTATAATAACAATCCATGCTTAATAAAAGCGAGTTTTCGGCACCGAGTGCATTGTATATTTTTTTTGCCAAAGTGGTTTTTCCGCTGCCCGTGCCGCCGCATATGCCTATTATCAAACTACCCATTTTTATAACCTCTGCTTTTTATTCCCCGTCGTTTTCCCTTTCAAAAAATGCCGATTGTTTTACAAAAATTTTTTATAAAACAGTTACGCTCATAAATTCAGGCATATCGGTAACACCTTCTAAAACAAGATGTTTACACGAATCGCTTAGTTCTACCATACCGTTTTGTTTGGCGAGCTTGCGAATGTCGTCCGACTTCATATCCGAAGTGATTTTTGCCTTCATATGGCTATCCAAATACAATATTTCGTGAATGGCAACCCTGCCCTTGTAACCCGTATGGTTGCAGAACTGGCAGCCTTCGCTTCTGTAAATGGTGGCAGGTTCTTTAAGACCTAAGATCTTCATTTCGTCCGCAGTGGTTTTTGCTCTTTTTTTGCAGATCGGGCAAAGGCGTTTTACAAGTCTTTGCGCGATAACGCCGATTAACGCGTCCTTTGCAAGGTAATTGCTTACGCCCATATCTATAAGACGGGTAAATGCGCCGGGGGCGTCGTTGGTGTGGAGCGTGGATAAAACCAAATGTCCCGTAATAGATGCCCTGATGGCTATATCCGCGGTTTCTTCGTCACGTATTTCGCCGATCATTATAATATCCGGGTCCTGACGGAGAATACTTCTTAGTGCGGTTGCAAACGTGAGATTTGCTTTTGGGTTTACGTGAACCTGATTGATTCCCGCAAGCATATATTCTACAGGATCTTCAACGGTGATAATGTTTACGTCCGAACTGTTTTTCTCTTTTAAGAAAGAGTAAAGAGTGGTCGATTTTCCGCAGCCGGTAGGTCCGGTAAGAAGAATTATTCCGTGCGGGTTGGCAAGCATTTTGTCAACCACGGCGTTTTCTTCGGAGGTGAAACCAAGCTCGGCTCTGGTAAATTTAAACGACGTTTTATCAAGTATTCTTATAACGAACTTTTCGCCGTAAATAGTGGGAAGAGTGGACACACGGAAGTCGTATTCCGTGCCGTTTATCGTCATGTTAATACGACCGTCCTGCGGGATACGGCGTTCGGCAATGTTAAGACCTGAAAGTATTTTTAGTCTTGCGCCGATTGCGGCATAGGATTCTATCGGGAAGTCCGCACGTTCCTGCAGATCTCCGTCTATACGATAACGCACTTTAACTATCTTTTCAAACGGCTCTATATGGATATCGCTCGCTCTGAAAGGTATTGCTTCTTTTATGATACTGTCAACAAGTCTTACGGCAGGCGCATTGATAACGTCTTCTACGCTTTCGATAACGGTTACGCCCGTATCTTTAGCGGCGCGAATCAACTGCTTGTCGCTTTCGGTCTGCAACGTTTTAAGCGCGCTGGTAGTTGAACGAACGGCAGAGATGGAATCGATTAAAACGTCTATCTGCGTGGGCGGAACGAGTATATATTCTATCTGCCCGGTGTAAAAAGTCGAGCCCATGGAAAGCGCGTTATAGTCAAGCGGTCTGCCCACAGCCATTAAAAGCACGCCGTCTTTCGTTTTAAAAATCGGCACCATTTTGATTTTTTTCAAAAAGGCAAGGCTGTATTTATCGGCAATGTCGCTTGGAACGTCAAACATGTCCATTTCGGCATAAGCAAGGTTATAAAACTCGCCGAGCGCGGGAAGAGCTTCCGCCTCCGAACAATAGTTCTTGACGAGCATGTACTTTTCCACCGACATGTTTATACGCGCACAGTCTTCCAAAGTTTTTGCGCGTAACTTCTTTTTGATTATTTTTTTGTAAATATAATAATTTAACAGCTCGTAATTGATATTCAAAACGCTACTCCTCCGAAAATATCTTTTATCGATTGTAAAGTTTTAACCGCCGAAACAGTGGCGCTTGCCACGTCCGACGTGTAATCTGTTTTCATTATTGAAAGCATAGGAGAGTAAATTGCAATAAACAATACTCCTATCAATGCGCCCAAAAGCCCGAGCATTATAGGTTGAATAAGGCTTGTAACTTTTATAAGCGAAACTTCAACCTGCTGGTCGAAAAAGTTTACCGAACGGTTAAGAACTTCTTCGAGTCCGCCGGTTTTTTCACCCGTGGCAAGCATCTGAATGAGCATGGGCGGAAAAATATTGTAATTACTGAGTGCAAACGTGAGCGACGCGCCGCGGCGAACGTCTTCTATAACCTGCTTGAATTCCTTTGCCGCGTAACGGTTGCCAAGTACGTTCTGCACTACTTCGAGCGCGTCTACAAGGTTCATACCGCTTGACAACAACAAGCCGGTTGCTTTTGTGAATTTGCTTGCAACCATGTTCACCGAAACGTAGCGCGTGAGCGCAGATTTATACTTAAACACGTCGAATACGTATTTGCCCTTTTTTGTCTGCAAAAATCCGAACAAAGCGGCAAAAATTAAAACTATAGCATACAAAAGGTACAATCCGTTTGCTATTATCCAGTCGCTTACGCCAAACACGGCTTTTGTAATTGCGTTAAGCTTTACGCCGGGCATTTCGCTCATGGTCTTTTTGAACGTGGGTATTACGAACAATAAGAACAAAAGCGCAACCGCCACCATTAAAAAGGCTATGAATATAGGATACGCAAGCGCGCTTTTAATCTTTCGGTTAAGCAAAACTTCCTTATCGTAATAATCGGCAAGCTCGTTTAAAACGCGCTCTAACCCGCCCGAAATTTCGCCGACGTATATCATGCTTCTGAAAAATTCAGGGAATACTTTTTTGTGCTTTTCCATCGCCTTGGATAACAGCACGCCGATTTTTACGTCATCGTAAATCATATACAGAATTTTTTTCATGTAGCCCGAAAAATTCTGATCTTTAAGCTGAGATAAGCTTTCGAGTATAGATATACCCGAATTTAACATTATTGCAAACTGACGGCAAAAGTTGGTTAGTTCTACGGGCGAAATCTTACCGCTTACCGAAAAGAACTGGTTCGGCGATTTATCCGACAGCGGCGTGGCAGAAACCAAAAATAGGTTTTGCTGCGATAACTGCTGCCTTAAATGATTTTCGTTCTCGGCGTAAAACGAGCCGGTGAACTTCTTTTTTTCCACGTTGACCGCGGTATATTTGTACTTTCGCAAAAGAGTTTTACCTCCCGAATTTTCTTATAAACGTAAATTGTTTTTTTGTACTGCAATAAAAAACAGCAAAGTTCAAAAGCCGATGAATTTTATAAAATTTTTATAAAAACAAGTTAAGGTATGCTTCTACGAGTATCTGCCCGAAATAAACGGCTATTATTGAGCCCGCCGCCAAAAACGGAGCAAACGGATACTCAACAGATTTTTCTTTGTTTTTAGCCGCCTTTATTCCTAAAACTATAGAACCTGCAACAGAGGCAAACAGCGTTGCAAAAAAAGTTGCTTTAAGCCCTAAAACCAAACCCGTTGCAGCCATAAGTTTTACGTCGCCAAAGCCCATGCCTTCTTTTTTGAACACGAATTTGGATATCGCCCAGAACGCTCCGAAGAACAATGCACCGAATAAAAGTCCGTAAAGACGATACTGCCAGGTAACGAACGTTTTATCAAAAAAGCAGGCTATAGCACCGATAACGGCTATAAACACGCTTAAACTATCGGGGATAATTCCATGTTCCTGATCTATAAAAGCGGCGGCTATCATAGCCGTTATAAAGAACATACTGCTTATTGCGTAAGCGTATCCGTAAACGTAAGTAAAGAGTGCAAGAGCCAACCATAAAATCGCGTTTACGCTTTCAACTATAACGTAACGCGGCGAAATTTTCGCCTTGCAATCGCGGCACTTTCCGCCGAGAATTATGTATGAAAGTATGGGTATATTGTCGTAAGGTCTTATTTTTTTGCCGCACGACGTGCAGTGCGACGCTCCTCTTGCCAAACTTTCGCCTATGGGAAGCCTATATATTACCACATTTGAAAAACTGCCGAAACACGCACCCAGAATAAAGGCGAGTATGCAATACATAAGTTGCATATATTGTTCTAACGTCATTTTCCTCTCCTTATCCTGCGTTCTGCGTTGAATCGTCCGTCGGCGAATAAACGTATTCTTGAACCTCGGTTTTGTCTGCGGTAACTAAAACCTTTACGCGAAGCATTATTTTGCCGTCTGACGATTTTACGAGTAAAGTATAAAGCGTTCCGACGCCTTCGGCTTTTGCATCAGGCGGTTCTATAATATAGTTGGCTTTTTCTGCCGCGCTTTTCATTTTTGTTTCGCCTGCTGCCGAAGGATTTTTAACATACTCTCCTATAAAGTATTCAGCGGTTTGATCAAGCGCATTGCGGGCATTTATTTTTGCCTGCAACAAATTGTTTTTTACCGAGCCTGCCTGCGACATTGATAAAATAACGGTTATAAGCACGGCTACTATCATCATTACAACTACCGAGTAGGCAAAAATGAAACCTTTATTTTTCTTTTTCATATCATGCCCCCTGCATATCAAAACGGCTGACGTACGGCGTTTCTGTTTTGTAAATTATTTTTGTAGACTCTTCGGCTTCATATACAGTTATCCAAAAGCCTTTTGATTCCCCCTCAGGCTCTATTCTTACCACAATTTCAAAATACCCCTCGTCAGAGGAAACAACTTCAAACGTTCTCGAATAATAAATTTTATAAACGTCGTGCGTACTGTCTGTTTCCGGTTCTTTGTCAATATCGAGCAATTTTTTTAAGTTCTCTTTAAAGCCGTTTTTACCGCCGCGCTTGTAACATTCAAGGTAGTTTTGCGTTTCGTTGATAAAAAATCTTTTTACTTCGGTATATCTGCGGTTGTTCACCGTTGAAACTATTGCTGTGGTGGCGGTTGCGAATATCAACGCTATAAGCGTTAATGCAATTAAGGCTTCAACAAGAGAAAAACCCTTTTTTAAATTTCGATTTTTACTCATTTTAAAACACCTTCCCGCAATATAAAAATCTCATGGAAAGCTCGCTTTTATCAAACGAGTCGTATTTTATAGTCATTACAATAGAATCGTCAGCGTTTTCAGGAACGGAAAAAGTTATATCCTTAATATATATAAGCGTTTTTGTATCGGTTTCACCCGAAAGCGCATACGTTGTAAACACAAAATTACCGTCACCGTCGGTTTCTGCACTTACATATGGCACGTTTGTGCCACCCGCTGTATTTATTTTTTTACCGTCCTCAGTAACGGAAAAAGTTGTTTTTTCCACCGTAAATTCGTCAAACCAACTTTGCATTAAAGAGGTTATTTCGGTAATTTCGTTTGACTGATTATACTGCTTTTCTACAGTTGCGCGCTGGTCGAAAACGGTAATGGTAAGCGTGGAGATCATTATCATCATGATAGCGGTAACGGCAAGCGCGACCGACATTTCTACCAACGTAAAACCGAATTTTCGTTTGCGTGTTTTCATAAACGATTCCTCCCGTGACTTTTCGTCAGAAGTTATGCGTTTTATTGAAAGAAGACATAAACAATGCTCCGTAAAGGTCTAAGTTAGACGTTAATTGCACGTTGTTTTCCTTTGCGGGATCAAAATAGCGGAACGGTATTCCGTTGTCCTCTTCTTTATTGATTTCGTCAATTACAAATGCGTATTCTTCGGGCATATTTACCAGAACGTATTGCGGTACGGGCATATATCCCGATTGTTCGTTCTGCTTTTTAACAAGAAGCGCACGCTTTACAAACAGACGGAAATTTTCTACTATAAAGCCTTCGGGCGTTTCGGGCGTGGGGCGCATCATAAACGCAGGCAATTTTTTAATTTTTCTTGCGTAAGTTTTTACTTTTGCCTTAGTTACGCGTTCCTGAAGCGAAAGCTCGGAATCGTCTACAGTTTCTTCCGCTTGCGGTAAAACGCTCTCGGTTAAACTGTCGCCTCCGCGTTCTTCTTCGGCATAGTATTCGTCGTCCTCGTCATCGTCGTCAAAATCGTCGGTCGTTACGGTTTGCTCTTCAATCGCGGTTTTCGCGGCTTTTTCATCTGCTTTTACATTTGCCGCGTTCTGAGCAAAAACGTTTTCGTTTGCATCGGCGCTATTATCCGCCGCTTCGGTTTTATTTTCCGCATTTTCGACAGCTAAAGTGTTTTCGTCCGACTCTGCGGGAATTTCGTCCCTATTTATCTCGTTTACGGTAATGGCGGCTTCCCTTATAGCGTCGCCGTCATCAATGGTCGTCATTTTCTTTCTCTTTGCAATTTCGGTCGCATTTATTACGGCAACGTTTGCAATGTCGTTAAACACAACGTTCGCTTCTAATACGACTTTATCTCGAGCAAGCACGTTCAAGCCGAAAGGAATTTCTACCCAACCGACAGTCGTGCCGTTGGCGCATACGGTTATACAAGCCGACTCGCTTGAAATATCCAAAAACAAAAAGCTTGTTTTACGCGTTTTAGGTCTTAACGCAAATACCGAATTTAGCGCGGCGTTTGCACTGTACGTTGCATTTTTAACGTATAACTTGTTAGCAGATAGTGCTTTATATATGGAGTTTAACAAGTCCTTGTTAAGCATTATTACTTCGTAAGTAGAGTTCGTGCGGTTAGACGATAACAAGACTTTTTTAAATTTATAATTGCGATAAAACGTGTAAAGCTCGCTCATCTGCGTTTCGAGCGCAACGTCGGACTTAGCTTTTGATAAAGTTGGCACGGTAAAAACATCGGAGCCGATCAGCTTATCCGGCATAACAAGATGTACGGCAAACGTTTTATCAAAATTTTGCTCTTTAATATAATCGGGCAAATAATCGGCAAGAATTTCAGCCCATTCGCCACGCGTTATATATCTCGGCGCGACCGAAATATAATCAACCTTGCAGGTAGAATGATCGTTGCCCACTATACGCATGATTTTAAGGCAATAATTCGCCGTGTCGAACCCGATAATCAGGTTCAACTGATTTTTTTGTATGTTGCTTTTTAAAAAACTAAAATCCAGAACGGACATATCGTCTTCCTCCGTCAAACTTCTCTTTCGCTGCGGCATGCATAGTTACGCCAAAAAATGGCTAAAAATTATACTCTCGCATAATATCTTTATTTTTATTATATACTATATTTTACAAAAAATCAATTACCTTGTTTTAATTTCGTAATATTTTTTTTCGTGCGTTTATAATAAAAGCCATTTTTATTTTAATTAAAGTCTTACCTGCTTAAATGTAAACACCTATTCAACAATTGTTTAATATTTTTTTGTGAAATTTTTCGTTTTGGGGTTGATTTTTTGGAATTTATAATGTATAATAACGGTACAAAAACAGGAGGTAAAAAAACATGAAAAAATTTCTCAGATTGACGGCTCTCTTATTAGTGACTGTCTGCGCTTTAGGTTTGGTGGCTTGCTCCAAGTACAATGCGCTTAAAGGTGCTTTTGAAAAAGAAGGCTATACCGAAAGCCAAACGGTAGAAAGCTGGAAAGACACTATCAATGCAGAAATTAACAACGGCGAAAAGAAAGATATGGTTACTAATATCCACGTTCTTTCAAAAGCCACTTCTGTCGTTATAATCCTTGAATTCAAGGCTACCGACGACATGATAGATTTCTACAAAGAAAGCAATACAGCTCAGGGCTTCGTTAAAGACGTTTCTGAAAACCAGACGGCTAAGGAATTTTACAATGCACTTGTTGACGCAGGTTACGCTTGCGGAAATTGTCTTGTTATTCCTACAAATCTTTTAAAGATCAACGAAGTTACCAACATCGTAAAGAGCGTTAAGTAATTTAAGTTAAAAACACGCAATGCGAAACCTTTCTGGTTTCGCATTGTTTTTTTATTTTATATAATTATGAAAAAATTTTTATATTCCGCACAAATTATTATTCGGGATAAAAAATTGTTTTCACTTTTTCGTCATAGGAATATCACAAAAAATAATGAAGCAATCGGGTTTAGAATAAATAAAAAACTTTACAAAAACTAAAGAATATGATAAAATGGTTTAGAATAAGTTAATATGTTGCGTTTTACGTGCGCGACGCAATTTTAAGGAAAACTATGATAAAAATCGTTCAGGCGACAACGAAAACAGAACAGAAGAACTTTCTTGATTTTCCGTATTCGCTATATAAAGGCAATCCTTGCTATACGCCGCCGCTTTACAGCGACGAAAAATTGCTTTTCAGCAAGAAAAACGTCTATTTTGATACTTGCGAAAGCGTATTTTTTAACGCATACGACAACAGCGGCAAACAGCTTGGCAGAATTCAAGGCATAATACAGCATGCCTCAAACAAAAAAACAGGAGAAAAAAGAGTTCGTTTTTCACGTTTTGATTGCGTAAACGACGTTGAAGCCGCCTCGGCGCTATTTTCCGCAGTGGAAAACTGGGCTAAGCAAAAGGGTTGCAATATCGTGTGCGGACCGCTCGGATTTTCGGATTTGGAACGCGAAGGCTTGCTTATAGATGGGTTTGACGAAACCAACACCTTTGAAGAGCAATATAATTTTGAATACTATTCAGAACTTATCGAAGCGCAAGGCTACCAAAAAGAAGTTGACTGGATAGAATACCGTATTTTTAAGCCCGAACATAAAAACGAAAAAGTAAACCGCATAAAAAAACTTGTTTTTAACCGCTACGGTCTGCATATGGCTACGGCTAAAAACGCAAAAGAGTTCATAAATAAGTATAAAGACGGAATCTTCCACGTTCTGGACGAAGGTTACAAGCACATTTACGGCACCGTTCCTTTTACCGACAGAATGAAACAGCAGCTTATATCTCAATTTAATCTGATAATCAAGCTGGATTACGTCGGCGCGGTTTTAGATAAAAACGATAACGTTGTGGCGTTCGGCTTATGCTTCCCGGCAATAGGCGACGCGTTAAAAGGCGGAAACGGAAAACTTTATCCGTCCACTTTAATTAAACTGTTAAAAATCGCCAACAAGCCGAGGAGACTCGACTTAGGGCTTATCGCAGTTCTTCCCGAATACAGAAATCTCGGAGTAAACTCAATCGTAATCGGCGGACTTATCGACCTTATGATTGAAAAAGACATAGAATACTGCGAAACGAACTTAATGCTTGAAAACAACTACCCCATTCAGGCGCAATGGAAATATTTCGAGCATAAACAGCATAAACGCCGCCGTGCCTATATAAAAACCTTAGAAAATTAGGCTATAGGTCGATTATCGGCACTTTCAAACAAAATAAAATTTCGGGCAGACGCAAAAACTCATTGCGCCTGCCCGTTTTTTATGTTATTATCAAAAAAAAAGTAAAGATGTTCTGATTTGTCCTCATTTTTACCTTTTTAAAGCATACTACCTATTTAACTATTGTAAAAAAGAAATAACTTTTTAACTCAAAGATTCGTTATTTTTGTAAAAATTACAAACATTAAGTTTGTTTTTTATTTTTTTCTTATTTTCATTTCTTTATAAAAGCCTGTTTTTATCTGTATTTTTTCAAATACTTATACTTTAATTTTTTGTAATTACGCAGAATAAATTATTCTGCGAAACGTTTTCTTCTTTTAGTATATTATTTTAAAATTGATTTGTCAACTATTTTTTTAAGTTTTACGCATCATATGTTTTTTTGTTATTTTTAAAATTTTTATTTAACGTTTTTTTCGCAGAATAATTTATTCTGCGAAAACCGTATATAACAAGGGTTTTTCCCCTGTGTTGTATATAAAAATAAAAAGGAGAAATCAACAAACATGCAAATTAAATCTTTAAAAAAGAAAGGTTTCACCCTGGTTGAACTCGTGATAGTAGTTGCCGTTATTGCTGTACTTTCGGCAATACTTATTCCTACTATCGGTTGCTTTGTTGAAGAAGCAAAAGAAACCAACGACATGGCAACAGTAAGACTTCTTAATGCTGCCTTAGTAGAGTACGGAGCGGAATATGCCGCGCCTAAGAACATGACTGAAGCTTTAGAAGCGATGGACAGAAAAGGCTATCAAATCGAAAAACTCACGCCGAGAAGTTCAGGCGAAATTCTTTGGGATAGTTTAAACAATCGTTTCTTACTAAGAAACAAAGAAGGCAAAGACGTTTACCGTGATAATACGGGCAAAGCAACTACAGATGCAGATCTTTGGAAAGTTGTTGAAACCGAAGATAAAAACGGTAATTTAATAAGTGATCTTCAATCCGTTTTAGATAAAGATAATTATAATCATTATTTAAAAGGCGAAAAAGTAAATGTAGCTTTAGAAGTAAAAACAGGTATAGATGTTGGAAATAATAAACTTATTCCACAAATAACTTACAGTGACAACGCAGCGTCAAAAACTATTATTCGCACAAATTCAGCAGTAACTAATCTTACTATAAATGCCCCGCAAGCTGTAGTTTATCACTATGAACTTGCAGGAACGGTTACAATTGAGGCTGTTGCATCTTCTTCTTATCACGAATTTGGTTCAACAAGTATTATTGCTCTTAAAAGAGGGCGCGTTGTAGTTGAAAGCGGCGCTTTTGTATCAGTGTTAGATCCCACGGTTGCTGCAACCGAAAACGATATAGCATGCGTAAACAACGGCATAATTTATACTGTAAAACATGAAGAAGGAAAAACATCTATTACTCCTACCGGAAACGGACAGACTAATGTTTCTGCAAATTCTGTTATAAATATAGGAAATGCAGAAACCCTTATTAACCTTGCAAGCGCAAGTAATAGTGGTGCGTCGTTAGAAGGTATGACTTTAAAACTTACCGCAGATATCGATTTAAGCGAAAAAATTTGGGTTCCTTTTGGTTTAAGTGAAGCAAATGCTTTTAACGGATGTACTTTATTCGACGGACAAAATCATACAATAAAAGGTTTAAAAACTGACGGAACTACATCTATAACAACTTATCAATCAGCAGGCGGAACCACAATCGCTCCTTCCGGTTTAATCGGATATCTTAAAGGTGATATTGAATTTAAAAACCTTACTGTCGATGTTAATATCAGCAATACCGAAAACGGCGGGATAGGTGCTTACATAGGTGCAATAACAAACAACGCAAACGTTAAATTTGAAAACTGTAACGCAAAAGGTTCGATTACCGGAACGGATAAACTTGGCGGTTTTATAGGAAGCACCTATAAATCTGAAGGTACTAATCGAGTAAACAATATTACAATGTTAAATTGCACAAACTACGTTAATGTTACTTCTGTAGGAAATGTTAAATCATCTCGTATAGGCGGTTTTATCGGCACGTTTAACTGCGGAAAAGGTATTTTCACCGATTGTAAAAATGAAGGTTTCATAAAAAATGAAGCAACCATTTCCGGAGATTCCAGAGACTGCGTAGCCGGCGGTTTTGCAGGTAAAATGAATGTCGATATAGATCTTACTGTAACCGATTTTGTAAATAACGGTACCATATCATGCACTGCTTATTCTTCAAATGTTCATGAATGGATTGCCGGCGGAAATAACTTGCCTGCAAACGGTACAGTGAATGCAACGTTCAACGGCAAGCACATGAAAGCAGATACAAGTAATAGCTGTTTAATTGAATATATAGACTAACTTTAATTGTAATAAGCATATTGTTTAAATAAAATAGAAAGTCTAAAATAAGTAGGAAGTACGCTAAAAAAAGCGTACTTCTTTTTATGTTTTTTAAAGCAACTTTAATTATGATAGTTTGCAGTGAGTTTTTAAATTTGAATATAATATATAAAGATCTACGGTAAAAAAACGGTCATTAAGATTTTTATAAAAAAATTATAAGTGATATACTGGCGTATAGGTCGATTAGCGGCACTTTCAAACAAAATAAAATTTCGGGCAGACGCAAAAACTCATTGCGCCTGCCCGTTTTTTTATCAAATTTATACTCTCTTTTTTTTACTTATAAATCAAAAAAAGCAGAGCGATTTTTTTAATATTCGAACATTTATTCTTGCGCCCGCATTTATAGAATCTGTTTCTGAATCCAAAAAAGCTGCAACCCTGAATAAACAGGGTTGCAGCTTTTTATGCTTTTCGTATAAAACCTTAATTACAGCGAATTAGTCTTCTACGAGTTCTATAACCGCCATTTCAGCGTCATCGCCGCGACGATTTGCTAAACGGTATATTCTCGTATATCCGCCGCCTTGACCGAGTCTTTCGGCTCTGTCGGCGTATTTGGGAGCTATTACGTTAAATATCTTCTCTACGAGAGGATGTTTAATTCCTTTAACTCTCTTTTTGTATTCGCTCATCTTTTCGGTCGGCTGTTTTGCGTCGGTAATGTCGTGCGTTAAAGTCATAATCTTTCTTCTTGCAGAAAGCTTCTTCGCGCCGTCTTTAAAAACCTTCTTCTTGGTTTCTTTACCCTTCGCGTCTTTAACGGTAACTTCTTCGGACATAGTGTCGGTATAGCTGTTGACCGCCAAAGTAATAATTTTTTCAACATAAGGCTGAAGCTCTTTTGCTCTTGCCAAAGTTGTTTCTATCTTGCCGTACCATAAAAGGTCAGATGAGAGATTTCTTAAAATTGTTTTTCTCTGTGTCGTAGTAACACCTAATTTTCCCGGCATTTTATTAGTCCTCCTGTTCCTTTAAATGCAGACCGTAACTTTCCAGCTTTTGTATAACTTCGTCAAGCGATTTCTTCCCGAGATTTCTGACTTTAAGCATATCGTCTTCGGTCTTTTTCGTTAAATCTTCAACCGTATGAATATTCGCGCGCTTTAAGCAGTTGTACGAACGTACAGAAAGCTCCATTTCTTCGATACTCTTTTCAAGTATTCTGGGCATCTGATCTATTTCGGGCGCAACGAGTATTCCGCCAAGTCCGCTTATTCTGTCGGACAAGGTGGAGAATATATGCATATGCTCTTCAACGATTTTCGCAGCTAAGCTGATAATTTCTTTTCCCGAAAATGCGCCGTTCGTCCAGACCTGAAGAGTGAGCTTGTCGTAATCGGCACTCTGTTCGCCTTTACGCGTGCTTTCTACGTTGTAATTGACCTTTTTTACGGGCGTATAAATGGAGTCGATTGCAATATAGTCGATTTCGTCTTTCTTATTGTAATTCGCGCCTTTATAGCCTCTGCCTCTGCCGACGGTTATCTCCATATCGAGTACGCCGCCCTCGTCCAAAGTGCAGATGTAAGCGTCTTTATTAAGCACTTCGACTTCGGAATCTTGTTCGATATCGCGTGCTAAAACCTGACAAGGTCCTTCTTTATAAAGCTTTACGATCTTTTTGAAATTGTCGTCGGTTGTCGTCGTTTTAAAAGCGACGGTTTTTAAATTGAGTACGATTTCGGTTACGTCCTCGCGTACGCCGGGGATGCTCGAAAATTCGTGTCTCACGTTGAGATTGGGAGCAAACTTAATGCCCTGAGCGGCAGCTCCCGGAAGCGCAGACAGCAACGTTCTTCTCAAACAGTTGCCGAGTGTAAGCCCGAAACTTTTTTCCAAAGGCGAAACAACTACTTTACAGTAACTTTTGTCCTCGCTTTCTTCAACGTCGATTTTGGGCATATCTATTTCCATCATAACTTTGTTCCTCCTGATATTTACTCGCTCTTTTTCAAGCGGGCGGCCGCACAATCCATTCGATACGGCTTTTTGCTATCTTCCGTATTTTCTTTGCAAGAAACATTGTATAGGCTTGCAAAGAAAACTCGGCTTTATCTGTTACTTGGAGTACAACTCGACGATCATGTGTTCCGCGATCTGAGAATCGATATCCTCTCTCGTCGGCAATGCAATAACTTTACCGGTGAGGTTTTCGAGATCGAAGTCAACCCACTTGGGCATGCTATTGTTCTTTCCCGCTTCTTTTAAAGCAGTGAAATATTTATTAGACTTTTTATTGTCTTTAACAGCGATTACGTCGCCTTCTTTAACTTCGTAAGAAGCTATATCTACAGCTTTGCCGTTTACGGTGAAATGAGCGTGTGTTACGAGCTGACGAGCCTGTGAACGCGATCCTGCAATACCCATTCTGTAAACAACGTTATCTAAACGTCTTTCCAAAAGAGAAAGCATGTTTTCACCGGTTATACCCTTCATACGATCGGCTCTTTCATAATAATGTCTGAACTGATTTTCGAGTACGCCGTAAATTCTCTTAGTTTTCTGTTTTTCACGAAGCTGAAGTCCGTATTCGGAAACTTTTCTTCTGCTGTTTGCGTGCGGGCCGGGGGCAACCGGTCTTCTTTCAAACGGGCAAGTGCCTTTATAGCATCTGTCACCTTTAAGGAAAAGCTTTGCGCCTTCACGTCTGCAAAGACGGCATTTAGCACCAGTATATTTAGCCATTTTCGATAACCTCCATTATACTCTACGACGTTTGGGCGGACGGCATCCGTTGTGAGGAATGGGCGAAACGTCTTGAATGAGCGTTACTTCGAGTCCTAAAACGCCGAGCGCTCTGATTGCGGACTCTCTGCCCTGTCCGGGACCTTTTACATATACTTCAACCGAACGCAGACCGTGTTCCATAGCTGCCTTTGCAGCGATTTCGGAAGCCTGTTGTGCGGCGAACGGAGTGCTCTTTCTCGAACCTCTGTAGCCTAAGCTGCCTGCGCTCGAGTGTGAGATAGCGTTACCGTTCATATCGGTTACCGTAACTATCGTATTGTTGAAAGAGGACTGAATGTGAACCTGACCTTTGTCAACTTTTTTAAGTTCTTTACGTTTTCTGACTACTTTTTTTACAGCCATTTTTTCATCCTCCTGCCTTACTTAGTAGCGGTCTTTTTCTTAGCGACCGTTCTTCTCGGGCCTTTACGCGTTCTCGCGTTGCGCTTCGAGCTTTGACCTCTTACGGGCAAACCTTTTCTGTGACGCAGTCCGCGATAGCAGCCGATTTCCATAAGTCTCTTTATAGAAAGGTTGACTTCGCTGCGAAGTTCGCCTTCTACGTGAACGTGAGCTTCGATATACTTCATCAACTTGGAAATATCGGCATCGGTGAGATCCTTAACTCTTACGTCGGGATCTACTCCTGTTTCTTTCAATATTTTACGGGACGTAGCAAAGCCTATACCATAAATGTAGGTCAAGCCCGCTTCGATTCGTTTTTCTCTCGGTAAATCTACACCGGCAATACGTGCCATTTGATTATTTGAACCTCCAAATTCTTGCTATTTGTCTATAATTAGTAAATTGTGTTATATATAAGTTTCCCGTGCCGAATAGATGGAATGTTCTCTTCTTTACGGAAAAATAGTTTTCGTTAGCCTTGTCTTTGCTTGTGGCTCTTATCTTTGGAGCAAATGCACATTACTTTGCCTTCTCTTTTGATAATTTTGCAATCTTTGCACATAGGCTTAACAGACGGTCTTACTTTCATAATTTTAATTCCTCCGAATATTTTTTTTGCGCGGCGATCAGTTTTTACTGCGCCAAACGATTCTGCCTTTTGTCAGATCGTACGGACTCATTTCGAGCTTTACACCGTCACCCGGAATGATCTTTATATAGTTCATTCTGAGCTTTCCCGATATATACGCCGTAATGATATGACCGTTCGAGAGTTTTACTTTAAACGTCGCGTTGGGCAACGCTTCGAGTATAACGCCTTCGGCTTCTATAACGTCTTCCTTAGACACTGGTTTACCTCCGTTTTATTTTTAAAGGGTGAGTATTTCTACCCCGCTTGCGGTAATCGCAATCGTGTTTTCATAGTGCGCGGAAGGTTTACCGTCCCGCGTTACGCATTTCCACCCGTCGATAATAATCTCGTGGCTGCCCATGTTAATCATGGGTTCTACCGCTATGGTCATATTCTCGCGCAGGCGTATGCCTGTACCCTTCTTTCCGTAGTTGGGAACTTCCGGATCTTCGTGAAGCTGCCTGCCCACGCCATGACCTACCATTTCCCTTACGACAGAAAAACCGTTTGACTCCGCATAGGTCTGCACCTGATAGCCTATGTCGCCTATCGCGCTTCCCACGCAAATTCCTTTTATTCCTTCAAAAAAACTCTGCTTTGTTACCTCTATCAGACGCTTCTTTTCGGGATCTATGTCTCCACAATAGAAACTTCTTGCAGCGTCGCCGTTAAAGCCGTTATAAAACGCTCCTACGTCGATACTGACTATTTCCCCTTCTTTTATGACTCTGTCGGACGGGAATCCGTGAACTACAACCTCGTCTATAGAGGCGCATATCGTCCCCGGGAAACCGCCTAAGCCTAAAAAGTTAGGTCTTGCCCCGCAGCTCGTAATGTAATCATAAGCTATTTTATCAAGCTCTTTGGTTGTCATTCCGGCATGCAGTTTATCTTCAATTAAATTCAACACGTCGCGCGTTATGCGACAAGCCGCTCTCATTTGTTCTAATTCGGCAGGCGTTTTGATGTGTATCATTTTCCTTGTCCTAATTTTTCAACTATCTCGGCAAATACCTTCTTTATGTCGTTATCGCCGTTTATGGGAACAAGCTTACCTTTTTCTTTATAAAAATTTACCAAAGGTGCGGTTGAATCGTTATAAACTTTAATTCTTTCAGCAACGGTTTCTTCCTTGTCGTCCACACGCTGTATAAGCTTTGCGGAACACGTGCAAGTGTCTCTTCCGTTCAGAAAATCAATGTGATACGAAGCGTTGCATACAGGACATACTCTTCTTCCCGTAAGTCTTTTTAAAAGACGGTCGAAAGGTATCTCTATATCGACAACGTAATCTATATCCGAAAATTTTTCAAGCTGTTCTGCCTGATAAATCGTTCTCGGAAAACCGTCGAGCAAAAAACCGTTTTTCAAATCGTCTTCAGACAATCTGTTTTTGACTATTTGTACGGTTACGTCGTCGGGAACCAGCATACCTCTATCTATATAAGATTTTGCAAGCACGCCTATTTCCGTGCGCTCTTTTATGTTACGTCTGAATATATCGCCCGTTGATATATGAACAAGTTTGTATTGTTCGGCGAGCAATGCCGCCTGTGTTCCCTTACCCGAGCCGGGCGCGCCCAATAAAATTATCTTCATATCGCTTATTATTTTTCCGGCGTCCGTTCCCCGTTTAAGGGGAACGAAAGCCGCATTTAATTTTTTTATTTAAGGAAACCCTTATAATTTTTCATCATTATCTGAGATTCAAGCGAGGTGTTAAGTTCAAGCGCAACCGATACTGCGATGAGCATTCCCGTTGCGGTGAATACCGATGCTGAACCCGGATCGATAAGTCTGAATATAATCGACGGAATCAATGCGACGAGAGCTAAGAAGATCGCGCCGAATAAAGTGATTCTGTTGGAAACTCTCTTTAAATATTCGGTAGTGGGGTTACCCGGTCTGATACCGAGAATGAAACCGCCGTTCTGCTGAATACTTCTGGAGATTTCTTCGGGATTGAACTGTATTGTCGTGTAGAAATATGCAAAGCCTAAAATGAGCAAGCAAAGAACTACCATATACAGCCAGCTGCCCGTTCCCATCCACTGCTGCCACCGCATAAGGGCTGCGCTTGTGGGCCAGAACATTGTCATAATAAGTTCGGGAAACGACAAAATGGAGAAGGCAAATATAAGGGGCATAACGCCGTTTGCGTTTACCTTTATAGGGATAACGGACGACTGACCGCCATACATTTTTCTGCCTTTAACCTGTTTTGCGTATTGAACGGGTATCTTTCTTTCCGCGAGTTCTACGAACACTATGCAGCCGAATACTACTATGATTGCAACGAGGTAACCGATGAGTATCCAGAACGCATTGAGAGCCGCAGTGCCGCTGCTTGTTACGATGGTTTGAATCTGGTTGACGAAGAACAAGCCTGCAGAAGAGATAACGCCTACGAAGATGAGAAGCGATATACCGTTTCCTATGCCGTAGTCGGTTATTCTTTCACCGATCCACATGGTTACAGCCGTACCCGAAGCGTAGAATATTACGGCAACGATGTAAGCAAGCCATTTCTGATCGAATAAAATCTGAGTTAAAGAAAGGTGTCCTTCAACTTCTACCAGTTTGGTGCCGTAGTTCAAAAGTATACCTACCGACTGTATAACGGCAAGAAGTATAGCAACGTATCTGGTGATATTGTTAATACTGCGTCTGCCTTCTTCGCCGGCTTTGGACATTCTTTCCAAAGCGGGAATGGCAACCGTCAACAGTTGGATGATAATCGAAGAGTTGATGTAAGGGCTGATACCCATAGCAAACCATGTTCCCTGAGCGAGCGCGCCGCCGGTCATCATGGACATAATGTTCAGATAACTGACGTTTTTGAGCTGATCGGAAGTGATAAGTTCGCTTCCGACGCCCGGAATAGGAATGTAGCATCCCAGTCTGTACAATAAGAGGAATAATAAGGTCCACCAAATTTTTACTCTTATTTCTTTGACTTTGAAAGCATTCTTTAAGGTTTCAAACATTTTTCGCCCTCCGTAAACGCAATCAGATTTCTTTGCAAGTGCCGCCGGCTTGTTCGATTGCCGCTTTTGCGCTTGCAGAGAATTTTTCCGCTTTCACGGTGAGAGCTTTGGTGAGCTTGCCTTCGCCTAAAACTTTAAGCCCGGCAGCATTTTTAACTTCGTGAATATGACCGGCAACGTATAACGTATCGTAATCGATAACCGCGCCTGCCTCAAAGTTTTTCTCTAAAACGTCAAGATTGACGATAGCATATTCCTGTCTGAAATGGTTTTTAAAACCTCTCTTAGGAACTCTGCGAGTCAAAGGCATCTGTCCGCCTTCAAAGCCGGGACGTACTCCGCCGCCGCTTCTGGCCCATTGTCCTTTATGACCCTTGGCACTCGTTTTACCGAGTCCCGAACCTATACCTCTGCCCAGTCTTTTCTTGGAAGTTCTGGCGCCGTCGGCAGGTTGTAATGTATCTATTCTCATGATTAAACCTTCCTTTCGATTAGTTTCTTTCAACTTTTACAAGGTGAGATACTTTATCAAGCATTCCCTGTAAAGCCGGGCTGTCTTTATACTCTTTGGTTTGTCCGATTTTGTGAAGTCCCAAAGCAGCAACGGTAGCCTGTTGATCTTTTAATCTTCCGACGGTACTCTTTACGAGAGTAACTTTTACGGTAGTATTTTTATTTTCTTTAGCCATGTCGCCCTCCTTAACCGTTTAAAACTTCTTCAACGGTCTTTCCGCGAAGTGCGGCAACCTGTTCAGCCGTCTTTAACTGATAAAGTCCGGTCAAAACTGCCTTAACCATGTTGGTCGGGTTGCTGGTGCCGTGTGATTTCGTTCTGATGTTGGTGATGCCTACGGCTTCCATTACCGCACGAACGGGACCGCCCGCTATAACTCCGGTACCTTCTTCAGCAGGGAGCATTATAACCTGTCCTCTGCCGAACTTTGCTACCAGACCGTGAGGTATGGTGTTGCCGAGAAGTGCAACGGGTTTCATGTTTTTTCTTGCCTGTGCGCTTGCTTTTTCGATTGCTTCGGGTACTTCGTTAGCTTTTCCCGTGCCGCAACCTACTCTGCCTGCGCCGTCGCCTACGACTACCAAAGCAGCAAAACGCATTTTACGTCCGCCTTTTACAACCTTGGTTACGCGATTGACGGTAATGAGTTTTTTAATGAGACCGTCGTTTTCCTGTTGTCTTTTCTGAGGTCTGCTGTTTTCTCTTGCCATGACCGTGCCTCCTTAAAACTTAAGACCGGCTTCTCTCGCGCCGTCTGCAAGTGCGGCTACTCTGCCGATGTAAAGATATCCGCCTCTGTCGAATACGACGTTTTCGATACCTTTTGCAAGTGCCTTTTTAGCAAGTTCCGCGCCTACGATTTTAGCCGCGCCTTTCTTATCCTTGCCTTCGATTGCTTTTATAACTTCTTTTTCTACAGTCGAGCAGGCACAAAGAGTGATTCCCTTTGTATCGTCGATTATCTGCGCATAGATGTTGCTCAGACTTCTGTAAACGCAAAGTCTGGGACATTCGGGCGTTCCGGACACTTTAAGGCGTACTCTTGCATGTCTTTTCTTTCTGTCTTGATTTTTATTTATCTTAGAAATCATATCAATTCACTCCTTTATTTGCCCGTCTTGCCTTCTTTACGAACGATAACTTCGTCTTTATAACGGATTCCGTATCCGTGATAAGGTTCGGGAAGTCTTATCGATCTGATGTTGGCAGAAATCTGACCTACGAGAACTTTATCGATTCCCTTAACGGTAATTTCTGTCTGTGAAGGACAAGCTAACGTGATTCCGTCGGGTGCTTCTACTTCTACGGGGTGAGAATATCCTACGTTAAGTACGAGTTTCTTGCCCTGCATCTGTACTTTCCAACCTACGCCGTTTACGATAAGACCCTTTTCGTAGCCCTTCGTAACGCCTTCTACCATGTTGTGAAGCAACGCTCTGTAAAGTCCGTGTTTAGCTCTCGTGGGGCCGAGGTCGTTAGCTCTTGTTAAATGAGCTACGCCGCCGTCAACCGTAATGGTTATCTGAGGATCGTAATCCTGTGTGAGAGTTCCCAAAGGACCTTTAACGGTGAATTCTTTTTCTTTAACGTCAACGGTGACGCCTGCCGGTATGGCTACCGGTTCTCTTCCTATTCTGGACATAAACCGTAAACCTCCTTACCAGACGTAGGCGAGTACTTCGCCGCCGTGATTTTGTTTTCTCGCTTCTTTATCGGTCATAACGCCCTTAGGAGTCGAGATGATCGCAATACCCAAACCGCCCAGAACTTTGGGAAGTTCGTCTTTGCCGGAATATATTCTAAGACCGGGTTTAGAAATTCTCTTTAAACCGGAAATAACTTTTTCCCCCTTAGGACCATACTTTAAAGTAACTTTAATGGTTTCTTTATTGTCGCCTACGAGCTCATAATTTTTAATATAACCTTCGGCAAGAAGTATTCTTGCAATTTCTTTTTTCATGTTGGAAGCGGGGATATCCACTTCGTCGTGCTTTACTACCAGCGCATTTCTGATGCGAGTAAGCATATCAGCAATAGGATCTGTCATGTTTTGTTCCTCCTCTTACCAGCTGGCTTTCTTTACGCCGGGAATCTGACCTTTATAAGCCAGATTTCTGAAGCATATTCTGCAAATGCCGTATTTGCGAAGAACCGCGTGCGGTCTGCCGCAAATGCTGCATCTCGTGTAAGCTCTCGTAGAGAACTTCGGCGTTCTCTGCTGTTTGTTTATCATTGATTTTTTAGCCATATCCGAATTTCTCCTTACTCTGCTTTAAAAGGCATACCGAGCGCTCTTAAAAGTTCTCTTGCCTCTTCGTCGGTGTTGGCGGTGGTAACGAAACAAATATCGAATCCTCTTACCTTTTCTACCTGATCGTACTGGATTTCGGGGAAGATAAGTTGTTCCTTAATACCCATCGCGTAATTTCCTCTGCCGTCGAACGACTTCGTGGGAACGCCCTTGAAGTCTCTTACTCTCGGAAGTCCTATGGATACGAGCTTATCAAAGAAGTCGTACATTCTGTCGCCGCGGAGCGTCACTTTAATACCGACGTTCATACCCTGTCTTACTTTGAAGTTTGCAACCGACTTTTTAGCGGTAGTCAAAACGGGTTTCTGTCCTGCGATAGCAGTGAGTTCCTGCTGTACGAGCTGTACGCTCTTTGCATTATCCTTAACGTCGCCGAGACCGCCGTTTATAGTGATCTTAACGAGTTTGGGAACCTGGTTTATATTCTTATAATTGAAATGCTTCATAAGATACGGTACGACTTCTTCGACGTACTTAGTTCTTACTCTGCTAACATACTTTGAATCGGTTGCAGCTTCTTTAGCAACCTGAGTCTTTTTTTCTGCCACTTTGAAGTCCTCCGTTATGCCTTATCGGCACTTTTTTTCTTTGTCGCTCTCTTAGCGGGTTTCTTTGCGGTTTCTTTAACCTCTGCTTTTACGTCGAGAGATTTGCCGCAGCCTTCGTGCTTGCAAACGCGAATTTTCTTGTCGCCTTCGATTTTGTATCCGACTCTGGTCGGCTTACCGCATGCGGGGCATACAACCATTACGTTGCTTGCGTCGATAGGACCGGTTACGCTTACGATTGCGGACGTTTCCTGTGCGGAACGCGCTTTTCTGTGCTTCTTCTGAATATTTACTCCGTCAACAACTACTCTGTTATCGGTAGGAATAGAGCGAAGTACTTTGCCCTTTTTACCTTTGTCCTTACCGGCGATAACGAGGACGGTATCGTTCTTTTTAACTTTCATATCGGTCACTCCTTATAACACTTCGGGTGCGAGAGAAACGATCTTCATGTAGTCTTTTTCACGAAGTTCTCTTGCTACCGGTCCAAAGATACGCGTACCCTTGGGCTGCTTTTGCGCGTCTATGATTACTGCGGCGTTATCGTCGAATCTGATGTGAGTGCCGTCTGCACGACGAAGTCCGCTGGTAGATCTTACGATTACAGCTTTAACTACTTCGCCTTTCTTAACGGCTCCGCCGGGAGTAGCAGTCTTTACGCTTGCTACGATTACGTCGCCGATGTTGCCCCATTTTCTGAAGGATCCGCCGAGAACTTTTATACACATGATTTCTTTTGCGCCGGAGTTATCGGCAGCAGTCAGTCTTGTCTGAGCCTGTATCATATTCTTAGTCCTCCTTACTTAGCCTTTTCAATGATTTCGGCAACGCGCCAGTTTTTGTCTTTACTCAGCTTTCTGGTTTCAACTATTCTGACTTTATCGCCTACGCCGCACTCGTTATTTTCGTCGTGCGCTTTAAATTTAACGGTGCTCGTTATTGTCTTTTTATAAAGCGGATGTTTAGCCTTTTCTTCGATGGCCACAACTACCGTTTTATCCATTTTATCGGAAACAACGAGTCCTACTCTTTCTTTTCTGAGATTTCTTTCCATAATTCAACCTCCCTGCCCGCTTAGTTAGCTTTGAGTTCGCGTTCGCGAATCACGGTTTTAACTCTGGCAATGTCCTTTTTTACCGTCTTTAAAACGTTGGGGTTTTCAAGCTGTCCTGTTGCGTGACGGAAACGAAGATTGAAAAGTTCTTCCTTCAAGCCGGCAAGTTTTGTAGCCAACTCGTCATTCGTCATATCATGTATTTCTCTTGCTTTCATCAGCCTTCACCGCCTTCTGAAATTTCTACGCTCTCTCTTTTAATGAACTTGCATTTGCAGGGTAATTTGTGCGATGCAAGACGAAGAGCTTCTCTTGCGTCGGCTTCGGATACGCCGGACATTTCAAACAGTACTCTGCCGGGCTTAACTACCGCTACCCAATATTCAACGTTACCTTTACCGCTACCCATACGAGTTTCAGCAGGTTTTTTGGTAACCGGCTTGTGGGGGAATATGTCAATCCATACTTGTCCGCCACGTTTGATAAATCTGGTCATCGCTACACGCGACGCCTCTATCTGGTTGGACGTTACCCATGCGCAGGTTTCTGCTACCAGACCGTATTCGCCGTATGCAAGTATATTGCCTTTATGCGCTCTGCCTTTCATTCTGCCGCGCTGTACTTTTCTTCTTTTAACTCTTTTAGGCATTAACATGATTATGCTTCGCCTCCTTGTTTCTTAATTCCGCCCAGCACTTCTCCGTTGTAAACCCAAACTTTTACGCCGATTACGCCGAAAGTGGTATGTGCTTCGCTGAAGCCGTAGTCGATGTCGGCACGGAGAGTCTGCAGAGGTATGGAACCTTCGTGATACTGTTCGCAACGCGCGATTTCTGCACCGTCGAGTCTTCCGCTTACCATGATCTTAACGCCCTTAACGCCCATTCTCATAGCTCTGCCTATAGCCTGTTTCATGCTTCTTCTGAAAGATGCTCTCTT
Organism: uncultured Clostridia bacterium; assembly: GCA_934796775.1. Taxonomy (GTDB): domain Bacteria; phylum Bacillota; class Clostridia; order Christensenellales; family Borkfalkiaceae; genus HGM11416. The sequence continues at coordinate 24,880 of CAKVPH010000021.1, forward strand.
TTCGAGTTGTCCTGCAACGGATTCGGCGATAAGCTGTGCGTCGCAGTCGGGCTTTTTAACCTCAACGATGTTGATGGCGATTTGCTTGCCGTGCGTAAGACGCGAAAGATTGTTCTTTATAACTTCTACTTCGCTGCCCGCTTTACCGATAAGAACACCGGGACGTGCGGTACGGATAGTAACCGATACTCTGTTTGCCGCACGCTCGATAGCAATGCTCGTTACGGCTGCTTCGTAATATTTTTTCTTTAAATAGTTTCTGATTTCGTAGTCCTCTTTGAGGAAAGCTCCGAATTCTTTTTTATCGGCATACCACTGAGCGTCCCAGCTTTTGATTACGCCGACTCTTAAACCGTGTGGATTAACTTTCTGTCCCATAATGTCCTCCTACTTTGCAGCGTCGAGTACTACCGTGATGTGACTCGTTCTCTTCAGAATTCTGTAACCTCTGCCTTTAGATACGGGTTGCATTCTCTTAAGAGTGGGGCCCATATCGGCAAAACATTCTGCGACCACAAGGTCGGCTCTGTTCATATTGAGGTTGTGTTCTGCGTTTGCGGCAGCGGATAAAACCGCTTTTCTTATGGGTTCGGCACCCGCTTTGGAAGTGTTTTCCAAAATTGCTACCGCTTCGTTTACGTTTTTATTTCTTATGAGGTCGAGAACCACTCTTACCTTATACGGAGAAATTCTTACGTATCTGGCAACGGCTCTGGGTCTTCTGTCTTTATTTTCCTGTATTCTAAGTGCTTTTTTCTTAGTATTTCCAGCCATGATTATTTACCTCCGATCAGCCTGTCGTTTTTGATCCGGCATGACCTTTAAACGTTCTTGTTGCCGCAAATTCGCCGAGTTTGCATCCTACCATATCTTCGGTGATGTAAACGGGGACGTGTTTTCTTCCGTCGTAAACGGCAATCGTATGTCCGACCATCTGCGGGAAGATCGTGGAAGATCTCGACCAGGTCTTAAGCACCGATTTCTTGTTTTCGGCGTTCATTTTTTCTACTCTTTCAAGTAATTTAGGCTGTATAAAAGGTCCTTTCTTTACACTTCTACTCATTGTTCATCGACCTCCGTTAGTTAACTCTCTTAAGAATGAACTTACTCGTTCTGTTCTTCTTCTTACGGGTCTTGTAACCGAGTGCGGGTTTACCCCACGGAGTTACGGGACCGGGTCTGCCGACAGGCGATTTACCTTCGCCGCCGCCGTGCGGGTGATCGCACGGGTTCATTACGGAACCTCTGACCGTAGGTCTGATACCCATATGTCTCTTCTTACCGGCTTTACCGATTCTGATAATCTCGTTATCGAGGTTACCGACCTGACCGATTGTAGCTTTGCATTTTACGCTTATAAGACGCATTTCGCCGCTGGGCATTTTTACCTGAGCGTAAATACCTTCTTTAGCCATGAGCTGCGCGCTGATACCTGCGGCTCTTGCAATCTGTCCGCCCTTACCCGGCTGAAGTTCGATGTTGTGCAACATCGTACCTACGGGAATGTTTTCAATCTTGAGCGCATTGCCTACTTTGATATCCGCTTTGTCGCCGCTTACGATTACGTCGCCGACGGAAAGCCCTAAAGGAGCGAGAATGTATCTCTTTTCGCCGTCAGCATACTGTAAAAGTGCGATATTTGCAGTTCTGTTAGGATCGTATTCGATCGTTTTAACGGTAGCGGGAATGCCGTCTTTGTTTCTTCTGAAATCAATAATACGGTATTTCGTCTTGTTTCCGCCGCCGTGATGTCTTACGGTAATTCTACCGAAAGAGTTTCTGCCGCCCGTATGTCTTTTATCTTCTAAAAGAGATCTTTCGGGTTTCGTGCAGGTTATTTCTTCATATGTGCTTACCGTCATTAAACGACGAGCAGGCGATGTAGGTTTATATCTTTTGATACCCATTTCTATTTCCTCCTGTCATCAGGACAACGAATCAAAGAACGCAATGCTCTTGCTGTCCTTCTTAAGCTGTACTATCGCTTTTTTGTACGCGGGAGTGTATCCTTCATATCTACCCATTCTCTTTTTCTTTCCGCGAACGTTGATTGTGTGTACCGATTCGACGCTTACTTCGAATATCTGTTCGACAGCAAGTTTGATTTCGGTTTTGTTGCTGGCTTTAGCAACGCGGAAAACGTATTTCTTATTCGCTATATCCTGATAGCTCTTTTCTGTGAGAACAGGGCTGATTATAACGTCTCTTGCTTCCATTATTCTCCGTAAACCTCCTGTAATTTTTCAACAGATCCCTTAGCAAGAACTACAACCGCGTTTTTAACTACGTCGTAAGTGTTGAGCTGTTCTACGGGAAGTGTCTGAAGTTTTTCAATGTTTCTTGCGGCTCTTATTACCTTGTCGTCCGCATTGCACATTACTACGAGTACGGTTTTTTCAAAAGCAAAAGCCTTTAAAAACGCCGACATTTCTTTGGTCTTTCCTTCCGCTACGGCAATGTTGTCTATAACGTAGAATTCGCCGTCCGCAACCTTTTTGGAAAGAGCGGAGAACATTGCGGTTCTTCTTGCGGTTACGTTCATCTTCTTGGAGAAATCTCTCGATTTAGGTGCGAATACTACGCCGCCCTTGATGAACTGAGGAGCTCTTATAGAGCCTTGACGAGCATTACCTGTTCCTTTCTGTCTGAAAGGCTTTCTGCCGCCGCCGCGCACTTCCGTTCTCGTAAGAGTGCTTTTCGTCCCCTGTCTGTCGTTTGCTAAACGGGTTACTACTGCCTGGTGAATGAGCGGTTCGTTATAATCCATTTGAAACAAAGCGTCGTTTAAATCCATCGAGCCTGTTTCTTTTGCATTCATATTATATACTTTGATAGTAGCCATTGTCTTTCACTCTCCTTAGCCTTTTACGCTGTCGCTGATGCAAACGATACCGCCCTTGGGTCCGGGTATCGCGCCCTTAATCAGAAGCACGTTTCTTGCTGCGTCGACTTTGACAACTTCGAGGTTCTGAACGGTTACTTGTTCGTGACCGTATCTTCCCGCAAGATGTTTGTTCTTGAAAACTCTCGACGGCGAGCTGTTCGCGCTCATTGAACCGACTTCTCTGTGAACGGGGCCTACGCCGTGCGTTTCTTTAAGTCTGTGCTGATTCCAACGTTTGATAACGCCCGTGTATCCGTGACCTTTGGTAAGACCGGTAACGTCGACCTTATCGCCTGCGGCGAAGGTTTCGACCGTAACGACCTTTCCTACCGTGTAATCGGCTGCGTTTTCAAGTCTGAATTCTTTGAGATATTTGTGGGGTTCGAGTCCTGCTTTTTTGAACTGTCCGAGTTCGGGTTTGTTCAAATACTTTTCGCCTACTTTCTGGAATGCGACTTTTACTGAAGAGTATCCGTCTTTTTCCACCGTCTTAATCTGTACGACTGGGCAGGGACCTGCTAATACGACAGTGACCGGGATTACTTTTCCTCTGTTCTTCTTGTTTTCTTTGTCATCGAAAAAGATCTGCGTCATGCCTAATTTCTTGCCTATGATTGCTTTATTCATTGATAAAGTTCACCTCCTGTATTTATTACAGTTTTATTTTTACGTCGACGCCCGCGGGAAGATGGATACTGTCGAGTATCTTAGCGTTTGTCGAGTAGATGTCGATAAGTCTTTTATAAGTTCTGATTTCGAACTGTTCGCGGCTGTCTTTATATTTGTGCGGCGAGCGAAGGATCGTTACTATTTCCTTTTCGGTGGGAAGAGGAATAGGTCCGCTTATCTTAGCGCCGGCTTTTTTCATCGTTTCAACGATTCTCTGTGTTGCCTGATCAACCATTTCGTGGTCGTAAGCCGCAAGTTTGATTCTGATTTTCTGTCCTGCCATTTTTTTAAACTCCTTTTTTTATACTAACTTTTTCTCCCGAAAATAATGGCTTTTTATGTTTTTACGGAAGAATTACAACTTTGCCGTGTGTGTCAACCCGTGAGCATTAAAAAAATCATCTGCGCTGTGTGTTAAGCAGATGACTGTTCTATCACCAAAGGTTGGTTAGTCGCAAGGGTTTTACCCTCACAATTGTCAATGAAAATTATCTTCCCGATATCTTACGGCGGATTAAGTCGCGAGCCTTTCCCTTCCGGAAGCATGAGATTAAAGTAACTTTTCATCTCAACCCAAATTACACAGCTTAATGATAATACAATATTTTGCATATACTGTCAACTGTTTTTTTCTTGTTTTTTAAAAAAATATTCTTTTTTTGTATTTTTTTAGGGTTGAACGGGAATATCTTTAATATATTATTATATAATGTCGCGCGCGAGGTGATTTTTGCCCTATTTAAAAATGCATAAAGTAGCGTAAAGGCAATGTAAATCAACTTAGCGTCGGCAACATGTCGTTGCGCCTGAGCGTAACGCTTGACCTTGGCAGCGTAACGCCCCCAAATTGCTCTTTATAAATTTTTAAAGTAAATTAAAGTTACTAATCATTTTAATAGCGTTGCATTAAAATTTTGTTTAAGCAAAAATTACCCGAAGCAAAACCGCCTCGGGTAATTTTGTGTTTTTTGGTTTTTATTGCTTAATCTTCTATAAGTTCAATTACAAGATTTGTTGCAGTTGTATGAGTTCCACCTTCTCTCATGTATTTTTGGAATGCCGTTTTCCCAGATTCGGAGGTATCTTGATATTCAGACGAATATGTATTACCACCACAAGTTATTGAGTTACCATACCAATATATGGTAGCTAAATTTGAACATCCCCAAAACGCAACTGAACCACTTGAACCATTAATATTAGCAAGACTCTTGGGTAAGGTTATTTCAGTTATTTTTGCACAATAAAAAGCGGATTCCTCGATAGTTTTGCATATGCTGTTATTTTCAAAAACTACACTTGTCAATGAAACACTTGAAGAGCCAAACAGACACGGAACAGAAAGAACTTTATTTCCAATTTCGAGCGCAATGCCATTCGTAACACTTTTTCCAGAGTATTTAAATATTGAAAAATCATTTAAATTTGTCATTTCAAATTTTGCATTAGTATTATAATAAATATATTCTACATTAGAACAATTTGCAAATGAAGCTTTTCCCATATATTCTACTGAATTTCCAACATAAATGCTTTCAAGTGTATTACAACCATAAAAACAATCTTGATATGGATCAGAGAAAACATAATTATATGAAACAGCATCTTCGTCAGAAAAATCATACTCATTAGATGATAAACCTTTTTTTGTTCCATTCCATAAATACCAGAAATATTTTCCCGTTGTTTCATTTCTTTTTAATTGATAATCAACGCCTGTAGTTCCGACATAAAATTTCTTTTTAATAACATCAGATTTATACCAAACAGCATAATATTTTTCACCATTGCTATTTGTTTTTTCATATTTTTCTGTATTAATATCAGTTTCCATGCGTTTAACACCAGCACCGATTTCAACAGATACAAAATCTGCTCTAAATTTTTGTTTTTTCGTCAGCACTGTAGCGTCAACAACAAAATCAGAACGTTTTATTGTTTCCATATTGTTTACATAAATTCTTGTCATATTGCTTGAAATCTCTATACCTGAATTTACAACATAAACAAGATTTGCGTTGTCTGCCGTTACGTTTTCGGGATATAAAACAGTACCGTCAGCCGCGTTTACAATATAAAATTTATGATTTACTGAATCGTAAGCAAAAGTTTTTGCGCTGTCGCTATGAACGAGATTCGATACGCTAACATTAGTTTCTTTATTAGCCATATATACGAGAGCTTTCATAATGCTTTCACCCGTATAGCCCGATACAGCTTCGTTCATACTGTTTACAAGAGTTTCTTCTTTAGAAAGATCTTTAGGTAATACTTCAGTTTTACTCCAAGTTCCAAATGCAGGGTTTTTAAACGTTGCAGTATAGGTTACACTTCCTTCCGTAGTTGTAGTAGAATCAACTCTTTTAACTTCTACTTCAACTGTTTCGGTTTCGGTTTTAGTTCCGTCTTTAGACGTTCTTGTCGCAGTACAAGTTAAATACCCTTCACCCCATTCGTATTCGGGAGCGTTCCATATAACGGCATTATCAATATTATAAGTAGCGTTGCCGCCGTCGATTACTTCAAAAGAGCCGAGTTCGCAACCGGGTTCGGCTATAAAGTGTCCGTTTTTAATTCTTACGAACTTAACTTTGCCGTGTTCGTGATAGGACTGTCCTTTAACGTTTTCGATTAACAAATTGCCGAGTTCGTCGTAATGATGTACGTTATCGTTTGCGGCGTCTACGGTAAGATTTACGTTATAAGAATTAGTGTAAATCGAAACGGTTTGTCCGTCGCCGGTACGCGCGTATTTTACATTTGTAATGTTTGTGTTGTCGCCGATATCAAAACCGGTAGAAAATTCAAGAACACCGCTCTTTTCAAGTCCGCTGTAATCCCCTTCAACCAAATAGTTACTGTAATCGGCAGAAAGTCCGGTTTCGGGAGTAACTATTTTCCAAAGGTCTACGTTATCGGCGGCTACGGTCGTGTTGTCGCGATAAACGTCTTTGCCGTCTTTATCTTTAAGTAAAAAACGATTATTTTTGCTGTCCCATAAGATGTGACCGGTGCTGAGCGGGGTGAGTTTTTCGAGTCTGTAGCCGTTTTCGGACACAATGTCCAAAACTTCGCTATAGCTTGACGGTTTACCGTTTTCGGCTTCATTTCTGACGAGTACGGTATTTAAGGTTTTTACGGTAGTCATATCGCTGGTTTCTTTTGCGTCTTCAACAAAACAACCGATAGTGGGAATGAGTATTGCAGAAAGAACTGCAATTACTGCAACCACTACAACGAGTTCTACAAGCGTAAAACCTTTCTTTTTGGTTTTTGTTTGCATTATAAGATTTCTCCTTAAATTTTTCTATTACTAAACGGATTTTATTCCGTGTTAGTTCACTTTAAAGGCTTCCCCACTTGGGGAAGCTGGCAATGCGTAGCATTGACTGAAGAGGATTGCAACGTAACGTTGCATCTTGATAACCACTTATAAACTTTTCGCGGTTGCAATAAATTTATAACTTGTTAAAGCTTGCTTCGAGTTTAAGGCTTCCCCACTTGGGGAAGCTGGCAATGCGTAGCATTGACTGAAGAGGATTGCAACGTAACGTTGCATCTTGGCAACCACTTATAAACTTTTCGCGGTTGCAATAAATTTATAACTTGTTAAAGTTTGCTACGAGTTTAAGGCTTCCCCACTTGGGGAAGCTGGCAATGCGTAGCATTGACTGAAGAGGATTGCAACGTAACGTTGCA
>CAKVPH010000022.1 GCA_934796775.1 uncultured Clostridia bacterium
TTGTCCCTTTTTTGCCATAAAAAATGCACCTCCAAAAGTTTTTCTTCTCTGTCTAACTTTTGGGGTGCATTTCAAAAAAGGTTACTCCGTTTTTTATACTTTTTTGTTCTTTTACATATAGCGTTTTTATTCATTTATAAGTAATTTACAAAATTTTGCTTGCATAAGGCTCATAGTTCAGCCGGAAATCATCTTTAAAAATAAACTTAAAACGGCGTTGGAATCGCACACGTTTTTTCCGCAAAGCGTCGACGGAAGCGCAGACGCCAAAATATACAAAGACGCTACTAAAACTGCTATAACGGGTATGACTATCAGGTAAAATTTTTTGCTTTTCATAGAATCTCCTGTTTTTCAAATTTTAATTTATTTTATTCGGTTTTTAATTTATTTTTATTCGGTTTATTATACCTTTCGTATACAATACGCGGCTAAGCCAAAAAAATCTTAATTTTTTTATAATTCGCTTTTGCCGACTTCCGCTCGTTCGAGAAGAATTTCAAGATTGCCGTTTTTTACTCTTAATTCATCTATAAACTCTTTAACAAGTTTTTCGTCCTTTAATTTTATACTGTAATTCAGCTTGAACATACTGCCCATATTTATCGTTTTAACGCTGTTTAAAAAGAATTTTTCGGTATATTTGCTCAAAACGTCGTTAAAAACTTCGTCGTAATCGAGCTCTTCGGGAATAACTATTTTAAGGGTTCTGTCATTTTTTACGTTTTTCTCCCATACTCCGGACAGATCAAACGCGAGCATTAGCGCGCCGCATACAAGCGTAAAACACAGACCGTAAGCTATATATCCCGTTCCGAAAGCAAGCCCTGCCGCCATGCCTATAAACAGCACGCATATTTCTTTTGCCGTGCCTTGCGCGGAACGGAATCTTACAAGTCCGAACGCGCCCGCAACGGCAACGCCTACCCCGATATTTCCGTTTACAATCGCAATAACCATAGTTACCGCCACGGGCAAAATAATTGTGGCTATAAAAAAGCTTTTGCTCGTGCGGTTTTTCAAACAACACATACACGCAAGAATTACTCCCGCAATAAGTGCGCAAACAAGACAAAAAGCTAATTCTCCCGCACTTACGCTTTCACTTGAAAATACACTGCCAAAAACTTTATCCAACTTTTCTCACCTCTTCGTTATAATTATTTTGTCTGTACTCCAAGCCGATTTCGTCCGCATTATTTTTTATAGCGGCTTCATTCTTTTGCAGTCTATCTTTTTGCTTATTTAAAAGCATAATTTTATACGCCTCGCCGTACTTTGAAAAAGACGTTTTATATATTTTGTTTGCAGATAAGAATTCACACAACCAAAGCGGCATTGCGTAACCCGTTTTTACTTCCATAAGCACAAAACCCGGGCAGATCTTATTGCCCGTTGCCGGATAAGAAAAATCCGTATTATCGGTGCGATAGCGGATATCGAAATCGAACGTTATTCTCAAATCGTCGTTTTTGCCGACATATGCCTTCCGCTCGCACATAATCATGGCTTTCGGCTTTAACCCGCCGTAAAATTTAATAAAATGCTCTATTTCGTTATTTATCTGTAAACTATTTTTTTCGCCGCCGCTTAAAGACTTATCAACCGAAAATTTTCCGTTATAAATGAGTTTATCTGCTTCCTCACGGCAAATTTCGGTTCTTCTTTTGTAAACAATGCCGTCGTATTTCTTTTTTACTTCCAAAAACAAAGGCGAATCGCTCGACTCATCGCCGTACTTGCGAAGGCGAAGTTTTTCTTTATAAACTGGCTTTTCAAGCGACCTTCGTATTAGCAAAAAATCGTCGGTATCGAAATAAACGCTTTGAACGAGCGAAAAAAAGAATTTATCTGTCTGCAAATTACTTTCAATTAAAGGCTGCAATTCGTTATACTGCTTTAAAGTAAGCAAGAACTTCATTTCCTTTCGCTTAAATACCGATAAATACATAATTCCCTCCCGTTTCTTATTTTTTATAGCCCTATTTTAACAAAGCAACCTTAATTAAAATTAAAAAAAACGATTATTTTTAAGTTTTTTTAAAATGCTTTTAGCAAAAACATTCTTTATCATTAAGCTTAAGATCGGGCTATTTTTTTAATTCGGGTAACAAACGTTTGTGTTTTTTGTCGGATTATGTTAAAATCAGCTTGTGTGTTTTTTAAAAAACGGCATATTTTTGCCGTATGTTTAAATTTATATCAATTTTAAAGTAGTTCTTAATAACGATTTTTAATTTTACAATTCAAGTAATTTGTGTTCAAGCGGAATATTTTAGCGCAAAAGCGTTTTTTAAATAAGGAATAATATGACTTTTACTGAATTTTTGCAGCAACTTTCCCAAAATCCGGCGCTATGGATAACGGCGCTGCTCACACTCGGAGTCATACTCGTAAACGGTTGGACGGACGCACCTAACGCCATAGCCACCTGCGTGGTAACGCGTGCAATGCGACCGCAACTTGCGATTTTAATGGCTGCAGTATGTAACTTTTTAGGCGTTTTAATAATGACGCTGCTTGCTCCTCGGGTTGCCGAAACTATATATAATATGGTAAACTTCGGCTCTAACACACACGAAGCGTTAATCGCGCTGTCCGCCGCAATGTTTGCAATAGTTACCTGGGCGGTGCTTGCCTGGGTATTCGGAATACCTACCAGCGAAAGCCACGCGCTTATTGCCGGACTTACAGGTGCCGCGATTGCAATGCACGGCAACTTAAACGGCGTAAACGGCGCAGAATGGGTAAAAGTTTTAATAGGACTTGTTGCATCTATCGTTTTAGGTTTTGCGCTCGGCTTTGTTATAACAAAACTCATTCGCGTATTATTTAAGCACGCAAATTACCGAAAGGCAAATGATTTCTTTGATAAAATGCAGATTGCCGCAGCCGCAGGAACGGCGTTTATGCACGGCGCGCAGGACGGACAAAAATTTATGGGCGTATTCCTGCTCGGTATAGCTCTTTCACAAGGCAATACGGCAATGGCTGCTACAGCAATCCCTATATGGCTTATGATTCTTTGTTCGCTCGTAATGGGATTCGGAACGTCTATAGGCGGTATGAAAATTATAAAATCCGTAGGACGAGATATGGTTCGCCTTGAAAAAAGCCAAGGCTTTGCCGCAGACCTTTCGGCTACGATAGGACTGCTTATCTGTTCCCTTACCGGTATGCCTGTTTCAACAACTCACGCAAAAACAGCTGCAATTATGGGCGTAGGCGCGGCAAAAAGAGTTCGCTCCGTAAACTGGGGCGTTGTGCGCGAAATGGTTTTTACCTGGATTATGACCTTTCCCGGATGCGGACTTATAGGCTATTTAATGACTAAACTTTTCCTTTTGATTTTCTGACGGATTTTATAATTCGACTATAAGAAATGCTCTTTCAGACTCAGATTTAATGCAAAATTTACATTTTTAATACGGAGAATACGCTATGTTACTTAAAAAGAAATCTTTCGACTACTTTGAAGCGCTGATTAAAATGTCGGAATGCGCACTCGAAGAAGCAAACTTATTAAAAGAAATATTTGAACATTACAATTTTGACACCTTAAACGAAGAACGCCGGCGTATTCACGCTATCGAACACAGATGCGACGAAGAAAAGCACGTTCTTACAACCGCACTTGCAAAAGAATTTTTGCCTCCTATCGAACGCGACGATTTATTTCACCTTTCGCACGTTGCCGATAACTTAACCGACTGTATGGACGACGTTATTATGTTCTTATACATGGCAGGCATAAAGACCATCCGTCCGGACAGTATCAACTTTTTGGATCTTATAATAAAAAGCTGCGAAAACGTCGTGCTTTTGTTTAAAGAATTCCGCAATTTTAAAAAGCCCGAAAAATTAAAAGAACTTATAATTATATTAAACGATATCGAAGAGCAAGGCGACAGACTTTATACCGAAGCCGTAAGAAAGCTCTCGCTCGAATCAAAAGATACTTTGGAAATAATAGAATGGCGCGACATTTACAGAAACTTTGAAAACTGCTTTGACGCCGCCGAATCAATTGCCGACAATATCGAAATGATAATACTTAAAAATTCTTAAAACAATAAAAAAGCCGTCGCGAACAGTTTTCGCGGCGGTTTTTTATTGTCAAAATATCAGATAATCGACTTATAGCGGCACTTTTTAAAATTTAAGTTTAATTTTACCCTTTGCTTTTTCGCCTTTTACGGCAACTACGTATCTGCCTGCGTTTTGCACCGTAACCGAAAATTTTTCGTTTTTCAAGCCGTTGCTGCGGTAGATATAATCGTTACTGCCTTTAACGTAAATACTTAAAGACACTTCGCCCTCGTCAATACTTACTTCCACCTGTATTTCGTCGCCCGCATTAAAATTTATATCCTGTTTTTCTTCGCGATTAAGCGCAGAAAATTCAAGCAGGTATTCATCTGCCTTTTTTATTTTGTTCCCCACAAAATCGGGGTATCCACACGAGCATAAAAGTGCGATTAACGAACATATAGCCAAACTTATTGAAAATAATCTTAAAAATCTTTTCATAATAATCTCCTTTTTTCGCGTGATAATTATACTGCCGTTTTTTTATATAAGTCAATTATTTTTAAAACACAGGAAAAAAACAATTATTACTAATAACTTTACATTTTTAAAAATAAGTGATATACTTAACTTATATTGATTAAATCTATATGGAGTTATTATGAAAAAAATAAAATTTTTGTCGGTTCTGGCAATTATCGTATCGGTTATTGCCGCGTTTTCCGCTTGCGTGGACTCTTCGTCGTCTTCTTCAAAGCGCGATTCTTCGCAAATTGAAAACGACGGTCAAGCCGCGCTTACGTTCGTTTCGATAAACGATATTCACGGATATATCGAGCAGGACGACAGCGGTGAAGGCGGACTTTCGAACACCGCATATATGATTGACAAAATGTCGGCTTTTTACGCCGATAACGACGATGAAACCACCACGCGCGACGACGTAGTGCTTTTTGCCAACGGCGATATCTTTCAGGGGACGGCAATATCTAATATGAGTCGCGGGGCAGCCGTGGTTGCCGCCATGAACGAAATGGGTTTTGACGGAATGGGCATAGGAAACCATGAGTTCGACTGGGGTTTAAGCGAAATTACCAAATACTGGGACGGACAAAATTCTGATATTAAAGCAAATTTTCCGCTTATAACGTCCAACATAGCGCAAAAATCTGCCGATAATACGCTTTTAGGCGATTTATCAGATGACGACAACATTTTACCCTACACTATTGTTGAAAAAATGGGTGTGAAAGTAGGGCTTATCGGCGCGATAGGTCCTTGCGAAAACTCCATTTTACAAAAAATGGTTGCAGATTATACCTTTGAAGACGTTACCCAAAGCGTAAAAACCGCCGCTCTCGCACTTAAAGACGAAGGCGTGGACATAATTTCGGTGAACATTCACTACGGAAACGCAGACGATCCCACATATTACGACGCCAACAGAAATATAGCAAGTTTAAAAGACAACGACGGCGACTACCTTGTAGACATTATATTTAACGGACATACTCATTCAAGACAAAAAGCTTATATCGAAAGACCGGACGGCTCGTTCGTGCCTGTCGTTCAGGGCGGCTGCAACAATAAAGCCGTAGCATACGTTAAACTTGTTTACGATAAAGCCGAAGATCAGGTTTCTTTTAAAGGCTACGGCTACGAATACGTTTCGACCGTAGGCGACAACTACGACCTTAACGTGCAAAACGTAATAACCGATTACACCAACAATCTTTTAAACTCCCTGCCCGAGCTTGCAAAATCCGCAGTTACGCCGAGTAAAAGTGCTTTTTACGACTACGTTGCGGACATAATGCTTTCCGCTTTTGAAAGCGATTATTGCATATCAAACTTCGGCGGTATACGTTCAAACGGAAACATTCGCGCGGGTGAAGCAATAAAAGAATCCAACTTATACGAAATTATCCCCTTTGATAATGCGGTTTATTATATCGAAATGCAGGGCAACGCCATTTACGAACACTATAGAAACAATAACGGTTCATGTTTTTACGGAGTAAACGAAAGGGCAATAGATATATCCGAGCTTAAAGACAATACAAACTATTTTACCGTAAGCGTTATAGATTACGTTTATACGGGCAAGTATTTTGACGCCTATCGCTCGGGCGTAAGAAACGAAACCAACACGCTTATTCAGCTTCGCGAACTTTTAATCGAGGACGTAACCGAATACGGAAGAACGAATACAGCCTGGAATCCGGCTAAAGGTTCTAAACTTAACAAGCACGAATGGTAAAGCTCATTTTGCGCGCATTAAAACACACAAATAAATAAAAAAACAAGCCTATAGGTCGATTATCTCAACTTATAGGCTTTTTTAGTTATTTAAACAGCGATTCTATTTTTTTAACTTTTTTTATGTTTTCAGGCTTTATATTTTTTTAAGAATAAAATTCGGCAGTTTTTAGTTTAAACAAAGCAATGTTTTTCACATTTTATAAAAAACCGACTTTTTAAGGGTGATTTTTTACGTTAAACAATAAAAAGCCTATTTAGCGAAATCGAAACTGTTTAATAAGGACACTTTTTTTAATTTTTTTTAAAAACGGACAAGTTTTTTTTAAGAACCCCTTGAAATATTTCTTGATATATAGTATAATGGTAAAGTAGCGGGTTTCGGATAGCTACTTCCGAATACAAATAAAGCTCATGGCGGCGATACAAAAGTGCGCAATAAAACGACGCGCAAAAATCCTTCGCTTAAACCAAGTGTTTTAAATTAACGGGCAAAAAACAGATGCCCGACCGCAATGCAAATAAAAAATCATATATATAAAAAGGACGGAAAAAAACAATGAGTGAAAGAGCTGAAAAAATCAGAAATATCGCTTTAATCGGACACAGCGGCGAAGGCAAAACAACCTTGGCGGAAGCCATTTTGTACAATGCCAAAGCCATCGACAGACAGGGAAAAGTCGACGACGGAAACAGCACGATGGACTTTGATCCCGAAGAAATCGCAAAAAAGATTTCAATATCTTTGGCAGTAGCCAACTGCGAATATAAGGGATATAAATTCAATCTGCTCGACGTACCCGGATTTTTTGACTTTGAAGGCGAAATGGTGGAAGCTCTTTCGGCTGCGGACAGCGCAATTATAGTCACCGGCGGTTCGGGTTCGCTTACGGTAGGAACCGAAAAAGCGCTTGACTATCTTGCAGAACACAAAATTCCTGCAATGATATTTATTACCGGCTTAGACAAAGATAACTCATCTTACACCGCAACCGTAAATGCTATCAAGGCAAAATACGGCAGCAAAATAGTTCAGATGGTTGTTCCCCATCTTGAAAAAGATAAATTTGCAGGTTGGGTAGGCGTTATCGACAGAATAGGTTACAATCTTGACGGAACCGAAAACCCCGCTATTTTTGAAGCGCATAAAGACGAACTTGAAGAACTTAAAATGTCCGTTTCAGAATCGGCAGCCGAAAACGACGAAGCACTGCTTGATAAATTCTTCGGCGGCGAAGAACTTACCGGCGAAGAAATTGCAATGGGACTCGGCAAAGGTATACTTGAATGTTCTTCGGTACCCGTTTACGGCGGAAGCGCGCTTACCAACAAAGGCGTTTTGTGCTTAATGGATAAAATCATCGCCATGATGCCCTCTCCCGCAGCAACCGCAGGCGTAAAAGCTAAAACGGAAGACGGAAAAGATGTAGTTCTTACTTACGACGACAGTAAGCCCGTAGTTTTAAGAGTATTCAAAACCACGGTTGACCCGTTCGTAGGACGTCTGAACATATTTAAAGTTATTCAGGGAACGCTTAAATCAGGGCTTACACTTAACAACGTAGCAAAAGGCAGCTCGGAAAAGATTAGTTCGCTGTACTTCCTTAAAGGCAAAAAACAAGAACCTACCGACAGCGTTGTAGCCGGCGACATCGGCGCGCTTGCAAAACTTACCGACGTTACCACGGGCGACACTCTTTGCGAAAGCACCAAATACATATTCCCCGCAATGCAGATTCCCGCCCCCGTATATTCGATGGCTGTTTACGCTGCTAAAAAAGGTGACGAAGACAAGATATTTGCAGGACTTTCAAAACTGAAAGACGAAGATATATCCTTTACCGTAAGCAAAAACGCCGAAACCAACGAAATGCTTTTATCGGGTGTAGGCGAAACTCAGCTCTCTATTCTCTGCAAAAAGCTTAAAAACAAATTCAACTGCGAAGCGGTACTCAAAGAACCGCGTATCGCTTACAGAGAAACCGTAAGAAAAATGGCTGAAGCCGAAGGTAAACATAAAAAACAATCGGGCGGCGCAGGTCAGTTCGGCGTATGTAACGTAAGATTTGAACCGGGCGCGGAAGACGGCGTTTATGAATTTGTAGACGCAGTTGTGGGCGGAGCCGTTCCCCGTCAGTTTATTCCCGCAGTAGACAAAGGTTTGCGCGAAGCTATAAAGACCGGCGTTTTAGCAGGATATCCTATGGTAAACCTCAAATGCACGCTGTTCGACGGTAAATATCACCCCGTAGACAGTAAAGAAATCGCATTCGTAACCGCAGCCAAACTTGCTTTTGCAGAAGGCGTAGCCAACGCTTCCCCCTGCATTTTGGAACCTATAATGCGCGTTGACATCACCATTCCGAGCGACTATCTCGGCGACGTAATGGGCGATATGAACAAACGCCGCGGCAGAATACTCGGAACCGATCAGGTCGGCAATAAGACCATCGTTTCGGCAGAAGCTCCGCAAGGCGAACTTGCCAAATATGCAACCGATCTTCGCAGTATGACTCAAGGCAGAGGCAGCTTTACCACCGCTTTTGAAAGATACGAAGAAGTTCCGCCTATGGCTCAGGAAAAGATCATTAAAGAAGCCAAAGAAGCTAAGGCAGAATAATTTTTAACAAATCACGCAGTTTTTCCCGAAAAAACATCGGGAAAAACTGCTGAAATATATTTTTTATTTTACGTTATAATTGACCATTTAGTCGATAAAAATGGTCTTTTTATATGTAAAGTCGACATTAAAACATCAATTTTAAGCGCACGCATAAAAAACGCGGGGCATAATAAATAAACAGGAAAATACTAAAATGATACTTACAGTTTGCCCGAACCCGAGCATTGACTGCACCGTCGAATTAGATACTCTTAACGTAGGAAAAGTCAACCGAATAGAAAATAAGATAATAACTTACAGCGGAAAAGCATTGAATGTGGCGATAGGCGCAAGTCGTTTAGGCGGCGACGCGGTTGCAACGGGTTTTATGTTTTCAAACGACAGCGGGCAATTTACTCAAACCCTTTCAAAAGAAGGAGTTGCAAGCCGATTTGTTTTAACTCCGGGACACGTTCGCATCAATTATAAAATTATTGATAAGCGCGCAATGATGACCGAAATAAACGATAAAGGCGAATTTGTTTTAAGTGAAAAACAAGACGAGCTTATAGAGCTTACTTCAAGACTTGCAAAAAAAGCATCTATCGTGGTTATGAGCGGTTCGCTGCCGCAAGGCATTGACGACGATTTTTACTACAAAATGATAAAAAAACTCCCTTCGGGAGTAAAAATAGCCGTGGATTGCGAAGGCGAAAAACTTAAAAAAGCCATATCCGCGGGAGTATTCCTTGTAAAACCCAACCTTTACGAGCTTGAAAGCATTACCGAAACAAAATGCACAAGCAAAAAAGATATGATTCTCGGCGCAAAAAAGCTTATAGATATGGGAGCTAAAAAAGTTCTTTTATCGCTAGGTCCGAGCGGCGCGATTTTAACCGACGGACAAGTTCATCTATACTGCAAAAGCGCGAACGTTGCGGTAAACTCCACCGTAGGTGCAGGCGACTGTATGCTTGCCGCCGCATGCGTAATGCAAGAACGCGGGCTTGACGACGAACAGATTTTGCGTTCTGCAGTAGCTGCCGGAACGGCTTCGATAACTACGCCCGGCACCAACCTTTTTTATAAAGATAAATACGAAGAAATTTACGACAGGATTGTAGTCGAAGAAATTTAAACCGACAACTATTTATAATTATATAGTACATTTAACAACTTACGACTAAACCCAAACCGTTTAACATATAATATATTCGGGCGCAAAAAGTGCGCCTATAAGTTTGTTATCGGCACTTTTGTAATTTAAAAAAGCCTTAGTGCCAAAATAAAAAATGCCTTTTTAAGGCAACTAAAATTTATATAGCTGAAAAAAATTTTTTTATACATACGGATAGCTAACCTATCCGCCCGCATGCGTTTTTTCGCGTTAAAATTTGTTTATCCGAAAACGACCTACTTGCGGAAAGGAAGAACATTATGGCAAAAATTGCACTACTTACAAGCGGGGGCGACTCCCCCGGAATGAATGCGTGCATTCGTGCATGCGTAAGATACGCCATTTATAAAGACGTTGACATTTACGGCGTAGAAAGAGGCTATAAGGGACTTATAGATAACGATTTGAACCTTATGACAAGCCGTTCGGTTTCCGGCATAATACAGCACGGCGGCACTATACTTCACACCGCACGCTGCCCTGAATTTAAAGATCCAGACTATCAGCAGCAAGCGGCGGAAACTTTGCGCGCTTACGGAATAGACAGCTTAATAGTTATCGGCGGCGACGGTTCGTTCCGCGGCGCACGCGCACTTTCTGACAACTGCGGAATAAACGTTGTAGGCATTCCCGGAACTATCGATAACGACCTTGCTTATACCGATTACACTTTGGGATTCGACACCGCGGTAAATACCGTACTTTGGGCAATAAACGCCCTTCGCGATACCATGGGTTCGCACGACAGAGTAAGCTTGCTTGAAGTTATGGGCAGAAACTGCGGAGATATTGCGCTTTATTCGGCGATTGCCGGCGGCGCGGAGTACGTTCTCGTTCCCGAAGTTCCATACGACATTGACGAAATTGCGGCGTCAATTAAGTTCAGCCAGAAACGCGGCAAAACTTCTAATATGATAGTTTTAGCCGAAGGCGCAGGTAAAAAAGAAGATATTATAACTAAAATTAAAGAAAAAACGGGTATTGACGTAAAGACAACCACGCTCGGACACATTCAGCGCGGCGGCTCCCCCACTATGGCGGACAGAATTCTTGCGGCTAAATTTGCTGTTCACGCAATCGATTGCATTCTTGCAAAACAGACAAACCGCGTTATAGGCATAAAGGATAACCAGATTATAGATATGGACATTACCGAAGCTTTGGCAATGCCCCGCACTTTTGATACAGATCTTTACAATACCGCACATATTTTAAGCTTATAATATAAAGCAAATATTAAACTTATAATATAAAGCAATAATGGAAAGCGTAAAACTTTGCTTAAAACGTTTTTTCAAGCGTTTGCGTAAAAACACAAAAAACCGCTTTTATGGCAATTATAGAGTTGATAAAGCTTTCCTTTACAAAAAATAAATCAGCATAAATAAAATAGTCGCAGCCAAACTTACTGCGACGACCGGAGGATAGCGGATGAAAAATTTAGTCGGCGCATGTGTATTTGCGCAATCGGGCGGACCGACGTCCGTAATCAACGCAAGCGCGGCAGGCGTATTTATCGAAGCGTTAAGGCAAAAAAACATCACCGCCGTTTACGGCGCGGCACACGGAATAAAAGGAATTTTAAAAGAAGAGTTTTATGATATCGGCCAAGAAGATATCGAAGAACTTGAACTTTTAAAACATACTCCTTCTTCTGCATTAGGCTCGATAAGATACAAACTTAAAGACGCCGAGATCGACGATTCTGATTACCAGAAAGTCCTTGATATTTTTAAAAAATACAACGTCCGCTATTTCTTTTATAACGGCGGAAACGACAGTATGGATACCTGCAACAAGATATCCAAGTACATGCAAAACTCCGGTTGGGACTGCAACGTTATAGGCGTTCCCAAAACCATAGACAACGACCTTTACGGGACAGACCACTGCCCCGGATACGCGTCCGCGGCAAAATACATAGCTACAACGGTAATGGAAGTAAACCTTGACGCAAAGGTTTACGATACGCCTATGATTTGCATAATCGAAATTATGGGCAGAAACGCAGGCTGGCTCACTGCCGCTGCGGCTCTTGCCGGAATTAAAGGCTACGGCGCAGATTTGATTTATCTGCCCGAAGTTCCCTTCGATATGGATAAATTCGTAGACGACGTAAAAAAGGTTTGCGCAAAAAACGATAATAAGTGCATTATAGCCGTATCCGAAGGAATAAAGGACAAAAACGGCAAACTCATTTGCGAACACGGCAACAAGATAGCAACCGACAGTTTCGGACACGCTCAACTTGGCGGCGTAGCGTCGGTTTTAGCTCATCACATAAAGCGCGCAACCGGCTTTAAAACCCGCGGCATAGAGCTTAGCCTTATGCAAAGATGCGCGGCGCACCTTGCCAGCAGAGTTGACGTTATGGAAACGTATGAAGCAGGACGCCACGCTGTAAAAGCTGCCGTCAGCGGCGAAACAGATAAAATGTTATGTTACGAACGCCAACCGGGTTCGGAATATAAATGCGAATACAGACTGCTCCCCTTAGAGCTTACGGCAAACACCGAAAAGACCGTTCCGCTCGAATGGATAACCGAAGACGGCACAAACGTTTCGGCAGAATTTATAAACTACGCGCTTCCGCTTATTCAAGGCGAAACACGCGCGCCCTTAGAGGACGGACTGCCAAGGTTTGCACACCTTAAAAAAATACCGGTAAAAAAGATTGACTAAACCAAAAACTCACATAGCGGACGTTCTCCGTTATGTGAGTTTTTTAATGCTTTTACTATTTATTTTTTATAAATTTCAAAATTACAAATGCGAAAAATAATCGGCTTTGAACGTGTCGTATTCCACCGATACGAGCGTAAGCCCTTTTGCCGCAAGAGTTTTGCCTGCACGTTCTCTGTCTCCGCTTTTTAATATATCCGGCACGGATTCAGGCTTGATTCTGCCTATTCCCGCAAAATACAAAGTGCCTGCAATCGTACGAACCATGTTATATAAAAATCCGTTGCCCGTAACGGTAACGTCTATAAAAATGCCGTGCCGCTCTACCTTACACGAATAAATATTGCGAACGGTATCTTTTACTAAACTGTTTGCCGCCAGAAAGCATTTAAAATCATGCTCGCCTTCAAGATAAGCGGCGGCTTTTTTCATTTTTTCTTCGTCCGTTTTATAAATCTGCAATGCATGTTCGTCGTAAAGCGGCAGAATGCAGTCGCTGACGTAAAAACGGTATCGGTAAGTCTTTTTTTTAGACGAAAACCTTGCGTGAAAACCTTCGGGAGCTAAAAAACTTTTTACAACTTTTATATCCGGCGGCAATATTACGTTGAGCGCAAAACTGTATTTTTCGGGCGGTATGCTTGAAAATTCAGTATCGAAATGAGCGACCTGACAGAGCGCGTGAACGCCGCTATCCGTCCTGCCGCTGCCCGTAACCGTGCATTTTTCACCCGTAAGGCTCTTTAAAGCGTCCTCAACCGTTTGCTGAACGGTGTTAAGTCCCGGCTGAACCTGCCAGCCGTTATAATTTTTTCCGTCGTATTGCAAAATCAAAACAATTCTCATAATACAGCGGGAAACCTCCCGTTAAATACTATTACGAGCGTTAAAACGCCTGCATAAAGCAACGTTGCAACCAGGTCGCGCACGCCTATTTTCATTGCTTTGTAACGAGTTCTGTTTTTACTGCCGCTGTAACATCTTGCGTCCATTGCATCGCCGAGTTCTTCGGCGCGCCTGAACGAACTGACAAGCAGCGGTATAAGCACGGGTATCATTGCTTTTATGCGTTTTATGGGGCCGCCGCTGTCAAAATCTCCGCCGCGGGCCTTTTGCGCGTTTATTATACGATTAGTTTCGTTTGCAATGGTCGGAATAAATCTGAGTGCAATGCTCATAATCAGCGCAAGTTCATGCACGGGGAATTTTATAAGTTTGAGCGGCGAAAGTAAACTTTCAATACCGTCGGTTAAGGCAACCGGCGTTGTGGTAAGTGTTAAAACCGAGCTGCCAAGTACAAGCATTATAAGCCTTAACGCCATAAATGCGGAAAAATACAACGAACGATCGGTAATTTTCAGCCAGCCGGCGTCAAGTAATACCTTATCGCCTTCTTGCACCCCGAAAAATAAAATATTTAGTATTACGGTAAAGATTATAAGAAAAATAATCCCCTTAATGCTTTTTAGTACGCTTAAAACAGGAACACGCGAAAAAGCGATTGCAAGAATTAAAAAGCCTGCAAGCGCTAAAAACCCGTAAAAGTTTTTTACTACAAAAACGGTTACGAGATATGCAATTAGAAGCAATATTTTAATGCGCGCGTCCATTTTATGCACGAACGATTTTGCGCTATAATATTGCCCGAACGATATTCCTTCCAACATTATTTATTCTTTTTTTCTCCGATTTTTATATAAAACTATCGATAATCGACCTATAGCCGCACTTTTTAAAAATTTCCGCTTTTGTAAACGCGAGTGATTTCGTCTATCAAATCGTCGGTTTTAAGCGAGCATGAAAGATTTACGCCCTCTTTTTTTAGCGAGTTTTTTATTTTTGCAGTGAGTGGAAGCAGTAATCTTTTTTGTTCCAAATCACCGGTAAAAACCTGCTCGGGCGTACCGCATTTTAAAAGTTCCCCGTCCGAAAAAGCGGCAACGCGGGTGCAGTTTTCGCAAACTTCGTCCATATCGTGCGATACGATGATTATGGTTCTGTTACCCGTAAGCTGATTTTTTAAAAGTGCCATAAGCTCT
The DNA here is from genome assembly GCA_934796775.1 of uncultured Clostridia bacterium. GTDB lineage: Bacteria > Bacillota > Clostridia > Christensenellales > Borkfalkiaceae > HGM11416. Next base: position 14,789 of record CAKVPH010000022.1, read on the forward strand.
TTTTTACCTATAGGATCAAGCCCCGCGACGGGTTCGTCCAGCACCAGAATTTCAGGCGAAGTAGCCAAAACTCCCGCAATAGCCACGCGCCGTTTTTGCCCGCCCGACAAATCGAACGGAGAAGCGTCTTTTACTTCGCTATAATTAAGTCCGACGGCGGTTAAAGCGTCGCCTACGCGCATAGTTACTTCTTTATCCGAAAGCTCGGGAAAGAAGTTTTTTACGCCGAACGCAACGTCGGCATAAACGCTGTCGGCAAATAATTGATATTCGGGGTACTGAAAAACCATGCCCACTTTACTTCTTAAGGCTTTAAGCATTTTTTTATAGCCTTTTTTCTTGGGATCAAGGTCGTATTCGCCCACTAAAAGCTCGCCTTCCTGCAAAGTGTAAAGCGCGTTTAAGTGCTGAATAAACGTGCTTTTCCCGCTGCCCGTCTGCCCGATTATTCCAAAAAATTCGCCTTCTTCTATGGTGAGATTTAAATTTTTCAGCGCGTATTCTTTATCTTTTTTGTTCCTTGAATATGAAAAACTCAGGTCCTTGCAAATAATTCGCATAATTTCACCTCGAGTTCCTGTTCGGTTAAAACGGTTTTTCCGCTTAAAACGCCGCGCTCTTTTAACCTGTTAAAAATGTAAGCGGCACGCGGCAACATAAGACCGCAACGGGCAAGATCGCTTTCGCGCAAAAATACTTCTTCGGGCGTACCCGAAAAATCGATTTTGCCGTCTTTCATCACAAAAATTCTGTCCGCCAAAGCGGCTTCTTCCATATAATGCGTAACGGTTATAACCGTCATTGCGTTCTCTTTATTGAGTTTCCGTACGATTTGATTGACTTCTGCGCGCCCTTTTGGATCTAACATAGAAGTCGATTCGTCTAAAATTAAAATTTCGGGCTTTATTGCAAGCGCACCGGCTATAGCAACGCGCTGTTTTTGCCCGCCCGAAAGCTCGGCAGACGCGCGATATCTGAATTTTTCGGTATCCGTAGCGTTTAAAGCAAAATCTATTCTCTCGCCTATCTCTTTACGCGGTACGCCCAGATTTTCAGGTCCGAAAGCTATATCGTCTTCCACAATAGTTGCAACCATCTGATTGTCGGGATTTTGAAAAACCATGCCGACTTTTTTTCTTACTTCGTAAACGTCTTTATCAAGCGTTTTATCGGTTATTTCGTTTTCAAAAACGGTAACGCAGCCGCTTGTGGGGCGAATAAGTCCGTTTATAAGCTTTGCCGCCGTGCTTTTTCCGCTTCCGTTTTTTCCGACAACGGCAATAAACTCCCCTTTATTCACCGAAAAGGAGAGATTATTTACGGCTTTTTTACCGTTTTCTTCATATGAAAAATCGACGTTATCGAATTTTATTGCCTGCATTTAATATCCTTAAAGCCGCAGTTAAGCGCATTTTCGCGCTGACACATAAGCGACTTTTATATAATTTACTTTTATAAAATACCATTTTTTTATTCAAAAGTAAAGAAAAGCAACTTATGTTTTTATTTTTTGCACAAAAAAACGCATAAAGCGGGCGAAAAAACAATTTTTCGCCCGCAAAATATAAGTTACATAATACTTTAAAATAAGAGTGTTTCAGGAATAGTTTTTACTTTAAAAGGGCATCCATTTTTCGAAAATAGTCGTTCTGCGGATACATTGTATCATCAGAATACTTTATAAAAGCTATCCACTTTTTTAAATATCTTTTTTTAAACCTTTTCACTTTAAAACTTGTTTTAAACTTAGGATCTTTTGAAATGCAGTCCTTTAAATATTCATAGAATTCAACGTAATATTTAAAATATATAAGCGACATCGCGCCCAAATAATTTACCCTGCTAAGACTATGACAAAATATTTTTAAAACTTCATCAAAAGTAACGTTTGGCTTATTCGCAAAAACGTATGTTTCTCCTTTACTAGAAGGATCACACATAATTTCACTCCATTTTTTGTATCCGGAATTTTATCAAAATGACCACAAGTAATAAATTTAACCATTTTTTACCCCACTTTTAACTAACAAAATTTATATAATTTATAATTCAAATAAAAAATCTTATTTTTTTCTCTATCTGCGTTAATCAATAAAGTACTATTAAAAGCAGACAAATAAACGTTTGATATAGTTAAATTTCAATATTCATTCGCAATAAAAATTGCACACAGAACGTCTAATCTTCGCTTTGCCGCATTCTAATAGAGTGAATTTGAACTCTATCCCAAATTTGTTTTAAAGTATATTTCCCTTTCCGTTTAAAATCAAATAACTTATAACTTTCATTAAAAGTTTCATAAAAAGATACTAATTCCGATAAATCTTGAGTTAGTTCGCACCTTATTATATAAAATTCTTTTAATTTTATTTTATCTTTAATTACACATATTTTGCAGTTGCTATAATGCGAATAATCCGCAACCGAAAATACAATTTCGGATATCGTATGATTATTTAGCAAGTCTATAAATTCATCGTATTTTAGTTCCATTATTTTACCCCAATAATTCCTTAATCAGTTTAATCAATTCTTTAAAGCCTAAATTTAATCTATTATTCCTAATATATTTATGTACAGTTTTTAAATCATCTAATACGTCGGGATCATTTACATCATATCCTAAAGATTTTGCAGCATCGGAAAATTGTTTATTTTGAGTGCGATTATTTTTAGGCCTTTCATTTGAAGCATAAACAATTCCCACTGTTCCAATTAAAACAGCTGCTACGGCTAAAACAAGTTGAGTACCGGTTACAGAAACTGAAACCAATGAACCAGTACTATTTATAAAATTAAATAATGAGAAAGACGATCCCATAAATGAGACTATTTCAGGAATAAACATTGCTAAAAGTGAGCCAGCCGAAAAGCCTATTATTCCGCCTAAAATACCGCCTAATAAACTTATTCCCACTAAATCCAAGCCAGTATAACCCATATTATATGCCATTGTACCAAAAAATAAGCCGCCGGCTAAAACTCCGATAACGCATAAAATCGTAGCTAAAACAGGAAATTCTCCCGTAGGATCGGTGTACATTATGGGATTATTGTTGCAATAAACATAAAGATTAAGCTCACCTATGGAATTAGCTAACGTGGAAAGTAAACTACTTTTATCTGCACTTATAAACCGACAAATTGTAGGATCGTAATATCTGTTTTGCAAGTAATAAAATCCGGTTTCGGCATCATAATAATACCCACGGTACCTGAATTTTACTAAGTTTACCATACTTCCGCTTGCAGTAAAATTGCCAAAGCTATCGTAAGTAAAGCTTGCTACTATTGCACCATTTGAATTGTATACAGCTAATATGTCGCCTAATATGTTTTTTTCAAAATAATAGTAATTGCTATTATATTTCATTCCTATTATTCCGCTTGCATCATATAGGTACTGCGTTATATTTGAGCCTGTTATTTCGCCCGCTAATCTGTTACCGTCCCAATAGTAATAAGTTGTAAAACCGCTTACATCTTTACGGTATCGCAAATTGTCAGGTCCGTATTCATAGCTAAATGGGTTATTGCCTAAATCGCCACTTGAAAGCATATTTCCGCGCGTCCAATAAAGGCGCGAGCCTGAAGTGGCAGAAGTTCCTTTATAAACAGTGATATTTCCTAAGGCATCGTATCCAAAATATTTTGTTGTACCGCTGTCTGTTACAGATAATAGTTTTGTTTTATAATCAATAGAAGAAGTAGAATTAGGAATCGGCTCTGAGTAAGTAAATGTTGTTACACTGCTACCAGTCGATTTACTTGTTAAATTATTATACTTATCATAAGTATACGAGTTTTTACCGTCATATGTTAATCTTCCGAAAGCATCATAAGAATATATGTAGCCATAAAGCAAATTATTGTTTAAAAAATATCCACTATAAATTAAATTACCTGCGCCATTGTAATTATATATTTGCTTTGAATTGTTTTTAGAATTGATAACCTCGGATATTTTGTTCGTTTTATATCCAAAATCCGATATATTATCACCTTCATGATCTTCATAAGAGTATTGATATTTTTGTTTTTCAACAAACTCTATTCCACTATTAGTCATGGACATAAGATTTTGGGATTTTGTTAATAATCTGCCGTAATCGTCATATGTGTATGCGGTTTTATGTTCTATATCTCCATGAGATTGCAATAATCCGTCTGAATTATAATTAAAGGTTTCCGTTCTTGAAGCAGAACCATTTAATGATGTTGTCCGATTTAATAATCGTCCGTTTGTTTCATCATAATTATATACATAGTTTGCATTTATATCGCCGCTAACAGTAGTAGAGCTTTGTGTTTTAGTATTAGAAAAAGCATATGATAGAGTTCTTACGCCATAAGACTGTGTTATACTATTTATTTCCGTTCCGGAATAGCCATAGTTTATTGTTGTAGATGTTGCAGAAGGGCTATCTTTTAATACTATGCCTGTGAGCTTACGGTCGTTATAGTTGTACGTTCTTGAAGCACCGTTTGCATAGGTAACCGTATTTAAATCACCATAATCGGTATAGCCAAACGAAGCATAAGTATCGCCACCGTACTTTATACCGGTAATTAAACTTGGGTCTGAACTGCTCCTTATTAACGAATAATTCTCCCGTTTTGATGTATCCGTTGCATCGCCTATAGAATAGCCTGTTACTTTACCGTTTGAATATGATATGCCTTGTACTATTCCACCACGCGTTATTGCGTCAACTTGCCCGTCGTAGTTATACGAATATTCGGTTGTTGTTCCGGCTGTGGTAGAAGATTTTGTAAGCCTTATATCTCCGCAATCGACAGTATAATATACTGTAGTTGTAATTCCATTTTCATTCTGTACAACAGTATAATTATTAAATCCGTCAGTAGTGGTTGTTGTATTTTTAGTTATTTGTAGATTGCCGTCCTTTCCTATAACAGTTATTGTATTATGTTCGTCATCATATTCATACAACACCTGTTTTGTTCCATCAAAAATTGATTTTAATTTTTTCTGTACAAAGTCTTCCGCATTAGGATAGCTTTCGTAAGTATATGTATAAGTTTTTTCTACCGCAGAAGAGCCGCTCCGATCAGTTTCGTTTATACTTGTTACCTGCCCGCGATAATCGTAATTTGCCGTTTGAGAGTAATCATACCCACTTTTTATTATTTGTGAAATATAATTTTTTTTCGGATCTGTTTTGGATATTTTGCGTATAGTTTGAGTACTTGATATATAGTTATATGACGGTGAAGAAACAGAAATATAATTTTCACCTACATTCCTTATCTCAAACGTACCGGCTGAACCTTGCGAAAAATATGAAACAGGAACAAAATAATACGCCTTTGCTGGTCCGGCTATGTGTATAGTGCATATTACTCTTCCCCTTGCAAAAACTTGGGCATATCCTGTTTTTGAAGCTTCGAGCATAAAGCTTATAAAATAACTCGCACCTGTTTTGTTAGGTATATCGTGATTTGCCGATATAGTTCCTGTTACAGAAGCCCCTGCCGCCAAAGACGAATTAGAGCTAAGTGTTACGTTATTCTTTTGCTCCGCAACTCTTTTTATTTTTTGATAGGTAAACCATTCGTTATTGACATCATCGCTAAAATCAGCAATCGAACTTGATATTACCGTTTCGTTTTTGTTATTTACATACCATTCGCTGCCCATTCCTTTAAAGAAATGTCTGCTTACAAAACGCCTGCCTAATCTTTCGTAATTTGAATTGTAATAGCTTACTTCGGTTACGGTAGCATAGTCGTGCGAAGAGTTGTTCGCCGAAAAGGTTACGTAATCGCCGTCGTAATATTCTTCGTAAGTAGTTCCCTTTTTAGAAATTTGCGTTACCGCAGCCATTTTTATTATGCTTTGTTGCGACCAGTGCGAGCGAGAAAACTGATATCCGTTTCCGTCAAAATCGTATACCTCGTATAACTTGCCCTCGTTATATTTTAGCACATATTTGTCGTTACCGCTATGAGCATTCGTTATTTTTACAAGATTTCCGCTATCGTCATAAGTAAACTTGCATTTACCTAACTGTTGATAAGAGTTACAGTTAGAATCGCGAGTTATATATGAAGTAGCGTATTCAACCCTGTTAGCAGAATTATATGTAAACGTTACATAATGAGTATTCAGCCCTTCGGTATAGAAATAAATTTTAGTTATTTTTTCATTCTCATATGCTATTTTATAAATAGCGGTTCCAATGCCTCTGGTGTGTCCTACATAATATCCCTCAAATCTATCGGAAACAGTCGAATCAAAAAATAGCATATTATTACTTCCGACAAATATTGATGATTGTAAACACGTTATGTTATTATCCGTTGAGTAATATATTCCATTACCTTTTCTTAACGTTTCAATAGAGCCGTCTTCGTCTACATAGCGAACCGTATCGTTAGTTCTGTCTATCGCCTGTTGAAAATTGAGTTTCATATTCTTGCCGAATATCTCTGACATTCCGAATTCGCTCATTATATCGCTATATCCGTCGTTATAATACAACTGTAAGGACATAGGATTTTTTAAAGTGCTTACGTTAAGCAGATTAAAACTTGCCGTGAGCGCACCGTTTAACAGATTTACGTTTGCACTTCCGCCGTTATACTCAAACTCTTCGTAAGGCATATCTTCTTTTATACCTACGGTTGATATATAATATTCGGTTATACTCGGCAGATTTCCGCTTTTTACGTCGATTTCGCCGTAATTTTCGGTATTGCTCGTTTTGCTCCACTTAAAAATAATATCGGGACAATCGTTAAACGATTCGGGAATAAAATATACGTTTTTCTCTGCAGCGGTACTATTCGATATAGTTTCACTTGCTATCAAATTAGTCGTTTGCAAATTAACACAATTGTCTATCGAAATAGGATCTTCCGAATATACAGCATGAATATTATAACCTATGCTGCCGCTGCCTTTTCGGCTTACGTAATACTTGAGCTTGCCGTAAACAAGCTGATATCCGTAAAAGTACGTCTGACGGTTTTCGTTCGGAAAGATCATATATGCTTCGCAATTAGTTGAATTATACTTGCCGAATTTTATTTTGTTTTGATCAATCTCATCGGACATTGAACCAGACAAATAATGCGTATGACCTTTTGCCGTTTGACGAGTTACGTTTACCGCCGGATCTATTTTTACCGGCATTACCCTTTCGGCGGCGTTTATCCAGTTTTTATCAGCTATTATTTTTAGTGTATACGTTCCGCTTTCGTTTTGCATTAAAGCATAACTTACTTCGTTTGAAAACGCGTTGGCTCCGTCAGTCATTGTGGGTGCGGGTATTTCAAACTGCGCTTCTTGCATTTGGTCATACGCTATTATACTGCCGTCTTGTTGCATAACCAAATTTAAATCAGGTGCGGTTATCGTGTAACTGAATTCGTAGTTGTTTTTTAATTTATTTACGATTATATCTTCCTTTATACCAAAAGAATTTACCGAATATTCAAAATCGACGTCGTTAAACACTCCCTTATAAGTCAATTTTGATTCGCCGATTTCAGGCTGAACCGCTTCGGACATCTGTTTATTTGAATAGTTATATGCGTCAGATATGTTGCCAAGTTTTGCCGTTGACTGAGCATACATATTTTCAGTTTGTTTTACGCTTGCTTTAGCCTCTCGCATGGTTTCGCCTGTGCGATTATTAAGCGCAAAACTCAACGAGTATTCGCCGCGTTTTATACTTATGTTTTTGTTAGCGGTTAAACTTTCGGTAAGCCGAACGCTAAAACTGTTTGCCGCGTTCTGATAATATTTTTCGCCCGTTTCGTCGGTTTTTAATATTAAGCCGTTGTTTATTTCTTTAAATCCGTCTTGCGTTTCGTAATGTATAGGTGCGGCATACTTTTGCCGCATTATCATGCCATTATCAAGTAAAAAGTATTTTGAGTTCTCCGTCCTTTTTTCAACGCACTCTTTTTCTATAAAGATTTCGTTGTTTTCTATCTTTTCGTAAATGTTTTCGTCTTGTATTTGGGTTATAGGCTGTTCTGTGTCAGCGAGTATTTCGCTTAAATCGATTTTTTTTATTCCGTCCGCAAACGCTTTTAGCATTGACGTAGGAATAAACATTACTGCCATTATAAAAGATAAAAATACTGCTATGATTTTGATTTTTTTCATTTTTAAACATCTTTCGGCATTGCCTTACTTTTTTGTTTTAATAAATTTACGTTAAAGCAAAAGTTAAAGCATTATAAATGCTTTTTTGTGCATGTTTCTTTCAGTGTAACAAAGGGTGCTTTTATTTCGGATTATTTGCTAATTTTTTATAACTTTCCGAATAACGCCGAAAAATTTATCATCGGTCCATCCTCCTATTTTTTTATAATATTTTTGCAATAAAAAGCGTTATAATATGTTTTTTTATACCAAAAACACCGTTATTTTTGCAAAAATTTATATTATCGATAAAATGTAAAATTTCCCTACTACGCCGAGTATAAACTATAATCGAAAAAAAGTCAATATTTTTAATAGAGTTTTTTAATAGAATTAAAAAATATTTTTAAAAAATAAAAAAACCGCCGAAAAGCTCGGCGGCATAACAATTATTTTTATTTGACATTCGCATATCTGAATATTTTTTCTATCAGATTTTGCGTATATTCTTTGATTACGATTCTGAACCCTTGCTGAGTTTTTATAACGTTGCGGAACTCAAACGGATAAAATTTTACGCCAGAATTTTCGGCGCATAACTTATCGGTTACGTTATCTCCGATAAAAATCGAACGGCTTAAATCTGCATTAAAATGCTCTATGGCTTTTTTTAAAAGAAGCGTTCCCGGTTTACGGCATTCGCATTTAACGTTGTATTCTCCGTTGCCGCCCAAATAATGCGGGCAATAGTAAACAGCGTCTATACGTGCGCCGTTTTTGCGTAAAAGTCCGTCTATAAGTCGATTAACGCAATATAAATCGTTTTCGGTATAAACGCCTTTACCTATTCCGCCTTGATTTGTTATTACTATAATTTTATAACCGTTATCAATAAACTTTTTTATAAGTTCATCTATTCCTGCAATAAGTTTTATTTGCTCACGCTTAAAATTTAAGCCCGTATTAAAAACGTTAATAGTTCCGTCGCGGTCGAGAAAAAGGCATTTGTTTTTTTCACCTTTTTTCACTTGGAATTTTTCGGCAATCAGATTTGCCGCCTTTTCTTCGCATTCATTGCACCCCGTAAACTTATAATGAATAAGTCCGTCGGTATGTAATATCGGCAACTCAGGCTCACTATTGCAGGGTTGTTTTGTTTCGCTCATATTTAAAAATTTGCCGCTTATTTATTGTCATCGGTTTTATCGTCGGTTTTTTCTGCCGAATCGGTTCCCGCGGCGGCTTCTTCTGAAGCAGGTTCCTTACCCTTGGGCGAAATTACGGTTTCAAACTCCATAACAGGCTCTGCGTCTTTTTCAGATAACGCCTCGGTAATTTCTTCCTTTGTAGGTTCGTGAACGATTACGGCTTCGCTGGTGTGAACGTCTTCGCCGTTTTCTTCAATTTCTATAGTAACGACGGGCGCGCTTTTTACAACTGCAGTATAAAGTTCTTCGTCGTCAACCGCGACGCCATTCGCTTGCTCGCTTTTATCTCCCGATTGTGCTTTTACAGGCTCCGTTTCGTCGTCGCTCTGATTGAAAGCATTCTTTTTAGCAAAAGCCGCAATGTTGTTAGCGCGCTCTATTTTGCTTCTTTCGGTAAACTTATAAAGTTGCTGACAAATTATAAGCACAAGACCTACCATAATGGACAGATAATACGATACGAGTCGCCAGGCGAGCATTCCCCAGAAAAGTATTCCGCCGGACAAGAACGACGCAAATACCGAACGGAATGAAAGTTCCGCCCCGCCGGAGTTGCCGGGCGTGGGTAAAAGCGTAACCGAGGTATAACAAATTACGCAAAGGGTTAAAAGCTCAAACCAGTCCGCTCCTGCATTACCGCTCATTCTTACAATAAAGAACGGGATAGAATACAGTGCTACAAAGTACATGATGGATAGAACAAAGCCCCAGAACATACACATTTTGGATTTTTTCATAAAGAATTTCAAGCATTCCGAATATTCTATTATGTTATCCGTAAGCTTATGTTTAAAAGCTTCGGCGTCCTTGGTAAGATGCAATGCTTTGGCTATTTTTGCGACCATATTTGCTATGGCAGAGCCGACTTTCGGCATTACGGTAAAGAAAAATATCGCAAACGGAATAAAAGCGTTTACAACAAGCCCTAGCACGCACAAAATTATAATGACAATGCTCGTTTCGCCAAATCCGTACGCAATAAGCGCGATAAATGCAACTATAACGTAAGCTATACGGTCGAGCGCGTAAGAAACTATGGGAATTCCCGAAGCGACGCCGACGGGTATGCCTTTTTTACGCAAGTAGAAAACTTCAAAAGGCTGACCGCCACTGCCGAGCGGCGTAATGTTATCGTAATACTTGCAAAGTATCGTTGCGTTCATAGCTATTATCGGGAAACGTTTGTTTAAAGTGGAGCGAAGAAGCGCGTTACGCTTTACGCTTTGGAACAGTACGCACAAAACGTACATCGCCAAAGCACCGACGCCCCAGCCCCAGTTATCCATAAACACACCCCATACCCTTGACAAAGGTACAGGCTGTTCGTCTCCGGCAAACTCAATAAGAGCAGTGGTTATTATGGCTAAAAGGTTTACTACCACGAACAAAATCGCAAACATAAGATTTTTGCTCGGGGTTTTTGTTTTTAAAGCTTTATTGTTTTCAACCGGCGCGATTTTTTCAAGTTCTTCTTCAGACTTTGCAACGTCCGGCGAGATAGGCAGCGGTGCGTCTTGTTTTAGCGACGGCACATATGCGGATTCTACGTCAATTATCTTCTTTTTTCTCATCTATAACGGGCATCCCTCGAATTATTTTTTTGCTTCTGCAAAAGTACGGCTTTTTTTATTCCTTTGTTTTTCAATCTTTATTCGTTAATCTTTCAGCATTATTGCGGATTAAATCACAAATTAATAAAATTCCGCACCCGAAACGTTTTTTATCCCCTCTCCGTTTCTTTTTCGAGTTACGCTTCGTTTTCCACTTTTACGCTGATTTTAGCCGAAACTCCTGCCATAAGCTTGATTTCTACGGCATAAACGCCGAGTTTTTTTATAGGTTCAGGCAAGACGACCATTTTTTTATCGATATCAAAACCGGAAACGGCAAGCGCGTTTACTATTTCCTGCGAAGTAACGCTGCCGAATATCTTACCTTGCTCGCCCGCTTTTACTTTACAATAAACAACGCTGTTTTTCAGGCGCAAAGCTATTTCGGTAAGGCGTTTTATTTCTTCTTTTTTATGAAATTCTTCCGCTTCCTTTTTAATTTTTAAGCTGTTTACTTCAACGGCGGTGGCTTCTTTGGCAAGCCCTTTTTTAATAAGGAAGTTACGAGCGTATCCGTCGCTCACTTCGTATACTTCGCCTTTTTTTCCCGTTCCTTTTACGTCGGCAAGGAGTATTACTTTCATTGTCTTATGTCTCCAAAAAAATATTGTTTGTATAGCGTTTATGATTATAATATAAACAATTAACTATGTCAATAAAATAAGCATTTGTTTAATATAAATCACTGAAATTTGACTTTTTAAAATTTTTTTTCACATACTTTTTTATATATTCACACAAACCAAAACCGCAACTTTCGCGTTTTTTGTTTTTTTGCTTTTAATGCGTTGCAAAAACGCCCGTTTTATGTTAAAATATACGAATACCGATACAAAAAATACGATTACAAAACGATACGGTTTTTAACCTGAAAAAAATTAACGATACACTCTTTGATTCGGAGAAAATTATGGATTACAAAAAACATATAGCCGAAAAACTTTTAATAGACGGTTTTACCGCCGACGAAATAGAAGGTTTTATTACCGCTACCCCGTCGCAGGATATGGGCGATTATGCATTACCCTGCTTCCGCTTTGCAAAAACTATGCGGTTATCGCCGGTGGTTATTGCAGAAAAACTTGCCGAATCTTTTAAAACGGACGAACTTATTACAAAAGTATCGGCTGTAAACGGCTATTTGAATTTCACTATCGACCGCGGCGGACTCAGCCATTACGTTTTAAATGAAATTCTTAGTAAAAAAGAAAAATACGGCAGTTCAAACGAAGGACAAAACCGCGTAATCTGCATTGACTATTCTTCAATAAACATAGCAAAACCTTTCCATATAGGGCATTTAAGCACGACGGTGCTTGGCAGCGCGCTTTATAAAATTTACTCGTTTTTAGGCTATAAAGCGGTAGGCATAAACCACTTAGGCGATTACGGAACGCAGTTCGGCAAGCTGATTTACGCTTACAAAACTTGGGGAAACAAAGAAGATGTTGAAAAAAACGGTTTAAAAGAGCTTACAAGGCTTTACGTTAAATTTCACGAAGAAGCCGAAACTCACCCCGAAATTGAGGACGAAGCAAGAAGATATTTTTTGAACATAGAACATAAAGCCGCCGAAGAAACTCAGCTTTTCGAATGGTTCAAAAGCATGACTTTAAAAGAAATCGAAAAGATTTATGAACTTTTGAACGTAAAATTCGATTCTTACGCAGGCGAAAGTTTTTATAATGACAAAATGCAGCCCGTAATAGACGAGCTGAAAGAAAAAAATCTGCTTGTAAAAAGCGAAGGCGCAAGCGTTGTAGATCTTGAAAAATACGGCATGCCGCCTTGCATTATTTTACGCTCGGACGGAGCATCTTTATATGCAACCCGTGATTTAGCCGCCGCCTTTTACCGCAAAAAAACTTACGACTTTTATAAATGCCTGTACGTTGTTGCATATCAACAAAACCTGCACTTTAAACAGATATTCAAGGTTTTAGAGCTTATGGGCAAAGACTGGGCAAAAGATATGGTTCACGTTGCTTACGGAATGGTGTCGCTCGAAGACGGCTCTATGAGTACGCGTAAAGGAAAAGTCGTCTGGCTTGAAGACGTAATAAATAAATGCATTGAAAAATGCTATAACGTTATAAACGAAAAAAATCCCGACCTTGAAAGCAAAGACGAAATTGCAAAACAAGTCGGCGTGGGCGCAGTCATATTCGGCGCGCTTTCAAACAATAAGATTAAAGACATCGTGTTCTCTTACGACCGCGTTTTAAATTTCGACGGCGAAACCGGACCTTACGTTCAGTATACCGCCGCGCGCTGTTTCGGCGTGCTTGCTAAAGCCGACGTGGACTATAGTGATTTTAAAGTACCCGAAGATATCGTTCCCGAAGAATACGATCTTATAGCCAAGCTCTCGTTATTCCATGAAACAATTTCAAGCGCGGCTGAAAAATACGAACCTTCGTTTATTACGAGATATGCAATCGAGCTCGCAGAACTTTACAATAAGTTTTATATCGAGTGTAAAATTCTTTCCGCCGAAGATAAAGAAAGAGTTAAATTCCGTTTAGCTCTTACCAAAGCCGTACGCATTACTTTGGAAAACGCGCTTTCGCTTTTAGGCATTGCCGCACCCGAAAGAATGTAATTTTTATAAAAAGTCTACCTATAAGTCGATTATCGGAATATTGCAATATGATTAAACTTATTATTTTCGACCTTGACGGTACATTGATCGATACAAGCACCGGGCTTAACGTATGCATGAACGAGGCACTTAAAAAACTCGGTCTGCCGCAAATATCGCAGGACGAAACAAAACGCTTTGTAGGAAACGGCATAAAAAAATATTGCGAACGCGCAATAAAATTAAATGATGCAAAATTATCCGACGAATGCTTTTCGCTGTTCATGCATTATTATCGCCAAGGCTGGAAAATCGGTTGTGCTTTGTACGACGGTATGGATACGACGCTTGAAACATTAAAAAATGCGGATATAAAACTTGCCATACTTTCAAACAAAGCGCAGGAAATGACGCTTAAGTTTTACAATGAATTTTTAAAAGACTACTCTTTTGATTACGTTTTAGGCAATATAAACGGCGCACCGCTCAAGCCCGATCCTTACGGAGCCGAAAAAATATTAGAAACGTTAAACGTAAAAAAACAATATGCGCTACTTACAGGCGACGGAGAAACAGACGTTTTAACGGCAAAAAATGCCGCTATAAGTTCGTTATCGGCACTTTGGGGATTCAGAAGCCAAGCAGAACTTCAAATTGCGGGGGCAACGGTTTTTGTTGAAAAGCCGATTGAAATTTTAAAATACGCGCTTAACGATTAGATGCAGTTAACCATTATTTTAAAAGCATAAAACCGTTATTTGCGCGTAAAAATACAAAAATTTATCTTAAGGAGATACTTATGAAAAAGAAAAGCACCTTTTTAAAAGATTTTAAGGCTTTTATTTCAAAGGGCAGCGTTCTTGATTTAGCGGTTGCGACCATCATAGGCGCAGCATTCGGACAGATCGTATCGTCTTTTACGAACGGAATTATAATGCCGCTTATCAGTTTGCTTTTTAAAGCCGAAAATCTTGACAAACTCGTTATAGAACTCAAACCCGCAGTTACAAACGAAGCGGGAGAAGTTATAACCGAAGCCATAACCTGGCAGTACGGAACGCTGATTCAGGCGGTTATCAACTTTTTAATTATAGCATTCTTCCTGTTCATTCTCGTCCGCACGATAAGAAAGGTACAAAAAGAGCTCGACTTTAATGCAAACATAAAAGCTGAAATTCAAAAAAAGCTTGACGCCGACGAAGAACTCACGGATTTCGAACAGAAATGGATGGCAAAAATGGCGAAGAAGGATCCCGAAAACGTTCCCGTAAAAACGCCGGCCCCCGCTCCGGCACCGATTCCCGAGCCTACGGCGACCGAAAAAATGCTTGCCGAAATAGTTACGCTTTTAAAAGAAAAAAAGTAATATTACTAAATAAAGCGATATGCACCCCTTACTAAATAAAGCGATATGCACCCCCAAAAGTTAGACACTTTAGGAGGTGCATTTCATTTACGCTTTCCTTTTTTTGTTAAAAAGTCCGTCTACAAGTCGATTATCGGCTATTTTAGTTAAAACTTACCGATAACGTTGCCGCACCGTTTGATATAGACGAAACGGTTACGGTAAAATCTACGCTCGTGCCGTCGTACCATTTAAGTCCGGAAATTACAGAGCCTGAAGTAAACAAATCCTGGTTTGAAGAATAGTCGTTATTCGTTTCGATATTATTTCTGCCATTCGCCTGAACGAGCGATAAAAGCTTATGCGCCGTACTCGAATTATCATAAGAGTAAATATCCCATATGCCGTCGTATTCTTCGCTTGAACTATTTTTCAGCGTTGCGTCTACGTGGTAAATTCTTATTCCGTCAACGGAGAACAAACCGGAATTGCCTTTTTCAAGTTCGTTAAGTCCGTCGGGCGTATAGTAATCTATTACGTAATATTCGCCAAAAACACTGCCGTTCCAGTCTTTTGCCAGAATTATGCACTCGCCCGTTTTTCCGAACGACGAAAGAGTAATTTCAGCACTGTTTTGAACGAGCGTGGGAGCAGCCCAGCCTAAAAGCATTTTTGTAAACGGATTGTTATCGCCTACGTTTGCGTCCATCATATCGCCGCCACCTATTCCGCCCGCAGGTCCGTTATCAGCATCGTAATCGT
>CAKVPH010000023.1 GCA_934796775.1 uncultured Clostridia bacterium
ATTTTTGCTTTTAAAAAATCGTAGCGAGCGGATATTATCCGCCCGTTTTTTTACTCAATCTTACTTTTTAGCGGGAAAATGATATCTTCCCCTACAATTAATTTTAATAAATCCCTTAATAATCGACTTATAGCGGTACTTTTTAAAATCGGGAGGAATAAAATCCCCCTGCCGATTATAGTTATTTAAAAATTATTTCATTTCAAAATAATATATCTTTGATAAAAACGCTTTGCTGTTTTCGTCATAAGGGCAATCCTGTTTTTTACCGACGTAAAGCACCGAACAACCGCCAAGCGTTGTTTTTACAACTAAAACGTTACCGCGTTTTGTAATGTTATACACTTCTTTATAAACGTCTTGCTCTTCGGGATGGTAATGCGTCAAATTTTTATTGCTTTTACCGTTCCTTTTTAAGTTTATACTTATGTAATCAACGTCTATTTCCAAAAACAAATTTCCGCAGGAATAGTTAATAAGCTCGTATTGCGCGTTATTCTGATATTCGAACTCGCCTGCTAAATCAGGTGTTTTTTTAAGCATTTTATAAAGCTCGCC
Organism: uncultured Clostridia bacterium; assembly: GCA_934796775.1. GTDB lineage: Bacteria > Bacillota > Clostridia > Christensenellales > Borkfalkiaceae > HGM11416. The sequence goes on from CAKVPH010000023.1 coordinate 559, forward strand.
TGCATTTTCGGGAATTATAGATAATACTTCGGGATCTACTTCTTCAAACGCCCTATCGTAACTCGGAACAATTTTAAGCTTATCGCAAAGCGGAATATCTTTAAGATCTTTTGCGCAGATAAACGATCGTTCGACCAACATTTTTACAGGCAAATCGGAATATCTCGGATCGATACAGCCTTTTACATGTTCGAACAGCGTAACGGGACTTTCTTTAAAATTTTCTTCGTCTTTATAATATATGTATTTAAATTCACCCGAAATATTATCGTACCTCATTAAATGATAGGCTTTATTCGGAAAAACATAAACGGTATTGTCATATATAAAATAATCGAATTTTTCCTGTTCGTTTCTTATAAATTTAACTTTCGGGTTATCGCATTCCGCATTATAAAAAATATATTCAGGTTCTAAAAGAATGTTTTCGCCGTATTTTTCGTTTACGTCATGGCAATAACGCGATTGTTTAAATATCTTTTTATTTTTTGCCTCCATAAAAGGTTTTAGTATCAATAAAATCGGACCGGCTATCACAAACGCCAAAATTATAAAAGGCACACACGCTATTATTATAATAACTTCTGAAACTTTTTTATACCACTTCATTTTTACTCTTCCCCTAAAAATTTTAAACGATTACTTTTAAGTTACATAATTTCCTATACATTATATCCGTTTTTTTAAAAAAACGCAAGAGCAAAAGCGAATTGTAAATTTTACACCCGTAACAAATTTAAAATAAAGTATTGAAAAAATCTTTTTACTGTGCTATAATAACATTAAAAGTAGTTACCCTTATGTTTTAAATGCTTAAAGTTTGGCAATAAAAATTATGGGAATTATTTTTAAATTAGATTTATCAGGAGTTAATATTTATGTCGAAAAGATTTGTACTTAACGAAACTTCGTATCATGGCAAAGGCGCGATTAAAGAAATTGCAACCGAGATAAAGAATAGAAACTTTAAAAAAGCATTTGTATGTTCCGATCCGGATTTAGTGAAATTTAACGTCACTAAAAAAGTGCTTGACGTTTTATCCGATGCAGGCATAGCATACGAATTATATTCTAACATCAAGCCCAACCCTACTATTTCAAACGTTCAGACGGGCGTTGAAGAATTTAAAAAAGCAGGAAGCGACTGCATTGTTGCAGTAGGCGGCGGCTCTTCTATAGATACGGCTAAGGCGATAGGCATTATAGCAAATAACCCTGAATTTGCAGACGTTCGCTCGCTTGAAGGCGTTGCGCCGACCAAAAACAAATGCGTACCCATAATTGCAGTTCCTACTACGGCGGGAACCGCGGCGGAAGTAACGATTAACTACGTTATTACAGATGCCGAAAAGAACAGAAAAATGGTATGCGTAGACGTACACGACATACCCGTTGTAGCGGTAGTAGATCCCGATATGATGAGTTCTATGCCCAAGGGCTTGACTGCTGCAACCGGAATGGACGCCTTGACTCACGCCATAGAGGGTTATATTACTTTAGCCGCCTGGGATCTTTCGGACATGTTCCATATTACGGCAATAAAACTTATATCCAAACACTTAAGATCTGCCGTAAAAAACGAACCTGAAGGAAGAGAAGGTATGGCTCTTGCTCAATATGTTGCAGGTATGGGCTTTTCTAACGTAGGATTAGGACTTGTACACTCTATGGCACACCCGCTCGGCGCGCTTTACGATACGCCGCACGGAATTGCAAACGCTATTATATTGCCCACCGTTATGGAATATAACGCGCCCGTTACAGGCGAAAAATATCGCGATATAGCTATTGCAATGGATATTGAAGAAGCTAAAAATATGTCTATCGAAGACGCGCGCAAAGCCGCTATTGACGCAGTAAGAACGCTTGCTAAAGACGTAGGCATTCCGTCTGATTTAAAAGACATTGTAAAAAGAGAAGATCTCGAATTTTTATCCAAGTCGGCATATAACGACGCATGCAGACCGGGCAATCCCCGCGAAACCTCGGTTGAAGAGATTAAAAAGTTATACGAAAGTATGTTATAAAATTGCATCGGGCGGAATATAAATTCCGCCCGAATTTTTGCTTAAAACACAAAAAAGTGTGGCTATAGGTCGATTATCGATACTTTACTACACTTTTGAAATATCAAAAAACGATCCGTATAATCTTACGAATCGTTTTTTTATAATCAGTTTTTGCGATTTTTACTTAAAACCTTACGCCCGCCGATACAAACAAAGGCTAAAGAGATAAACCGGACAAAAGGTTTAAAGCTTTAACAAATAGATAACGCAAATATAATTATGACAAGACTTGAGCCAAAATAGATATATTTAACGGCTAATAATGTACAATTTATATAATCGTCGTGTTGCGATTTTTTTATTAGTTTGGTATAATGTAGATTGTAATAAGAGGTATTTTATGAAAAAGACTAAAATTGTATGTACTTTAGGTCCTGCAAGCGACACAAAAGAGACAATTTCCGCTATGTACGACGCGGGAATGAACGTCTGTCGCCTTAATTTTTCGCACGGAACGCACGAAGAACAGCTGAAAAAAATCAATATTATAAAAGAACTTCGCGAAGAACGTAATATTCCACTGCCCATCATGTTGGACACGAAAGGTCCGGAATTCAGAACCGGCAGATACGAAGGAGGCAAAATAACGCTTAAAAAGGGCGATAAATTTATTTTTACTTCCGACGATGTAATAGGCGATCAAAACCGAGTTTCGGTATCGTATAAGCAAATTGCATCTGCCATGCAAAAAGGCGATAAGATACTTTTAAACAACGGCCTTATGACTTTTGAAGTGGACGAAGTTAAGGGAAACGACGTTTACACCACGGTTTTAGTGGGCGGAGAAACATCCGACCACAGAAGCATGTTCTTCCCGGATAAGCATTTAAAACTCGACTTTCTTTCCGAACAGGATAAAAAAGACTTGCTTTTCGGCATAAAATGCGGAGTTGATTTTATCGCACTGTCGTTTGTTTCGTGCAAGGAAGATATAGAAGTAGTAAGAGAATTTTTAAAAGAAAACGGAGGAGAGAATATTGACCTGATTGCAAAAATAGAAAACCGCACGGGAGTAAACAACTTAGAGAGCATTTTAAAAGCTTCCGACGGCGTTATGATAGCAAGAGGCGATTTGGGCGTGGAAATTCCTTACGAAGAACTGCCCAACATTCAGAAACATATAATTGACGTAAGCAGAATTTTAGGTAAACGCTGTATAACCGCAACCGAGATGCTTGAATCGATGACGCATAATAAACGCCCCACAAGAGCGGAAATTTCAGACGTGGCAAACGCCGTTTACGACGGAACGAGCGCAGTTATGCTTTCGGGCGAAACGGCTGCGGGCGAATACGTTGTAGAGGCCGTTCAGGCTATGGCAAAAATAGTTGAACAAGCTGAACATAACAGAGCGTATATTCAGGTTATCCCCGAAGATCGGTTTGTTATATCGTCGATAGGCGAAGCGTTGTCGCACTCGGCTTGCACACTCGCGCACGATCTGGGCGCAAAGGTAATAGTTGTATGCACGCATACGGGTATGACCGCAAGAATGGTTTCGCGTTTCCGCCCGGAAGAGCCTATAATAGGCTTAACTACCGATAAAAAGGCATTCAGAAAACTTGCCCTTTCCTGGGGCGTAACGCCGATTATGGGCGAAGCGTATTCTTCGGTAGACGTACTGTTCTATTTTGCAAAACAATGCGCGCTAAACAGCGGCTTTGCAAAAAAAGGAGATAAAGTTGTAATTACGGGCGGAACGCCGCTCGGAAAAGGCGGTAACTCCAGCCTGATTAACATACAGACGTTGTAATTTTTAATATTCGTTTTATTTCACTATACAAAAAGGGCTGTTGCAAGTTATAAGATTTTGTAACTTGAACAGCCCCTTTTATATTTATTTTGAAGTGTTACATACATTTAGGCGAACGGTTATAAATACGCCTGTATGCTCGATAAAAAGCAGCCATGCTTTCAAACCCTCAGTCCGATACGTAGCAGTCAATTAACGCGTCAGTTATCTTCATACGTACCACCACAAAATTCAGCCTTTTCTGACGGCAAGGCAGTAGTTTACATGCTCAAAAGCTTTTATGTTTGCCCCTGCTCTGTCAATAATATCTCTTTGAATATCATCGGGCGTCAACAGCTCATAAATCAAAAAGCCGTGCTTTTCAAGCAGTTTTTCAAGCTCTTTATAGGAAAACGCCGACTGCATCGGTTCACCGCCCGCTTTTGCCATCATAATGGTGTTTTGCACTCGCTTTTCGGGGGCGGCAAAAAAGTTCTCGTCAGGATAATCAAACACAAGCGAACTACCGTCCGCGCAAAGCGATGAAAGCTCTGCAAGCGTTTTGTTGATTGCTTCTTCCGAAAGATAATACGTCACGCCGAGCCAAGAGAAAAATGATTTTTCGGTAGGGTTAAAGCCGCCGTCGATCAGGCTTTTACTAAGACTGTCCTTACTGAAATCAACGGGGATAAACTTAAGATTATCGGGAACAGTTAAGCCCGCGCGGGCAATTCTTTGCTTTTTATCCGCCTGCGTTAAGGGATGATCAACTTCGAACACTTTGTGCTTTGATAAAAACGCTGTTTCACGAAAAGCAAAGGTATCCAGTCCTGCACCAAGCAGGACATATTGCTTTGTGCCGCTTAAAACGGCGGTTTTAAGAGCCTGTTCCGTGTATGCCGCACGGCAGAGCGGCGACGGCGCAATATGAACGTTCACAAGTCTTAACAAAAGCTCAACCGGATTATGCTTTACAACGTCAATTTGAGGTTCAAAAAACTGCGCTCCGCCGAGAATATAGCCCTGAACGGCGGCATATTCTTCTGCCGTCATCAACTCTTTTGCAAGATGATCCGTAAAAACCGGATGTTTTTCATTTTCTGTGTGAAACGCCCGTCCGAACGAACTCATCAGGGCGGTAATACTAGCTTTGTTGTTCATTGTTATCCTCCACATTCCATTGTTTTTTCGGTAGCGTTCTTGTAAGTATTAAGGTGTAAACAATCGTTATAACAATTAAAATTGCGATATGAATAAGGCTCATTTCAACGGTGAGATTTGCATCGTTTGCAAACGTACCAAGCGTGTTGATGGCAGAATGGACGATTATGCAAGGAATTAAACTACCACCGCGATAAAAAATTGTTACGAGTAAAAATCCTACGGCAATAGCAAATACTATCTGACAAAGGTTATTCACAAGATTCATGCCGCTACCGTTAAATAAATTTATTAAATGCCCTATGCCGAAAGTTAAACTTGATATAATTATTGCAGACTTTACGTTATCTTTTGCGATAGCAACAAACAATAAGCCCCTGAAAATTACTTCCTCTAAAAAGCCTACGCAGAGCATACACGCAATACGGCAGACCGTTGCCGCAGGCGAGTAATTGAGAACGACCCCGTTCCAAAGGTTACCCGTTGCCAAAATTACAAGCGGCAAATAATAAAGAAACAACCGTGCAGGAACAGACGATTTACAAAGACCGTACCGCTTTTGCAAATTGTTCTTTTGTATAAAGACAAAAAGAACAACGGTTTGCAAAATACAAAAAACTGCACTTACGGAATATTCCACCCCGACCATTTTATTTAGCGGGTTTGCAATAGATTGCAAAACACAATAGACCACAATGCATACGATTGCAAAAGTCAGTTCGCTTTTTTTATATAATTTTTTCATTTTTTTCTCCTGTGTTTATGATATTGTACCTGCGCTCACACGCCGAATGTGAATTTTTTATTTTGCGTTGTACGCTAAAAAAAAACGGAATACTCACAGCATTTAGAATATAACCGCGGTAAAATCTATATTTTACCCCACCATTTCGGCATCAGTTCTTTGAGCGTAACAGTTCTCCTGCTTTCGTAATCCACCATGATTTCCATATTTTCGTTCTCTTCGTTCAGTTGATATAAAAATTCACGGCATGCACCGCAAGGCATTCCGCTGCCGCCGCCGAACGGCGCTTTATCCCGAAATGCAATTAACCGTTTTATTTTTGTCTGACCGCTGCTTGCATACATATTCAATGCGGCAACCCGTTCGGCACACAAGTTCATCACGCCACTGCACGACTCAATGCAAAAGCCCGTATAAATTGTTCCGTTCTCGCTTTCCAACGCGCAAACCACGTGATGCGCTTGAATAAAAGGACTTACATTCTCAGGGTGGTATTCTTTTTCAGCCCTATGATAAAGTTTTTCCCATATATCCATATATTTCTCCTAAATTTTGAATGACCTATCGTAATGAGCCATGTGTTAATATATTTTTACCTTTTAACGACCTCGCCAAGCGTTAAAACAGAGCAACCCTTGCTTTTATAATACGCAAGCATTTCGGGCAGTTTCTTTTTGTCATAACTTGTGATGCAGTCCGAAAGTACGTGAACTGTATAACCGCTTTTTGCCATATTATAGCAAGTAGACTTTATGCAAGCCGTGGCATCTGCTCCGGCAATATAAAATTCGGTAATGTCGTGTTCCTTGATAAAAGAAACAAATTCATCGCTTGTTAATGCATTGCTTTTTGACTTTGTAAAGATATTGTCGGATACCACTTTCATCTCCGGCACCAACTCTGCACCATGCGTTCCGGGCTTGAAAGTTCTTGTTTTATCAGATAAATTATTGTGCCGAATATAGACGACGTGCAATTCATTTTGAACTGCACAGTCAATCGCCGCGTTGACGTTTTCGATGATCTCTCTGTAGTTTTTCGTGATGTCGTTTTGCATGTCGATTACGACCAGTGCGCTGTTTTTCATTCCGTGTTTTCTCCTTGTTTAGTTGATATAAAAAATATGAGACACTTCTCTTTTGAGTAATAGGGGTCAAGCGAAGCTCTTCGTTGATTCCCCGTTCTTTCAGGACATCTCTTCCTGCACCGACAAAATCGCCCCTCTATACGCACGATCCAAATGAGAATTTATAATTTCCTCGTCGTATTTAAGCGAATTGTTGGCTATGATACTCGCATACCCGTGAGCAAACAGGAAAACGGTTAAAAATACCTTTTTCGTCTGTTCCATTCCCATACCTAATGCTTCTCGCATAGCCGAAAGAACCGGAATAAGCTCGTCTGCGTCTATCAGTTCAAGCATGGTATTTCCGTTAAAAAAATTCGACTGAAAAAGAAAACGAAACAAATTCGGCTCAAAAATTGCAAAACGAATATAATTCAGACCGATCCCGAGCATAGCGTCGTTTTGGCTATTGCTTATATTCATCAGATATTCCGAATGAAACTCGTCTGCTTTTTTATAGACTGCCATTTTTAATTCTTCAATTGTTGCAAAATGGTACATAACGGGCTGTGTGGAACAATTTAACTTTTCCGATACAGTCCGGGCATTGATGTTCTCCGCCCCGGCTTCACGGGCTATTTCAAAAGCGGCATCGATTATCATTTCTTTCGTGGCTTTAACTTTTGCAGGCATATTCGCACCTCAATCTATAATTCAAATTATATATAACTCGAATTATACATCAAAAAAACACTTTTGTCAAGTAAAAAGACAAAGTGCATACACATTTTATAATTTAAAAATAGCAGACTACCTGTATAGTGCGGTAAGACGGCAATCAGAAAAACAACCTTCCGTTCGGTAGTAAGGTAGTCAAAAAAATGCGGCTTAACCACAGCGGATAAGCAGCAATATTTATATTATCAATTTATTTATAGTCGTTTATTTATAACCGTTAAAATATTTAACGATAATCAAAGCGCGATGAACTTTCAATTTTTTATTTATGAAGCGGCTTCGGCATTCCTGATATAAATCTCTTTGCCGTTTTTATGGTTACTTTTTCATTATATCTCATATGTTTTACGTTTTAAATTTCTATTTAAAAATTATGTTATTTGTTCATTCGGTTAGTACCGTAAATCTTAAAAAATTGACGGACGTGCCGTTAAATAAGAGCCATTACCTCATCTTCCCGTTCGGATTCACGGTCGCAAAGATTTTTCCATTATGACTCCCAAAATTTTTTTTAATTTTAATACCTTGTACATTATACCTGCCGAGCGGTCGGATTATCGATTATTTTTGCCGTAGTTGCGCCAAATAATTATAAATTTACATTAATGCCGAAAAAATTATTTTAATACCACAAAAATTCCGCTTAGCTAAAGCTTTTTAGCCTGATTTCTTTTTAATTTCGTTTTTAACTTTTTCAAGATCGCTGCAAGTAAGAATAGGAATAAGGCGATTTATTTCATCAATACTTTTATCCCACCACCTAAACTTAAGCAAAAGATCAATCATTTCATCATCAAAGCGTTTTTGAATAACTCTCGCGGGGTTGCCCACAACTTTTGAATAAGGATCTACGTTGCTACCCACTACACTGTTTGCGCCGATAATTGCCCCTTCGCCTATACATACGCCGGGAAGAATCACCGCATTTTGCCCGATCCATACGTCATTTCCGATAACGGTATTTCCTTTTAGCGGCAAATCGCATTTTTCTGGCGGAGACATATTCCAGCCATCTAAGGTGTAGAACGGAAACGTAGTTACGGCGTTCATCTGATGATTTGCGCCGTTCATAATAAACTCAACGCCTGCAGCAATCTGGCAAAACTTTCCTATAATAAGTTTATCTCCGTTCCATTCGTACAAATGCGAAACATGGCTTTCAAAATCAGAATCGGCAATATAAGTAAAATCCCCTACGATAATATTTGGGTTTTTAACGGTTGGCTTTACATAAATTTCTTTTTTATATCCGCTAATCGGATAAATCGTATTTGGGTTCGGCAATATCCTGTTTTTCATTTAGTTCTCCTTGCTAAGGTTTTATTATTTCTGTTTTTATGCCCCATACGTATTCCTCTTTTTACTTTCTTTTGCTTTTATTATATCATTTATACGACCGATTGTAAATGTTTAAAAATAAAAAACCGACCTGCAAAAAAATTACAGTTCAGTTCAATAAAAAATGAAGTCAAAGCACTAAGCCGCTTTATAGCTAAAGATGACTTTGATAAATATTTATTTTTATTCTTCCTTTTTGTTTTCGTCGGCAAAGGTGTATTTATAGATTTCGTTTTTTGTAACGCCGCGCTCTTTTGCCACTGCTTTTATAGCTTCTTTTTTATCCATTCCTCGGGATAAATATAGGGCTATATGTTCATTAACGGACAGTTCAAAGTTTTTTTCGCCTGCAGTTTTTCCTTCAACTATTATAACAAATTCGCCGCGACGTTCGCCCTTATAGCCTTCAGCTAACATAAACTCTTCACGCGTTTCAAACGCCTTGGTTATCTCTCTTACGGATACGGCTTTTCGGTTTCCTAATTCTAAGCACAAAAATTCGGTTAAATCGTCAATGTCCTGCGGGGCGCAATAAAACACGAGCGGACAATCCATATCTTTATAAAGCGAAATTATTCTTTTTTTCTCAGATTTTTTATCCGGCAAAAAACCGATAAAACAAAACCTGTAGTCTAAAAGCCCGGACATAACGAGCGCGCAAACAAACGCAGTAGCGCCCGGAACAACGGTATATTCCAGATTTTCGGCTATTAAAGTTTTAATAAGGGTGCTGCCCGGATCTGAAATAAGCGGCATTCCGGCATCTGTTACAAGAGCAATATTTTTACCGTTTTTAAGTTTTTGGGCCAATTTTTCACCGGCAGATTTTTCGTTAAACTTGTGATACGCAACCAGCGGTTTTTTTATGCCGTATGCGTTTAAAAGCCCCATTGTGTGGCGGGTGTCTTCGCAGGCTATTTCGTCAACCTGATTTAAAACTTCTATTGCCCGATGCGTTATGTCTTTCAGATTACCGATGGGCGTTCCTACAATATATAACATAGTTTATCCGTTTATAATTTCTTTTCTTAATTTTAATTGCGGTTTTTTGCCTTTTTCCGCCTGCACGATAACAAGATACGGCGCGCCCGTTTTTGTTCTTACCATTGCCATATCAAAAGGTTCGAGCCCGTTTTGCCTTAGCCCTGCTATAAGGTCGGTAAGTCGCTCCGTTCTTTGACAAATACACAGCCTTCCGCCGTTTTTTAAAAGGCGTTTTGCCGTTTTTATTATTTCGTCAAGCATAATTTCGCACTCGTGGCGACATATGGCAACGTGCTTTGAAAGCCCCTGCTCTCCGCTGTTCTTTTTTTTGTACGGCGGATTGCATAATATAAGCGAAAATTTTTCGTTATATGTATCGGGAGCGTCTTGTAGTTTTCCGCGCTCTAAATTAAAAACGCTTTCAAGCCCGTTTATTTCAATGCTTTTTTGCGATAAGTCGGCAAGCTCTTTTTGTAGCTCAAAAAAAGTAACGCTTTTTACTTTATCTTTATTAAGCCCGTAAAAATGAAGCCCGACTATACCCGAACCCGAACAAAAATCCGCTACGGTTTCGCCGTTTTTTGCTACGGGAAAACGAGATAACAAAATACTATCCGACGTAAAACGGTAATATCTTTTATCCTGAACTATTTTTAAACCGTCAAGCATAAGGTCTTCGGTTATTTCAAAAATTTCTTCGTCCATGATTCTCCGTGATAATACTGAAAAAATTTAAACTTTAAATTAAAAATTGTAAAATTGAAAGATGAGCTTGCAAAAAATATAAAAAAATCGCATAAAAGAAAGAAGCTTCTTAGTGCGAATAAGAAGCCCCTTCCCAAAAAAACAAACCAAAGATAGATAACGGAGAAGTAAGCATTATCTACCCGACTGTGAGCGTAAATTTTTAAGATGCGGGCTTATCCGCATTTCTTATGACTTAATTATAATATTAAGAATTTCAACTGTCAAGAGTTTATCATAATTTTTTGCAAAAATATTTTTAAATTTCCAAAAGCATTTCGACCGTTTGCAACAAATCGCCGTAATTTTTAAAACTTAACTTTTAGTTACGACACATTATACGTTGGCAAAAACTACAAAATTCCGTTTAAAATGTTAATCTTACTCGTCCGTTAAACTTTTTAAAGCTTCCATTTCTTCTTTTGAAAGTTTTTCGCCGTCATTTTCCGCCTGATTGTTTTTAGCAAACTTCAGGTCTGAAACCACGTAATCTTTGTAAACCAGACTGCCGTCTTTAAGTTCTTGCTTGACTTTTACGTTTAAAGTGAGCATATTTACAGAAACAACGTAGGCTTTGCCATCGGGCGTGGTTACTTCGCCGCCGACCTTAGGCATTTTTTTATAAACGTCTTTATAATAATCGTTTTCGTATGCCAGACAGCACATCAGTCTGCCGCAAAGTCCGCTTATTTTTGACGGATTAAGCGATAGACCCTGATTTTTTGCCATTTTTATAGAAACTTTTTTAAAATCACTCATGCATGACGAGCAACAACACGGTCTGCCGCAAGGCGCAAGCCCGCCGAGTAATCTTGTTTCATCTCTGATTCCTATCTGTCGAAGCTCGATTCTTATACGGAATACCGAAGCCAAATCCTTTACAAGATCGCGGAAGTCAATTCTTCCGGGCGCGGAAAAGCTGAATATTATCTTGCTGCCGTCAAAAGTGTACTCTGCCCCCACAAGTTTCATATCAAGCTTATGTTCTGCGATTTTCTCGTTGCACACTTTATACGCTTCGGCGGCTTTTTCTTCGTTGCGTTTTAAACGCTCCAAATCGTTTTTTGTCGCACGACGGATAATAGGCTTTAACGGTTGAACTATTTCTTTATCGTCAACCTCTTTTTCTTCCATGGTAATCGTGCCGTATTCCACGCCGCGCGCGGTTTCTACAATTACCCCGTCGTCCTTTTTGTACTTTTCGCCGTTGGGCGAGAAATAATATATTTTTGCGGTGTTTTTAAATTTAACCCCTACAATTTTTTCCATCTGTATTTTTCCTCCAGAACGCTTAAAAGCAGCTTATCGGCAAGCATAGTAGTATTGCCGTTAAACACAAGTGCGCGTTCAAAATCGTTGACAATCTCTATAATTTTAAGTCTTGCGCCGAGCGGGTACGTTTTTGCGATTTCCTTTATTTTTATATCGCCTTCGCCGCGAATGCTCTGCTCTAAAACTTTTTTTACCGTAATAAAAAATTCTTTTATATTGTTTTTATCTATTTTTGCGGAATATCCTAGTATATCCGCGCTGGACGTCATATTTAAAAACACGTCCAAAGTAAATTTAGTTAAATCCGAAAGGGCGGTTTCGCCGCTTAAATAAGCAAGCGCAAGCCCCGGCTTGCCGTCCGCAAAAGTGGCGGCGTTTTTTAATTTTTTTTCATCATAAAAGTCGTCTTTTAACGCATTTACTATATCGTCTTCGGAAAAAGGCGCAATTTCAAGTTTTTTCACCCTTGATTTTACAGTAGGCAAAAGCGCGCTTTCGTTGGAAGTTCCTATTATAAGATATACGTTTTCGGGCGGTTCTTCCAGCGTTTTTAAAAGTTTGTTCTGTGCGGACGCGTTCATACTCTCTGCTCCGCAAAGTACGAATATGCGCTTATCTGCCTCTAACGGCTTTAAATACGTCTTTGAAATAAGCTCGTCTATATCGGCGGTGAGAATTTTTGCTTTTTCGTTTTTAGGATAAAACGTTACGTCCGTATGAGTGTTTTTTTCTATCAGGCGGCACCCGCGGCACTCGTCGCAGTAAGTTGCCGAAGTCTCGCAAAACAAGGTTTTTGCAAATATATTCAGATACTCGGGAAGCGCAAGCTCATCTTCGCACACGATTAAATATGCGTGCGAAAAGCTATGATTTTTTTTATCTCCGCAAAATATACGATACGCAATCGTGTTTTTAATCAACTTTTTAAGTGTCGTTCCCATACTTTAATACCTTTACTTTGCCACCGACCACACCAAACGTATTTCTACCGGAAAGTGCGGCTATAACGCGATTATCAAATACTTCGCCGCAAGTTATAAGCGGATAACACGGCGGAAAAAGCCCCGCGTTTGCAGCCGCCACGCGATTTAACGCAGACGGCAAATCTACATATTCGCATCGATTATCCGAAGAAGCTACTAAATAAGATGTTTTTCTCTGCAAGTTTATATCAAAAATATCGTCTTTTATTTGATTGCAATCGGTAAACCCGTCGTAATCGTTAAGAGCTTTAACCAAAAAGTCCGCCTCTTGAGTAGAAAAATGCGGAGAAAGCATAAAAATTATAAATCTTCCTTCGCTTAATTCCGGAAAAATTCCGCGTTTTTCCAAAAAATCTCCCAAAGCCAGGCCGTCTGCTCTGTTTTTTAAGTCAATACAAAGCTTTAACCTATCATCCGAGTGAATGACGCAATAATCCTTTTTAAGGCTTTTTACAACGTAATCACGAATTTTATAAAATTCTTCAAAGGTTTCCTGCGGAACTTCGGAAAAATCTTTAAAGCCGTCTTCAACAGACGCGGCAATTAAAAAACTCGGACTTGACGAAGAGAAGATATTTAACCCTTCGCGTATTTTTTCAATTATACTTTGGTTGTTTACGTTTAAAAGCGCGCCCATGGTGAGCGTTTTTAATGTTTTATGCGCGCCGCCAACCCAAGCGTCGGCAAAATTTCCGCTGCATAGCTCAGGCATCATGAATTTTAAATGCGCGCCGTGCGCGCCGTCAACAAGCAAAAGCTTGTTTTTTTTGTGCAATATTAAAGCGGCTTTCTGTAGCTTTTGCACCCGACCAAAATAATCGGGAGAAGTTAAAAGTGCGCCTATAACACCGTTATCACACAATTTATCAATATCTTCTACGTTTATTTCGCTAAGCCCGTTTACTATTTTTTGCGGCAGAAAAACAGGTTCTATATTAAATAGTTTTAACGCATTGAATACCGATTTATGCGAGCTTTTTTCGATTATAATTTTATTTCCTTTACCCAAAGCGGCGTAAAGCATGGCAAAAATTCCAAGCGTAGAACCGCCTGTTAAAATAAAACTTTTTTTTGCGCCCGTAAGCAAAGCCAAATCGTTTTCAGCCTTTTTTATCGCCCCGTACGGAGCGGCAAGATTATCTGTTGCGCTAAGCTCGGTTACGTCGTATTTATAAACGCTTTTAAGTATTCCGCCGCCTTTGCCTTTATGCCCCGGCATATGAAGCCTTAACTTTGCGCTTTCAGCATAACTTTTAAGGCAATCTGAAATGTATCTTTTCATAGGAAACCCCAAAAAGCGGCGCAAAGTAAATTGACTTTTTACTAAAGCTTAAAGCACAGCCGCTTATGCTTAAGCTATAAGATCCGAAAATTCGACATCGAAAAAGTTGCTGTAATTTTCGATAAAATAATTTATAAAACCGATAGTTTCATACTGCAAATCGGGCTGATAGCTTTCATAATCGAAAACGCACAAAACTATTCCGTCCGCAGTAACGGTTTTTTCGTCGCCACTACCCAAAACGCGCGCGTATAGGTCGGTTATCGGCGTTTTGCCGCCGGTAAGTTTGCCCAGATTCAAAGCGTATGGGCGTTCGATTTCTTTTTCTAAAAGTGCAATATAATCGTCTTTCGTTTTATCGTCGTCCGATAGACCCGCCACCATTTGAGTGTATTTTTTATAATTCACTTTAAGTTCGGGATGATCTTCTAAAACTTGCTTTAACTTTTGCGCGTTATTCCAGACGGATTTAAAACGCTCTATTTCGCTTTTTTCTCCGTCTTTATACTTTTGCGAGTTTTTATTGCGGAATCTCGGATCTTTTTTCATGCGCTCGGCAAAAATTCGTCTTACTCTTGCCTCGTCTATAGTATAAACGCCGTCTGCTTCGACCACGACATAATTATCAAGACAGTATTTTTCAGCATCAGAAATTAACTCGTTTAAATCGTAAGCTAAGCCGTAAGTATCCACAAAACTGCGAAAAACCGAGTCGTTTTTATCTTCGCCGCTTAATACGTCGCTCATTATAAACACGTCGCCTTCCTGCACGGAAGTTGACGCCGTCATAACGGTTGCGTAATAATCTTTAGTGAGCGAACGCGTGTTAAAATCAAGCACGTCGTAAGAAAACGCGCCTTTATTTTTAGCGTCCTGCAAAACGTCGCTCTCTCTTTTAGCGCATTGAAAATCGCTGTAAACGAAAAAGCCGAAAGTTTGCCCGGTGGTTGCTCGCGGCGCACCCATTGTAAAAGCAAGCGACCACACCAAAGCCACAGCCGCTATTATAATAATGATTTTAAACCAGTCGTAAGACAGAACGTTAGAAAGCCTTTTGCCGGTTATACGGTTATCCATAACCCTTAGTAAGAAACTTTATCGAGCCTTATCTTGTATGCGCCAGCAGGTGCATCTACAACGCATTCTTCCCCTACGCGCTTACCTATAAGAGCTTTGCCTATCGGGCTTTCGTTTGAAATTCTTTTAGCTTTAAAATCCGCTTCGGTAGTACCTACAATTTCAAAATGATAGAGCTTTCCGTCGGAAAGGTCGGTATATTCCACTTTTGCGCCTACGCCCGCAACGTCTTTTTGATTAGTTACGGTTATAACTTCGGCGATTTTGAGCTTGGCTTCGATATCGATAATTTCGCCTTCGATAAGAGCCTGCTCGTTTTTGGCGGCGTCGTACTCGGCGTTTTCCGAAAGGTCGCCGAATTCACGCGCTACTTTAATACGTTCGGTTATTTCCGGACGTTTTACCGTTTTTAAAAACTCTAACCGTTTCTCAAGCTCAAGTTTGCCTTCTTCGGTCAGTATGATTTTTTCAGCCATTATTACACCTCTGATAATTTAATGATTTTTATAATTTATGTTGTCGGTGCGAAAAATCCGTATTTGCAAAAGTTCTATGCGTAAAAAATCTTCCGCCACCGATAAATGCTTGTTTGTAAGCGAAAACGTTCGCTCATTCTAGACGTTAAAAATCAATACTCTAAAACAGCCTTTATTCTTCTTATTCCGGCAGAAGACGACTGCTCTTTGATAATTTTAAAATGTCCGAGTTCACCCGTACGTTTAGCGTGCGGTCCGCCGCAGATTTCCTTACTGAAATTGCCCATTGTGTAAACCTTTACTCTGTCGCCGTACTTGCTTTCAAACAAGCCGATTGCACCGGCGGCTTTAGCTTGGTCAACGGTCATTTCTTCCATAACGACGGGAACGTCCGCTTTTATGGCTTCGTTTACAAGTCTTTCGACTTCCTTAATCTCTTCTTCGGTCATCGGGCGTTCAAAGTTAAAGTCGAAACGCAGTCTTTCAACTGTAATATTGGAACCGCGCTGACCTACGTCGCTGCCTAAAACCTTACGAAGTGCCGCATGCATAAGGTGCGTTGCGGTGTGCAGTCTTGCGGTGGCTTCGCTCGTATCGGCAAGACCGCCTTTGAATTTTTGCTCCGCGCCGGCAGAAGATTTTTTCTGATGTTCTGCAAAAGCCGCGTGATATCCGTCTTCATCCAAAGAAAAGCCCTGTTCTTTTGCAAGTTCCGCAGTCATTTCGAGCGGGAAACCGTAAGTATCGTAAAGTCTGAACGCCGTTTTACCCGGGAATACCTTGCCAGGAATATGCGTTACAACTTTATTGAACTCTTTAAGTCCGTCCTCCAAAGCTTTACCGAATTTTTCTTCTTCCTTATCGAGTTCGTGGAAGATTTTTTCTTTGTTATCGTTAAGTTCGGGATAAACGTCTCTATATTTTTCAACAAAGCAAGCGGATATCTCGCGGAGTTTTCCGCCTTCAAGCCCGAGTTTTTTGGAAAATCTTATGGCTCTTCTTATAAGCCTTCTTAAAATATATCCCTGATCTACGTTGGAAGGAACAATTCCGCGTACGTCGCCGAGCATAAATGTTGCAGTACGAATGTGGTCGAGAATAATTCTGAACGCCTTGGTAAGATCTTCGTCCTCGCCGTATTTTTTGCCGGTAAGCTCTTCGATTTTAGCCTTTGCACCGTCAAAAAGATCGGTGTCGTAAACGCTCGTGAGTCCGTTTATGGTGCAAAGCGTTCTTTCAAGTCCCATTCCGGTATCTACGTTCTTTTGTTCGAGCTTGGTATAGCTTCCGTCTTCATGTTTATAAAACTGCATGAAAACATTGTTCCATATTTCAAGATATCTTCCGCAATCGCACGAAGGATCGCAATGCTCGCCGCAGGGCGAAACGTCACGGATTATAAACATTTCGGTATCAGGACCGCAAGGACCTGTTTTGCCCGCTATCCACCAGTTGTTCTTTTTGGGCAAGAAGAAAATATTCTGTTTTAAAATTCCGCATTCTTCCCAGATTTTTGCACTCTGTTCGTCACGCGGAGCGTCGTCGTCGCCGGCAAAAACGGTTACGGCAAGCTTTTCTACGGGAATATCAAGATAATCTTTACCCGTTAAAAACTCATAACTCCACTTAATAGCCTGCTCGTTGAAATAATCGCCGAGCGACCAGTTGCCGAGCATTTCAAAAAAGGTGCAGTGCGATAAATCGCCGACTTCTTCTATATCGCCGGTACGAACGCACTTCTGCACGTCGGTAAGGCGTTTGCCCGCAGGATGCTTTTCACCGAGCAGATACGGAACCAACGGGTGCATTCCCGCAGTGGTAAACAGTACCGAAGGATCGTTTTCCGGTATTAAGCTTGCGGAAGGTATGATTGTATGTCCTCTGTCCGCAAAAAATTTGAGATAAAGATTTCTTAATTGCTCCGATGTAAGTTTTTTCATATATAACCTTCGTAATATTTATTCCCTAATTATCGCTTTTTGCAAAAATCAGTTTTTGTTTTTTAAAGTGTAGCCGTCTTTGGTATTTAAAACGGTAAAGCCCGCTTTATCGATTTCGGCGCGAAGCGCGTCTGCCGTAGCATAATCTTTAACCGCGCGCGCCGCCTGCATCTTTTCGGCAAGCTCGGTAATTTCGGCAGGAACTTCAACCTTTTCTTCAGGTAAAAAGCTTTCGGCTTTATCAAGCGACAAAGCAAAAACTTTATCAAACTGCATTGCAGCGTCGTAAACCGCGCGGCTTGCAGGCAATTTTAACATTGTCCACAAAACGCCGAGTGCCTGCGGAACGTTTAAATCATCCGAAATAGCCTGCTCAAATTGCTTTTTGTAATCTTCTATCACTTCGGGCGCGGTCCGGTTGGTACCGTTTTTGTGTGCAACAATCGCCTTGCAAAGACGCTCGAATGCTACTTTCGCACCGTCCATACCCTCAAAAGTGAAATTGAGTTTCTTTCTGTAATGCGCGTTCAGACAGAAATATCTGAAATGCATGGGGTTGTATCCGCGCTCTTCAAGCTGACTTACCGTATAGGTATTGCCGAGCGATTTGCTCATCTTGCCGCCGTCGACCAACATAAACTCGCCGTGCATCCAGAAGCGCGCCGGAACTTTGCCGGACAAAGCTTCGCTCTGCGCAATTTCGTTTTCGTGGTGAATGGGAATATGATCCACGCCGCCGGTGTGAATGTCGAACACGTCGCCGAGATACATTTTACTCATAGCCGAACATTCTATATGCCAGCCGGGATATCCCGGTCCCCACGGACTATCCCATTGCATAATATGTTCTTTGGGCGCTTTTTTCCAGACGGCAAAGTCTGCGGGGTGGCGTTTTTCGCTGTTCACTTCAACGCGCGCGCCGGCTTGCTGTTCGTCAAGTTTAACGCCCGAAAGTTTGCCGTAGTCGTTGGCTTTGGATATATCGAAATATATGCCGTCGGAGGTTTCGTAAGCAAACCCTTTTTCAACGAGCTGTTTTACAAAGTCAAGCATAATTTCTATATGCTCGGTAGCTCTCGGTGTAAGCTCGGGTTTTTCGATATTGAGTTTTTTAAGGTCGGTAAAGAATACTCCTTCGTAAAAAGCCGCTATTTCGTAGGGGCTTTTTTTCTGTTCGCGGGCGGCTTTTTGCATTTTGTCTTCACCGTCGTCGCCGTCGGAGAGCAAATGTCCGACGTCGGTAACGTTCATTACGCCCTTGATTTTATACCCTTCGTATTTGAGCGAGCGGCGCAGAAGGTCCATAAAAATATACGTTCTCATGTTGCCTATATGCGCAAAGCTGTAAACCGTAGGGCCGCAGGAATACATACGTACTCTGTCAGATCCGTCCTGCGTTTCAAATTCTTGTTTGGTTCTTGTTAAAGTGTTATAAAATTTCATTTTCGTCCTCCGAAAATTTGCCTGCATAACCTGTTTTTATAGCGGCAGAGCGCAGTAAAAAAACAAAAGTCTTCGTTTTTTAAAAGTAACGCTTCTACCCCGTATAATTTAACTATAATATATTATCATATCTATAAATTATTTGCAATTATTTTTGGGTTGTTTAAGTTTATTGCCGTTTTTTTATTGCAAAATATGCCGAAATAAGCTATACTTAGGGTGAAAAAAAGGGCTTTAATCCCATTTACATTTTACCGAACGCAGGTAAAACGGGCGGATATTAAGCCTTAAGGAGATTATTTACATGCTCGATATTAAAAAAATTATAGAAAACCCCGATTTAATTGCAGAAAAACTCGCTAAAAAAGGCTGCAAAGTTGATTTTTCGGAAGTGCTTAAACTCAACGACGAGAAAAAAGCACTGCTTTCTGCTGTGGAAAATATGAAAGCCGAACGCAATAAAGTTTCGGCGTCTATCCCCGCGCTTAAAAAAGAAGGCAAAGACGTTACTGCCGTATTTGCCGAAATGCGCACTTTGGGTGACAAAATTGCCGAAGGCGATGCAAAACTAAACGAACTTAACGATAAGATCTTCGATTTTGTTTCGCGCCTGCCGAATATTCCCGATGACGATCTTCTGCCCGGCGAAAAGGAAAATAACAAAGTGGTTGAAGTTTTCGGCAACAAGCCCGAATTCGATTTTGAAGCTAAAAACCACGTTGATCTTTGCACCGCGCTTAACTTAATCGACTACGAAAGAGGCGTTAAGCTTTCGGGCGGCGGATACTGGCTGTATCGCGGAGACGGCGCAAGACTGGAATGGGCTCTTCTTAATTTCTTTATAAGCGAACATTTAGCCGACGGTTACGAATTTATTCTGCCCCCGCACATGTTAGGTTATAACTGCGGATTCGGCGCAGGTCAGTTCCCCAAGTTTGCCGACGAAGTTTACTGGGTTGACAGCGAAGACGGCGACAAAAAGCGCGCAAAATTCATGCTGCCCACCGCCGAAACGGCACTTGTCAATATGTACGCCGGCGAAATTATAGACGAAAGCAAACTTCCCATGAAGTTTTTTGCATACACGCCCTGCTATCGTAAAGAAGCGGGCAGTTACCGTGCCGAAGAACGCGGTATGATTCGCGGACACCAGTTCAATAAAGTGGAAATGGTTCAATACGCGCACCCGGAACATTCTAAAGAAGCGTTTGAAGAACTCGTTAAAAAAGCCTGCTCGCTTATGAGCAAGCTCGGCTTGCATTTCAGACTAAGCAAACTTGCCGCCGGCGATTGTTCCGCCTCGATGGCAAGAACTTACGATATAGAAGTATGGATCCCTTCAATGGGTATTTATAAAGAAGTAAGCTCGGTTTCTAACGCTAACGATTATCAGGCAAGACGCAACAACACCAGATATCGCGACAGCCGCACCGGCAAACCCGAATTCGTTCACACTCTTAACGGCAGCGGCCTGGCTACTTCCAGAGTATTCCCTGCTCTTATCGAACAGAATCAGCAGGCGGACGGCAGCATTAAAATCCCCGAAGTTTTACGCAAATATATGGGCGGACAGGAGTTTTTAACTTTAAATGACAAAAAATAAAGACGTTAAGCGTACTTTTCTCGCTTGCTACTCAGGAATATTTACTCAGGCGGCGGTATTAAACCTGCCGCCTTTATTTTACGTTATTTACACCACCGATTTAGCGCTTTCGCTATCGTTTGTGGCGATTTTACCCACACTTATTTTCGGTTTGCAAATAATCGTAGACGCAACTTTTTCTAAGCTGATTGCAAAAATCGGCTATAAAAAAACCGCAGTTTTTGCGGATACTTTTTCAATTATCGGGCTTACAATTTTAGGACTAACGCCCTTTTTAAACGCACCGGAAGTTACTATTATCTGCTCAACGGTGCTTTGCGCCGTAGGTTCGGGCATGATAGAAATTACAACAAGTCCGCTTATTGAAGCGTTGGAAACGGAAAACAAATCCGCCACAATGAGCCTTATGCACTCGTTTTACTGTTGGGGACATTTTGCCGTAGTAATTTTAACCACAGCGTTTTTGTGGGCGTTTGGTAAAAATTACTGGTTTATTCTGCCATTTATAGCTGCAATAATTCCGATTTTAAGCGCATGTTTCTATCTTTCGATTAAAAAAATACATACGCTCGAAGAACAGGGCTGTTCAAACAAGTTTTCGGATTTCGGCAAGAACAAAATATTTTTTCTGCTTGTAGGCCTTATGATTTGCGCCGGCGCAAGCGAACAAAACATAGCGCAATGGGCGTCTTATTTTGCAGAAGAAGGGCTTAACGTTTCCAAATCGGTCGGAGACCTTTTAGGCACAAGCTTATTCGCTCTGTTTATGGCTCTTGCAAGAACTTTCTTCGGCGTAATAGGCAAAAAACTATCGCTTAAAAAAGCACTTATAATAACGTCTGTAGGACTTACAGTTGCATATCTTATTACTGCGCTTTCGCCGCTCCCCGCGCTTTCGCTTGCAGGACTTGCGCTTTGCGGCGTATTTGTCGGCATTACCTGGCCGGGCATGCTTAGCCTGTCCGGCGAGAGCGGACTTAAAGGCGGAACTCTTATGTTCGCGCTTTTATCGCTCGGCGGAGATATAGGTTGCACGTTGGGTCCGACTTTGGTCGGAGAAATAGCAAATGCCGCAAGCATAAATTACGGTGTTTTATCAGGCACAGTTTTCCCTGTAATTATGTTTATTTTGTTACTAATCTATTCTCGCAGCGTGACGCTGCACCCAAACGACCACTTATAAGCTTTTTGTAAAGATATAAGTCTACAACACGTTAAAGTTTTCATGAATAAAAACGTTAATAATCGACCTATAGACGCATTTATTCTTTCAAAAAAATGCAACGGGCGGATAATATCCGCCCGTTTTTATATTTACTTGCTTTTATGCGGGAAGATGATATCTTCCCCTACGATTATTTTTTAATAAATACCTTAATAATCAACCTATAGCCCTATTTTTAAAAAAAGCCCTGTCGTTTTTACGAGTTTTTTCGCAAATATAACAAGGCTTTTATTATAATTAAATTATTCTTGACTATACAAACCCTTTCCTGTCGGGCGCAAAAAATATGCAACTATCAGCGAAATAATGCACGGCAATACACTATAATGTATTTGCTCGATAAACACACGCATTATTTCTTCGTTTAAAGAATATGCTCCGCTCGCATTTGCAGCTAAACAAATAAGTGCGACTACTATAAAAGTGATTATTAAGCGAACTATCGTCTTTTTTTCGATAAACAAAAAAGAAATTTGAATCCAGTCGATAACAGAAAGTAATACCGATATAGCAACAACGAGCATTGCTACAGGAAAAGCAATATAATTAAAGAAATAACTAAGCGCGTATTCCGATTCGCCTGAAAGCTGAGCTAACACTTCGATATTTTGAAAAATTTTCATTGATTGATAAAAATAGTCGGAACAAACCGTTATAATGATCATATAAAGAGAAAAGCTAAGTGCTATTGATTTTAAAATTTCAAAAAGCTTATTTTTTAAAGAAGAGTTTAATATAAGCCCTATGCAAGTATTAAAAACAGGTATAGTTAAGACCAGAATAAGACCGATTCTTGGAAATTCCGTTCGGCTTTCACCCGTCATTAAATTGCACATAAAAAAGAATATCAAATAGCAAATCATTATATGTTGACAGTTTGACGTAACCTTAAATTTAGATTCGCTATGCTTTATAAGCGTAATATCCTGAAAAATTCTATAAAGCTCAAAAATCCAGCACTTTATTGTAATAATTGCAAGTATAATATAAGCGACGCCCGCCACGCACGACATTAAGTCGTGATATATTGTTGCTTTGTTTATCTTAAAAACAGAAAGAATAAAATTTATAAAACTAAGCGGCGTAACTTCTCTGCCGAAAACGGTAGCCTCTTTAAAAATCATTATTGCAGCAACTGCTGTTTCTGTAAAAAATATCAACAACGAAAATACGCATAATAAAATCTTTTTTGTAGTAAGCGTTCCTTTTTTATCCGCGCCTGTTTTGTCGCTTTTTATTGTTTCCGTTACTTCCATTTTTGATTGCGTTATTGTTTCGGTACTTTCAACTTTTAAATCTGAGTTTTCATCGCAATTTTCAGAGCTTTTTTGAAACTCATTATTATCGGATATTTTTATTATTTCTTCGTTTTCCATCTTATTTCTCCTTAAATATTAAAAATATCCTGAATCGTTATATAATCCATATTGCTCGGAATTTCAAATTCAGTGCTGTTTATGTTTTCAAATATTACGGTTGCACTCGAAAACCCGCCATAATAATATTCATACGAGGAATAACCGCCTGCTGCGCCACCATAAGTTTCTTTTCCCGAATCCGAATCGTCTATTCTTAATTCATTAAATAAAACAGGTTTTTTAGGATTTTGAAGATTAAGCACAAGGCTCCCTTCTATTTTATCGTAATTAAGCCCGGAGCTTGACGTCCCCAACTCTTTAAACGCATAGGAATAATACTCTTTAAAAAATTCTTTTTGTGCGCTTCGTTTAAGCGAATATACTCCGCCGGAATAATCAAAATACTTTGGATTATTGATTAAATATCCGTATAGGTAATTTATTATGTTATTATACGAATCCGAACCCGGCATAAGGTTTTTATATTCATTTCCGCCGAGAATATCTTCATACGATATATAAATCCACTTTCCGAAATGTTCTTTTAGCTCTAACGAACTAACCGTACAAACAGGCTTTTCATCGTCTACTGAATGAGTTGACACTGATTCTTCGTTTTTTATTCTGATATATATTCCGTCGCTTGTAACAATCGCTTCGTAATCCATATCCATAACCGTTTTTACTCGGGTTTTTGTATCTTTATTTGTAGAACGAGTATTAAATGATGAAACATATATGCGTGCCTTTATATCGGTATAAAATATATCCCGATAAAAAATCAATTTCGCCGTTGCTTTAAGCTCTATTTCAGTATTCGTTGTGTATTTTTGATAATCCCCGTCGCTTGATGAGCATGTTGAAGAACTTATCGAATATTTCATAGATAATTCTTCTAAAGCAGTTGCATTTTTGTACTTATCGGTAACTTTTTCAGCTAAATTTTCATCGTCTAAATATTTATTAAAGCCAACAGCTTTAATACGCGTAGTCGAAGCTTCTTTTTCGCTATTCTCAATTTTTGTACTACTTTTAGCAGACGAAAACCAAGACATAAAATCCGAAAAATCTTCGATAGTCTGTACGCTTTCACCTTTTTGCGACCTGAAAAACGCTGAAAAATCAAATTTCTCAAAAGCAAAAAGCCAGGTAAATACCAAAATGCAACAGCAAATCAAGGTTATTACGTTCTTTTTCATTTTTCCTTTTCTCCTTCGTAATTTTTATAGCTATATATTATCCGTCATCTTACAGTTGTAAGATATTTCTATTATAATCTTACATCTGTAAAAAGTCAAGTAATAAACAAACTAAACACTCAAAAGTTATAAATTCGCGCATTAAGATTGATTTTATTGATTACGACAATAATTAAATCAATATACAATTAAAAAATTTTTTTAAAGCAAAAACATTTAATAACCAACCTATAGCCCGACTTTTGGAATATACAAAACCGCCACAATATAAAATATCGCGGCGGTTTTTACTAATTGCTTTACTCGTTTACATTAAATCAAAAACTTAATTTTAGCATATAAAAACGACCGCACAAAAATTGTACAGTCGTTTGTTTTGCAATATATGCAGATTATCTCTTTGAGAACTGAGGAGCTCTACGAGCTTTCTTCAAGCCGTATTTCTTTCTTTCTTTCATTCTCGGATCTCTGGTGAGATAGCCTTCTTTCTTAACTGAAGGACGAAGTTCGGGTTCAGCTAAAACAAGAGCGCGGGAAATACCGTGTCTGATAGCGCCTGCCTGACCGGTGAAACCACCGCCCTGAACGTTTACGAATACGTCGTATTCGGATTCTTTACCGGTAAGCACTAACGGCTGACGGATAACGAGCTTTAACGTATCGAGATCGCAATATTCGTCGATAGTTCTGCCGTTAATAATTATGTTGCCCGTACCACCCGGGATAAGTCTTACTCTGGCAATAGCTTTCTTTCTTCTGCCTGTTCCCCAATATTGAACTTTTTTCTTAGCGGTTTTTGTAGCCATTTTCTACGTCCTCCTATCAATCCAAAGTGAGAACTTCGGGCTTCTGAGCGATATGATCGTGTTCGTTGCCCTTATATACTCTGAGTTTCTTGATCATCGATTTACCAAGCGTGTTGTGAGGGAGCATTCCCTTAACTGCTTCGTAAACGACAACGTCCGATTTCTTTTCCATCATATGTCTGTAAGGAGTCTGTTTAAGACCGCCTACATAACCGGTATGATAGGTGTACATCTTCTTGTCTAACTTTTTACCGGTAAGAATAACTTTATCGGTATTGATAACGATTACATAATCGCCCATATCAACGTTGGGCGTATAAGTGGGTTTATTTTTTCCCCTGAGTATTGTGGCAACTTTCGATGCAAGTCTTCCCAAAACCATTCCTTCGGCATCAACAACATACCACTTTACTTCCGCCTTACCCGGCTTTTCCATAAAGGTGTTCATTTGAAAACTCTCCTGAAAATTTTAATTTTTATTTTGTTTTATTAAAAAGAAAAATCTTCCGAAAAAGAGGGGCTATTTCCTTTTCAAACAATTTCTCCTGATAATCAGCTTATATATTTTACATAAATAAGCCGCATAAGTCAACTGTTTTTAGCAAATTTTTAAATTTTTTTGTCGTTTTACAGTAAAAAATATACTCGCCGCCGCTTTCAAAAATTCGCACTAAAAAGATGCAGCGTCACGTTGCCAAACTGTCGGTTCATAGAATAAACTATTCTGCATAAAATATTTACAAATACATAAAAATGCCGCAGGTCACGACAAATGACTTGCGGCGTTTTTTCCTTTTTAAATTTTATGCTTCAGGATGTTTGGCCCTGTAATCCTCGATAGCTTTTTTTATAGCTTCTTCGGCAAGAACCGAACAGTGAATTTTTTGAGGCGGCAGACCTTCTAAAACTTCAACAACCTTTTTATTTGTAACTTGCAAAGCTTCGTCCAAAGTCATACCGATTATCATTTGAGTTGCAGTAGAACTTGTAGCGACAGCCGCCGCGCAACCAAACGTTTTGAATTTTGCATCGGCAATTCTGCCGTCCTTTACTTTAATTGTTATTTGCATTATGTCGCCGCAGACAGCGTTGCCGACTGTTCCTATGCCGTCGTAATCTTCAATTTCGCCAACGTTTTGCGGATTCTGAAATGCCTGCATTACTTTTTCGTTATACATAATTTATCTCCGTTTGATATACTTTTTATTTAATAATCGACTTATAGCCCGACTTTTACTTTTCTTTAACAGTGCTTTCCACCTTGTAAAGCGGTGACATGTTGCGCAGCCTGCTTACAATTTCTTTTAATCTGTCTACGGTGTAATCAACTTCTTCCATAGTATTTTCTTTACCGAAAGAAAATCTTATAGAGCCGTGCGAGAGCGCAACGTCTACCCCGATTGCAAGCAGAACGTGCGACGGTTCGAGCGAACCGGACGAACACGCCGAACCCGATGAAACGGCAATTCCCGCAAGGTCGAGCGAAAACAAAATAGATTCGCCTTCGATATACTCAAATGAGAAATCGGCGTTGCTCGGAACACGTTTTGTTCTGTGTCCGTTATATTTAACAAAGGGAATTTCGTTTTCTACCCGAGAAACAAACCTGTCGCGAAGCGACGCGACATATTCGCAGTCTTCTTTTAAAGTAAGTCTGTTAAGCCTTAAAGCTTCTGCCATACCCACCACGCCCGGTACGTTAGTAGTGCCGCCACGGCGCGTACGTTCCTGATGCCCGCCGATAATCAAACTATCTATACGGACGCCGGTTCTTATATACAAAACACCCATGCCTTTAGGTCCGTTGAATTTATGCGACGAGAACGCCATCATATCCATTCCGATCTTTTTTACGTCTATATCCATGCATGGCATAGCCTGTACCGCATCGGTAAAGAATAAAATTTTATGTTCTTTTGCAATTTTTGCAATCTCTTCAACAGGCTCAATAGTGCCTATCTCGTTATTTGCATACATACAGGCAATCAAAATTGTATCGCTGCGGATACTGCGTTTTAATTGCTCTAAATCAACAATACCGTCGTGGTCAACGTCCAGATAAGTAACTTCAAAACCTTCTTTTTCAAGCTGACGGCAGGTTGAAAGCATTGCCGCATGCTCAATTTTTGTGGTTATAATATGTTTACCCTTGGATTGATTTGCCAAAGCCGCTCCCTTTACCGCCCAGTTATCGCTCTCCGTTCCACCGGAAGTAAAATAAATTTCGCCCGGCAACGCACCTATAATTTTAGCTATAGTATCGCGCGCCTCGTCAACAGCTTCGGCGGCTTCTCGTCCGAAAAAATGCTGACTGTTTGCATTACCGTAAACTTCGGTATAATAAGGAAGCATTTTTTCAACTGCTCTTTTATCAACCGCGGTGGTCGCCGCGTGGTCAAGATAAATTCGTCTTTCCATATTTATATATAAATCCTTAGCTTTTTACTTTCAATTTTTATGTTTTATAATTAATTTGACCTTGATTTTTAAAAATGTAAGCCTATAGGTCGATTATTCGGACTTTTAAAAAAAAATGCTTTATGAGTAAAAGCCTTAATTCCCCTAATCGGCAAATAAGAAACATTTAAAATGAAAAATTATGTTGCTATCTTCAAGCTACCGTTATATTGCTAATTTCAAGTTACCGTCACGCTGTTACGTGGACGCTCAAGCGTTACGCTTACATATTGAGCCATGCTCGCATTCTTTACAAGAACACTCGCATTGTTTTTTTAACGGAACAGCATTTTCGTTTACCATATCTTCAAGAGTAACGGAATTTAAAATATCGTTTATACCGTTATACAGTTTTTTCCACACCACGTTAGACGCACATTTAACACACCCGTCGTTTTTAACGCAGTCTATAATTTCAAGGTCGTCTTCTAAGGCGCGCACAATCTCTCCGACCGTAGTTTCTTTTGCTGTTTTTGCAAGGTAATACCCGCCGGCCGCCCCACGGCTTGCCGTTATAACGCCTGCTCCGGTAAGTATTCGCATTATACGCTCCAAATACTTTCCCGATACGCCTATTTCGCGCTCCAGCTCTTTTGCCGAAACACTCTTGTTTTCTCGCGCCAAAATATATGCGGCTTGCAAGCCGTAGTGCGCTTTGCTTGAAATTCGCATATCCATACCTCTTTTAATTGCTACCTTTTTAGTAGCAAATACATTATAGTCGCATTATTACATTTTGTCAACGAAAATATACATAAGTTAAGCAAAAAAATCTATAAAAAAGCATTGCTCTACGCGCTACTTTTATAAAAGCATAACAAAAAAATGTTGAAGTATTTTTTACCCCAACATTTTTAATTTTTAACTAAATAATCTAAATTGTAATATACAAGCGAATAAAATCACTGCTTGTGTACTTGATTCAAGACAAACCGTCTAAAAGTAGTCTGTCCGCAATAAGCGCTATAAATTCAGAATTAGTCGGCTTTTCGTTTTCGTTATATGCGCGAACACCAAAAAGCGCGTTAAAACTGTCTATTCTACCCTTATTCCAAGCAACTTCGATTGCGTGACGAATAGCACGCTCAACTTTGCTTGCCGAAGTATTAAAATGATCGCCGATCATCGGATATAAACGCTTGGTTACACTGCCCATAAGTTCGGGTTCTAACGCCGCAAGCTTAACGCCTTCGCGAAGATAGCCGTAACCTTTGATATGAGGGGGGATTCCTATTCCGATAAAAATACGGCTTATTCTTTCGTCAATCTCTCTTTGTTCTCTTAGTTCGCGACCTTCTTCGTTTTCATAAAGCATATGCATGCGCTTTATAAAAGTTGAATAGTCGGCAGGCTTTATCATGTAATATTTTGCGCCCGCATTTATAGCATCTCGAACCATACGACTGTTTGACACAATGCTTAAAACCACACAGTTTGTTTCAGGGCTGATTTTTGCAGCCTCTTCGATTATTTTAATCCCGTCACCCTTTTTTAAAGTAAGTGTCGTGATTAAAAAGTCGGGCTTTTGATTTTTACATATTTCAATCGCCTTGTCATAATCGTCAGTGTAACATATTACGTCGAATTCGTTTTTAATTTCGTCGTAACAGTTTTGAGCTTCTTCCATGCAATTCTGCAATATAAGCACTGATTTTTTGTTTCTCATTTTTCCATATTCCCCTTTCATGCGCATTCTTGGTAAAGGATAAAATACCGCGCTTAAATTTATTATTTACATTATAACACAAATTTTGTAAAAATAAAACCATTTTTATTAAATTTTGTAAAAATATGCTGTCAAATTATAAAAAAATTTGTCGCAAAACGGAAAACGAAAAGGTTACGCCTTTTTGTTGCGCGTTTTTTGCGTTTTTGTGGTAGGTTTTGAAATTATAGGCATTATTATAATAATTATTATATGATTTTTAATGAAATTTGACTTATTGTTTTGTGTTTCTTTACATAAAGGCTTTAAAAAAACAATGTTTTAACGTTAAAACTAAGTGTTTTTTTAATATTTAATAAAAAATTAGAATAAAAAAGCATAAGTCGATTATGAAATGCACCCCAAAAGTTGGACAGAGAAGAAAAACTTTTGGAGGTGCATTTTTTATGGCAAAAAAGGGACAAACA
>CAKVPH010000024.1 GCA_934796775.1 uncultured Clostridia bacterium
AGTAGTTAAGCTCAATCACGCCCAAAGTACTCGGTCGGTCACGACCCGGAAGGATAGGTAGTTGCCGCTTTCTATTAAAAACGTATTTGCTTTTATATAAAGTAGGTACGTTTTTTCTTATATTTAGGTTCTACAATAAATGTCGGGGTGTGAAAAATAACGTTCCGACATTTTTTTTAAGGCAAAAAAAAAGAGCATAAAATCAAAAAATCCGATAGAATTAGTTTACACCCAAAAAAACAAAGGATTTTCAATTTATGCTCAATTTGCAGTTTATCAAAAACGCGTTAGGATTGCAAGAAAAAGACCATATAGTTAGTAAAGTTGACGGTAAAATTTTAAAATTAGTCGTATCTTCGGATATTACAGAGCAGATTTGCCCGAAATGCGGCACTAAAACAACCCGTACTCACGATTATCGCACTCAAAACAAAAACCGTTAATATCGTAAATAAACCAACTACTTTAGTGTTTAAAAAACGCAGATAGGTCTGTCTGAATTGCGTAAAACGTTTTTACGAACACTATGATTTCATTGCGAAACACCACCACATCGCAAAAAACGTATTCATAAAAATCATAAATGATTTAAAAGAATTGCGAGCAATGAAAAGCATAGCCAAAGCGAATAACGTTTCTGCAAACACAGTGCAACGCGCTCACAAATTCGCCGGTTGCATAGGTTATTCAGAACTTCCCGAAGTGTTAAGCATAGACGAATTCAAAGGCAACGCCGGCGGTGAAAAATATCTTTTGCAAATATCAGACGCTAAGAACAAAAAACTCTTGAACATTCTGCCTTGCCGTAAAAAACTGTATATATCGCAATATTTTGCTTCTTTTTCGCTTAACGAACGCAAAAAGGTCAAGTATCTCGTAACCGATATGTGGCGCGATTATGCCGATTTGAAAAGGTATTTTCCTAACGCAGAACTCGTAGTCGATAAATATCATTACAAAAGACAAATACATTGGGCAATCGATCGGATACGAAAGAGAATACAGAAAACTTTTTCTAAAAATGGTCGGTTATGTTTTAAAAGATTACGTTTTTTGTTGCACAAAAACTACGAAAACCTGAATTTAGAAGACAGAATAGCGTTAACGACTATACTTGAACAAAGTGAAGAACTATATACTGCATGGCAAATGAAAGAAATGTTTAATGAGATAATGAGTATAACCGATTATGATGAAATAGTCAGACGATTTAAAGAATGGATTAAATTTGTCGAGAGTTTAAAAATATCTGAGTTCGCCGATTGTGTAAAAGCGTATCGTCGCTTGTTTTGGGGAATCGTCGAATCATTCAGATTGCCGTATAGCAACGGCTTTACAGAAGGAAAAAACAACAAGATAAAGGTATTAAAACGCAACGCATTCGGTTTCAGAAACTTTGATAATTACAGAAAACGAATATTGCTTACCGCTTAAAATACGTTTTAAGCAAAAAAAATGACGGCAACTCAAAAAAGTTGCCGCCGCTATTAAACTATTTTCTATCGCCCACACCCCAACATTTGACAAAGAACCAGTTTTTTTTAAAAATGTATTGACATATAGAAGAAAATAGTGTAAAATAACAAAATAATGAGAAGTGTTTAATATTCAATATAAAATGCTTAAATTTCGAAAAAGAAAAAACTCGCCATAAGCGAGTTAAGGCACACAGCGTGTGCAACCGCAAAAGCGGCGATGTGAAAAAATTTTATTTGAACCAATGGTGTAATCTTAAATGGTAGTCACTCACTTAAGTGATTATATTCTAACATAACAAAAGGAGAATGTCAAGGAAAAAATGGAAAAAAATTATTATTTAGGGTTGGATATAGGAACCGATTCAGTCGGTTGGGCTGTAACTGATGAAGAATATAATTTATTTAAAGAAAAAGGAAAAGATTTCTGGGGAGCTTACCTTTTTGATACGGCGCAAACGGCACAGGATAGGCGTCAATTTCGTGCAAATAGAAGGAGAATTGCCCGCATTAGGCAAAGAATTAAGTTGCTCCAAGAAATTTTCTCACCAGAAATAGCGAAAAATGACTTTTCATTTTTTATAAGATTAAATGAAAGTGCTTATACAGCTGACGATAAAGGCGTTGATGGTATTGATTCGCTATTTCATGATGTTGATTTTACCGATAAAGACTATTTTAAAAAATATCCTACAATTTATCATTTAAGAGCCGCTTTTTTAGACAAAAAAGCAGCGAAAGAAATTACAGACATAAGATTATTGTATCTGGCTGTTCATCATATTATAAAAAACAGAGGGCATTTTTTATTTGAAGACCAGGTTTTCCATGC
Source organism: uncultured Clostridia bacterium (assembly GCA_934796775.1). Classification (GTDB taxonomy): domain Bacteria; phylum Bacillota; class Clostridia; order Christensenellales; family Borkfalkiaceae; genus HGM11416. The sequence goes on from CAKVPH010000024.1 coordinate 2,308, forward strand.
TCAGGACAAAAATGAAATCAGAAAGTCTTTTTCTGAACTTAATGATTATTTGGTTGATGATATTGAAGATTCTTTTATTTTCTGCCGTATTGATGAATTAATTTGCATTTTATTAAAAAAGGATATAGGAAAAAACGACAAAGAAAAAGAAATAAAGAATCTTTATGGACCTCAAAATCGAAAAATACAGGCTATTATAAGAGCGATTATAGGGAAAAAAGTCTCTTTTAAAGATTTATTTGAAGATTATGATTGCGAAGAATTAAAAGATTTTTGCTTTTCGAACGATTCATTTGCAGAGGATAAAATTAAAGAATGTTGCGGCAGCGACCAATACGTTTTAATTGAAATTCTTAAAAAAATATATGACTGGACAGTATTAACCGGAATACTAAATGGGCAGGAATTTATATCTTATGCAATGGTAAATAAATATGAACAGCATAAAGCCGATTTACGTCTTTTAAAAGATTACATAGCTAAAAATTATCCGGAAAAATATAAAGAAGTATTCCATGAAAAGTATTTAAAAGACGGGAAAATTATTCTTAAAAATTATGCTGCATATGTTGGTTTGTGCGGGCGTGAAAAGGGAAAGAAAATTTCTAAAGATGAGTTTTATAAATATCTAAAAAGTTTTGTAAAAGAGGAAACGATACTTCAAAGAATAGAACAAGGTACGTTTTTATCTAAGCCTCGTTCTAACGAAAATGGTGTAATTCCTTATCAATTACATAAAATTGAACTTGAATGCATTTTAGAAAATGCCGTACAAAATTTTCCTTTTTTGGAAAACGAAAGTGATGGAATAAAAACAAAAGACAAAATAATATCTTTACTTACATTCAGGATTCCATATTATGTCGGACCGCTCAATGATTTGCATAGTAAGAGCGGTCAAGGTTTTGCATGGGTAAAAAAATATAGCGGTAGAGAAAACGAAAAAATTACACCGTGGAATTTTGATTCGATTATTGATAAAAATGCGTCTGAAGAAGAATTTATAAAACGTATGACTAATAAATGTCAATATTTAATAGGCGAAGACGTATTGCCAAAGGCTTCTTTAGCATATTCGGAGTTTGATTTTTTAAATCAACTTAATAATTTGTCTTATGGCGGCAAACGACTTGATAAAAAAGCTCGTGAAATAATATACGATTATGCTCAGCATAATAAAAAAATAACTATTGCTAAAATAGGAAAATTGCTTGAAATAAACGGTCTTATTGAAAAAGGGAGCGGTAAAAAGGAAAATTTTGGCGGCTATGATAATGACTTTAAAGCATCTTTATCGAGTTGGATATTTATGCGCGAAGTGTTTGGCGATAAATTTAACCTTGAAATGTGCGAAAAAATCATTTTGTGGTTTACTGTTATGAGCGATAAAAACAGAATTGCCGACAGAATAAAAAGGGAATATGATATTGACGAAGATACAATCAAAAAATTAAAACAATTTAATTGTAGCGGTTGGGGCAGATTATCTTTAGCATTTTTGACAAAAATAAACGGCATAGACAAAAATGGCGAGATAATGAATATTTTAAGCGCAATGCGCGAAACCGGATGCAATCTTATGGAATTGTTATCATCTGATTTTACTTTTTCAGATGAAATAAAGAAATTCAACGACGAAAGGAATAATTGTCAAAAGATAAATTACCAAACTATCGAAGATTTATATTGTTCACCGTCTGTAAAGCGTGCTATATGGAGAACGATATGTCTTACTCGTGAAATTGAGAAAATAGAAGGAAAACCGCCTAAAAAGATATTTGTAGAAATGGCTCGCGGAGCAGAAGAAGACAAAAAAGGTGTTCGTACTAAGTCGAGAAAAGAACAAATTATTGAGTTATATCGAAATATTGAATTAGAAAAACGTGACTGGTTAAGAGAAATCGATACAGTTTCTGATACAAAGTTTTTTAGCGATAAACTTGTTTTATATTACAGACAAATGGGCAAATGCGCATATACAGGACAAGCTATTTCTCTGAATGATGTTTTTAACGTAAATATTTGCGATATAGATCACATTTATCCTCGGTCAAAAATACCAGACGATAGTTTAGATAATCGAGTTTTAAGTTTGAAAACGGCAAACAGTGCTAAAAGCGATAAATATCCTATAAGTGAAGACGTTCGAAAAAAGATGTTGTCTACTTGGTGCTATTGGCATGAAAATGGGCTTATTTCCGATGAAAAATTTTATAGGCTTTCAAGAGTAACACCGCTTTCAACCGAAGAAGTTGCAGATTTTATTCAACGTCAACTTGTTGAAACAAGGCAAAGCACAAAAATAGTTGCGTCAATTTTAAAAGAGCTTTACCCTAAGAGTGTAGTTGTGTATTCAAAAGCAAGAAATGTAAGCAATTTCAGGCATGAATTTGGCTTAGTTAAAGTTCGCGAACTAAATGATTTACACCATGCTAAGGACGCCTATTTAAATATAGTAGTCGGGAATGTTTATAACGTAAAATTTAACGGCAATGCAAGGTGGTATTTTGAAAATAACACATCGGATACAAGTGTTGCTCAGAATTTGTTTAAAAAAGATTTAAAAGGTGCGTGGATTGTAGCAAATCAAAATAAAATAATTGAAACTGTAAAGAAAAATACTTGCAGAATAGTAAGGTTTACTTCTGAAGGGCATGGCGGCTTTTTTGATGCGACTATAAAAACAAAAGGCGCAAACGATAAACTTATTCCTTTAAAGAGCAAAGAGCCTTATATAAATACCGATAAATATGGTGGATATGATTCGGCTGCTACTGCATATTTTTCATTAGTAAAAAGCATAGATAAAAAAGGGAAAAAAGTTATATCGTTAGAAGCTATTCCTATTTACATAAATCGTTTAGGTGAAAATGCTGTTAAAGATTATTTGATCCGTAACGCAAAGTTGAATCAACCTGAAATTCTTATAAAAGAAATTAAGCTGAATTCTCTACTTAATATAAACGGCGCATATGTTTGGTTAAGAGGCAAAACAGGTGAGTACTTTGTTTTGTGTAATGCTAATGAGCTTTTACTTGACGAAGAAAACACCGTACATTTAAAGAAAATTATTTCGCTAAAAAAGAAGCAAAAGGAATTAAGAAAAGAATTTGCGATTGATCCGTTGATAGATAAAATTGATTACCCGCAAAATATGACTTTATACAGGGCATTATATAAAAAACTTTCCGAAAAGCCATTTTGTAATCTTACTATAGGGCAAAAAGCTCAAACACTTCAGAAAAAAGAAAATGTATTTGCAAATCTTTCTTTAGAAGAGCAATGTACAGTATTGCTTGAAATTTTAAATTTTATGAAATGTGATAGCACTACGGCGAATTTAGAGAAAATAGAAGGTAAAGCTCAGGAAGGTAAAATTCTTCATTCAAAAACTATCAAGCAAGATGAAAAAATAACGCTCATTACGCAATCGCCGACGGGCTATTATCGTTCGGTTATAAATCTTACAGATTATTACAACAAATGAGTTGGCGTACCGTGGTAGTTTCTTCTCACTGCAAACTTGAATATAAGCTCGGATATTTAGTTTGCCGAGGAGAAACTACTAAAAAAATACATTTGTCCGAGATAGGTTCACTTATAATCGAAACTCCTGCAGTTTCTTTTACGGCAGTACTTATCTGTGAGTTGATAAAAAATAAAATAAACGTAGTATTTTGTGACGAAAAACATAATCCGCATTCACAGGTGTTAGCTATTCACGGCAGCCATGATACAAGCAAAAAATTAAAAAATCAAATTGAATGGGAACCTGATATAAAAACGATAATATGGACTGAAATAGTAAAAAATAAATTAATCCAGCAAGCGTCATTTTTAAGCTATCTTAATTTATCTCAGGCGGAAAAATTATTTTCTTATATAAAAGAGTTGCAATTAGGCGATAGCACTAACCGTGAAGGGCATGCGGCAAAGGTCTATTTTAACGCATTATTCGGTGAAAATTTTTATAGGGGGGACACGGATTTTATAAATAGCGCATTAAATTATGGCTATAGTTTAATTTTATCATTGTTTAATCGCATTATAGTTGCAAACGGTTATAATACGCAAATAGGACTATTTCATAAAAACGAATTTAACCCTTTTAATTTTTCATCTGATCTTATGGAACCTTTCAGACCTTTAGTTGATAGAATGGTATATAATATGAAAAGCAAGTCTTTTGATACGGAAGAAAAAAGATATATGCAGAATATATTTAATGAAAAAGTATTTATTTTCGGCAAAATGTATTGCCTAACAGACGCTGCGGCTATTTATTGTAAAAGTATTTTTGAAGCTTTATGTAATAGGGATGTGTCACTTATTAAAAATTATGAGTTACAGATTTATGAGAATAGTTGTTTTTTTTGATTTACCAACCGAAACTTCTAAACAACGTGCTGATTATCGTGCATTTAGAAAGTTTTTAATAAAAAGCGGTTTTGTTATGATGCAAGAATCTGTATATAGTAAAATTGTACTTAACAATACCGTTGGTGATAATATTCGTGAAAATATACGAAAGCAAAAAATAAAAAGTGGGCTTATTCAGGTTTTAACTGTAACAGAAAAACAATTTGAAAAAATGGAATTTATAATTGGTGAGGCAAATACGGTGTTTGAAAATAGCGATAAAAGGCTTATAGTTTTATGAAAATATCTCATTTTGATTTTTCTGAGCCGTTTGAACTAAAAAACAATTTTGGAATATTAATTGTAGAAAACTCACAAAAGTTATATGAATATTGTTGTGATTTTTTATCGTTACAGAATAATGACGAAGGCGATTTTATTATAAGTGATAACAATAAAGAATTATCTTTTAAAAAAAATGCATATATCGTTTTTGATTTTTTTAATCTTTCGATGCAAGATAAAAAGATTATAGCGGGATTATATTCCGAATTATCAAAAATTGTTGATGAAAAATATCCGTCTGAACAGTGGGAAATTTGTTGTAAAATTACAAATTTAATGGATAAACTTTCATTAGAATGCGATTATCCTATTGAACATTCAGAACAAATATTCTTTACGGATTTTTTAAAATTATTAAAAGTTCAGCCATTATCAACTTACGATAATTTTTTAGAAAAAATAACTAATTATATAGATGCCGTTGCTTCGTTTACAGATATAAAGCTTTTAATTTTTGTTGGTCTTAGAATGTTTTTACCCAAAGAAGATATGTTGTCTTTAATTAAGCATGTAGCTTATTCTTCTGTTAATGTTTTAATGATAGAAAAAATACAACCACAAAGATTAAATGACGAAACTATGCTTATTATTGATAAAGATTTATGTGAAATACTTGTCAAATAAATCTATTTAATATATAATAATTGTAGATTACATGTTTTACCGTTTAAGATTAATGCGTGTGGTGCGTAAAAATACTCAAATTTGAGGTTTGAGTATGGTGTAATCTTAAATGGTAGTCAATAAATAGCGTATGCTGTGTCTACGATTGCAGGGTTTGAGTATGGTGTAATCTTAAATGGTAGTCAATACAACGCAAGAGACAAACGAGCGCATTTATAGTTTGAGTATGGTGTAATCTTAAATGGTAGTCAATAGCTATTATAGTTTTTAAATTGCCCCCGATAGTTTGAGTATGGTGTAATCTTAAATGGTAGTCAATAAGGTAGATTTACCAGTTTTAGGCGCACCAGGTTTGAGTATGGTGTAATCTTAAATGGTAGTCAATAACTCTTGATGCTGGGACTTATAAATTTTCTGTTTGAGTATGGTGTAATCTTAAATGGTAGTCAATATCCATCTCTGAAAAAAGTAAACTTGATAAGGTTTGAGTATGGTGTAATCTTAAATGGTAGTCAATATTGGATGTTAGTAATTGAGTTTGTTCATATGTTTGAGTATGGTGTAATCTTAAATGGTAGTCAATATTTTAATCATTTCTTCAAGTTGTTGTTTAGGTTTGAGTATGGTGTAATCTTAAATGGTAGTCAATATCATTCGAATTAACAGAAGTAGTCTTTAAGGGTTTGAGTATGGTGTAATCTTAAATGGTAGTCAATATATTAAAACTGCTTTTGGTGGTTTAACTGGGTTTGAGTATGGTGTAATCTTAAATGGTAGTCAATAAACTTTGATTTAATAACGTATATTTAAGCTGTTTGAGTATGGTGTAATCTTAAATGGTAGTCAATAGATAGATAAAGAGATAGAGATAGAGAAAGAGTTTGAGTATGGTGTAATCTTAAATGGTAGTCAATATTAGATGATCAGCCTAAGCCTATTATATAAGTTTGAGTATGGTGTAATCTTAAATGGTAGTCAATAACAAATAAAAGGTAAGCCCTGAAAAGGTGCGTTTGAGTATGGTGTAATCTTAAATGGTAGTCAATAAAGGAAAACAAGAACAGCACCGCAAAGGCGGTTTGAGTATGGTGTAATCTTAAATGGTAGTCAATATTTAAAGATTTAAAAGAAAAATACACATTAAGTTTGAGTATGGTGTAATCTTAAATGGTAGTCAATATATGGCAGAAAGAACTTATACGTTTATAATGTTTGAGTATGGTGTAATCTTAAATGGTAGTCAATATTTAGACTTAGCTTTAAAAGCCGAGTGTCAAGTTTGAGTATGGTGTAATCTTAAATGGTAGTCAATATGATACACGGTCAACGCCGCAAATATCACGGTTTGAGTATGGTGTAATCTTAAATGGTAGTCAATATTTTAGTAAATCGCAAATAAGCGTTATTTAGTTTGAGTATGGTGTAATCTTAAATGGTAGTCAATAACTTTGATATTAGATTTGCCGATATGCGTAGTTTGAGTATGGTGTAATCTTAAATGGTAGTCAATAATATATCGTTAGAAAAATACAACTGTTGACGTTTGAGTATGGTGTAATCTTAAATGGTAGTCAATAAAATAAGTAAAGGATTTTTGCATAATATATGTTTGAGTATGGTGTAATCTTAAATGGTAGTCAAACACGAAGACGGTAACGAAACTACACAAACAAGTTTGAGTATGGTGTAATCTTAAATGGTAGTCAATATTAAAAAGCATAAGGAGTGGAAAAACATGAAGAATATAATAAAAGAAAAAATTTTTGATATTGTAACTGAATTAAATGCGGATGATTGTAAATTTAGCACTGTATGGAAAGGATATGAGGTTTATATACCCGTCTACTTAAAACCGGTTTGCATAGGTTTGCCTTACGTTATTCTTGTAAAAGGTAATAATGTAAGATTATCTACAGATAAAGAGGCTATGGAATTTTTAGACTATGAAGCAAATATGGCTTAAATTTCATATTAACGTCACTGCAAATATTACAGATTTTACTTTAAATAAATAAAAAAATGGCGATAGTTTATAAACAAAATTATAAATTATCGCTTTTTTACTGAATTTTTTTTAATTTTATCCTTTAACTATAAAAATCGGCGCAAGCTTATTTGCTTACGCCGAAATGTTTTATATAAAACAGTATCTATATTACATCATATCTATAATGATAGGCGATACGTCGCTGTTGCCTTCCTGCAGTTCTGCGGCGGATTTTTTAATTTCGTTTTCGCAATTATCGAATTTTGCCGACGGAAAATGAAATACAGAAAGATCAAGCGCTTTATTTGCAAGTATGTTGATCGCTTGTTCACACATACCGTATCCGTTTGTTACGCATACAAAACGGAGTTGTTTTTTCATTGCTGTGCAGAAATTTACCTTTAAACTCGGGGATGAAAATCCTACAAAACCTATTTGTGCATTATGCGAAGCGAGTTTTAATGCAAGGTCTGTGTTTATATTACTGTCCGAAATATAAACTACTTTTTGTGCCATGTGTGCTCCGGTAAGGTCGGAAACCTCTTTTTCAAGCTTGTTATCAGAAAATAGATTGTAATATATTCCTGCGCTTGCCGCACGCGAAAGATTTTCTCTGTTATTATCTATCAAAATGGGAACTGCCTGATAATATATTATAAGCAGCGAAAGAATTGTTCCGAGTATTCCGCCGCCGATTACGGCAACGTGTTCGCCTTTTTGAATTTTCAGTTTTTCAATAGCGGAAAGAGCAAGCGAAATATAATCGAGAAGCAAAACGTCGTTATCGCTTACCGTAGGCGGCAGAGCGTGCATATCGCGATTATCTACTACGGCAAAATCTCTTAAATATCCGTTGACGTTTTTTCCGGCAATTTTAAAATCCAAACATCCTTCGTCATTGTCCGAAAGACATTCCGTACATTTACCGCAACTGTTAATAGGGCAAATGTAAACTTTTGTACCTCTTGTTAAATATGCCGATTCGTTCGAATCCGAAATTTGACCTATAGCCACTCTGCCGGGAATAACAGGGTAAATCGCGTCGTCATCGCCGTTAAGCGTTTGCAGATCTTCGTGAGTTATTAAAACTTTTAATATCTTCACTTTTGACGTTTGAACGCTGTCGGAAAGTTCCATTTTATTGATTTTTGTTAATTTGCCTTTTTCGGTTATCTGTAAACCTGTCATTTTATAACTCCAAATGCATAAAAACGCATAGTTACGCATTTTTCTTATATTATTATATTACATTTAAAAAAAATATGCAAGCAAAATATGCGTAGTCGTAAGGAATGATTTCTTTAGTTTTGAAAAACTAATATTAAAAGATGCAGCCCTTTTGCGGTTTTTCTTCATTTTTTTTGTAAATAAAAAAATAAAAATAAAAACAGCGTTTTAATCGATTGACTTATAGTGTAAAATATAATATAATAAAAGACGGCATTGTGCTTAAGGCGTAATGTAACAAACTGAGCGAGGTGAGAATAATGAAGCCGAATATACATCCTGAGTATAAACCGGTTAAGGTTCAGTGTGCTTGCGGAGAGACTTTTATTACCGGTTCTACCAAGAAAGGTGATCTTATCAAAGTCGACATCTGTTCTAAGTGCCATCCCTTTTTTACCGGTAAACAGAAGCTCGTTGATACTGGCGGACGTGTCGATAAATTCAAAAAGAGATACGGTATGTAATTTTGAAAAAACGATAACTCTATGTTCGCATAGAGTTATTTTGTTTTTTATAGATATTTTTTTTTTTATAACTGTAAAACCGAATATTTTCGGGTATGATATTTTTAAATAATGAGTAAAGAAAAAGTAAAAAAAGAAAAACAAGTGCGCAAAACGCTTATCGGGGGGCAGGCTGTTATAGAAGGCGTTATGATGCGCGGAAAAACTGCTATGGCAACCGCAGTACGCGACGGCGAAGGTAAAATTCAGATTGAGTCCAAAAGGCTTGTCGCGCCCGAAAAAAAGCCGTTTTTTTTACGCCTTCCCATAATTCGCGGAATGGTAAATTTTGTATCGTCGTTGGTCTCGGGCAGTCGAACGCTTATGCGCTCTGCTTCCGTGTTCGGTGATTCTGAAGAACCTTCAAAGTTTGAAAAATGGTTGTCTGAAAAACTTCATGTTGACGTAATGGGGGTTGTAACGGTTTTAGGTCTTGTTTTGGGGCTTGGGCTTGCAGTCCTGCTTTTTGTAATGCTACCGCAATGGATTACAAACGGACTTGAATATCTGCTTCATTTTGGAACGACGTCGTTTTTATATAATCTTATAGAAGGTTTTATAAGAATTGGTATATTCATTTGTTATATTTTGCTTACATCTTTAATGCCGGATATAAAGCGAACGTATATGTATCACGGGGCGGAGCATAAAACGATAACTTGTTACGAAAAGGGTTTGGAACTTACACCCGAAAACGCTCAAACTTGCCGCCGAGTACATAACAGATGCGGTACGACGTTTTTGTTTTTTGTAATGCTCGTAAGTATTCTGGTATTTTCGATAGCAAATTCGTTTTTAGGCGTTACGGGCATTTTAAGAATGCTTTTAAAAATATGTTTATTGCCGATAGTTGCAGGGCTTTCGTACGAACTTTTGCGTGCGCTTGCAAAAACAGAAAATCCTATATTTTATCCCATAAAAGCACCGGGATTGTTGCTTCAGCATATAACTACAAGAGAACCCGACGAAAGTATGTTGGAAGTTGCGATTGCGGCATTTAACAAAGTACTTGAAATGGATGCCGACGAAAGTATTCCCGAGCAATCTTTTGTTACGGCTATGCCGACTAACAAACTTTTGGACGAGGTAAAAAAGATTCTTTCGGGCGGCAATATAGATGACGCAAGCGACGCCGAATGGATAGTGTGTCTGTCAACCGGACTCAAGCGTTCCGAATTAAACGCAAACAGCGAACTCATACAGCCTTCAAAAGTTCAAAAAGCTTTTGAAATGGCAAAAAGGCGCGCAACAGGCGAACCATTATGGTACGTTACGGGTGATACCGAATTTTTCGGATATACTTTAAAGGTCGATAAGCGAGTGCTTATTCCAAGACCCGAAACCGAAGAACTTGTCGGCTGCGCGCTTGATTATATCACCGAAAAGGACAGCGTTCTGGATCTTTGCACCGGAAGCGGCGCAATAGCCATAACCGTTGCATTAAAATCCGGCGCGAAAGTTACGGCGTCCGATATAAGCGAAGATGCGCTTACTGTTGCTAAAGAAAATGCGGTTTTAAACAACGCGGCGATTAACTTTATAAAAAGCGATATGTTTTCGTCTATAAGTGAAAAATTTAGCGTTATTATATCAAATCCGCCGTATATTCCTGAAAAAGAGATTGAAACACTTGATAAATGCGTTAAGGACTTTGAACCGAAATCGGCTCTTGACGGCGGCGAAGACGGACTTGATTTTTATAGAATTATTGCAAAAGAAAGCGGAAAACATCTTTTTGACGGCGGACTTTTATTCCTTGAATGCGGGATATTCCAGGCTGAAAAAATAGCTGATTTGTTAAAAGAAAACGGATTTTGCCGAATTGAAATCAAAAAAGATATTTCAGGAGTGGAAAGAATAATCAAGGCGGAAAAATTATGATAGAAAAACTTGAAGCCATATATCAAAGATATCTTTTGCTTACAGAAAAAATATCGGATCCCGAAGTCATAAAAAAAATCGACGAGTGGCAAAAACTTGTAAAAGAGCGTGCCGAAATGGAGCCGACTGTTGAAAAATATCTTGAATACAAAAAAGTAGAAAACGATAAAGTTCAGGCTGAAGAAAACGTTTCCACCGAAACAGATCCCGATATGAAGGATTTGTTTGAAGAAGAAATAATATCTTGCAAACAAAAACTCGAGAGCATAACCGAAGAGCTTAAAATTTTGCTGTTGCCCAAAGACCCTAACGACGACAAGAACGTTATTCTGGAAATCCGTGGCGGTGCGGGCGGAGAAGAAGCCGCTTTGTTTGCAGCCGAACTTTACAGAATGTACGTTCGTTTTGCCGAGCGTCATCGCTGGAAAACCGAAGAAATCGACGTAAACGAAACAGAACTCGGCGGCATAAAAGAGGTTACATTTATGATAAACGGAAAGGGTGCATACAGCAAGCTTAAATTTGAAAGCGGAGTGCATCGCGTTCAGCGCGTCCCCGAAACCGAGTCGCAAGGCAGAGTTCATACATCTACCGCAACGGTTGCAGTCCTTCCCGAAGTCGAAGACGTTGAAGTAAATATCGAAGAAAAAGATCTGATTATAGAAACCTGTCGTTCTTCGGGCGCGGGCGGACAACATATCAATAAAACCGAATCTTGTATAAGAATGGTTCATATCCCTACGGGAATAGTGGTAAACTGTCAGGACGAGCGTTCACAGATAAAAAACAGAGAAAAGGCGATGAAGGTAATGAAATCGCGTCTTTACGAGTATTACAGCTCGAAATATAAGAGCGAGTATGCCGAAAATCGCAAAAATCAGGTGGGATCAGGCGATCGTTCGGAACGTATAAGAACATACAATTATCCTCAAGGAAGGGTTACCGATCATAGAATAGGTTTAACTATGTACACGCTTCCTCAATTTTTAATGGGCGATATCGACGAGATGCTTGATGCACTCGCCATATCCGACAGAGAAAAGAAACTTTCATCCGAAAACGATTGAAAAAAACCTGAATTTGCGCGCGTGTGTGCTACAATTATGGTGGTAGCGATTGCGCCGTAAGTTCGGGGTTTTTTTAAAAAAAGCGGAGTTTGTATTCGTCAGGGTAAACTTCGGGTAAATAAAATATCGTATATCCGGTGAAAAATAAGGAAAAAATAACGAAAATAGAAAAAACATTCGTTTTATTCTTGAAATTATTATGAAAATAAGTTATTATATATATAGTTAAAACATTTACGTTGATGTGTAAAAAACGAATGTTTTTCTAATTAAAACTTAAATAAAAATTAAAGTATTTTAAAGTCGGAGGTCAAAATTATTATGATCAAACTTATCTACGGCGAAAAAGGAACAGGCAAAACAAAAATCATGCTCGACTCCGTAAACGAAGTTGCAAAATCAGCACTCGGAAACGTAGTATTTATTACAGAAAAAAAATCTTACTCGGCTAATATCGATTTAAACGTTCGTTGCGTTTATACCGAAGATTATTCGGTAGCAAGCGTTGCAGGAATGGTTGGTTTTATCGACGGGCTTATGGCAGGCAATGCCGATATCGAATATATTTATATCGACGGACTTCTTCGTATAACCAAAGCAGAACTTAAAGATCTTGAATCCTTTGTTTCAGAAGCCGAAAAGCTTACAAAAGAATACGGCGTAAAATTTGTTCTGACTGTATCGGGGACAAAAGAATGTATGCCCGAATTTTTGGCTGAATATTGCGACCGATAAGACTGATAAAACGTTTTATATTTAAAAAAGACTGATAAAACGTTTTATATTTAAAACTTGTATAAAATCTTATTAAGCGGATATTTAACTCTCAGGATAACTTGGCTTTTTTAAGGAAGTGTTGTATGGAAGAAAAACGTAGATTATTCAGTGCCGTTCAGCCGTCGGGGATTCCGACTATAGGCAATTATATCGGCGCAATAAAGAACTTTGCAGAGCTTCAGGACGAGTATGACTGCATTTATGCGGTAGCGGATTTGCATACCTTAACGGTAAGGCAGGTTCCTGCCGAGCTGCGCGCACGCACTCTCGAACTTCTCGCGCTTTACATCGCGTGCGGGATCGATCCCGAAAAATCCGTTCTTTTCGTACAATCTCACGTACACGAACATGCCGAGCTTACCTGGATATTAAACACGATCACTTATCCGGGCGAGCTGTCCAGAATGACGCAGTTCAAGGATAAATCGCGCAGCCATGCGGACAACGTAAATATGGGGCTTATGGATTATCCCGTACTTATGGCTGCCGATATTTTACTTTATAACGCGGCTCTTGTGCCGGTGGGCAAAGATCAGACGCAACATCTTGAAATTGCGCGCGATCTTGCCGAACGTTTTAATAACAGATATTCTCCGACTTTTACTATGCCGGAAGGATATACAAAAAAACAGGGCGCGAATATAATGAGTTTGCAGGATCCTATGCACAAAATGTCTAAAAGCGATGCAAACGAAAATGCATATATTTCACTTGCGGATAATAAAGATACTATTATCCGTAAATTCCGCCGCGCCGTTACAGATTGCGATAACGCAGTTTTATATGACGAAAACAGACCGGGCATAACAAATCTTATAAATATTTACGCGTCGTTTACAGGTATGTCGGTTAAAGATATCGAAAAACGATTTGAAGGTAAAGGCTACGGCGATTTTAAAACCGAAGTCGGCGAAGCCGTTGCTTCCGTAATATGCCCGATAGAAGACAAAAAGCGCGAGCTTATGTCGGATAAAGCATATCTTGAACAGGTAATGAGGGCAGGCAGAGAAAAAGCGTCGCATATGGCGCAGAAAATGCTGTCCAAAGTTTACAGAAAAGTCGGTTTATACGGGCTTAACGGTTGATTTTTATAGCTAAGTAAAAAAAATGCCGTTTAAAAGCATTTTTTCTTTTGCGCGGCTAAATGTATATATTTGTATATATTTTAAGCTAAAAAATCACTGAATCGGAGAAAATAATATGTTCGGATACGTTAAACCCGACTTGCCGTATCTATATTTAAAAGATGATACGCTTTATAAGGCTCTTTATTGCGGAGTATGCAAAAGCATAGGCGCAAAGTGTGGGCAATGCGCTCGTTTTTCGCTTACTTACGACATTGCATTTATGTCTGCAATTGTACATAATTTATCGGGAAAAGACGTTAAGATCGAACGCAAACACTGTATAATTCATCCTATTACAAAACGCCCGATTGCAACGCGCGACGATATTACGGATACGCTTGCTTGCCTTAACGTAATCTTAGCGTACTATAAAACAGTTGATGATATTACCGACAGCGGAAAAGGGCGTTTTTCCAAATTATTTTTAAGTGCGGGCTTTAAACGCTCCAAAAAAGCACATTCTAAGTTATGCGAAATTGTCCGTGAAAACTATACAAAGCTTTATATGCTTGAAAAATCGGGCGAAACGAGCATAGATAAAACGGCAGATCCTTTTGCCGTCATGCTTGCCGAACTTTCGGATGAACTATTAAAAGAAAACGCGACTGAAAATTCGTATTCGTTTTTTTATAATTTAGGCAAATGGATATACCTTATCGATGCGCTCGATGATTACGATAAAGACATAAAAAAGAAGAATTATAATCCGTTTTTTGCCGCATATAACGCCTGTGATTTTAAAACGCTTTTAGCTGAAAACGGCGAAGAAATATCATTTATAATGAGTGCGACTTTATCAGGTATTTCAGAAAATTTAGCATTATTAAAATTCAGATTTAACGCGGATTTGATCAGAAATATTTCAGTTCGCGGTACTATGGAAATAACAAAGAAAATACTTTCGGGTAAAAAGCCCAAAAAGGAAATAAAATGACAGATATCGAAAGATTTTACAATATAATCGGCTGCGATCCTCAGGTTTCAGACGATGAGTTATACGCAAAATATGTTGAGCTTCGCACTAAATATCAGAATGACAGATTTTTAGAGGGCGAGGCGGGTAACGAAGCAGCATACAAACTTACCGAACTTAACGCGGCGTATAGCGAACTTGTCGATTACAGAAAAAGCCAAAGCGTTTCCGGCGACAGATCCAAAGCTTTTGAAGAGATAGATTCTTTAATAAAAGCGGGGAAAATCAACGAAGCACAAGCCGCATTAGATGCTTTTAATGAAAGAAATGCTGAATGGCATTACTTGCAATCGGTTGTTTTTTATAAAAAAAACTGGGTAAACGAAAGTAAGAAACAGCTTGAAATTGCAATTTCAATGGACGGAAGCGTCGAAAAATATAAAACCGCATACGATAAACTGTGTAAACAGATGAATTTTAACGAAAGCGGTACTAAAAAAGACGGCGAAAAAAACGCAAACTGGAATAAGTCCGGCAATATGAACAACGGCGGCGGAAATTACGAAGAACCCACCGAGATGATGGGCGGTGACAGTTGTCTTGATTTTTGTTGCAGGGTAGCTATTTGCAACGTTTTGCTTAACTGCTGTTGTAACTGCAGATAACACGTTGAGGCATTAAATGAAATATTCAAAAATAATAGCTCTTTCGGCTATATCTTCTGCGCTATGCCTTATTCTTTTGGTTTTAGGCGCATTTGTTGAAGTATTTGATTTATCTTGTTTATTCCTCGCAAGTATCGTTATAATGATTCCGCTTTCTAAAGGATATGCGCTCGGTGCATTTTTATCCTATATGGCAAGCGGACTTTTGGGGCTTTTACTTACGGGAAAATTTCAAATTATTATTCCGTTTGCAATGTTTTTCGGGCTTCATCCGATAGTTAATTTTTTGCAGGAAAAATACAAGATAAACAAAATTTTAGCACTTGTAGTTAAAGCCGCATGGTTTATAGGAACACTATTTGTTACCTATTATTTTACAACGCTATTCGTTGTTGAAACCGAGTGGATTAAGCAGTATATTGTACCCATTATTTTAATAGGCGGTGCGGCTTTCTTTGTTTTTTACGACTTTTTTATGTTTAAATTTCAGGAAGGCGTGAACAACATAGTAAAAAGACTTAAACTTTGATAAATAAAATGCGGCTTTAATGCCGCTTTTTAAATATAATAATAAAGTATAAAAATTATATAAAATTATAAAACATATGAAAAAGAATGAGATATATAAGGGCAAAGTAATAGGCTACGGTTCGTCGGGCGAAGGTGTAATTAAAAACGAAGAGTACACGATTTTTGTTCCGTTTACCGCATTAAACGAACAAATAGAATATAAAGTTTTAAAAGTCGATAAAAAAATTGCTTACGGCAAATTATTGCGGGTTTTAACTTCTGTTGATGACCGAAAAGAGCCCGAATGTCCCGTTTTTGGTAAATGCGGCGGGTGTAACCTGATGCATCTTAAATATAGCACTCAACTTGACATAAAACGAAATCTGATAAAAGATTGTTTTTTTAAAATTGCGCATATCGACGTTGAACCTTTGCTTACGGTTGAAAGCGAGCCGTGCTTATATTACCGCAATAAATTACAAATGCCGGTTCGTGAAGAAAACGGCGTTGTAAAAATGGGCTTTTTTGCTCCTGATTCTCATAGAATTGTTGAAACTTATGATTGTAAAATTCACGGCGAGTGGTGCAAGGGCGTTATTGCGGCGTTAAAAGAATGTATTCAAAAATATAATGTGACGGCATATAACGAAAGCACTAATAAGGGGCTTTTAAGGCATTTGGTCGTAAAAAAATGCGGCGACGAATTTATGGTGATACTCGTTATAAACGGCGAAAAAATCACATTTGCAGACAGATTTATTAAATTACTTTCGGAAGTATTTTGCGAAAGCAAATTTTCTCTTTATTTAAACGTAAATAAAGGCAAAAACAACGTCATTTCAGGCGAACGTTTTATAAAAATATACGGTAGTGAAGTAATTGAAGGGAATCTGGACGGAATAAAATTTATTTCAGGTCCGCAGTCTTTTATGCAGGTAAACGACGACATTCGCAATAAAATATATAAAAAAGCTATTGAATTTGCTTGTTATAAACCTGATTTAACGATTATTGATGCTTTTTGCGGGGGCGGCTTGATGTCTGCAATGCTTGCAAAACGTTGTAAAAAAGTCATAGGCGTTGAAATAGTTGAAGAAGCGGTTGATGACGCCGGGCGTTTAGCAAAGGAAAATTCTATATATAACCTTAATTTTATATGCGGCGCATGCGAAGACGTATTGCCCTCCGTATTAGAAAACGAAAGCGGCGAAATTTCAATTGTATTAGATCCTGCAAGAAAAGGTTTAGAAAAGTCGCTTGCCGAATATTTAGCCGAATTAATTAATAAATCGGAACGAATAAACCGAATTGTTTATATTTCCTGTAATCCTGCAACTTTGGCACGTGATGTTGGTATAATATGCGGCACGCTTTCGTATGAAGGTAACTCGTTAAAAAGCACGGTAAACGAATCTGTAAAAGCGGAAAATGCAACGGCGTTAAACGGCTTTAAAATAGAGTACGTTTGTGGGTATGATATGTTCGCGCAAACAAAAGGCATCGAAACGCTTTGCGTTCTTACAAAAATATAATTCTTACAAAAATATAATAATAAAACGGCATTGAGCGTTTTTAATCAAAAGCTTAATGCCGTTTTTCGTTGAGTTATTTATTTTGCGTTATGAATTAAGATATTTTAAGCGCATGAGCAAGCCATCAGACCGCATGCGGCAGCTGTAATAACCAAGCTTGTCATTAAAAGAACAATTATGGAAAGCAGAAAGAATCCTAAACCTTTAAGAACTTTATGTATTGTCTTTTCGCTTTCTTTCATTGTTTTAGCAGCTAAAAACCCTATAAGAGCGGATATAAAACCGCCGATTCCGCCTCCGACTATGGGGATTATTTTATATAAAGTCGGATTGTTTCCCCAAATAACATCAAAAGCGAACGGAAGAAAAGCTAAAATAATTTCATACCAGGTTATGGAGCTTGTAAGAGTTATGTTTTGTTCTCCTATCAAAAGTTGGGCTCCGATTATATAGTTGCCTTTGATGGTGGCATGTCGTCCGTCCGGTAACAAAAAAATGTTTTTGGTGAATTTTTTAAGCGGAAGTCCGTTTAAAACAAGTGTTTTTTTACCTGTCCAAAAACCTTCGGTATACTCGATTGTTCCAAACTCCTTGTTCATTATTATAGCTTGCATCATCATTCTCCCACGTTGTTATCGGATAATTTATTGCAGAAAAAACCTTATATCATTACCCGGATTTAGTATATCATATGATATAAATATTGTCAATATTTTTTTTTCAGTGTTAAAATATTATGATTTAATAACAAACGTTTGAAACGATAAGCTATTTTTGCAAGTTTTTTCGCATAATTTTTCTTATTCGGTTTATGTGGCGTTCAAAATCACCGCTTTCAATCAGTTCGGTTAAAACAAGCTGTTCAAAAGTGGAAACGGTGCATGAGTAAAATCCAAGTTTTTCGTCAAACGCTTTAACAAGTTTTTCAGGTAAAACCATATATCCGACTCGCAGCGACGACGATATCGTCCTTGAAAACGTGTTCATGTAAATCACGTTGTCGGCGTCTGATAGGGCGAATAGAGTTTCCATAGGTTTAGAAGATACCGCAAATTCCGAACCATAGTCCGATTCAATAATAAATTTCTCGCAACTAAGCTGCTTTTCGGCAAATGTTTCTTTTGGAAAACGTTTGTTTTTAGTTTTGCTTGCCCACATTATATATTCGTGCCTTTTGGATGCCGATGCGGTTACGCCGCTCGGATAACTGCGGTATGGAGTTGTGTGCAATACGTCCGCGGTTGATTTAAAAAGAGCCTCGCTGTCTATGCCGTCGTTTAACAGCGGTAATAATTCGCAGTATACCCCGGCAGCTCGATATATTCGCTCGAGTTTTGAATAGGACGGCTTTTCTATTGCGTAGGTTTTATCCCTGCCCAAAAGCTCTATTATCAGCCTGTAAAGATATTCTGCGCCCGCGCCAACTATGATTTGCTCTTCGCAAACTTTTATATCCTTGTTTCTGGCAAGATAGCGTCTGATTGCTTTACGGAGTTCGATACAACCTTTATTTTGTGATTTTTCAAGAATTAATTCCTGATAATCAGCCATAACTTTTCGCATTGCTTTGTTTAAAATCAAAACCGAAAAACCGGGATAATCGCTTTCTTTTAAGTCTTTTGTTTCGTTTTGTTTAAAGTATTGCAAATTATTGCCGATTGTGTTATAATCGTTGTTGCCATAGCAATTGTTATCATAATGTGGCAAATGAGCCGCAAATCCGTCGTTTTTCTTAAAAATAACGTAAAAACCGCTTCTTTCACGGGATTCGGCATAACCTTCTTCGCATAAAAGTGCGTATGCATGCTCAACGGTTATAACGCTTACGCCGCACTCTTCGGCTAAAACTCTTTTTGACGGTAATTTAGTATTAAATCTGAACGCGCCTTCGGTTATATCGTCCCTTATAAATTTGTAAATCTGTAAATAAACGGGGCGTAAGTTCTTATCGATCGCATATTTCATCTGGTTATATAATTTTCTCCGATTTTGGCTATTTTATAATATCAGTTTTTATTATATACTATAAATAGCAAAGTTGCAAGGAGAATAACAATATGCAGCAAATAAAATCAAAAATGAAAAACACGCTTTGGTTATGCATTACGGCAATGTTTATGGCATTGAACGTAGCAATGAGTTCGTTTGGCGTTCCGGTTCCGGGCGGGCATTTATATCTTAATGATATAATAATTTGTACGGCGGCAATAATATTAGATCCGTTTGCGGCCTTTTTAGTCGGCGGAGTAGGCGCGTTTTTAGGGGATTTATTCTTTTATCCTACGCCCATGTTTGTGTCGCTTGTAACGCACGGACTTCAAGCTGTTGTTATATCGGTGTTTTCGCACTATATAATGAAAAATCATCCCTTAATAGCTTCCGCAATCGGCGTTTTTGTCGGCGCGATAATTATGGTTGTGGGATATTCACTCGGCAGAGCGTTTATTTATAGCACTCCCGAGTACGCAATGTTAAAACTTCCGTATCAGATATTGCAGGCAACGGTTGGCGCGGTAGTGGGAATGCTTTTATGTTGGAAATGCGGTATTGTAAAGCTTTACGACAAGGTTGTTTTACACCGCGGACAGGTAACCGAACTACAAACAGAGTAAACTTTAATTTTATAATAAATTATAAAAAATCATTTTAAGTATTTAAGGAGAAAAAATATATGGAAAGGCTTGCATGGAAAGCTGTAATAAAAGAGGGTATGCGTGATACCTATTTAAAGCTTCACGCAAATCTTCCCGAAGACATGAAATCGGAACTTAAAGCTGCGGGAATAGTAAATTATTCTATATGGATATGCGGTAACGAAGTTTTCGGGTATTACGAATGTACGAAAGGGAAACAATTTGCATGCAAATATCAAAAAAATTCGCCCGTTGTGCAAAAGTGGGAAGAAAATATGCATTCTGTAACGGACATGCAATTAGATCCCGAAACCGGCGCTCAACCCGAGCTCAATCAGATTTTTTATCTTGACTAAATTCTTTTTATGCAATAAAAATTAAGGTAACTTACAGTTCGGCAAAAAATTTTAAAATTAAAAATCGAATAAAAATTTAAAGAATTTGAGTGGTATATGAAGTGCACCCCAAAAGTCGGACAGAAATGTAAAACTTTCGGAGGTGTATTTTTTATGGCAAAATAGGTCATAATTTCAACAATACAAAATAGGTCATAATTTCAACAATAAAAAAGTATATAATATAAAACCGCAAAAAAATCTTTTTTGAAGCATAACAAGAATTGACAAAGAGGGATTTTTATGGTAAAATAATTATGATTTTATATATATACGGGAGAGTGGGCTTTTTAGCGAATAATATACAAACCCTTGCGACGGAGGTAACCGCCAATGATAATGAGTTATAAAGCACAATCGAAATATTCTTTATTTCCCTTGCGCTTTTTTTCTAAAAATTATTAAATTATTTTGTAAAAAAGAAAGGGAGAAACGCTATGTATAATAAATATTTGATTACGGGCGCAAGCGGGTTTCTCGGTAGCGCGGTGATAGACAAACTTGTTGCGACATCTGCAAAAATTTATGCGCTGACATTACCTAATGACAGGCTTGCAGACAAACTCCCCCGGGAAGTGATCCGGATAAACGGAGACGTTTGTGATTTTTCTTCGCTGTCGGAATTTTTCCAAATATCTGACGAATCGACATGCGTGATACATTGCGCAGGTATCGTTTCGATAGCGAGTCGCCCTGACGAGAAGCTTTATAAAGTAAACGTCGAGGGAACGAAGAATATTCTTGCCGGCTTTGAATCGCGGGGCGTGGCTAAATTGATTTACGTAAGTTCCGTTCACGCAATTCCGGAACAACCGAAGGGAATTTTAATTAAAGAAATCTGCGAGTTTTCGCCCGAAAGTGTTTTCGGGGAGTATGCAAAAACAAAAGCTATGGCAACGCAGGCGGTGTTTGAGGCAACAAAACGCGGATTAAACGCAAGCGTAGTTTTCCCGACGGGCATAATCGGACCGAATGACGAAGCAATGGGGAGCATAACAACTATGCTTTCGTCATATCTCGCGGGTAAACTTCCTGTTGCCGTCAAAGGCGGATACGATTTTGTTGATGTAAGAGATGTTGCCGACGGGATCATTTCTTGCACCGAAAAAGGCGAAAAAGGCGAAGGATATATTCTTTCAGGACATTACGTTACGATTAAAGAGCTTATTGATTGCGTGAAAAGCATTACGGGCATAAAAAAGAAAGTGACGTATTTTCCTATGTGCGTTGCAAAAGCGGTCGCTCCTCTATATGAAAAAATTGCCGTTAGAAAAAAAAGAAAGCTGTTTTACACGCCGTATGCTGTAAATGTTTTGAGTTCGAACGGACTGTTTTCAAATGAGAAAGCGAGGAGTGCGCTTAATTATAATTCTCGCCCGCTTTCCGAAACTCTGACGGATACCGTAAGATGGTTGAAAGACGGCGCTTTTCAAAATAAAACTTAAAAAGGAAACCGGAATTATGGATAAATCGTGTGCGATAAATCAAATACCTTTTTATGAACTGCTTACCGACGAACAAAAGAAAGAGGTTTTCGATCACTCGAAAGTTAAAGCGTTCGGAAAGGACGAGATAATATCCGGATTTTTAAATCCTTGTATCGGGCCGTTTTTGATACTCGAAGGCGAAGTCCGCGCGATAATGGACGATGAAAATTTCAGAGAAGTAACATTATTTAAGCTTTATAAAGGCGACATGGCATTGCTTTCGGCTGCGTGCGTGTTGGAATACGTCACTTTCGACGTGAAATTCGTCGTGGAAAGCGACAGCGTTTTGCTGATTATCGAGTCGGGTACGATAAAGGAAATAATGACGAAAAACATTGCCGTAAGATGCAAGGTTTTTGAAGGGCTTACGGAAAGATTTTCCTCATGTATGTTGACCATGCACGACTTGCTTTTTACGAGGTACGACAGAAGATTAGCCTCATTTTTGGTGGAAAGGTATCTTTACACGGGAGAAACCGAGTTTTACATAACTCAGGAAGAAATCGCAAAAATGACGAGTTCCGTAAGAGAGGTTGCAGGAAGGGCAATAAGGCAATTTGCCAAGGACGGACTTATAGAATACGGCAGAGGAAGGGTAAAACTTCTTGACATTAAAAAGCTGAAAAACTTGATGTAGTCGTACAAAGCAAACGATTACTTTATAATAGAATAAAGAAACGGATCGGACGTTAATGATATGCACCCCAAAAGTTAGACACTTTAGGAGGTGCATATTTTTATGTCAAGAAAAAACAAAAACTACTCGCC
>CAKVPH010000025.1 GCA_934796775.1 uncultured Clostridia bacterium
GCGAGTAGTTTTTGTTTTTTCTTGACATAAAAATATGCACCTCCTAAAGTGTCTAACTTTTGGGGTGCATATCATTTTTTCGTGCGACTTTTTTATATTTATGATTTGACCATTAAATTTTATAGTTTTGTAATTAAATATTAAATTTGTTTTTCATTGATTTAAAGATATACAGATAGAACAAAACCGAAAGCGCGGCTTGAATTATAATAAAACCAAACAACAGAATTATTATAATTAAAGAAGAGATTTTTATTGCTAAAGATAAAATCAATATGCAGATAAATACATATACGCTGTAAATAATTCTGAGCCCTATATTCTTAATAAAATACCCTAAAATCGTGCCGCCGACTTTGCTTTTAAAATTTTGCCCGAACACTACCGACGCATACAATGATAAAATGGAACATGCAACAGAAAGTATTCCTAAAATCAACATTTCAATCCACATAATAAATTTGCTGATATCCATTTGGGAAAATATGTTGCCAAGCACATCAAAGAATTGATTCATGCTCTCGTTGCCTAAATTGAATATCAGCAAAACAAGTTCAGAAACGACACCGCTTATTATAAAGCAACAAAACGCGGTTATAAGCTTGCACCATATATGCGCGCTTACTTTAAACGGCATGCACATGGTAAAATATCCTTCGCCCGAAAACAAGTTTTTATAAAACCTCACGAGCGACAAAACAAGCGTGAAAATTACCATTGCTCCGATCGAAAAACTTACAAGTGTGGAAGTTGCAACCTTTGTTAAATAAATTACGCTCGCAAGCAATTCGGTTGCATTTTTATTGCAGTACTCCTGATAAACATTCCCTAGTTCGTACACCCCGCGACACAGTGCCGCCAAAAGTATTGCACCGCACCACACGGGAATTAAACAACGCAGCATTGCTAAAAATTCATATCGATATAACTTTTTTAACATCTGAACATCTCCCTGAACAATTCGTCAACGCTTTTATTAAGTTTATAATGTATATACTCGCAAGAAGCGGCAAAGGTTATTTTTCCGCCGCATAAAAAAATTGCATCGTCTAATACTCCTTCGATATCGTAAATCAAGTGTGTGGAAATCAACACCGACGACGTGGGCGCATAGTTGCTTAATATGGTCTTTATAACGTAATCGCGAGCGGCGGGATCAACGCCGGCAATAGGTTCGTCCAACAAATACAATTTTGCCCTGCGGCTCATTGTGAGTATCAACGCAAGCTTTTCCTTTGTGCCTTTGGATAAAGCCGTTATATTATCTTTAAGCGAAATTCCAAGGTCGTTTATTAAATTTATCGCGCGCGTTTCGTCAAAATCGGCAAAAAAGTCCTTTGTATATGTGACCATTTTTTCAACCGTCATCCACTCGCACAGGAAATTTTTATCCGGTAAAAATGCCGTAACGGCTTTACTTTCGGCTCCTACAAGCTTGCCGTCTACCGTAATAATTCCGCTATCCGGAGTTAAAAGCCCCGCAACGCATTTAAGCAACGTCGTCTTGCCGCTGCCGTTAGGACCTAAAAGCCCGACGATCCGACCTTCGGGAATTGTAACAGACACACCGGAAAGAGCCGGCTTATTTTTATAGCTTTTGTATAAATTGTCTATTCTGAGAACTTCCATATTCCCCCCTTGTGTTTTATTTAATAATCAACTCTTTTTCGGTAAAATATACCTGTTTTATGACGTTGCCGTACGGCAGAGAAAAACAAATCCTATCGTTTTCGTTCTTTTTGTCGCTACGCATAAACGGAATAAGTTCGACAAGGCTGTCTTCGCGCACGCTTTTAAAATAAACGCTTAAAAGCCGCAATATTGTGTTGAACCTTTCTTCTGAAATATAACCTTTATCAAGTGAAAGTCTGCTTTCGGCAAGAAGCCCCGCCGCAACAGCCTCTCCGTGCGTAACGGCATAATTGCTTTTACTTTCTAACCCGTGCGCATACGTATGCCCGAGGTTTAATGCCCGGCGTTCGGCTTTATCAAATTCGTCTTTTTCAACAAACCCGGCTTTTATACTGAGGCATTTGAAAATTACTTGTTCAAAATTATCCTTTATGCCGGTCACGCCGTTAAGGGTGATCAAAAAATCACCGAACTTTTGGTCTATAATACCGTATTTTACAATTTCGGAAAGACCTTGCGCAAATATCTCGTCGGGCAAAGCTTTTAAAATTAAGGTATCTATAACCACGGCAAAAGGCTGATATACAAGCCCCCATACGTTTTTTACACCGTCTACGTCAACGGCGGTTTTACCGCCTAAGCATGCGTCTACAGCCGATAAAAGCGTAGTGGGTACGTTTATATATTTTAAGCCGCGTTTGTAAATTGCCGCTAAAAAACCGCCAAAATCCGAAACAGTGCCGCCACCGACGTTTATAATCACGTCTTTTTTAGTAAACCCGTTCAAATTTAAAAATTCAGTTACTATTTTTAAATTTTCTACGGTTTTTAAACGTTCGCCGTCGGGAAGAACAAACGAAAAAACGTCGTATGAGCCGTTATTTAAAGCAAACGTAATCTCGCTTTGTAAAACCGCGCTTAAAGCGTCGCTTATGATAAGACACACTTTTGTTTTTGCGTTTTCAGCCGTTTCAGGCATAAATTCCGCAATTTTTTTTATTGCGCCGTCACCTATTACGGCTTTATAACTGCTACTGCAATTAACTATAAGTTCACGCATCTTGCGCCTCGTTTTGAGAAGTTTTTTCTTGCTTTAAATCGCATTCGGCAGGCTTTTTATCGCCTTTTTTAAAGATAAATAACTTTGAAAAGAAGTAATTTAAAACAATTACAACCACGTTGACCGCTATTTTGCAAACCCAGAATTCGGCTTTCCACACGCTTACAAGCAAATACATTGCGCCGATATTTAACAGCGTGGATAAAATTCTTAACGCGTAAAAGCTGAGAATTTCTTTAATAAAGCTTTTAAAATCGGGCGTTTTGCTTACGAATACAAAAAGTTTGTTAGTTACGTATGCAAAAGTTATGGCAACGACTTCCGAAATAACGTTGCAAAGTACGTTATATTTTTCGTTTCCTGAAAACGCAAAGTAAAACAGTCCGGAAGAAACGCCCCAACTGATAAGCGTTGTAAGACCGCCGAAAATAAGATACATTATTTGTTCGCGGTATTTTTTAAAGGTTTTTACAATAAAGTTCCACATAGTCTTTATTTTCCTATCGTGTTTATTGCAAATATTATAGCAAAGTTTAACGGCAAAGTCAATACAAGCGAATAATCCTTTTTTATATGTAAAAAAAATGTATAAGGCATTGCGCATATTTAGTTTTAACGCAATACCCTATGCCTTTATTATCTGCACTTTTCTACCTTCATTTGTAGTTACATAATAACATAAGAATATAACTTTGTCAATACTTGATTTGTTTTTTTTACTCGATTTAATATTTTTTGCTTAATTTATGGCATAAAAAAAGCATGCTTTTTTAAAAGCATGCCTTTATGATTAGTTGTTAATTTAAATTACTTTTTAGCTGTAGGCGTTACGTCTGTATCAGCTGCGTTTGTTTTATCCTTGGGCTTAATAAAGATAACGAGCACTAAACCGATAAAGCATAAAACCGCTATGCAGAAGAATAATACGGATACCCAGTTATATTTTAAGAACTCTCTTTCGTAAGAAACTTCTTTGTATTCGCCGGCAACCGTGATAGGATCGGTAACGATTGCTACTTTTCCGTAGTTATCGGCAACTTCGCATACAACGTAGTAATAGCCTTTTTTCTGCGGTGTAAAGTTAAGTGTGGACGTGCTGAATTTTTCGTCTGCATCGTCGGCAATCAACGTAGCCTTTGATTTAAGATAATCTATACCATCGTCGTTCCATTTTTTATCGGAATTTTCTGCCTTAAATGACGCCGAAAGTTCGGTTTCGCTATAATACAGAGTGTATACCTTGCTTTCGTTGGTAGCTTCAACCGTGATAATGGAAGAAACGTCTTTATATAAAAGACCTACAAAGCATTTTTCGGGTTTTTCAAGCGTGATGCGAGGCTTTTTAATCGCAGAAAACTCAAACGAAATAATCGGGCATACGAGTTCTTCGGTACCTTTTACGTACCAACCGTCAACGCCTTTAACAACTTTACGTTCGTGTTTTTCGGAATCTACTTCGATTGTACCCTTACCTATAGGATCTTTACCGGTAATATAGAAACTGTACGTTCCTATGCCGTTTAGTTTAAAGCTCTTAGAAGAAGTGCTTGTAAACGACGAGCTGCCCGGTTGGCAATAGTTAAGCGTAAGATTGCTCTTTAATGCGCTGTAATCAAAGTAATCGGAAACGATAAGATTTGTAAGATCGGGATAAGTGAAAGAATCGCCGAGCTTTTTATCGTTAGCGTTTAATACGCCGTAAACCGTTTTGGTATCTTTATTTTCTGCATCGCTGCTACCAAGATATTCGGCTATTTTATCTTTTACGTCGGAAACGTATTTCATAGAAGAGCCTTTTACATCGTTAGCTTCGATAACTTTAAATTCTTTTTTGCCGTAACCTTCTACATCAAGTCTGTTATCCTCTTTTAAAGAATAAACGCTCATTTCGTATAAGCCGGGGGCGCAAAGGAAAGTGGTTTTGCCGCCGGAAACGGAAACGTCTTTTTCTACGTCACCGGTATCACCTTTCTTTGTGTATGCAAAATAATATGTTCCTTCGCCAAGTTTTTTAACGTCGTCTATCCCGAAAACTTTTTTTACGATTTCGGTATTATCGTACGATTCGTACGAATAAACGAAAGTAGCGGACGAAACTTCGTCGGCATAAGTAACCGTCTTTACCGACGGGATGATTGCAAAAGCTGCTATAAGTGCAATTATTGCTGCTGCAAATGCGGTAATTTTCCTCATTTTCATAAAAGTAAAACTCCCTGACCGATAATGCGCAAATTAGTTTAACGCATAATCTTTCATTGTATCTTTTAATATTTTACACTGTATTAGTCGTTTTGTCAAACGAATATTTATAAAAAGCAAAAATCTTTTTACTTAATTAGCTTTTTTAATATATTTTTTTAAATTTTTTTAATATGTTTTTTTAAATATAATTTTTAAAACTCAGCTTGCTACTCGTCGTCTTCGTCATCGGCATTTGCGGTTTCGGTTTTTTTGGGCGCAGTTACTTTATTCAAAGCGTAAGTTAAAAGCGCGATAACGCCTATTACCACAAATATGCATACCATTCCGACAAGCATATACTGAAGAGACTGCAAAAATCTGTTAAAATCTATATTCATAAATTACCCCCCTGATTTACGCGCCGAAAAAGCTGAGTATCAAGCCGCCGGCTATTACCGAAGCTATTTGCCCCGATACGTTTACCGCCACCGACTGCATTAAAATAAAGTTTTGCGGATCTTCTTTAAGCGCCATTTTATGAACTACTCTTGACGACATAGGGAATGCCGAAATCCCCGCCGCACCGATCATGGGATTTATTTTTTCTTTTGCGAAAATATTGTAAATCTTGGCAAAAATTACGCCGCCTGCAGTATCGAATACGAACGCAAACAAACCGAGCGCGATTATTAAAAGCGTGTCTACCTGCAAAAATTTATCGGCTTGCATCTGAGTCGCAACGGTTATGCCCAAAAGTATGGTTATAAGGTTTGCAAGTACGTTTTGTGCCGTTTGCGAAAGAGAATCAAGCACGCCGCATTCGCGGATAAGATTGCCGAACATTAAAAAGCCTACGAGTGCGACCGAACCCGGAGAAATTAACCCCGCTATTATGGTTACGAATATAGGAAAGAGTATTTTTGTAAGTTTTGAAACAGATCTTCCCTTATATTCCATATGGATAAGTCTTTCTTTTTTAGTGGTTAAAAGCTTGATTATGGGCGGTTGAACTATGGGAACGAGCGCCATGTACGAGTATGCCGCCACCATTATCGCGCCGCGGTAAGCAGATCCGAGCTTGGTTGCGACTACAATTGACGTAGGTCCGTCTGCCGCGCCGATCATGCCTATGGCCGCCGCGTCGTTAAGCGGGAAAAATATTGCGGCTAAACTGAACGTTAAAAATATTCCGAATTGCGCGGCCGCGCCGAACAACATCAGTTTGGGATTTGACAGTATGGGTTCGAAATCGATCATCGCGCCGATTCCGATAAACAACAGAAGCGGAAACAACTCGTTATCTATTCCCGACTTAAAAAGTACGGTTAAAACGCCCGTTTCGTTGCCCTGCGATATCGCGCCGGAATTCGGCAGGTTACATAAAATCGCGCCGAAGCCCATGGGCAATAACAGCGACGGTTCCATTTCCTTTTTTATCGCAAGGAAAATGAGTATTCCGCCTATCACCCACATTATTATCTGCTGTGGCGTGGTTGTAAGCAGATTTTCGTAAAGTATTTTAAAATGCTCCATTATTTCTCCTTTCTTTAATCGTAAAAAACCGCCCGTGCAGTAAAAAAACGCTTGCGGCAAGCCTCTTTTTTTGTATGCCCTATATGCCCTGAAAATAAGCTACGGCTGAAAACGCTTAAAATCTCTCTTAAAATCTCTCTATTTCTTTTTCTATGTCAAAAAGATTCCAGGGCGAATTTTCTATGGGCGGTTCGATTTTGAACACGAGCCGTTCTTTTGAAACGGGATGAGTGAACGCAAGCGAAGTTGCCCACAAAGCAAGATTGCCTTTGACTGCTTTTTCGCCGCCGTAGCGCATATCGCCGTAAACGGGGCAGCCTATTGCGGACATCTGCACGCGAATCTGATGCGTTCTGCCCGTGTGCAGTATTACCTTTGCGAGCGCAAGATTTTTTTCGGTTTGTAAAATGCGGTATTCGAGTTCGCAGAATTTTGCGCCTTCTACCGTCTGACCGCAAACGTAAACCATGTTGTTTATGGGGTTTTTCTTTATGTAATGGCGCAAAATCGCGTTCTTTTCTTCGGGTACGGAAGCAAGAACCGCCATATACTTTTTCTCGAAATCGCCTTCGCGCATCTGGTCGGAAAGGCGGGATGCGGCTTTTGAACTCTTTGCAAAGACCATTACGCCGCCCGTTACCCTGTCAAGCCTGTGAACAAGCCCGACATAGACGTTTCCCGGTTTATTTTCTCTTATTTTAACGTGCTGTTTTACAACGGACAGTAAATCCATATCCTTGGTTTCGTCCTCGCAACACGGAACGTTTTGCGGCTTTAAAACCACTATAACGTGATTATCCTCGTATAAAACTACGAGATCTTCGCTTTTCATTGCGATCATTTAACTATAATCTCCTTATTGTTGTTCGCGGGTAGAATTTAATAAAATTTAAAATTTTACTCCGCTTATTTTGCCACAAACAAGCCGCTTGCACCGCAAGGCAGAACTATGCCGTCCTCGGTTTTAAGCCCTACTTCGTAAGCTTCGGCTTCGCCTTTAAAATCTTTAAGCGCGAGCGTTAAAATGTTTTTAAGCACCTGCGGCTGTAATCCCGTGGTATAACTGTTTATTAAAAAGAACAGCGGGTTATCGGATAAAACGCGAGAACAAAGCGTTACGAGCGGATAAAGCTCGCTTTCTATCTTCCACATTTCGCCGTTAGGACCTCTTCCGTAACTCGGGGGATCCATTATTATGGCGTCGTACTTTTTGCCGCGTTTTATTTCGCGCTGAACGAACTTTTTGCAGTCGTCTATAATAAAGCGCACGGGTTTATCGCTTAGCCCCGACAAGCGCACGTTTTCGCCCGCACGCTCGACCATGCCTTTTGCCGCGTCCACATGGCAGACCGACGCGCCTGCATGCAGGCATGCAACGGTAGCTCCGCCGGTGTAAGCAAACAGATTAAGTACGCTTATAGGTCGATTAGCGGCAGTTATAAGCTGTTCCATTCTGTCCCAGTTTACAGCTTGTTCGGGAAAAAGCCCTGTGTGCTTAAAGCCCATAGGCTTTATTTTAAAGGTAAGATCTTTATAATTTATAGTCCACTCTTCGGGGAACTTTTTATAATACTCCCACTCGCCGCCGCCTTTACTGCTTCGTATATACTTGGCGTTAAGCCCGGGGTATTTATCCATATCCGTTTCGGCCTGCCATATAACCTGCGGATCGGGGCGAAGAAGTATTACTTTGCCCCACCTTTCAAGTTTATAGCCGTCGCCTGTGGATATTACGGAATAATCCTTCCAACTATCGGCAGTTTTCATATAATTAAGTCACCCTTAAACAGATTTTTCGACTGAAAGAACTACGCTTTCGCCGCCTAAATCGAGTTCCTTTATATAGCCTGCAACTTCGGGATTTTCATTAACCACGCGCTCGGCAAGTACGGAATCTTTGATATCGTTTTCAAATTTTTCAAATACTTCCAAAGCAATTCCGTTTGCGGTATAGCGTAAAACTATTCTGTCGGTAACTTCAAAGCCCGCTTCTTTACGCATTGTCTGCACTTTTGAAACGATTTCTCTCAGCATACCTTCGAGTTCGAGTTCTTTGGTGATATGAACGTCTAAAATTACGCTAAGCCCGTTATCGCTTGCAGAAACGTAACCTTCGGCACTTTCGGAGCTGATAAGCAGGTCGTCAAGAGCAAATTCGACTTGCTCGCCGTCGATATCGGTTTTATATACGTTGCCGGATTTTACGGTTGCAACTACTTCGTTTGCATTGCAATTTTCCAAAAAAGCACGAATTGCGCCGAGTTTTTTGCCGTATTTAGGACCTAAGGTTTTTAATTGCGGCTTGATTTTATAACTTACGAATCTGCTTGCGTCGTGCAGAACTTCACATTCTTTTACGTTTAGTTCGTCGCGCGCGATCTCGTATAACCCTTCGGAAAGTTTTACGTTTTTATCCGTCGCGACGTACAGTTTTGCAAGCGGCTGTCTGTTTTTGATGTTAGAGGCGTTACGCGCGCTTCTGCCTAAAAGAACGATGTTTAAAACGTCTTCCATGCCCTCTTCGAGTTCGCCGTCGATAAAGCTTTCATCCGCAACGGGATATTTATCGAGATGAACGGACAAAGGCGCATCCTTGAAAAACTGCGGATAGAGATTCTGATAAATGCTTTCTGCCATAAACGGCGTGTACGGCGCGAGCAGGCGCGACAAAGTTACAAGAACCGTCCATAAAGTCGTGTATGCGGCGGCTTTATCGTCGGTCATCTCACTGCCCCAGTAACGCTCTCTTCCGCGGCGGACGTACCAGTTTGAAAGCTCGTCTACAAAACTTTCTATTTGTCTTGCGGTTTCAAAAATTTTATATTCTTCAAGCCCTTCGTTTACGGATTTTACGAGTGAGTTGAGTTTTGATAAAACCCACTTATCCATAAGCGACAGTTTGCATTTTTTGATATCGTAAGCGGAAGGATCGTATTTATCTATCTCGGCATACAGCACGAAAAACGCGTAGGTGTTCCAGAGCGTACCCATAAATTTACGCTGACCTTCGCTGACGGCTTCTTCGTAAAAGCGCGAAGGCAGCCACGGCGCGGACGCAGTATAGAAATACCATCTTACGGCGTCGGCTCCCTGTTTATCGAGTACCGTCCAGGGATCGACAACGTTGCCGAGATGCTTACTCATCTTTATACCGTTCTTATCGTTTACGTGACCTAAAACTATGCAGTTTTTAAAGGGCGCTTTGTCGAAAAGAAGAGTTGATATCGCTAAAAGCGTATAGAACCACCCTCTGGTCTGATCCACAGCTTCGCTTATAAAGTCTGCGGGGAAACGCTTTTCGAATAAATCCTTATTTTCAAACGGATAATGAAGCTGAGCAAACGGCATCGAACCCGAATCGAACCAACAGTCGATCACTTCCTTTACCCTGTGCATAGTGCCGCCGCATTTTTCGCATTTGAAAGTTACTTTATCTATAAACGGACGGTGAAGTTCTACGTCTTCAACGCCTGATAACTCTTTTAATTCTTTGCGCGAGCCGACGGTGTGAACGTGTCCGCAATCGTCGCATACCCATACGGGAAGCGGCGTTCCCCAGTAACGCTCTCTTGAAAGCCCCCAGTCGATTACGTTTTCAAGGAAGTTGCCCATTCTGCCCGTTCCGATAGTTGCGGGCATCCAGTTTACCGACGCGTTTGATTTCAAAAGATGTTCTTTTACCGCAGTCGTCTTTATAAACCAACTGTTTCTCGCATAGTAAATAAGCGGTGTGTTGCAACGCCAGCAATGCGGATAGCTGTGTTCGTACATAAGCTCTTTAAAGAGCTTGCCGTTTGCCTTTAAATCGGCAATAATGTTTTTATCCGCGTCTTTACAGAACATTCCCTTATAGTCGGTAACTTCGTCTACGAATTTTCCGTCGGAACCGACAAGCTGTAAAAACGGTAATTTATATATTCTGCCTACGTTGGCGTCATCTTCGCCGAAAGCAGGAGCAATGTGAACTATACCGCTGCCGTCGGTTAACGTAACGTAATCGGCATTAGTGATATAGTATGCCTTTTCTTTTAAACTGCCGACTGCATAGTCAAACATAGGCTCGTATTCGGCATATTCGTAGTCCTTACCCTTTTTTACGCTTACTACTTCGTATTCTTCAAACAAGGAAGGAATTAAAGCTTCTGCCAGAACGTATTTTACGCCGCCTGATACAATTTCGGCATAATTTTCGTTTGCGTTCATACACAAAGCTACGTTTGACGGGAGCGTCCAGGGCGTAGTAGTCCAGACAAGGTAATATTTATCCTCGCCTTTTGCTTTGAATTTTACGAATATGGACTTTTCCTTTACGTCTTTATACCCTTGCGCAACTTCGTGCGACGAAAGCGCGGTTCCGCAACGCGGGCAATAAGGCACTATTTTGTAGCCTTTGTATAAAAGACCTTTCTCCCAGATTTTTTTGAGAGCCCACCACTCCGATTCGATATAATCGTTGTCGTAAGTGACGTACGGGTGTTCCATATCCACCCAGTAACCTATGCGGTCGGACATTTTTTCCCATTCGCCTACGTACTTCCATACGCTCTCTTTGCACTGCTTGATAAACGGCTCGATTCCGTATTTTTCTATATCCTTTTTACCGTCAAGCCCGAGTTTTTTCTCGATTTCAAGTTCAACGGGCAAGCCATGGGTATCCCAGCCCGCTTTACGCGCGACGTGCATGCCTTTCATGGTCTTGTATCTCGGAATTATATCCTTCATTACGCGCGTTAAAACGTGACCGATATGCGGCTTTCCGTTTGCAGTGGGCGGCCCGTCATAAAAACAGAATTCCTGCCCGCCTTTTGTCTGTTCAAGGCTCTTTTTGAATATGTCGTTTTCCTTCCAGAACTCTAAAACTTCTTTTTCTCTGTCTAAAAAGTTAAGCGACGTATCTACTTTTTTATACATATAGCTCTCCTTAACGCATTGTTATTGCTGTTTTACTAAAATTCTTTTAACTTTATCGTTAAAAATTTTCGGTTTAATAAAAAAATAATCTTCGCCCCTTATAAAGAGACGGAGATTTCCGCGTTACCACTCTTTTTCGCAAGGCGTTTTATATTTTTTACGCCTGCGCACTCTTTTTGCTCGTTTTTAACGAAAACTGCGACTATTTCGCCCGCCTTTTTATGCTTTAACCCATAAATAAAGCCACGCCTTTATCGCACCGCGTTACGGAAGGATACCGCATAAGGCTTTCGGGCGGGCTTACACCGTCCCCGCTTCGCTTTACGAAAGTTATCTTTGCGACTTGTTTCCGCTTAGCAAACGCCGTAAAATTTTGATTTTATAATTTTACAATCGCTCGCGCGTATAATATATATATTTTATATGTAGATATTTTAACAAAAGGCAGAATAATTGTAAAGCGTTTTTTTAATAGTTTGAAATTTTTTTTGTTTGTGAGCTTTTTTGCTTGCAAATTAAAACAAAATGTTATAAAATAATTAAGCTGTGCCAGGTGGGGAGTTAGCGGTGCCCTGAACTTGCAATCCGCTATAGCAAGACCGCAGGTCCGCCCCGGCGTTTTGTATGGATGGCAGACTTTAGCAAGGAATGTTGATCGCAAGGTCTCATGCAACGGACTGCCGTGAACCGTGTCAGGATAGGAATATAGCAGCACTAAGCGGATATGATTCGTGTGCCATGAGGTTGCTTTGCGGGAGTCACCTGTTAAAGCCCCGCATCGGTGCAATACGTCAAAGCGGACGCACAGTTTTTTGTATAATCAATCGGCGTTTCCCGTTTTTCGGGAAACGCCGATTTTTATTTGATTTTTATTAAATTGTAAATAAAATTCGCAATTTACTTACAGATTTATTTATCATTATTCATTGCAACTGCAACAAGGTCGTAAGACGCAATGTTGAACGCCGAATTAGGATTCATATCCGCAACAAATGCGAGCTGCACGTATATGTCGCCTTTTTTGAGTGCTATAGCGGCTTTACCCATACTCTTTGATAAGCTGTAAAAGGTTTTATCAAAAGTATTGTATGTTTCAAAACCGGCTTCCATAAGCATATCAACGTAAGCGTCCATATCTTCTATCGAAGAAAATATGCCGGAATTTGTGTGAAGCGTACCGTACTCGTTTTCTTCAAAATAGCCTGCCGTAAAAGTGAAATTTTCTTCAGGCATGGTAAACGCAGCGTCAAATTCTGTTCCTGACCATTTGTCGGTAACCGTACCGTCGCCTTTTACGGGTGACGTGAAGTTTTCAAAATTGTCCACTATGTTTGTAACGTCGCTTAAAGTTTTTGCTACTTTATCCAAAATATCATCAAGATCCCCCGATAAAGAGCCGAGCAATTCGCATGAAGCGGCGAACGTGAGTGCAACTATGGCACAAATAATTGCCAACAGTTTACAAAGTCTTTTTTCCATCTTTTTTTCCTCTTTTTTATTTATTTCGTCCTTTTTAAGGACTATTTTTTATCTTAATCTCTTAATTTAGGCGTACGGGCGGCTTTTACTTCGTCCGGACGGGTTATGTACGCCTTTTCGGGCGCGCGCTTAAGCGACGCAGGATCTGTATACGCTCTATCGATAATTTCCGATATGGTTATAGCTGCCTGCTCTAACGTTTCCTTGGTTTCGGTTTCGGTAGGCTCGAACATCAACGCTTCGGGAACTATGTTCGGAAAATACATTGTAGGCGGATGAATTCCGCAATCTATCATGCTTTTTGCTACGTCTAAAGCAGAAACGCCCGTTTCGTCATGCACTTTTTTCAATGACAAAACAAACTCGTGCATACATCTGCGATTCGGCTCGTCGTCGTACTTTTCAAGAAGTTTTTTCAAGTAATTCGCGTTTAAAACAGCCTTTTCGGACGCGTCGCGAAGTCCTTCTTTTCCGAGTACCAGAATATACGTATACGCTTTTACAAGCACGTTGAAATTGCCGTAAAAAGCCTTTACTTTACCTATGCTCTTTTCGGGTTCTAACAGAGAGTAAGTTCCGGATTTATCCTTAGTGACTACGGGAAGCGGTAAATATGCGGCAAGTTTTTCAACTACGCCCACAGGGCCGCTGCCAGGTCCGCCACCGCCGTGCGGCGTTGAAAACGTTTTGTGAAGGTTTAAATGTACTACGTCAAAACCCATATCGGCAGGACGAGCCACACCGTTTATTGCGTTCATATTCGCGCCGTCGTAATACAAAAGTCCGCCTGCGTTATGAACTATATTCGATATCTCGATTATATTTTTTTCAAAAAGACCGAGCGTGTTGGGGTTTGTAAGCATTAAGCCTGCGACCGAACTATCGCAAGCGGCGCGCAACGCGTCTATATCCACAAGCCCTTCCTTATTTGACGGAATGTTTACAATTTCAAATCCGCAAAGCGTACTGCTTGCGGGATTCGTGCCGTGTGCGGAATCGGGAACGAGTATCTTGGATCTGCCCATATCGCCGTTATCAAGGTGATATTTTCTTATAATCTTAAGTCCGGTATATTCGCCGTGTGCGCCCGCCGCGGGAGAAAGCGATACCGCCTGCATGCCCGTAAGCTCGCCTAAAGCGCGTTGCAGACGATACATAAGCTCTAAACTACCTTGAATATCACGTTTTTTCTGTAATGGGTGAAGCTCTCTGAACCCCTTTAAAGAAGCTGTAATTTCGTTGATCTTCGGGTTATATTTCATCGTGCATGAGCCGAGCGGATAAAATCCGTCGTCTACGCCGAACGCTTGCTTTGAAAGCTCCATATAATGGCGGACAAGCGTAAGTTCGTCACATTCGGGAAGCTCGGTTTCTACTTCGGATAAATATTTTTTGTTAAAAGTATATTCCGAAACCTCTAAGCTCGGTACCTGATAGGATTTTCTGCCTTTTTTGGAAAGTTCGAATACGGTTTTCATTTATTCACCTCCCCGCATATTTCGGCGCATCTGTCCATTTCGTCCTTAGTGTTAAGCTCGGTTACGCACCATAAAATTTCGTGCGTGCCGATCTTGTAGCCGCCGAGTATTCCGTTTTGCGCAAGAGTATTGAGCATATTTTCAGCCGTGCATTTTGAAAGTGTTACGAATTCGTTGAAAAATTCATCTCTGTATTTTACGCCCACGCCCGCTTTGGCAAGCGCAAACTGGAAATAATGCGCGTTGGATACGCACGCTTTGGCAACTTCTTTAAGACCTTCTTTTCCCATAAACGAAAGGTACATTCCCGCAGTTAATGCGCAGTGCGCTTCGTTTGAGCATATGTTGGAAGAAGCTTTTTCTCTTCTTATATGCTGTTCTCGCGCCTGCAAAGTTAAAACGTATGCTTTTTTACCGTTTGAATCGGTGGTTTCGCCAACTATGCGACCGGGGAGCTTGCGTTCGTATTCCTTTTTGGTTGCCATAAAGCCAAGGTATGCGCCGCCGAAATTAAGCGGCATTCCGAGCGACTGTCCTTCTCCTACGACAACGTCCGCATCGTATTCGCAAGGCTTTTTTAAAAGTCCCAAACTTATGGGATACACGCTGACTATAAGCTTTGCGCCCGCAGATTTTACAAGGTGCGAAATGGTATTCATATCTTCAATCGTACCGTAAAAGTTAGGCTGCTCTACGTAAACTGCTAAAACGTCGTCGCTTAAAGCGGCGTTCAGTTCGTTTACCGGAAATGACGCGGCGGTTGCTTCTAAGGTGACAAGTTCTAAGCCCTTGCCCGCAAGATAAGTCGCTATTACCTTTTTAACCTGCGGTTTTATAAGGCTTGAAACGAGTATTTTATGCCGTTTTCCGTCGGCAAGCATAAGGCAGGCTTCGGCTGCGGCGGTTGCCCCGTCGTAGTGCGACGCGTTAGATACGTCCATTCCGGTAAGACGGCATATAAGCGACTGATATTCGTAAATGGACTGCAAAATTCCCTGCGACATTTCCGCCTGATACGGAGTGTATGCAGTAACGAATTCGTTGCGCGCGGAAAGGTTTCTTACCGCAGCGGGTATGTAATGCTTATATGCGCCTGCGCCCATAAATACGCTGTCGAATACTCTGTTTTTGTTTGCTAAGTTATTAAGCGTGCGCTCTGCGTCCGCTTCGGACATTCCTTCTTTTAAAGCAATGTCCGGATATAAAATGCTCTTTGGCAGATCGGAATAAAGGTCCGCAAGGCTCTTTACTTTTAAAGCCGCAAGCATTTCTTTTATGTCCGCCTGAGTGTGCGGTGTGTATTTTGCCATGTTTTAACCCCTTGCGTATAAAAATTAAAGTGTTTTAAGATATTTGTCGTACGCCGCCTTATCCATAAGTTCAACGCTTTCGCCCGTTATTTCTATTTTAAAAAGCCAGCCTTCGTTTTCGGGGCCGCGGTTTAAAAGTGCGGGATCGTCTTCGAGCGCGGGATTGACATCTAAAATTTTACCCGTTACAGGCGAATTTACGGGAGCAACCGCTTTAACCGATTCAAGCTCGCATACGTTTTCGCCAAAAGATACTTCTTCGCCGACTTCCGGAAGCTCGGCGTATACTATATCCCCCATTTCTTTCTGAGCGTAGTCCGTTATGCCTACTATCGCAAAATTATCTCCGATTTCTATCCATTCGTGTGTTTCGGTATACTGTTTCATGTTGAGTTCTCCTTGTAAATTTACGTTTTTAATATAATTTATTTATAGATTTTTATGTTTATTTAATTTTTAGGCGCGGCTTTGTAAAACGGAAGCGCAACTACGCTTGCCGAAAGCAGTTTCCCGCGCACCGAAACGAACATTTCGTTTATGTATGCTTTCTCCTTTTTTACGCGTGCCATGGCGTAAGCCCCGTTTAAAGTGGGACAAAAGCCGCCCGACGTGATAAAGCCTATTTTTTCGCCGTTTTTATCAAATACGTCGGCATGCTCGCGCGCAATGCCGCGATCGTTTATTTTTAAACCTATACGGCAATATTCAATCTCGCCCGAAAGCGCGTTTTCGCCGATAAAGCCAAGCCCTTGTTTTACGGCAAAATCAACGCCGACTTCGTTTGCTTTAAAATCCTTTGTAAGCTCGTGACCATATAAAGTCATGGCGCATTCAAAGCGTAAAGTATCGCGCGCGCCAAGCCCTACGGGAGTAATTCCGTATTCTTTGCCGGCATCTGAAAGCGCGCGGTAAACTTTAACGGCGTCTTCGTTTTTAAGGTAAATTTCATAACCGGCTTCGCCCGTATAACCCGTAGTGGAAACAAGGCACTTTGCACCCGCCACCGTTACGTCTTTTACAAAATTGTAACGCTTTTTGGGAAGCTTATCGATATCAGTTAATTTTGAAATAATTTTTTCGGATAAAGGTCCTTGCAATGCGATTTGCGAAATATGTTCGGATACGTTTTTTGCAATGCCTTTTATCGTATGTTCTTTTATCCACTCGTAATCTTTATCCGTGTTTGCGGCATTTACGACGAGCAGATATTTTTCGCTATTGAATTTGTATATTATAAGGTCGTCTACTATTCCGCCGTCGGGATAAAGCATCAAAGCGTAGCGGCACTGCCCCTCGTACATATCTGCCACCGAATTAGTAACAAGCTTTTGTAAAACTTCGGTCGCGTTTTTGCCTTCGAATATAATTTCGCCCATATGCGAAACGTCAAAAAGACCGGCGCGGGTACGCACAGCCGCATGCTCGTATAATATTCCGTTTTCGTAGTTCACGGGCAAAAGCCAGCCCGCAAATTCAACTATTTTTCCGCCCAGACGAACGTGTTCGTCATAAAGTGCAGTCTTTTTCGCCATAATCGCTCTCCGTAATCAATGATAATAAGTCAGAAATAACTAATTTGCATTCTTCGCTTTCAAAAATATCCGAATCGTTTTTTTTAATATCATTCAAAATTAAATCGGGTTTTAATTGCAATGTGCTTTTGTTGTTAAGCGTTTTTTCAAGCGCGTCTACTACTTTTGGGTAAAGTCCGTCCGTTTCAAACACAACCGAATTTATATTTTTACATTCGTCGGTTTTATAATATGCGGCGGCTATGCCCCAACTAAATTGTTTTTCGGCTTTTTTTACAAAAACACGCCACTTTTTATAAAGATAGTCATCGGAAGATATATATTTTTTGCGACTTTCTATCTCGCCGGAAAAATCAAGCTCCGTTACGTCATTTACAGCGTTTTGTTTTTCTGCGGATTTTTGTTGCTCCGAAGATAAAGCTTTTTGTTGCTCCGAAGATAAAGCTTTTTGTTGCTCCGAAGATAAAGCTTTGATAGAAAATTCTTTTTTATACTCTTCGCTGAATGCGTCAAATAAGCGTTGTTTTAAATCGCTTAACGAAAAATCTGCGAATTCGCAGAGATTTTTTACCCTTGAACGCACCGACGATACGCCTTTTTTTGCAAGTTTTATTTTTTTAGGCGTTAAATATCCCGAAAGCGCGGTAAAATCTGCATTTATAAGCAGCGTTCCGTGATGAAGCGAATGAGTTTTGCCTTTATAAAACGCATTACCGGATATTTTAAATCCGCCTACCGTAAGATCGTTTCTTCCGGTAGGTTCGGCTGAGATACCAAAAGTTTTTAAAGCCGAACAAATTACTTTAAGCTGTCGGCTTACGTTATACAACGAGTTTGGCATAATAAACGAAAAATTCAGATTTCCGCCGTCGTGGTATACTGCACCGCCGCCTGTTATTCGGCGCGCCAAATGCACGCCGTTTTTTTGCATAGCCACTAAATCACACTCTGAAAAAGGGTTCTGATTTGCGCCTATAACGACGGTTGGCTCGTTTGCCCAAAGAAAAAAATACGCCGTATTTTTTTCCGCTTTTGTAAGCATTACGGTTTCAGCCGCAAGGTTCAAATACGGATTTGTAATATCGGATTTTATTTTTTTGCAAGCATTTTTTTGCATAGTTATATTGTACTAAAAAAAACAAGATTTGTAAATAGATTTTATGAAAAAAAGCTGTTTTTGTTAAAACCTGCAAAAAATTATAAAAAAACAAAAAGGCGTGCCAAAGCACGCCGTAAACGTTGTATTTTATAAGTTGATATTTTTGCAGTAAAAAATTATATCTAAATAAAAAAACTAAATGTTAAAAATAAAAAGTTAAGTATATAGCTAATTATCTTTTTTACCTTCGCCTAAGCGTTTATAATAAAATAAGTATTGCTGAAAAAAGCCTGAATCCATGCCGAATTTACTTACAAAATACGACGAGATCTTTTTGCGGCTCTTTTCTTCGCCGTTGAAATTTTCGCGATATATGCGCTCTACCCAGACGTCTGCGGGAAAACTGTCGGTTTTATGGAAACCGAAAAGACAGACGCAGTCTGCTACCTTTTCACCTATGCCCTTTATTTTTAAAAGCCGCTCACGCATTTTTTCGGCGTTTAAAGATTTTAGTTCGTCTATAAGTCCGCCCTCTATTGCCGAACATATTCCCGAAACATAATCCGCACGATAACCAAGCCCTATGTCTTTAAGCTCTTTTAAAGAAAGCTTTTTTATATCCTCAAAAGAGGGAAAAGCATAGTAACTTTCGCCGTAAAAATCTTGTTTTTTGCCGCAATAAACGCAAAGTTTTTCAATAATGCTTTTTATTCTGGGTATATTGTTGTTTTGCGAAATCATGAACGAAAAAAGCATTTCTTCGGAGTTTTGGCAAAGTATTCTTACACCCTTGCCAAAGTCTGCCGCATGAGATAAAAATTCGTATCCGCTGTTTTTTGCGCGGTTATAAATCGCGCCGTAATCGGTATCAAGATCAAAATACGTGCGGAAATATTCTTCGTCTTCTTCCTTGCAATATATGATCGTTTTATCGTTTTCGGTAAAAATTTTACACGCTTTATCCTGCGATTTTAAAAAATAGCCGTTACTGCCGAGTGTAAACCTGAAAACTTGTCCGCATAAAAGCGTATCTGCGGCGTTAAAAAATTCGCTGTCAAATTCTAATTTTTTCATTTGTTTTATTTTTTAGTTTGCGTCTATGCAAATTTTTAAGATAAAAATAAAACCGAAAGCTTTTACACCTTCGGTTTAATATTTTACTTATTATTCGGCGTAAACGCTTACTTGTTTTTTATCTCTTCCGAGTCTTTCGAATTTAACTACTCCGTCGGAAAGAGCGTAAAGCGTATCGTCGCTGCCGATACCTACGTTTTTACCGGGATGAATCTTGGTTCCTCTTTGACGAACAAGAATGTTGCCGGCTAAAACTGCCTGACCGTCGGCACGCTTAGCGCCTAATCTTTTGGACTGGCTGTCACGACCGTTTCTACTGCTACCTACACCTTTTTTATGAGCAAATAAACTAATTAAAAACATAATTTTTTATTCCTCCTTATAAAGCCGCGATCTCGTCGATTCTGACTGCCGTGAAAGGCTGTCTGTGACCGTGTTTTCTTCTTTCGTTCTTTTTGGCTTTGTACTTGTAAACTATAACCTTTTTGGACTTATCCTGTACGGTTACCTCGCCAACTGCTTTGAATCCTTCGGCATCTTTTCCTACTTTGATACCCGATTCGTCTGAAACGAGAAGCACTTTGAATTCTACTTTTTCGCCAACTTCTTTATTAAGTTTTTCGAACCTGATAACGTCGCCTACTTTTGCAGTGTATTGCTTGCTTCCGTTTTCGATGATTGCATACATCTTACAAAAATCCTCCTGTCTAAGCTCGCCGTATTCTTAAGGCGGCACTATAGCGCACTTTATTGCCCGATACGAGCGGTCTTTATTATATTATCAAAATAAAAATATATTGTCAATCGTTTTTTTTTAATTTTAAAAAATAACACCGCATAATTTTTTTTGACCGTACCATACTATCATACGAACTATGGATAACAACAATAAAATCACCGAAACGGTATTAAAAAACAGTTACAAAAACGCACAAATGGCTCTTTTATCGCTTGACGACGTTATTAAAGTTGCTAAAGGAGCGTTAAAAGAAGAACTTTTAAACGAACGCGAAGGCTATGAAAAAATCATAACGGATATCTCCGTTATTGCACACGGCAAAAACATAGAACTTTCAAGCGTTAATACAATGCAAAAAACTATGG
Organism: uncultured Clostridia bacterium; assembly: GCA_934796775.1. Lineage (GTDB taxonomy): Bacteria > Bacillota > Clostridia > Christensenellales > Borkfalkiaceae > HGM11416. The sequence goes on from CAKVPH010000025.1 coordinate 20,394, forward strand.
TTGCGGCTTCTATTTCGATGAAAACAATGATGGACGATTCTGACTCGCATATTGCCGAAATGACGCTTAAAGGTACTATTATGGGCGTTACCGAACTTATTAAAGATATTTCGGAATTCGGGCATATGCTCGATAAAGACGTTTACGACCAAATAAAAATTCTAAAAGAATTTGAAGAACAATGTGAAGAAAACTTAAAAAAATATCTGTAATTTTTCTCCTTAATTATATTTTTCCTCTATTATATATAATGTTTTTTACAAAAGAAAATTTTATTGCCGCAAAAGAAAAAGCCCGCGTACTTCCCTGTTTTAAGGGAAATATGCGGGCGATTATTTATTTGTTTAAGATATAAAGCTTATAATGAGATTGCAGACGAGTACCAGTCTTCGCCGAGCCAGTAAAAACGTGTATCGCCGAATACGTGGCTGTATGCCGCAGGATCGGGAATATAGCTTTGAAAATCGCTTTCGCTTTCAAATATAACAGGTAATAACATTTCATCTTTGAAAACGTAGTACGAACTTTCGCCTTCTTCATTGACATATTTGAAAAAACAATAATCGGCATTGCCGGGGTTTACAAATTCGCCTTTTTCCTGAATATATTCGTCTAAATAAGCATATAAATCACTTAAAACTACGTCTTTTTTCCCGCCGAAAACTTTATTTAAAGCCTCAGTAAAATTAACGAACGTAATTTTAGAAAGCTCTTCCATAAGTTTTTCGTTTTTAGTGCCGCCGTCAAAAAGCGATTTTACGTCTTTAACCTTAAAGCCTTTTATAGGAGTTAAAATCAAATCTTCGTCAAGACCGAAAAAGTTGCCGTCAAAATATTCGTTATCAACTTCTTCAAGTGTCTTTTCGGCAAAGACAGGATCTAAAGTGCCGAGATTTCCGCCTAATACGTCACCGATAAATTTCTTTACTGCCGCAACGGTGTTTTCGTCGGTATGCAAATCAGTCAATAAAGTTTCAACAGCTGCCAAAAAGGCTTCTTCGGAAGTAGCCTTAATATCGGAAATAATCCTTGTTACGGTACTGCTGCGATAAAGAGTTTTTAAAGCTTTTATTATCGCTTTTTCTTCTTTTAAACCATCGTTTCCGATATATTGTTCTGCTATAAAGTCAACAAGGTCGCCCGCAAAATCCAGCACGGAGCCGATGCTACCGTCGGTATTCAATTCAGGCTGCGCCAAAGTGCCGCCAAATAATGAATTCAACATTGATTTTGCGCTTATAACAAGATTATAACTCTGCGGATAGAACGAGCTGACCATTTCGCCGGCAAAATCAAAAATTTCACTTAAGTTAGCGTTTACAACGTAAGATACCATATCTTTTGCTAAAGTATCGCCAAAGAATGCTCTGATATATTCTTCGATTTTGGCCCAGGCAACCGTTTCGGTTTCGCCTTCTGCGGGTTCTTTGCCGAATAATTCTTTTGCCTTATTGATTACTTCAATAACAAAATCCGAAGCTTTAACGTTTTCGCCACATTCGGGAGCACCTACGGTTCCGCCTACTTTTCCTTCTAAAAACTCAACGAAATCGTCAATTTTTGCGTAGTAAGCAGATTTTGCAGCTTCGTCGGTCGTACCGTCTTCACCTATAAACGTAGCGTTAGCTTTTACTATTGCGGCTAAATCTTCAATCAATGCGGATACAGAAGTTTCGCCGTCTATAGTAACGCTGCTTAAAGTACCGGTTAAAAGGTGCTTTAAGAAAGTTATGTAAAGCTGTGCGTCGGTTTCGCTGCCGCTTGTTGCCGTAAAAGAGTAGATTAAAGCAACGCCGTCGAGCATGGTATCAACTGGCATTTTGCTGTATTCTGTCTTTAAATATTCATAATTGCCCTTACACATATCGTTGAAATTTTCAACGGTCATATCCAGAAGGGGCTTGAATGCGGCGAGCATATCCTGCGGCATCTGTCCGAGCATGGTATCAACAGTGATTGAAAACGGCGATAAAACGGCGTTTACAAATTTTTGTTTTCCGAACGCCTTTAATTGAGCGTCTGAAAGTTCAAGCGCTTTGCCTGACAGGACTTCGTGATTGTATATAGCGTTTGCAAGAGCGGAAAATTTTGTGCCGTTGGATAAATACCAGTTACCGTCCGAATAATAATTGAACATAAACTGTTTTCCGAACGATTCTTTTAAAATATCGCCGAGCATTACACCCTGCAAAGTTTTACGTTCAAGTATAGAATAATCGTCCTTTGCATTTATTACGTCTGCTACGGTAATTGCCTGAGAATTTTCCTGAATAATTGCGTTTACGTCACGTTTGACAACTTCGGGAGTTTCCACAACGGAAGAACTTGACGAAGAAGAGAATGACGACGACGAATTATTATCATTCGGTTTTTTGCATCCGACAATCGTTAAAACGCATGCAATGCTTAAAACGACCGTCAAAAGAATAGCAAGTAGTCTTTTCATAATAATTTCTCCTGTATTTATTTTTACTTTTTACAGCGCAAGCTTTATCTCTTACGCCGAAATAACCGCAAATTTGTTTATGAATTTAGTTGTTATGCGGCAAGTGCCAAATTTGTAGCGGCATCGTCAAAAGGAAGAATATCTCCGATTAAAGCTATAATATCCTTAATCATTACATCTTTATAAGCTTCAAAGTCTTCGCCGACGTAAGAAAATGCATATCCGATAGCTCCGCACAAAAATTCGTCTACATCACCGAGCGTCAAACCGTTTTCGATAAGTTCGTTGATTTTTTTAAAACCTACAAACTCGCCGTTTTCATTTGTAAAAAGCTCTTTTATACGTTGCAGACGATCGTAAATGGTTTGTGCAATTTTTTCCTGCTCTTCTATAGTTTCGGCAGGAATAAACGGCGTGATGATTTCAACAAAGTCAACGTCCTTTTTAATTTCGGGGCTGCCTATGGTACCTGTAAATATTTTGCGAAGAGCCTCGTAAAAATCGGCACGCTCCGCAACCGTTTCGGGATTGTATATCTCGTCGGCCTTTTGTAAAAAGTCAATCAGTCTTTCAACCTCGATAGCGGCGGTAACGTCGATAAATTCGGCTAAAGTCGAATTATCGTAAAGATTCTCTATTTCAACGGCTAAAGCGTCGTTTTTATCTTTTGTTTCGGGCGAAACGGCAGATTTTATACCGAGAATATCGCTTGCAAGAACTTTTATTTCAAGCTCAAAGTTTACGTTTACTTCAGATAATTTTCCGTATACCAAATCTTTAGCCAAAACCGCAACCGCATCAACCGCGTCGGTATTTTGAAGGAACATCTTTAAAGCGGTAGAAACGGCGTCGATAAAAACTGCGGTATCCACTTCGCCGAAAGGTTGAGTTATACAGCTGAAATCACCCGTAGTTACAGTTTTAAACTGCCCGACCGTAAGATTTATGACGTGGTTAAAAAGCACCCGATAACTTTCGGGCATAGCCGAAAGCAGTACTCTTTCGTAATTTACGGAAAACTGCTTTGAAAAAATATCGATAAGGCGGTCGTCGTAAAACTCTTCAAGTTCGCCGTTTTCGTCAAAAGCGTTTAAGCAAAGCGGTTCATAATCGAACAGCGCGTTCATAACAGGCGAAAATTTTGCGCCGGACGATAAATACCAGTTTCCGTCGTCGTAATAATCAAACGATAAAACGCCCACGTTTGCGGCTTTTATTAAGTCGCCCACGGCAACGCCCGAAAACAATAGTTCTGCGGGAATACGTTGTTCGCTTAATGCCTTCTTTATTTGTTTTACGGTTAAATTATCGATATTGTCGCTAATTTTAACGTCTACGCTATCGCGTTCAACCTTGCTTGGCTGAATATCTTCTCCGCCCGAACTTTCAGACGAACTGCCGGAATAAGCGGAATTAACTCTGTCTATCGCGTCGCACGCAGTAAGCGATACCATACCGAAAACACAGATAATTGCCGTTATTAAAGCTATCATTGCTTTTCCGAAATTGAATTTGTTATCTTTCATATCCGAGATCCGGACTCCTTGATTTAATTTATTGATTCTTATATAATACATTATATAATCGCGCGGGCGATTTGTCAACATTTTATTACGAACAAAAATCCTTTTTTTGTATAAACAATAGTTGAAAATAGCTGAATAATCTGCCCGCCTAAACTGTTCGCGGTTTTTATAAGAAAATAAAAAGACCGCATTAAATGATATGCGCCCCAAAAGTTAGACACTTTAGGAGGTGCATATTTTTATGTCAAGAAAAAACAAAAACTACTCGCCAG
>CAKVPH010000026.1 GCA_934796775.1 uncultured Clostridia bacterium
CCCCTTTTGTGTTTTCCCCCTCTTGTCTAAGCGGGGGAAAAGTGAAAACTCGCCTATAGGTTGATTATTAAAGCTTTTTATGATTATTAAAGCTTTTTATTATATAAGCTTTCTCCCTTTGGAGAAAGTGGCGCGAACGCGCCGATAGAGGATTTCTAATAATTTAAAATCCATATTCACGAACTAACACGAGCCAAAAACTCGTTTAGTAATAAAAAATTTTGTAAGGAGATTTACAAACATGCAAACCAAAAACCTTAAAAAGAAAGGTTTTACCTTGGTAGAACTAGTTATTGTGGTTGCAGTAATTGCAGTGCTTTCTGCAATACTCATTCCTACTATCGGTTGCTTTGTTGAAGAAGCAAAAGAGACCAACGATATGGCAACCGTAAGATTGCTTAATGCCGCGCTCATTGAAGACGGAGCCGAAAATGATGCACCAAAAACGATGAGCGAAGTTATTGCCGTTATGGACGAAAAGGGTTACGGCATTGAAAAACTCACTCCGCGTAGTTCAGGCGATATACTTTGGGACAGCGTAAACAATCGTTTTTTGCTTAGAAGAGAAAAAGATAACGAAACACTTTATCAGGATAACACCAAAGCTGTTTCTAAAGATTATAATCTTTGGAGAGTTGCAAAAAATCAAGCTGACATAAAGTCAAAATACAGCAACTATTTAAAAGAAGGCGGAACGTTTGATGCAACACAAAACGTTGCTACTGGGTTAGACGTAGGTAAAAACTTTGTATCTAAAATTGTTTATACTAATAACGGGGATGCACAAAATAACGTAATAATTCGTACAAACAATGGTGAAACATCAATAGATATCGATGCTATAAAAGACGAAATATCTCATTATGGCACAGCAGGCGAAATTACTGTAAAAAATATTGCTACTTCATCTTATCATGAATTTGGTTCAGTTTCTAAATTAACGGCAACAGGTGTTGGTAGAATAATAATAGAAAACAATGCTCTCGTTTTTAATCTTGAAAAAACAGCCGGCTCTACCGCAACGTTTAAAAGTAGCGGTAAAGTTATTTTAAACAATACTCAAGATGAAAACGTTACGATAGCTACATCTTATGATATCTCCACGCTCGAACAGCTTAAATCTTTCCGTGATTATGTAAATGCAGGTGTAGATTTCAGTAACTTACCTGTAGAAATTAAAGCCGACATAGATATGAGTTCTGAAAGCTGGTTGCCGATAGGCACAGGAGAACATCCGTTCAACGGCGAAATTCGTGGTAATGGTCATACTCTTAAAGGATTAACAAACGGTTCAATTATTTCTACAAAAGACTCTTTTACAACCACTACCACTAAAACATATGGTGCAGCTTATGGTTTAATTGCCGTTGCCGGTTCACTATCAAGTGAACATAGTAGCTTTATAGTTTCAGACTTAATACTTTCTGATGTAAATATTTCATTAGCTCAATATGGTAGCTGCGTTGGCGCATTACTTGGTTATGCGCCTCAAACGTCGGATTTTGCTGATGATGAAAAATACAATAACCCAAACGCTAAAGCTGTAGAAAATATTTCTATTTCAAAAGTAACAGTTAGTGGAACCGTAATAGGTCATGCGACTGTAGGTGGGATTGCAGGAAAACTTTATAATCCTGGTAACGTTATTTTTGAAAATTGCACGAATAATGCAAATGTAACAGCAGAAAGTAAAGCCGGTGGGTTAATAGGGTACATTTCTGGAAAAGATAGATTAAAAGATGAAAACGGAATATATAAAGTTGTCAATATAACGCTAAAAAATCTTACAAATAACGGTAATGTAAATGTTACAGAAGATAAAGTTGGCGGTATCGTATCATATATGAACGCTTTTTGTGAAAATAATGCTGCAACTGAAAACTTGCCTATATCACATATTCTTGTTGAAAAATGCACCAATACCGGTAATATAACAGGTGGAAAAGATTGTGCAGGCGTAGGCGGAATTCTTTATAGTTTTGAAGCTTTCAGCCAAACTCAAAAAAGGGAAAAGGTAAACCCTGGTTCAACGGTAAAGGTTATCGAGTGTAGCAACACCGGCACTTTGACAAATAACAAATCTTCTTCTGAAGTACGTCAAACAACTCCAGATAAAACAGGTTTTGGTATTAGCGTAACTAATAATTAAAAGAGTTATCCCGCGCGTAAACTAATTCGTGCGGGTTTCTTTTTATATATTGCCCTTATAGGTCGATTATTAAGTATTTTGTAAGAAAAAAACCTGTAGGGGAAGATATCATCTTCCCGCATAAAAAATGAGCTAATTTAAAAAGCGCGCTTTCAAACTTGAAAGCGCGCCATATTTTTTAAGGTGTTTTTATATCAGTTAAAGGCAATCTTATCCAGAATAAACGGAATAACTTCGTCTATGCCCAAACGAATCTGCGACATGGTATCTCTGTCACGAATGGTTACGGTGTCGTTTTCCAAAGTGTCAAAATCGATGGTTACGCAGTAAGGCGTTCCGATTTCGTCCTGACGACGATAACGTTTGCCGATAGAACCCGCTTCGTCGTAGTTGCACATAAAGTAGCGGGAGAATTTAGTGTAAACCTCGCGAGCCTTTTCCGAAAGATTCTTCTGAAGGGGCAGAACCGCAACTTTGTAAGCCGCGATTGCGGGGTGGAAGTGCATAACCACTCTGGTTTCGCCGTCGTCGAGTTTTTCTTCGTCATACGCTTCGGATAAAAGCGCGAGCATAAGTCTGTCCGCACCGATTGAATATTCGATAACGAACGGAATATATTTTTCGTTGGTAAACGGATCGGTGTACAGCATGCTCTTGCCCGAATATTCCTGATGGCGGGTAAGGTCGAAGTCCGTGCGGTTGTGAATACCGTTGAGTTCCGACCAGCCTATCGGGAATAAATACTGTATGTCGCAAGCGGCTTTTGCATAGTGCGCAAGTTTATCGTGATCTTTAAAGCGTAAATGATCTTCGCTTATGCCTAAATCCAAAAGGAATTTTTCGGCTTTTTTCTTGTAGGCGTCGTAATATTCGTGGTCGGTGCCTTCTTTGCAGAACCATTGATGTTCCATCTGTTCGAATTCGATCGTTCTGAAAATAAAGTTGCCTGGCGTTATTTCGTTTCTGAACGCTTTACCTATCTGTCCGATTCCGAAAGGAATTTTTGCGCGAGTGGTGCGTTGAACGTTTAAAAAGTTTACATATTCGCCTTGTGCCGTTTCGGGACGAAGGTAAATTTTGTCCTTTGCGTCCTCTATAACTCCGCGCGAGGTTTCAAACATCATATTGAACTGACGGATAGGCGTCCAGTTATGTTTGCCGCAGATAGGGCAGTTTATATGATGTTCTTCTATATATTTTTCCATTTCTTCATTAGTCATGGTATCGGGATTGACCGTGCCGTGAGAATGAGCTTCTATAAGGTTATCGGCGCGATGGCGGCTCTTGCATTCTTTGCAGTCCATTTTAGGATCCGAAAAAGAAGCCGTGTGTCCGCTTGCTTCCCAAACCTTGCTGTTCATAAGAATTGCCGCGTCAACGCCGTAAGAATTTTCGCTTTCCTGAACGAAACGTTTCCACCAGGCGCGTTTTACGTTGTTTTTAAGTTCTACGCCTACGGGGCCGTAGTCCCAGGTGTTGCCCATTCCGCCGTATATATCGCTGCCGGGAAAGATTATTCCGCGCGATTTGCAAAGGTTGACGAGCTTTTCCATCGTTACAGCTCTTTTTTCTTCCATGTTATTACCTGACCTTATACATTTTAATTAAGTAACCTTAATTTTACCTTTTTTGTTTTTCTTTGTCAATAATATTTTAAGCTTTTTGCGTAAAGCGCGTGTAAATCGTTTGACAAACTCGTTAAGGCTTGTTAAAATAAGCTCAACAATTCATAGAGGCGCAAAACTTAAAAGTAGTTTGCGGCAGGTTACGGAACCTATTGCCGCATAGCAAAAGGAAGTTTTGCCGAAACGCGGGTTTTCTTCCGTAAGAAGGCTCGGTTGGGCTGCAGGGAAATACGTTGCAGTCTGTCGCGGGGAATTCCCGCGGAGCGCTATCAATGTTTATTATCACGTGAATGTTGCAATACTGCGCAAAAATGCCTGCAAACGGTTTTGTTTTGCGCATTTTTGTTTGTATTAAAGTTTTTCATGTTGTTACCGTTTTTCGGCATTTTAGTTATCCGCAGGGTTTACCCATTGCGGATTTTATTTTTGCAAAAATTTTTAAAGTTTTACAAAAAAGGCGCGTTGTTATAATTTTTATATTTTTATAATCTGATAATGCGCGCCTAAACACTTTTGGAGGAAACGGCATGAAAAAAAATTTTTTAAAAACCCTTGCTATTTTAATTGCTGCGCTTGCATGCTTTGCGTGTTTATCGTGTTTTGTCGGGTGCGGTAATCAGAAGGAAAAAGAAAAGCTTTACGTCGGCATGGAGTGCGACTACAAGCCATATAACTACACGCGCATGACCGACGCCGACGGAGCGGTAAAAATATCCAACTCGGCAGGTTATGCCAACGGTTACGACGTTATGATCGCAAAAAAAATAGCCGAAGGGCTTAACCGGGAACTTGTTATAGTAAAATATGAATGGGATTCTCTTTTGAACGGCGTAACTTCCGACGTGCTTGATTTGATTATCGCGGGTATGAGTCCTACCGAAGAGCGCAAGAATACGATAGATTTTACAGATCCGTATTATACGGCTAATCTCGTTTTAGTAGTAAGAAAAGACAGCAAATATGCTGAAGCGACAAGTCTTAACGATTTTAACGGGGCTAAAATAGTAGCGCAAAAAGGCACTTTCCACGATGACGTATTGCAGGAACAAGCTGCCGCTTACGGAATCATACCGCAAACACCCATGGAAAATTTCCCCGCTATGGTAGTGGCTCTTAACGCTAAAACTATTGATGCCTACGTTGCCGAAAATGCCGGAGCTACTGCGGACTGCAAATCGAACACAAACCTTACTTTTATACCGCTTGTAAACGGCGATACGGGTTTTACTTGTTCGCAGGATCAGGCAGACCTTTCCGTCGGATTAAAAAAGGGTAGTCCGTTAAAGGCGGATATAAACAGAATTCTTGCGGGAATCGGTACCGAAGAGCGAAACAAGCTTATGGAACAGGCTACGGAGTACCTTGAAGCAGCCGACACTCAAACGAATATTTTTGTTCAGATAGGAAACATTATCGCAACATATTATCCGATTATTCTCGAAGGCATAGGATACACTTTGCTTGTATCGCTCATCGGTACGGTAGTGGGATTGCTTTTGGGGTTGCTTATCGGTATATATCGCACTATGCCGGATCCGCATAATAAAGTGGGGCGCGTGTTCAAAAAGATAGGCGACTGGATTTTGTCCGCCTATGTAGAGATATTCCGCGGTACGCCTATGATGGTTCAGGCAATGGTAATATTCTGGGGTTTTGCGCTTTTAAACGGCGGCAATACGCTCGACGTAGTGTTTGCGGGGCTTCTGATAGTTTCTATAAACACGGGCGCATACATGGCTGAAATAGTCCGCGGCGGTATTATTTCCGTTTCAAAAGGGCAATTTGAGGGCGCAAACGCAATAGGTATGACGCATTTTCAGTCTATGCGCTACGTCATACTGCCGCAGGCTCTCAGAAATATTTTACCGAGCGTTGCCAACGAGTTCGTTATAAATATAAAAGATACTTCCGTTTTAAACGTTATAGGTTTTACCGAACTGTATTTTTACGCTAAGAGTATAGTAAGCATAAATTATCAGGTTTTTGCAACTTATTTACTGGTGGCGGCAATATACTTTGTTTTAACCTTTACCATAACGCGTATTTTAAGACTTATCGAAAAGAAAATGGACGGCAAAAAGAATTATGCTTTTCAGGGTTCGCAAAATATGGATGCCGAGTCATTTGCCAAAGAACATAAAGCCGAAGGAGGTAACGAATGATGAAAAACAATAATTTAAGTTTAGATAACGCCAACGCGGGCGCACAAAACCCGTACGGCGAAAACGTTATAGAAATAAGACACTTAGGTAAAAATTTCGGTGATCACGAAGTTTTAAAGGACGTAAATTTTACGGTTAAAAAGGGCGACGTAACTTGCATTATCGGTTCTTCCGGCAGCGGAAAATCAACGCTTCTGCGCTGTATAAACCTGTTTGAAACGCCTTCGTCCGGTGAAATATTTTTAAACGGCGAAAACATAGTGAACACCAAAAAGCCGTCGGAGTATCGTAAAAAGGTGGGAATGGTTTTTCAGTCGTTCAATCTGTTTAAAAATATGAACGTACTTAAAAACTGCACTATAGGTCCGCGCAAGGTTTCAGGGCGTAGCAAGGAGCAAGCGGAACAAGCCGCCCTGAAATACCTTAAACTCGTCGGAATGGACGCATTTACCGACGCGCGCCCCTCGCAGTTATCCGGCGGACAGCAACAACGCGTTGCCATAGCGCGCGCGCTTGCAATGGAGCCGGAAGTTCTGCTCTTTGACGAGCCTACTTCGGCATTAGATCCCGAAATGGTAGGAGAAGTTCTTTCGGTTATGAGCGAACTTGCAAAATCTGGGCTTACGATGGTTGTCGTAACGCACGAAATGGGTTTTGCAAAGGATATCGCGTCGCACGTCGTGTTTATGGATAACGGTGTAATAGTGGAAGAAGGTACACCGGAAGAAATATTTACTTCGCCAAAAGAAGCAAGAACGCGCGAGTTTTTATCCAGAACTTTAAGCGAGTAACTGCAATAAATAAAAAGCTGTTTTTAACTGCGGAGCAAAAAGCAAAACGTGCTTTTTGCTCCGTTTTAATAATGTGGGAAAATATAGAAATCCCCGATAATCGACCTATAGGCGGACTTTTTTGTGCAAAACAGAACTTTTTGGTGCGGGCAAAAAGCATAAATAACACTTATTGCGGTTAAAAAAATGCGTAATATGCATGCAAAAAAACAACTCGCCGAAAGTTCTGAAAACAAAAAGCGTAAAAAAAGATTAAAAGTAAATATATATCGATTGACTTTTTTTTGTCCTTAATATATAATAAAATACGATAAATTTATATATAGTGCCATAACTTTGCGATTTTGCGTTTTGCCCTTTATTTATTTGTTTGATTTTACGGTGAAAACGTACGCAAAACTATGAGTTGCTTTGATATATTTTTATACGAAAAAACGGGAGACTATTATGCACATCATTGACTTAAGCTCCCTGTTTCTTATGTCTACCGCGGTTGTTGCGGTAATAGCCGGAGTTGTTGCGCTTGTTTTAGGCGCGGCGGGCGGTGTATTTTTCGGAAGTAAGATTCTTCAGAAAAAACGCGAACAAAAAATCGGATCTGCCGAAACCGTAATTGCAAAAATGAAGGAAGAAGCGGAAAGCGAATGCAAGCAGATTAAAAAAGAAGCTATACTCGAAGCTAAGGAACAGGACCTGAAAATGCGAAACGATTTCGAGCGCGAATCTAAAGAAAAACGCTTGGAATTGCAAAAAATGGAACAAAGACTCGTTCAGAAAGACGAAATTCTTAACAAAAAGGACGCAAATCTTTTAAAAAAGAACGAGGAATTAGAAGAACAAAAACGTAATCTCGAAAAGAAAGATCAGGACGTAAATCTTTTAAAAGAAAAGGTTGAAAAACAGCACGAACTTATGATAACCGAGCTTGAAAAAGTAGCTCAGCTTACCAAAGAAGAAGCTAAAAATCAGATTATGGAATCGGTGCAGGACGAAGCGCGCAGAGATAGCGCGGTAACAGTTCGCCGCATCGAAGAAGAAGCCAAAGAAGAAGCCGATAAAAAGGCAAAGGAGATAATCACTCTTGCCATACAGCGTTGCTGTACCGATCACGCGTCGGAAATAACGGTTTCGGTCGTTCCGCTCCCCAGCGACGACATGAAAGCGCGTATAATCGGCCGTGAGGGCAGAAATATAAGAGCTATTGAAAATGCAACCGGCGTAGAACTCGTTATAGACGATACGCCCGAAGTCGTTATTTTGTCGGGCTTTGATCCCGTCAGACGCGAAGTTGCAAGGTTGTCGCTTGAAAAGCTTATAACAGACGGAAGAATTCACCCCGCTCGCATTGAAGAAACGGTTGAAAAAACTGCAAAAGAACTCGACCAAAAGATTAAAGAAGCGGGCGAAGCCGCTATGTTTGATTGCGGTTTATTCGGAATTCATCCCGAACTTATAAAACTGCTCGGCAGACTAAAATTCAGAACAAGTTACGGCCAGAACGTTTTACAGCATTCTATCGAAGTTTCGTATCTTGCCGGGCTTATGGCACAGGAACTCGGCGTTGACGTAAACCTTGCAAAACGCGGCGGCTTGCTGCACGATATAGGTAAAGCGGTTGACCACGAAATAGAAGGTACGCACGTTCAGATAGGTACCGACCTTGCAAAGAAGTACAAAGAAAACAAGAACGTAGTAAACTGCATTCAGGCGCACCACGGCGACGTAGAGCCTAAAACGGTTGAAGCCGTTCTGGTTGCCGCAGCAGACGCAATTTCGGGCGCAAGACCGGGCGCAAGAAGAGAAACAAGCACCAACTACGTCAAGAGGTTGGAATCCTTGGAAAATATTGCTTCATCGTTTGCGGGCGTTGATAAATCTTATGCCATTCAGGCAGGAAGAGAAATCCGCGTTATCGTTAAACCCGAACAGGTTGACGATGTAAAAGCAATGTATCTCGCCAAGGATATCGCAAAGAAGATAGAAAGCGAACTCGAATATCCCGGGCAGATTAAGGTAAACGTAATCAGGGAATCAAGAGCGATTGAATACGCTAAATAATAAAAAACGGGGCAGAAGAACTTTGTGCTTTTCAAGCGCGGCTTATGCCCCTTTTTATTACTAAAAACAATGCGATAATCAATCTATAGCTTAACTTTTTTATTTATATAACGTTAAACATTATGGAACGTGAAGGCTTTACAAACAAGAAAAACAGCATAGGTTCGCTGATAATTCAGGCTATCGTTTTATGCGGCGCGGCAATTATCGTTACGGCTTTAATTTACGGCGCGCTTAATGTATTTAAGTCAAACGACGGCAAACAGCTCAACAAATGGACGGCTTCGCTCGTCGGCGGAATCGTGGGCGTACTTTTTCATCTCTCGTGTATGATAGTAATAAACGTCGGGCAGTATATTGCGATATCCGTAAGGCGGTTAGCCGATTTTTTTCAGGACTTAAAATTTTCGTTTAAAATCGCCGCCATGGGGTATAAAGAAAACGTAAGAGAAAACGGGCTTAATTTTTTAGTTTATTTTTTAACGTTTGTTTTTAACGCGTCGTGGTTTACGGTAAGCCTTATAAACGTTTTAAAACTTTTATAGGTACAGGAAAAAATTTATTTGATAAACGAACGTAACTTTTATAAATAAAAGTGCAACGGCATTTTTAACCGACCGTTTCAGATAGTAAGGTAATCAAAAAGGATATTATGCGCAAAGACCTTGAGGACAAAATAAGACTTCTTCCTAAAAATCCCGGCGTGTACGTCATGCTCGATGCCGACGGGATTATTATCTATGTCGGAAAGGCTAAAAATTTAAAAAACAGGGTAACGCAGTATTTTTACGACAACGTAAAAACGGATAAAGTTATGGCGATGGTATCGAATATCGCCGACTTTTATTACATTATAACCAACTCCGAGGCGGACGCTCTTTCGCTTGAAAACAACCTTATAAAAAAGAACAAGCCAAAATACAACATTCTTTTAAAAGACGATAAAACCTATCCGTCGCTCAGAATAGACTTAAAAAAGGAATTTCCTTATTTCGAAGTGGTAAGGCGTATACGGCGTGACGGAGCAAGGTATTTCGGTCCGTTTATGGCGGGCGTTTCGGCAAAAGAAATTCTTGAAATAATAAATTGTACGTTTTTACTAAGAAGCTGTAATATGGTTATTACCGAAAACACACGAAAGCGCGAGTGCTTAAAGTACCATATAAAACGCTGTATGGGACCGTGTAACGGGTTCTGCACGAAAAAAGAGTATATGGAAAGGGTAAATGCGGCGCTGGATTTTCTTGCGGGTAATGATGACGAAGCCGAAGAAATTTTGCGTTCCAAAATGCAGTTTTTTTCCGAAAACGAAGATTTTGAGCTTGCGATTCTATATCGCGATCGCATAAACAGCTTAAAAAAGATACGAGAAAAGAAAATTACATCGCTCAACCGCTTTATTTCGTGCGACGTTGCGGCTATTGCGAGCGACAACATTCATTCGGCAATAAACGTTTTAATAACGCGCGGCGGCAGAATGCAGGGCGGCAAATATTTTGCGCTTGAAAACGCGCCCGGCTCGCAGGAAGAAAATCTTGAAAGTTTTTTAATGCGCTTTTACGATAAAAATAATGAAATTCCCGATGAAATCATCGTAAATAAGGAACTACCCGCGGCTCCGCTTTTAGAACAGTTTTTTAAAGATAATTTCGGGAAAAAGACCGATATAATTTTTGCAAAGCAGGGCGTAAGGCGGCAGCTTACCGAAATGGCGGAAATAAACGCAGCCGACTATCTTGAAAAATCGATTGATAAAATAAAACACAAATCGGATATGACGGTGCTTGCGTGCAATCGGCTTAAAGAAGTGCTTAACCTTGAAAAATATCCCAAGCGCATAGAATGTTACGATATATCTGATATTTCGGGCGTAGACAAAGTGGGTGCAATGATCGTGTTTATAGACGGCGTAAAAGCCCCCGATTTATATCGTAGATTTAAAATAAAAACGGTAGAAGGCACCGACGACTTTGCAAGTTTAAGGGAAGTTTTAACCCGCCGCATAGAAAGGCTTAAAACCGACGAAGATCGATTCGAAAAACCTGATCTTGTAATAATCGACGGCGGCAAAGGGCAATTTTCAGCCGTCGAAGAAGTGTTTAAAGCGCAGAATTTTGACGTTCCGCTCATATCGGTTGCTAAGCAACACGAAGAGATATTTACTCAAAACTCCGGTAAGCCCGTTATTTTGGAAAGGAGCGATTATTGTTTAAGGCTCATTCAAAGAATAAGGGACGAAACTCACCGTTTTGCTATAACTTATCACCGTAGCACGCATCTTAAAAAGGCGTTTTCCACGGAACTTGGCAAAATAGAAGGGCTTGGCAAAAAGCGCATACAAATTCTTCTGGACGAATTTAAAAGTGTGGGCGAAATTGCAAAAGCAGATAAAGATCGGCTTGCCGCCGTTCACGGTATAGGCGAAAAGCAAGCCGAAATCATATATAATTATTTTAATAAACGGGAGGATTGATCCGTAAAGGGGCAGAAGGTTGCCTTTTTCGGACGATAAAACCATTATGAACGTTAAAAAACATAAACAGACAGAGGAAAACGAAGTAAGAGTCGTTTCCTGCGAAGAATTTGCCGAACAGCTCGGGCTTGAAATCGTTTATGCGGGGCGCGGCAACATGACTATCGATTCTATCAGCGTATCCCGTCCGGGGCTTCAGCTTGCGGGTTACTTTCAGCATTTTGCAAGCGACCGCGTTCAGGTTATAGGCAACGCCGAACACGAATTTATAAAGAGCTTGCCGTTGGAAAAAAAGGAACGCATGTTTGAAAAATTTTTTGTTGATAATCTGCCCTGCGTGGTTATGGCAAGAAATCTTGAAGTAGACGAAGTTCTTGGCGAAACCGCAAGAAGATGCGGCTGTCCGATTTTCCGCTCGAGTGCGGTAACTACCGTGCTTATTCACGACCTTATGGTATATTTAAACGAGCTTTTAGCTCCCGTAACCGTAATGCATGCGGTAATGCTGGATATTTCGGGCGTTGGCGTACTGATAACAGGGCATGCGGGCGTAGGTAAAAGCGAAACCGCGCTGGAACTTATCTCTCGCGGACACAGACTTGTTGCCGACGATACCGTTATAGTAAAAAACAACGGCGAAATTCTCGTTGCGTCTTGTCCTAAAAAGATTCAATATTATATGGAAGTGCGCGGGATCGGCATAATAAACGTAAAAACCATGTTCGGACCGGGTGCTATTCGTCCCGAAAAAACGGTAGAGCTTGTTGCGGAGCTTGTGCACTGGAACGAACTTAGCGATATCGACAGGCTTGGCGACGAAAAAGCAACTACCGAAATTTTAGGAATGACCGTTCCTAAACTTATTATTCCGGTAAGCCCGGGTAGAAATATTCCTATTATATTAGAAACGGCTGCGCGTCAGTTCAGGCTTGAAGAACTCGGTTATTCCGCCGTAGACGAATTACTGAGCAAAGCTTTCGTTAAAAACGAAGAGTAAACTACGTAAAGTAAAATTTTACAGATTTTTTCATATTATATATAAACGGATATAGAATATGAAAATGCCTGTTGAATTTTTCGCTGCGTCGTACGACGAATTGCCCAAAGCGGTTATAGATCTTTCGGCTATAAGGCAAAATGCTATAAAAATAAAAGGTTGCTTAGGCTCGGCAAAGTTTTGCGCCGTGGTAAAGTCCGATGCTTACGGGCATGGCTTAGTAAAAGTTGCCGATGCCGTTTCGGATATTGCCGACTGTTTTGCTGTATCTTCGATAGCGGAAGCCGCATGTTTAAGGTTTTGCGGAATACAAAAACCCGTGCTGTGCCTTTTGCCTGTTTCCGACGTGTTTTCGGCTTATATAAACGACGTTTCTATTTGCGTTTCCTGCCACGACGATTTTTTAAAAATAAAAAGTTCGGCAAAGGAAAAAAACGTTTACCCGAAACTACATTTTGCTATAAATACAGGCATGAACAGGCTGGGGTACGATGATATTCAACTTTTAAAAAGTGACGCTATAAGTTCGTTATCAAACGGTTTTACCGTTGAAGGCGTGTTTTCTCACTTTTACAATTCCGAGGTGGAAACAAGCGTAAAAAAACAGTACGAAAGGTTTTTGCCGTTTTTGAACGTTATAAAAAGCGTAAACTCAAATGCTGTTTCGCATATATCGGCAAGCGGCGGCTTTTTATACGGGAAATACAACCTCGATATGGTGCGCATAGGTCTGCTAATGTACGGCTATAGGCCGTTTAACGCGCAGTTCGATGTAAAGCCCGCTATGAAAATAACCGCAAGAAAATTGCTTGAACGAGATATAAAAAAAGGCGAAAACCTTCTGTACGGCGATTATGTTTTACCGTGCGATGAGAAAGCGGATATTTTTAATTACGGTTATTCAAACGGACTGTTGCGCATAAAAAGCGGACTTAATAATTGTTGTATGAGTTTAAGTTCGGCAAAATCGCAAATGCAGACAGACGAAATATCAGACGAACGGGTGATTTTTGAAAATGTGCAGGAAGTTGCAAATGCGAATTCCATAGGTATATATCAGGCAATGATTTTTGCGGGCAGCTTGCTTGCTAAAAAGTACGAAGGCATTTTTACTAAAAATAACGAATTGTAAATTGCGGCAAAGTCCGATATATTAAAGACTTACAATCGGGAGAGAATATGAGAATAATTGCGGGAAAATACAAAGGAAGAACGCTTGAATCGTTTTCGGGCGATGCAGTGCGCCCTACGTCAGACAGGGCAAGAGAAGCACTCTTTTCGTGTTTGCAATTTGAAATAGAAGGCAAAAAGTTTTTAGACGCGTTCTGCGGCAGCGGTGCGGTCGGAATCGAAGCGTTATCGCGCGGGGCAAAGGAAACGTTGTTTATAGACGCTGCAAGAGATTCCGCTGAAATCACAAAAAAAAATTTAAATAAACTTAATATTACCGCAAGAGTTTTAAATACCGATTGCACCGAGTTTTTAAAGCACACAAACGAAAAATTCGATATTGTTTTTCTTGATCCGCCGTACAAGTCGGAAAGCGGAAAAAATGCGCTTGAGATTATAGCAAAACGCGATTTGTTAAACGAGAACGGACTATGTATTATCGAACGCGGAAGTGCGTTTAACGAACTTATAGGCGGACTTTTTATTGAAAAACAGAAAAAATACGGCATTGCAAATTTTACTTTTTACCGCCTGGTGGATAAAGATACCTGCGTTTTTGCCGGCAGTTTTGATCCTATAACCAACGGGCATAAACGCATAGTCGAACGCGCGCTTGAAAAATATAAAAAAGTAATAGTTGCAATAGGCAATAATGAAAATAAAACCTATATGTTAGACCGTTTCACTCGTGAAAAAGCTGTTAAGGCAACTTTTGAAGATAATCCGCGCGTAGAAGTAGTTTATTTTGACGGACTTCTCGTTGACTTTTTAAAAAGCCGCCGCGTAACCGATAACGTTCGCGGTTTAAGGAATCAACAGGATTACGATTACGAACAGAATATGTTTGAGTTTAACCGTAAACTTTATCCGGAGATAAAAAATATTTATATACAAGCCGAAAACGAATTTTTAAATATAAGTTCGCACCGCGTGCGCGAAATTATATTAAGCGGCGGCGATTTTTCTGAGCTTTTAGATAAAAACGCTTACGAAATAGTAAAAGCCGCGTTAAAACTATAAATGCTCTATAAAAATATTTTGCAGGCTATGAAGGCTAAAAAGAAAGAAATTACGGTCATAACTAATTTTCCCGCCATAAAATATTTAAATCTTACTTTTGCCTTTGATAAAAACGCCATTTGCTGAACTATTACCGAAAGTCCGCCGAACGATATAAGCGCGGTAATAAGCGGAATTGCGTTTTTCCCTGCATACGACAACATAAAACAGCCTTTAGTGCATTCAAAAAGTCCTGCTACAATAGCGGCGGCTTTTTTTTCGTCCTTTAATAAAACCGTCAGCAGCCATATTATAGGGTATGTTATTTTTAAATCCGAAAGTATTTCCGAAAAGACGTAAAATACCGCAATAAGCGTTCCCACGCACAAACACGATAAACTTACGTTTGCCGCGCACGAATAAAGATCTATTTTTTTTGCTTTATTTTGTAAAAGAGGGGCTATAGCACCGTTATCAATACTTTTATTTGAACTTTTACGGAATAAAACGCCTGTTAAAACACCGGATAAAATATGGCATACGAATATAATTGCGCCAAAGGCGGGGCTTTTAAGCATACTTGCGCCCACGCTGCCGATTATAAACGAAGGACCCGAAGTCGAACAAAAAACCGACATTTTTTCCGCCTGGCGGCGGTCTATAATTTTGTTCTCGTAAAATTCGCTTATAAGCTTTGCGCCAAGCGGATAGCCCGAAACGTAGCTCATAACCGAAATAAAAGCTGCGGCTGTACCCGTTGTGTTGTATAAAAAGTTGGCAACGGGCGAAAGCGTTTTTGAAAGTATTTTTGCGCCGTCCGTCTGCCCTATAAGAAGGGTTACGAAAAAGAAGGGTAGCAGTGCCGGTAAAACCGTAAACGCCCATAAATTCAATCCCTTTAAAGTACATTCGGCATACTTTTGCGGGTTGATGATAAGGGCTGAAAGTATGACCGGAAGAAGGGCAAACATTAAGAAAAATAAAAATTTTTTCATAATATAATTGTATTATATATAAATCTGTGATATTATTAAAGCATGAAAAAAACAAATAACGGCAACTTAAGCCTGTTCGATATACAGGACAATAATGCAATTGCGCCCTTAGCCGAGCGCATGCGCCCGCAAAGCTTAAAGGAATTTTTAGGGCAAAGCCATATAGCCGAAGAAGGCAGTCTGCTTCGCAGGGCAATTATGCTTGACAGATTAGGCAGTTGTATTTTCTGGGGCCCGCCTGGTAGCGGAAAAAGCACGCTTGCCAACATTATAGCAAATTCCACAAGCGGCTGTTTTGTCAAATTAAATGCGGTAAACAGCGGCGTTGCGGACGTAAAAAAAGTGGGTGACGACGCAAAGGAAAATTACCGCCTTTTGGGTAAAAAGACCTACCTTTTGCTGGACGAATGTCACAGGTTCAACAAAACGCAGTCCGATTCGCTTTTGCCTCTTATCGAGCAAGGCACCATAATTTTTATAGGCTCCACAACCGAAAACCCCTTTGCCGCAATGACGCCCGCTATAGTTTCGCGTTGCCGAGTGTTCGAGTTTAAACGCCTTACCGACGATATTATCGAAAAAGCACTCTATAGGGCGCTTAACGATACAAAACGCGGACTTGGCGGTTATAATGCGGAAGTAGAAGAATCGGCGGTAAAGCATATTGCCGTAATGAGCGGGGGCGATTTAAGGGTTGCGTATAACGCTTTGGAACTTGCAGTTTTAACCACGCCGCCGAACTTAGACGGAAAGATAAAAGTAACGCTTAAAGACGCAGAACAGTCTATACAAAAAAAAGCACTTTCGTATGACGAAAATCTCTATTACGATATGTTGTCGGCATTTTGCAAGAGCCTTCGCGGAAGCGATTCCGACGCCGCGCTTTACTGGTCCCAGCGGCTTATCCGCGGCGGGTGCGATCCGTTGCTTATAGCAAGGCGGCTTGTGGCGCATTCCAGCGAAGACGTAGGCATGGCGGATCCCATGGCTATGGTTGTAGCCGTTTCTGCAATGACAGCTTTAAAAAATATGGGTATTCCCGAAGGGCTTATTCCGCTTTCTCACGCGATTATTTATGTTTGCGAAGCTCCTAAATCAAACTCTGTGGTTGTAGCTATGGGGCTTGCCGGCGAAGATGCCGAAAACGTGCGCGACGACGTAGTTCCTTCTCATCTTAAAAACAGCGTTTACGCCGATAAAGAAGATAAATTAAAGAGCCGCGCATATAAATATCCGCACGATTACGGCGGATACGTCAATCAGCAGTATTTGCCCGATTCTTTGGTCGGTAAGATATACTACACGCCTAAAAATAACGGGTACGAAAACACGGTTAAAGAGATCCGCGCCGAAAAACAGCGGATAAAGGATGAAAACGAGAAAAAAGGAAGAAACTAAAAACGGCGAATTAACGCATAATACGTATTGACGTATAAATGTTATTTACGCCGAATAAAATAAAACCTTTAAGGGGGCTTTATTATGGATAACGGTAAATTTTACGAAGTAGCGGTAAACGAGCGTAACGAAAATTACGAAAAGCTGATTAAACGCGATCGTCAGCTTCACGCCGCCGCATTTGAAATTCGCTCGGAGTTTGCAAGGGATTACACAAGAATTCTTCATTCTTCGGCATACAGGCGTTTAAAACACAAAACGCAGGTGTTTTACAATATAGAAAACGACCACGTCTGTACGCGAATGGAACACGTTTCTCACGTAGAGTCGGTGTGTTACACCATAGCAAAATATTTGGGGCTTAACGAAGAGCTTACAAAAGCCATCGCCACGGGGCACGATCTCGGGCATGCGCCGTTCGGCCATTACGGGGAGAGCGTTTTAGACGAGCGTTACCGTGAATTTTTAAACACCACGTTCTGGCACGAAAAAAACGGCTTGTATTTTGTGGATAACATCGAGCTTTTGCTCGACCACAATAACGTTTACCGCAATTTAAGTTTGACTTACGCCGTGCGCGACGGAATAATTTCGCACTGCGGCGAAAAGGACATAAACAAAATTATGCCGAGAACGGAATTTATCGATCTCAACGATTTTCAGATTTCGGGGCAATACAGTCCCGTAACGTACGAAGGTTGCGTGGTAAAAATTTCGGATAAAATTGCGTACGTCGGGCGCGATATAGAAGACGCAATAAATCTCGGATTTTTAACGCGCGAGAACATCAAAGAACTTTCTAAAATCGTAAAGCTCGAGGACGCTTCCGCCGTAAACACAAGCAGTATCATGAGCAACATGATTCACGATATATGCCTTAAAAGTACGCCCGAAAACGGAATTTGTCTGTCGGACGATATGTCTGAAATTTTAAACAAGATAAAAGCGTTCAATTACAAATACATTTACGGCAGCGAGCGTTTTAACGCTTACAAAAAGTATGCTTCGCTTATAATAAACGAGCTTATAGATACTTTAATGGCATACTTTGACGACGGCGACGTGTTTTCGGGTTTGGAAAAGTGCGCCGCGCTCTATCCTAATCTTGCAAACGAGTTCAGGGATTACCTTAAAAAATATTGCGAAAAAGGCGTATTTTTGCAGGACGAAAATAAGTTTACCGATAAATTCAGAAATAAAAAGATTTATAAAAACATTTCGGATAAAAAAGTGTATGCCCGCGCTGTTTTGGACTATGTTTCCGGCATGACGGACAGATACGCCGTAGAAATGTTCAATCATCTTATAACATACTGAAATTAAAAACATACTAAAACGGATAAAAATAAAATGTACGATATAGCAATCATAGGCGGCGGCGTAATAGGCGGCTGCATTTTAAGGGAACTTTCAAAATATAAATTAAATGCCGTAATGCTCGAAAAGGGTAAAGACGTATGCTCGGGCGCAAGCAAAGCGAACAGCGGCATAGTTCATGCCGGTTTTGACGCTTTGCCCGGCAGCAAAAAAGCATATTTTAACGTAGCGGGCAATAAAATGATGCCTGCATATTGCGAAGAGCTTGGCGTAAAATACAAGAACAACGGTTCGCTGGTTATCGCTTTTAACGAAGACGAAAAAGCCGCTTTAACCGAGCTTTTATCCCGCGGAGAGCAAAACGGTGTGGACGGCCTGCAAATAATAAGCGGCGATAAGGGAAGGGAGCTTGAACCTAATCTTTCAAAAAACGTAATTGCCGCACTGCATGCAAAAACGGGCGGCATAGTTTGCCCTTACGAGCTTACTTTTAAAAGCATAGGCAGTGCAATGGATAACGGCGCGGAACTCAAAACCGAATTTTTAGTTGTTTCGGTAAATAAAATTGCCGACGGATTTGAAATTATATCCGCTACGGGCGAAAAGGTCGCGGCAAAAGTCGTTATAAACTGTGCGGGCGCACACTCCGGCGAGATTGCAAAGCTTTTTGGCGATAACAGCATAAAAATAGGTTTAAGGCGCGGCGAATATATTCTGTTGGATCGCGAAAGCGGAGATTTCGTTTCGCATACAATATTCTGCACGCCTACAAAAAAGGGCAAGGGAATACTTATAACCAACACGGTTGACGGTAATATTTTATTAGGTCCTACTGCCGACGAGCTTGAAAAAGAAGATAAATCCACAACGGCTGTCGGACTTGACACCGTAAAGCAAAAAGCCGCTCTAATGGCGGATAACGTGCCTTTTTATAACACGATAACCTCTTTTGCGGGCGACCGCGCGTATTCTGCCGACAGGCATGATTTTATTATAGAAGAAAGCGAGAGCGTGAGCGGACTTATAAACGTCTGCGGTATAGAATCTCCGGGGCTTACTTCTGCGCCCGCAATCGCAAAGTACGTTGCAAACGAGCTTGTCGGTAAAAAATTCAAGCTTGTAAAAAAAGAGGATTTTAACCCGCACACGCAAAAGGTAAAACCGTTTAAAGCGTTAAGCGAACAGGAAAAAAACCGGCTTATAAAGCAAAATCCCGCTTACGGAAACGTAATTTGCAGATGCGAAAAAATAACCGAAGGCGAAATAATTTCTGCAATAAGAACTAACCCGCCCGCAAAAACCGTTGACGCGGTAAAGCGCAGAACCCGCGCAGGCATGGGCAGATGTCAGGGCGGATTTTGCCAACCGAGAGTAACCGAAATTCTTTCGCGCGAGCTTAACGTTCCGCTTGAAAGCGTTACAAAGGACGATAAAGGATCCGAAATAGTCTTTTATAAAACCAAATAATAATTGCCGAACTTCAGTGGAAGTATAGTAAATGGTTTTAAATAAGTATGGGCGGAAACGTAGGAAAAAGGGTTTTTAATAAACTAAGCAGGAGAAAAAATGATAAAAGACAGTTATGACGTTATAATCGTCGGTGGCGGACCGGCAGGGCTTGCCGCCGCAGTGGAAACGCAAAAGAGCGGCGTAAAAGATATACTTATAATAGAAAGAGAGCATAAACTTGGCGGAATACTTCGCCAGTGTATCCATAACGGCTTCGGGCTTAAACGGTTTAAAGAAAGTCTTACCGGTCCCGAATACGCAGGGCGGTTTATAGATCGGGTAAACGAATTAAAAATAGAATATATAACCGAAACCACGGTTTTGTCGGTCGGGCGCGATAAATCGGTTACCATAATCAATAAAACCGAAGGCGTTA
Source organism: uncultured Clostridia bacterium (assembly GCA_934796775.1). Classification (GTDB taxonomy): domain Bacteria; phylum Bacillota; class Clostridia; order Christensenellales; family Borkfalkiaceae; genus HGM11416. The sequence goes on from CAKVPH010000026.1 coordinate 20,020, forward strand.
AAAAGTTACAGGCAAAAGCGGTGGTTCTTGCAATGGGTTGCAGAGAGCGTTCCCGCGGCGCACTGAATATCCCCGGCAGCAGACCTGCGGGAATTTTTTCGGCGGGTGCGGCGCAGAAGTTTATAAATATCGAAGGCTTTATGCCGGGCAAACGCGTGGTAATTTTAGGTTCGGGCGATATCGGACTGATTATGGCAAGAAGAATGACCTTAGAAGGCGCAAAAGTTCTTGTCGTTGCCGAAATAATGCCGTATTCTTCGGGACTAAAACGAAATATCAAACAGTGCCTTAAAGATTTTGATATTCCGATATATTTAAATCATACAATAACCAAAATAGAAGGCGAAAATCGCGTTACAGGCGTAACTATTTCACAAGTGGACGAAAACAAACGCCCCATACAAGGCACCGAAATGCATTTCGATTGCGATACCGTGCTGTTCTCTGTAGGGCTTATCCCCGAAAACGAGCTTTCTAAAGAGGCGGGCATAACGCTCTCGCCAAAGAGCAAGGGCGCAGTGGTTTACGACAATCGCGAAACGCTTATCGAAGGCATTTTTGCATGCGGTAACGTCCTGCACGTTCACGACCTTGTGGATTTTGTTTCCGAAGAAGCCGAAATCACGGGTAAAGCCGTTGCCGAATACGTTCTGCACGGCGAAACAGAAAGGAATGCCGTAACCGTAAAAGAAGGCGAAAACGTATCTTACGTTCTTCCGCAGATAATAGATAAAAACAAAAAGGGTTTTGTAAAACTGTTTTTCAGAGTGAAAAAGGAGATTCGAAACGCTACCGTCCGCGTAAAATCGGGCGACAAAGTTATTTACGAAAAGACTAAAAACATCTGCGTCCCGGGCGAAATGGAAAACGTTATTTTAACCGAAAAAGCACTCGGCGATTGCGAAAACGATATCGTTGCGGAGGTTTTTTAAAACATGAGCGAAAAAAAGATAATTTGTATAGAGTGTCCTGTCGGGTGCGAGATAACGGTTGAAGTCGATAACGGCGAAGTGCTTTCGGTAACGGGTAACGGCTGTCCGCGCGGCAAACTTTACGCATCGAGCGAGGTCGTATGCCCGCGCAGGGTTATAACTTCCACGGTAAAAAAAGAAAACGGAGGCGTGTTGCCCGTAAAAACGGACAAGCCTGTTAAAAAGAGCGAAATTTTTACCGTTATGCAAAAAATCAACGGCGCAACCGCAAAAAGCGGCGTCCGCCGCGGCGATATCATAGTTGAAAATATTACCGAAGATATAAACCTTATCGCCACCGACGACGATATATAGGAGATATAGTCGCTGTAAATATAGTAATTATGGCAGCACCTTTTTAAACCACGTTTTTAAGCTGTGATTTTTTAATTGAGATTAGGAAGTACGATATTTTATACAGCATTTTATAACGCGCGGGCGTTATCGGCGCAATACACAAAGGATTACACATGAACATTTTATATTTAAGATACGCCGTAGAAGTGGCAAAAGCGGGATCTTTAAACAAGGCTGCAGAAGAACTTTTTGTCGCTCAGCCAAACCTGTCAAGAGCTATAAAAGAACTTGAAAAAGAACATTCCATAACCATTTTCGACCGTAATTTCAAAGGCATAACGCTTACGCCCGAAGGCGAGCGGTTTATAGAGCGCGGAAAACAGATTCTGCGCGAGCTTGACCTTTTTGAACAGGAATTCAAGGGCGAAAACGTAAAAAAGAGCTTGTTTTCGGTATCCGTGCCAAGGGCAAGCTATATTTCCCGCGCTTTTACCGAGTTTTGCAAGTGCCTGTCTACCGAGCAGGTTTGCGAGGTTTATTATAAAGAGACCAACGCGCTCCGCGCAATAAACAACATTTTAGAAAAAGACTATAACTTAGGCGTAATACGCTACGCCAAGCAGTACGATAAATATTTTAAGGATTTGTTAGAGAGCAAAAACCTTTGCTGCGAACTCATATGCGAATTTAAATTCGTACTTTTAATGAATAAGGAAAGCGAGCTTTGTTCTCTTGACGAAATACATTTTTCCGACCTTGAAGACTATATCGAAATTTCGCATGCGGATCCATACGTTCCGTCGGTATCGCTTTCAAAAATCAAAAAAGAAGAGCTGCCCGATAATATCAAGCGGCGCATATTCGTATTCGAGCGCGCAAGCCAGTTTGACGTTTTATCCTCCGATCCCGAAACGTTTATGTGGGTTTCGCCCGTGCCGCAAGAAACGCTTGAAAGGTACGGTTTAGTTGAAAGAATCTGCCCGGATAACAATAAAGAATATCGCGACGTGCTTATTTATTCTAAAAATTACAAGCTTTCTGTTTTAGATAAGCTGTTTATAACCGAACTTGCAAAGGCAAGCCGCCAGATAGTAAAAACAAAACGTTATAACAGGTGAATATCATGAAATTTTTAATTGCGTCCGACCTTCACGGCTCGGTAAAATACGTTAAAGAGCTTTTAAACGCAATAAATAAGGAGCAAGCCGACAGAGTGATTTTGCTCGGCGATTTATTGTATCACGGTCCGCGTAACGGGTTAAGCGAAGAATACGATCCGCAGATGGTGGCGGAGCTTTTAAACGGAATAAAGGATAAACTTATTTGCGTCCGCGGTAATTGCGATGCCGAAGTAGACCAGTTACTGCTTGATTTTCCCATTATGGCAAAATATGCGGTAATGCCGGTGGGTAGCCGTCTTATGTACTTTACTCACGGGCATGTGTATAACGAGGATAATCTTCCGCCGCTTTGCTCGGGCGATATTCTTGTTTACGGGCATACGCACGTTCCGCTATTAAAGCAGGTGGGACAAGTTGTTTGTATGAATCCGGGTTCGGTGTCGCTCCCTAAAAACGGGAGTTATCACGGGTATATAACGCTTGAAAACGGAGTTTTTTATTTTAAAGAACTATCCGGAGCAATCAAAAATACGTTCAGCATTTAAATATTGTAAAAGGTTAATTTAAAAGTGAAAATCCACGCGAAAAGTTGTTTTTTCCGCGTGGTTTTTTTATATGATTTTTTTGTTTTTTATGTGGGTGAAATTGCCGTAAATGCCGATAATCGACCTATAGGCTAACTTTTTACCATTTTTAACGGCAAAATTTGGTGCAGCTATTAAAATAACAGATGTACTTTGTTACTATAATAATTTATAAAATCGTAATTTTTGATAAATACTGAATTTTCATTTTTTGCATTTTTAATTAAAACTGTTGACTATACAAATTTTTAGTGCTAAAATATGATACATCTATTATATTATTTGATGTACACAACCTACAACAAAACATTGAATAAAAGGAGAGAGAAAAAATGGGAAGTTTTAAAAGATCTTTGTTGCTGAAAATATTTGCGTTTTTGGCAATCTCGGCTGCCTGCATAGGCTTAACGGCTTGTCAGGATTTCGAAACTTCGCCGCTTGAAAGTACTAAGCCGCATTTGCATACATTTACGCATTATGACGGTAAAACTGCAACCTGTACCGAGGGTGGGTATAAAGCTTACGATGTTTGTTCGGGTTGCGGATATTCCACTTATGAAGAGATACCCGCTTACGGTCATACCGAAGTAATAGATAAAGGAGAGCCTGCAACTTGTATAAAGCCCGGTATAACGGACGGAAAACACTGCTCAGTTTGCAGCACAGTTTTAGTTAAGCAAGAAATTATTCCTGCAACAGGTCACACCTCAAGCGACTGGATAATAGATAAAGCTGTAACAAAAACGGAAAACGGTAAAAAACATAAAGAATGTACTATTTGCGGAGAAACAACCGAAACGGAAATTATTCCCGCAACCGGTTCGATAGGTTTAAGTTATAGTATAAATGATGACGGAAAAACATGTTCTGTTACAGGCATAGGCGAATGTACGGATACAGAAGTATGTATTCCGCAAGTTAATTCCGAAGGTTACATTGTTACGGCAATTGCACAAAATGCTTTTGAAAATTGCAACTTAGTCACAAAGTTTATTATACCTGAAAGTGTAACGTCAATAGGTGATTCTGCAATCAATAGTGAAAGGGATTTCCAAAAAACACAACAAAAAACACCAAATAACATAGAAAACAGCCTTCAAATGATAGCTTAAAGTCGGATATTCGTAAAAGAACATCCGACTTTTTAATTTAATATAAGAAACATAGGAGAGAACAAGGATAAATGTTCTCTCTTTTTTTATGCCGTTTTGAGGGGTGATTTTCTATTTACGGTGAGAAAAATTATAATATTAACAGTAAATCGAAAGGAGTTTTCAATGAAATATAAAGATTGGTTAGACGTATGGTTCGCGAATTACATAGAGCCTTCGTCTAAAACGAAAACGTGCGAAAGATATTCGGAGATTATCGAAAAGCACTTGAAGGT
>CAKVPH010000027.1 GCA_934796775.1 uncultured Clostridia bacterium
CCACTGCTGCCTCCCGTAGGAGTCTGGACCGTCTCTCAGTTCCAATGTGGCCGATCACCCTCTCAGGTCGGCTACCCATCGCAGACTTGGTGGGCCGTTACCTCACCAACTATCTAATGGGACGCGAGCCCATCTTTAGCCGATAAATCTTTGATTCAAAAGCGATGCCGCTTAAGAATATTATGCGGTATTAGCTCAGATTTCTCTGAGGTATTCCACAGCTAAAGGCAGGTTGCTCACGCGTTACTCACCCGTCCGCCACTCGCATAAGGAGCAAGCCCCTTATGCTCGTTCGACTTGCATGTGTTAAGCACGCCGCCAGCGTTCGTCCTGAGCCAGAATCAAACTCTTAAGTTTAATATCTTAAAGCTGCGTCATTTCAGACGCAACAGCTCTAACGTTTTCGTTGACTGTTTTTTAGGTACATTAATGTACTCAATTTAATTGACAGAAACTTTTAATGACAAAACAAAAAGTTTTGTAAATAATTCATTTCCTTCTATTCAATTTTTAATCTTCCGTTTACCGAACAGCCGTTCGGCGAGTACTGCCTCATCAGACAGCTTATACATATTAACATATTGCAATTTTAATGTCAACTGTTTTTTTGAACTTTTTCAAAATTTTTTAAAAAAGTTTTTTCGGTTTTTTCGGCTGCTTTTAAAGCCTTAAAAACACAATTTACAGTTACCTTCAAAACAGCTTTTGGCAGCTCTTGCGCTTGCCCTTTACGTTTGATGCTCGCTTATTAAACTACTTTTTAGAATAAAAGTCAAACGTTTTTTATGCCTTTTTACAAAAAAAATCAATTTTTTTTATTTTTTTTTATTTTTCGCGCTCGCACATATTATTTAACGCATTTTTTACTCTGGTTTTTAGTTAAAAGAACTATTTTTATGTGTTTTGCTGTGATTTTAATTATTTCGAAATATATGGCGTTTACTAATTCTTTTTTATAACGTATTAACTAATACGATTATAACCGTCTTTTCGCCTTTTCGATAACTCCGCCGCCCATACAATCGGTTTCGTTATACAAAACGCAGTATTGCCCCGGCGTTACAGCGCGCTGCGGTTCATCAAAATCTACGCGAATTTTATATCCGCATTTTTTAAATTCGTCATCGCCAAGCATATTTACCTTTACGCCCTGTTCGCTCTGACGGTACCTGAATTTTGCGTTACAACGAAAAACTTTTTCTTTTGGCGGCTCGGGTATAAAGTTGAATTCGTTCATATAAAGATAATCGGTATACAGTCTGCTCTCGTCCTCGTGCGCGACATATAATATATTATTGGGGATATCCTTTTCGATAACAAACCATCTGCCCTCGTCATTTTTCTGTCCGCCGATATCCAAACCCTTTCTTTGACCAAGCGTATAATACATAAGTCCGAGATGTTTTCCGAGCGTTCTGCCGTCGTAAGTCTTGATATCGCCCTCTTTTGCAGGGATATAGCGCATTAAAAATTCTCGGAATTTTCGTTCACCTATAAAACATATTCCCGTGGAATCTTTTTTTTCGGCAGTCGTAAGCCCGGCTTGCTCCGCAATGGCACGAACATGTTTTTTTTCGAGATCCGCAAGAGGGAACAAAATTCCGTCAAGCTGAGATTGTGACAACTGATTTAAGAAATAAGTTTGATCTTTGTTGGAATCCTTGGCTTTTGCAAGATAATGCAGTCCGTTTTCGTGACGGATACCGCAATAATGCCCCGTTGCCACAAAATCCGCGCCTAATTCTTTGGCATAAGTTTTAAAAGGACCGAATTTTATTTCGCGATTACATAAAACGTCCGGATTAGGCGTTCTGCCTTTTTTATATTCGTCTATAAAATATGAAAACACACGTTGCATATACTCGTCTGCAAAATCTACCGAATAATAAGGAATATCAAGTTTGGCGCATACCCGGCGCACGTCACCGTAATCTTCTTCGGCAGTACAGCAGCCGTTTTCGTCGTTCTCTTTCCAGTTGTTCATAAACAAGCCTATTACTTCATAGCCTTGTTCCTTTAAAAGCAATGCGGCGACAGAGCTATCCACCCCGCCGCTCATTCCGACAACGACTCTTTTTTTACTCATAATTCGTTTACCGTCCGTTTTTTATATTCAGGCGCAAAATTTCGGCATGCGCAAAACAATTTTTTTATAAAGTCAAAAAATTTTTCTTTCTTTACAATATTAAATATAGCATAAAACCCTTAGCGTTGACAAGCAATTTCCCGAATGATATAATATAAACAAAAATCGATTTTTTATTTCGGCGGGAATTATAATGAGAAAGTACGATTTACAGGAAGCGGCACATAGCTTTACGCCAACCAACAGACAACGATATAACTCGGCGAACGAATTTTTTAAGCGGGTGTTCGGACAAAAAGTTTATAAACTATCGTTTGACGCAGGCTTTACCTGTCCAAACCGCGACGGAATGCTCGGAAAACGCGGCTGTATTTTTTGTAGCGAAGGCGGCAGCGGCGATTTTGCCGAAAAAATAACGCCCGAAACAATCGAACAAGCAACGGACAAAGCAAAGCAAAGAATATGTGCAAAAACCCGCGCTGAAAAATTTATAGCGTATTTTCAAAGTTATACAAACACATACGCAAAAGCCGCCGAGCTTGAAAGACTTTTTATGCCGGTAATAAGTCGCGACGATATATGCGCGCTTTCGATTGCAACTCGCCCTGACTGCATTGAAAACAGCGTTTATAAACTTATAGCCCAACTTTGCAAAATTAAGCCCGTTTTTATAGAACTCGGACTTCAGACAGTTTGTCAAAAATCTATTGAGTTTATAAGGCGCGGATATGAAACGGAAATATTCGATTTTGCGGTAAAAAAACTTAAAGCCGCGGGCGCAAACGTTATAACCCACGTTATTTTAGGACTGCCGGAAGAAGACAAAAACCAGATGCTAAAAACGGTAAAACACGTTGCAAAAGCTAAAGCGGACGGAATAAAACTTCAGCTATTGCATGTTTTAAAAGGTACAGATCTTGCAGAAGTTTATTCAAAAGGCTTTTTTGAGGCTCTTTCACTTGAACAATATACAGATATTTTATGCGAAGCGGTAAATATTTTACCGCCGGAAATTGTAATTCATCGACTTACGGGCGACGCACCTAAAAAACTGCTTATCGAACCTCGATGGTCGGCAAATAAAAAAGCAGTGCTTAACGAAATTACAAGAGCATTTAACGAGCGAAACGTTATTCAGGGCAGCAAATTAAATTAGCAGTAAATTAAAAACATCTTTTTAAATAAAAAAACAAGCCTATGGGTTGATTATCAACCCATAGGCTTGTTTTATACTTAAATTATTTGCATGATAAATTATCTTATATTTTTATAAATAGGACCGTAAGCTTTACAAGCACGATAATCCTGACCTTCTTTATCCTGACCGAAAGCATTCCAGGCAGACGGACGATAAACATCCTTATCTTCTACGTTGTGCATGCAGACGGGAATACGCAGCATTGAGCAAAGAGTAATCAGATCCGCGCCGATATGACCATAAGTGATAGCACCGTGGTTTGCGCCCCAGTTATTCATTACGTCGTAAGCAGAAACAAAGGCCCCTTTGCCCGTAATTCTCGGAGTAAACCAAGTGCAAGGCCAGGTGTAATCCGTTCTCTTCCAAAGTTTATCGGTTACTTCATCGGGAAGTTTAACCGTCCAGCCTTCGCAGATCTGCATTACGGGGCCTAAACCTTTAACAATATTTAATCTCATCATAGTAGCGGGCATTTCGGCACGCGTTACAAATCTTGAAGAATATCCGCCGCCACGGAAATATCCGAGATCCGCATACGGCCAGGTCGTGGCATTCATCATAGTATCGATATCTTTATCGGTAACGTTCCACCACTGTTTCATTACGGGGTTGCCGTTTTCGTCTTTAACTTCGCCGCATGCATCCACGCAAGCCGCACCTGAGTTGATAAGGTGAATAAATCCGTCGACTTCTTTTGCTTTACCTTCGATATCGTAGCCGGTAACGCGCTTAACCGCAGCACCGGACCAGTAAGTTCTTACGTCGGCAAAAATTTGCGCTCTGCCCGTCAAGAGTTTTCCGAACAACATCGAAACGCCGTTTAATGTATCGTTTTCGGTTGCAAGAACGTAAGGTTCACGCGCACCGTTCCAGTCGAACGACGAGTTAAGAATGGATTCGGGAAAGTCGCAGTTAGGATAGAAGTCCGTCCACTGGCGTTGACCTTGGAAACCGCCGACTATGGCGTTATGTCCGACCATTTCTTCTTCTCTGCCTTTAGGTAAATGCTTGTTACCGTTGAACAGATCTTTTATGATGCACGCCATTTTAGCGGTGAATTCCCAGTCTTTTTCCTTTTGAGCGGGAGTTTTTTGCAATTCTTCGGGGTTTTTATCAAAATCGGGTTTGCATTTAGCTTTAACCCATTCAAGAGCTTTTTTATACTCTTTTTTATCGTAAATACCTTCAGTCATTCGGCGGATAATTTCAACTTCGTCAACCGATTCAACACGCATTCCGAGATATTCTTCAAAAAATTCGGGATTGATAATAGAACCCGCAATTCCCATCGTGATAGAGCCGATCTGCAAATATGACTTTCCGCGCATAGTGGCAACAGCAACAGCGGCACGAGCAAAACGCAAAATCTTTTCAGCTACGTCTTCTGGTATGTCTTTGTTATCGGCGTCCTGAACGTCTTTGCCGTAAATACCGAATGCGGGAAGTCCTTTTTGAGAATGCGACGCAAGCACGGAAGCAAGATATACCGCGCCCGGTCTTTCTGTCCCGTTAAAGCCCCAGACAGCTTTTATCGTCATAGGATCCATATCCATGGTTTCGCTGCCGTAGCACCAGCAAGGAGTTACGGTAAGGGTTATGTCTACGCCGGCTTTTCTGAATTTTTCAGCACATGCCGCAGCCTCGGGAACTCGTCCGATGGTCGTATCGGCTATTATTACTTTTGCATGTTCGCCGTTTGAATAATAAACGTTATCGGCAATAAGTTTTGCGGCGGCTTTCGCCATTTCCATTGTCTGGTCTTCCAAGCTTTCGCGTACTTTGATTTTTCCGCGTCTGCCGTCAATCGTCGGTCTTATTCCTATTACCGGATATGCGCCTATAAGTCTGCTTTCAGCCATTTCAGTTTACCTCACTATACAAACAAAAATTAAATTTCAACGCTTCATTGCGTCATAAAAAGTATGAGTGCGCGAAACGTTTCGCTTTGTATATTTTACCATTAAATTTTGCATTAGTCAACAGTTATTGTAAAAATAAATTTGGCAAATTTTATGTTTTATTTTGCGTCGGTAATTTTAGCGGGCAAACATACTTTATTACCGCAAAAAACTTTTTTTGTGGGCGGCGACAAAAGTTTAATTAACCGACCTATAGCGCGATTTTTAGTAAAAATATAAGCGAACAGATATTTCTGCCCGCTTAAGATCATAAGAGTTTGTTTTTTCGCTACGTTTAAGCGACTTCAGGTAGTTGCCCGCGATTGTAGAAGATTAACGTGTGATTTAAATATGCTTCCATATCTTCAGGTACTAATACTACTATTCCGCTCGGTAAAATGTAACTGCCGTTTAACGTTACTTTTAAGTTTGTTGAACCCGGCTCTACTATGGCAATATCTTTCCTTAAATCAAGCCGTCTGTTACAGCCAAGACACGTTGCGTAATTATCCCCGTCGGTCGCATCTGCGTGACTTATGTAATGTGACTCTGTTAAAATCTTTGAACAAATAGTACACGTTCCCGAGTGATCTGATGTCGAACTGTAAGTCCATCTTAAACAATTGTGATTTGGTCCTGAAATTTGCAAGTCTATTCGTCCTGACGCATCGGAACTTGCAAGATCTGTTCTTATATAATATGTACCTGAACTTAAATAGGTAGAAAATTCATATTTCTTTTTATCTGTCGAAGCAGTAACGCTTATACTTTTTTCTGTCAACGAAGAATCAAGTAAAACAGGTTGTTTTATTTCAACCGTTCCGCTTACAGTAAATTTATAATTATAAAATCTGTTTACCGTTATTTTTTTAAGCTGATATCTTTGATAAAAATATGATGCACTTCCATTTACAACACTACTTTCAAGCGTTTTACACGCTGTAACGCTTGTTTCACCCATAAAATTTTCTATAACATACTTAATAGCTTTAAAAGCATTTAGTCTTTTTACAGATTGTGTGCTTCCATCCGGAATAGTAATTGTAATACTATCGGAACCGTTAAGTATAGCAGACTTAAGTTGTGCGGTTGTTAAATTCGGATTATACGATAATAGCAATGCCGCAACACCGGTGACGTGAGGCGCAGAATTAGACGTTCCAAATGCATTATCTACATAGGCATCAGAATAATCGTCTGCATCGCTTCCTTTTCTTGTAGTTGTATAAATATCAAAACCCGGAGCATAAATATCAACGCTTGTAATGCCATAATTTGAACCGTAAAGCTCACCACTACTCATCCATGTAGCCCTTTCGTCTTCGCTATTTATAGCCCCAACAGATATGATATTTGGCAGATCATAATCCGAAGGATAATGATGCTGTATATCGTTATTTGTTCCATTATTCCCAGCAGAACAAACAAATAAACCACTGTAACTTTGAATTACTTGTTCATAATCGGATTGAAAGTTATATCCTCCACCGCTATAATTTAATATTACTAATTTTATTTGCTGAGCATATGTTATTGCAGAAATAATAGTGCTATAACTTGCCCATAATATTCCGTCAAAAACTCTTAATGATACTATTTTTACATTCCAACAAACTCCACTTATTCCAATACCATTATTACCTATTGCCCCAATTAAACCAGCAATTTTTGTTCCATGTCCGTTTACGTCTGCAACAGCTGAACCTGTGTTTTCCTCATCACTCGTGAAATCGCGACTTAACGACACATCCACAACATTTTCTAAATCAGGATGATTTACATCTACCCCGCTATCCATAAGTCCTACTTTAATTTCTATAGTTCCTCTTGAATACGACCAAGCCTTATAAGCTTCTATTTTTGATAAAGCATATTGATAAGTCCTTGACGGATCGTTCGTCGTTACCCCTTCATCGCTTGCGCTGTTTGCTTTTTCAATAAAATCAGGAGAAGCCTTTATTACATCATCTCTTTGTATAAGTAAATTTATTGCATCAAGTACAATTTGCTTTGATTTATTACATAATTTCAAAAATAACATTCTATGATATTTCTCTACGTTTACAAGCTCGTTCGTTTTATATCCAAGAGCGACAGCAGTTGCTTCACTTGTTAAGTCGGTTACACTTTTGCAAGCTATTTCGGGAAAATCTTCTACCCCATAAGTTTTAGGATTTAAACTTGCGGCTCTGCTTAACGTCAATATCACTCCGTCCTCAGTAAAATCATCTTGCAAAGTAGCATTGCAATATATTTTTTCTTCTGATATATAATCTGCAGAAACCTTTACTTTCCCCGACGGATTATATATAATTAATGCCAAAAAAATTAGTATTAAGGCAGTACAAATTGTTTTTAATAAGTTTTTATTTTTCATTTGTATTTTCTCCTGTTTTGATTCGATAATCGACTTATAGCGCGATTTTTAGTAAAATAATCTTTTTTATTAAGATTTAAAGTGATGATCTAAAAAAACATTTTTTATTGCAATTTTTTGAAGAGTGCGAAGCCTTTTTATGCTTAAAAAACACCAAAGTATGATTTAAATATGCTTTCATATCTTTCGAAGCTAAAGCAACTATTCCGCTCGGTAATATGTAAGTACCATTTTTAGTAATTTTTAAATCAGACGAGTTTGTTTCAATCGCAATTAAATCGTTTTTTAAATCAAGTTTTCTGTGACAACCAAGACATCTTACGTAACATTTTCCGTTCAATAGATCCGCTTGATTTATGTAATGAGATTCTTTTTTTGAACCAGCCGAAGAACACATAGAACAAACTTCCATATGCTTAGAGTTTGAATAATATTTCCACCTTGCATAATGGTGCAACGGTCCATAAATATGCATACAAAACACAGCCTTAATCGCATCTTCATAAGGAAAGAAAGTTTTTAAAAAGTACGTTCCCGGTGACAGATTACATACAAATTCGCATGTTGTACAACCTGATAAATAATGTGCAAACGTTCTTATACAATTTAAATCTTCATCATACAATTGAGATACAACAGCAGCAGAAGCTTGAACTACAAATTTATAATTGTAGTTCATTCTTACAGAAATTTTCAACATATGCGATTGATGCGAAAAATAAGGAGATCTTTTATCAATTCTGCCTTTTATCGTCGTATTGCACTTTATAGTTACGGCATCACTATAGTTTTCGATTACATATTTCATAGCTTTAAACGCATTTAATCGTTTAACTTTTTGTTTACTGCCGTCGGGTATCGTAATTTCGATGATGTCGGCTCCGTTAATTATTGCCGATTTTAACTCCATAGGTGTTAAACTCGGATTATAAGATAACAGCAGAGCGGCAACGCCTGTTACATATGGCGCAGCAAAAGAAGTACCAGATCCGAAATTGTATGCAAATCTGTAATCGATATCGTTATCTTTTTTCTTAGTCGTACTGTATATATCTTTTCCCGGTGCATAAATATCTACGGAATTCTTCCCGTAATTTGATTCGTACGTTTTATCTTCAGCTAACCATACGGCTCTTTCGTCTTTGCTATCCACCGCGCCAACGGAAATGATATTCGGCAAATTATAACTTGCGGGATAAAGCGGCGCTTTCCCATCATTATCAGCGCCTTGATTACCTGCGGCACAAATATACAATCCAGAATAATTTCGTATTGCAGCCTCTTCTTCAATATAAATTCCGAATCCTGCTCCGCTGAAATTTACTATCGGAAGACCTATCTTTTCGGCATAATTCAAGGCTAAAATCAATGCTTTATTTGATGCGTGTTTTTCTCCGTTAAACACACCTAACGAAACTAATTTTATGTTCGGGCATACGCCGAAAACGTTTCCGCCGCCTTTACCCGTTGCACCTATTTGACCGGCAATAAACGTACCATGCCCGTATTCGTCAGGCGCTAAGGCGAACAGCTCTTCCCTTTCGTTAGAAAAATCACGACTGAGCTCTTTAAGCACGATATTTTTTAAATCGGGATGATCTGTATCTATTCCGCTATCTATAACGCCTATTTTAATTTCAGATGTTCCGATTGAATAAAACCAAGCTTTTTCTATCTCGATTTTTGATAAAGCATAATGCTTGTCCACTATATCGTCATCCGAAACAGTTCCCATATTACACGCCTCTTTTATATAATTAGGCGAGGCACTTATTACGTCATCTCTTTGTTTAAGTAAATTTATCGCATCGAGAACGTTTCGCTTTGACTTTTTCCGCAAAGTTAAAAGTAAAATTCTGCGATACTTTTCAACGTTAATAAGCTTATTCGTTTTATACCCGAGCGCAACGGCAGTTGCCTCACTTGACAAATCCGTTACACTTTCACACTGTACTTCGGGAAAATCTCCCGCATTATAAATTTTATGAGTTAAACTTGCTAATCTGCTTAAGGTTAGTATTATTTCGTTTTCTAAAAAATCCTTTTGCAAATTTTTATAAAAATAATTTCTTTTCTTCATAGTCTCGTTTGCAGAAGTTTTTATATAGTTTTTTGTCATATCATTAAAACTAAAACTTTAGTATAGAATTAAAGCAAAGCGTATTAAGCAATTTTTGCTTTGAATGTTTTGGTATATGGTATGAAGTTGTATGTTTTTTCTTAAATATATTTGATAAAAGTGACTTACACCTAATATCGGTATTTAGTCTATTTTAATAAATAAAATTTAATTGCGTGCATAAAATAAGAAAAAAAGTTGTTTTTTAAAGTCATAATAATTCCTCCCGATTTAACATAAAAATTTACACACTAAATAATAAACAATTTGATAACCGCCTTTTTGCCCCTTTTTTTAAAAAAATAATATTTTATTTTTAATATTCTTGCAAAAAACGCTTGAATGTGCTATTATTTAAAAAAAATAACAGAAAAAACACAAAAGACCAAGGGATATAAAAAATGATTTCTAATGCGCATTTAAGCGATTTAGTAAATGAAATCAAGCAAGGCGATTCGGATTCGTTTGCTCTTTTTATCGAACTTACACAAGACAAACTTATTAAAACTGCTTTTAATTATCTTGATGATTTATCAACAGCACAAGACGTTGTAAGCGATTTTTATTGCAGTTTACCACACCTTTTAACCAAGCTGAAAAATACGAATAACGTTTTTTACTGGTGTAAAACAATAATCATTAACCGCTCGATAAACACACTGAAAAAAAGAAAACGTGAAATTTTGTGCGAACAACATTATGAAACGGCAAGCGCATATTTAAACGAAGAAGTTTTAACCGAAAGCATTTTTGTGAGAAATATTCTAAGAAAGATGGACGAAAAACAGAGAATAGTTTTGCTTTATCGTACTTACGGCTTTACTTTACATGAAATTGCATCAATGATAAATTGTTCAATAAAAAAAGTACGGATTCTCTTGGAAAAAGGCAAGGAAAATTTTATAAAAATGTATGAATATAAAGGACATTAAAATGGACAAGCAAAAAAACATATCCGGAAATCAGATTTTTAATAAAATTCGACTTGCAAACGATACCGGAAGCTTATCGTTTACCGCAAGTTTGCAAGATGAGCAAAAACAACACATTTTAAATTCGTTAAACACAAAAAATTCTGATAAAAAAGGATTTTTCTCAAAGATAAAACTAAAAACCGTCGGATTAGCGGCTGTTTGCGCATTGCTGTGTTTTGTTATGATTTTTTCTATCTACTGCTTATCTGAAAAATATATCAAGCCAAACGAAACAAATCTTTTAGCAACAACGATAACGGAAGAAGAGTTTAAAAATACTTTTAACAACGCGTTATATCTTAACATTCCGGATGCAACGTCTACTTGTACGGTTTTTGTAACTCCGGACACTAAACTTGCCGTTTATGCAAAGATAACTTATGTTACAAAAGACGAAGAATGGAATGAACACCTTTTACTATCAGATGATTACACTTTTACCGAGCAAAAATCCTTTTCTAATTTAAAACATCAACAAACCATAAACGGAATTTCAGTAAAATATAATTATAATGATACTGAGGCTTTTGCAAAATTTAACAAAAACTCTTGCGAATATTTTATTCGATATAAAAATTTAAGTGGACAATCCGATACAAAAGGAGATAATGGAGAAATCCCTTCAGATAACAATAAAGTTTCTTTTAGTTGGAACAAAATACAAAAAAAGCTAAGCGAGATTATTTAATCCGCTTAGCTTTTTAATATAAATAAAGAACTAATTAACGTTTAAATTATTTTATGTCAGATTTTTAAATTACTTAATAAACTTTTTATTTAAGCGCGTTACTCCCCCGTAACGGTCTGATGGCAAACGGTACACTCGTATTCACCGGTAGCTCCGGCAGGCGGTGTGTGAGTAAGGCGAACCATTGCGTAAAAATGTGAGCCACATTCTGAACAGTCGAAAATACCTTTTATCATGTCTTCAGTTTTACAACTCTTGGGCTTTACACCATTTAAACATTCTGCGTCTTTTCCCCAAATTACAATGGGAAGCGGATCTAAATCAACTTCTTTGCCCAGGTATTTATGACGGGTTAGCGGAAGTTCTTTTGGCGGAAATTTATACTCTTTACCATCTATGGTGCAAGTTATGGTTTCGGTTCCCGTTTTTTCACACGTTGCGGGGACAACCTGTTTATTTACGTTTTCGGCAGGTTTCTGAATTTCTTCGCCGCAACCTTTACACTTTCCGTGTAAAATATATTCTTCGTTTTCTTCAGCTATAGTATAATCGTAATTATGCGCTTTAGGCAGAGTTTCGGTTATATAACCGTTACAATACTCACATTTATATACTTTAACGCCTTCATTTTTGCAAGTGGGTTCTACAATTACGTTTCCTTCGTCCCCTTCGGCTTTTTTGTGATATTTCTTCACCATAATATAATAATTGTAGCCGCAAGCTTCGCATTGAAAGACTTCCTTTGACGGTTCTTCGTCTGCACAAGAAGGTGCTTTACCCAAAATTGTTATTCCCTTTACATCAGGTGAATCTAAATCATAAACTTTATTAAGATCTATAGGTTTGCGATTAAAATAATGCCCGACCGGGGCTATTACTTTAAATGAAAAATATTGTCCGCCGACTGTTATTTTAAATTTTACTTCGCCTTCCTCATCGCATGATTCGCGATTGGTTTCAAATGTATAGTCGGTATAGTTTAATACAGGCAGTTCAACTTCGATAGTCTGCTTACAGTCATTCTCCGTACAAGTACCGATAAGCAAACCTTTATCTGTAAAGGTAGGCTGAGTCTGAACGACATAGTTATACTCATGCGTATGCCCGCCACCTTGGGAAGAACTATCCGGGGATTCTGCAGTTGAAGATGAGTTGTTACCGATAGAATCTGAATCATCGGTATTATCGAAAACGCACGCACATAAAGACGTAAAAACGCAAACAACAAGCAATAAGCAAATAACAGAACGTAAGTTTTTAAGTTTCATATATTTCTCCGTTGCGATTTTATCGCAAATATTTTATAAAAAGTTGAGCTATAAGTCGATTATCAAAGCTTTAAGTATTATTATGTTAAAACGAATTACAATAAGTTAAAAAGTCACATTAAATTCTAACGAGCTGCAAGCTTATGCTTTTATAAAAGCTTATAAGCGTCAGTTCGGGTGCAGCATTACGCTGCCGTCACACTGCCGCCACGCGACAAGCACGCGGTTTACGCCTGAGAGCGAAGAGCTTTAACGGGATCTTTTTTAGCAGCAAGCAGTGCGGGAACCATTCCCGAAACAAGCGTAACTATTACGCTTACCCCCACAAGCAACAGCGCATGCAATGGCGACAGCACGGCAAGCGAACTTATCCCCGTAAAATTAAACAACAAGTAATTAAGCGGAATCTGTAAAATAACAGCAAGCACAATTCCGAGTACCCCCGACGCAACGCCTATTATTATAGTTTCGGCATTGAATACGCCCACAATATCGATTTTTCTTGCACCGATAGAGCGAAGAATACCTATTTCGCGCGTACGCTCGATAACCGAAACGTAAGTAATAATTGCAATCATAATAGCCGCAACAAATAAAGATATAGCGGTAAGCGACAACAAAATATAAGTTATTGTATCGATAAACGTTTTTAAAACGTCTATAACGGTGCTGACCATATCTGTAACAAAAACGCGCTCTTCGTCGGTTACGCCGGCCTGCTCGTTAAACGCAGCAAGATATTTTTTAAGCGCGATTTTACCGTTAAAATCAGATGCGTAAAACTCGATTTTATTAGGAAGCTCGGCATATCCGAGCTTTTTTAGTTTGTTTTTTCCTGCATTTTCGCTTGTTATATAGGAAATATCCTTGCCGTTATCGTCTGAAGTTCCTTCTTTAACAAGTACGTCGCGGCATTTCTCTGCACCGGCAGAAAGTTTTTCTATCTCGGCAATCTGAGCTTTAACCACTTGCGAATTTTTTGCCTGTTCGTTAATATATTCTTTTAATTTTGACGTGTAACCTATGGGATAAACGCCCATAGAACCCGTGGTTGTGTCTTCGTTAAGTCTTAAAATCCCAACAATTTTAAGATCCAAAGCAGGTACTTCCCCGCTGTAACAATCGGGCACGGGAAGCCCCGCATCTTTAAGCTCGGAAACCACTCGCGTAGCAATACTTTTGCCATGCCTTTTAGTAAGTTGCGATAAAAGCGTGCTTTCCTGCGTTTTATAGCAGGCATCTGCCGCGTTATACATATAAAGCCCGTCGTTTAAAGCGAGCGAAAACGTACCGAATTTACTCTCCTTTCGCGTTCCGTCCTCGCTTAACTTACCTAAAAAGTCGTCGTATTCATAAGAATTTACCAAGTAATTACCGTCTTTGTCCTTTTGCGACGCATTTACGTCCATCAAAAACGCACTGAGCATTGCGTCCGATATACGATTATTTTTATCAAGAACCAAGCATAGCTCATTCATTTCGCGCGGGAACTTACCCGCAACCAAATCGTACTGACTTAAAATAAAATCTTCCCCGCCGATAAGTTCTTTAAAATATCCGCCGACCGAAACTTTAACGTTTTCGGCGGTAATTTCGTTTAAGCCAAGCCCGTAAGCCGACGCCGAAAATACAACTTTCTTTTTATATACGTTCATGGTGGTACCGTATTTAAAGGAAATATCCCGCACGTATTCTGACGGCGTATTTTTGACGTAATCAATGAATTTTTGCGTTATTTTACTGCTTACAGACGCATCTTTAAGTTTGCTAACCAGATGGCTTACAAAAATTTTGTCCTTCATGTTGGGATCGGACACGTAGTTCGAACTGTCTGTTATAATTGAAATGTATTCACTCGCATCGGTAGAAGTTGATGACGAAACGTACATCGGGTAAGATGACAACGTGTCGTACTGAACTTTTTCCAAAAAACAATCCAGACCGTTATACAGAGCAAGAACCAACGCAAGTCCTATTATACCTATTGAACTTGCAAGCGTTGTAAGAACCGTACGTGTTTTTTTAGTCAGCAGGTTTTTAAAGCTGAGCGCAAGAGCAAGTCCGAACCCAAGCGAACTTTTTTGTTTATTTTCGTTTTTAAAACTTTCGCCCGATTTGTTTTTCTTTACGCGCGCACCGTTTTTTATTTTGCCGTTTTTGGCGATAACGGACTTATAGCCCGACTTTTGAGTTTCAACATCGGATTTTACAGGGTTAGAATCATATACTATTTTACTATCAAAAAGTTTAATGGTTCTGTTTGCGTAAGTCGCAGCGAGTGCGTCGTTATGCGTTACCATAATAACGAGCCGCTCTTTGGACAGTTCTTTTAAAAGTTCCATTATCTGAACGCCGGTTTTACTGTCAAGCGCACCGGTCGGCTCGTCGGCAAGAATTATTTCGGGATCGTTTACTATGGCGCGGGCGATTGCCACTCTTTGCATTTCGCCGCCGGAAAGTTCATTCGGTTTTTTGTGAAGATGCGACGCAAGCCCTACTCGTTCAAGCGCGAGCATTGCGCGGCGTTTGCGTTGCATGCCGCCGATACCTGAAAGCGAAAGAGCAATTTCCACGTTTTCAAGCACCGTCTGGTGCGCTATAAGATTATAGCTTTGAAACACAAAACCTATTCTTTTATTGCGGTAAGCGTCAAAATCGCGCTCGGTAAAAGTTGAAGTCGGTTTTCCGTCAACCGAAAGCTCGCCCGACGTATAGCGATCCAACCCGCCGATAATATTAAGCAACGTAGTTTTCCCGCACCCCGACGGACCGAGAATCGCAACAAATTCGCAATCTCTGAACGCAACGGAAACGTCATCCAAGGCAGTAACCTTAGACGAACCGGTTTCGTATATTTTTGTAATAGATTTTAGTTCGAGCATAATCTTTTCCCTGATGATTTTACCGCTTTATTTTTTTGCTGTTTTTGCCTTGCCGTTTCCCCTGTAATTTTTTCCGAAAATAAAAATGTTACAAAAGCAAAATTTACTTAATTTTTGCGTAAACCTTCTTTTCAAGCTTTAAAACAAGCTCTAAATACATTGCGCCAAGCTGCACGTTAAGATCTTCTTGCAAAATGTTGCGGCTTGACAGTATTTCGCTTTCGTAAAGCGTTACGTCTGAATATTTTTCGTAAAGCTCGGCACGCTCGCCAAGCATTTTTTCAAGTTTTTCCAAAATCGTGGTTTCGCCGTTTAAAAGCGGCCGTTCTTCTAAACTACCCGAAAGCCTTGAAGCAAGCGTTTGAACGTCGCAGTCAAGGTAAACCACAAGTCCGCTTTTTTTAAGCGCGCGCATTGCACTATCGCTTAAAACCGTGCCGCCGCCGGTAGCTATTACCGCATTATCGTGTTCTGCGGCTTTTTGAGCCTCAAAATTTTCAAGCTCGCGAAAAAGTTGTTCGCCGCCGGTAGAAAAAATAAGCGGTATACTGCCGCCGAAATTCTTGCAAATCTCCACGTCGAGGTCGATAAACGGCATATTCAAAAGGTTGGAACAGTATGCGCCGAAAGTGCTTTTACCACTCCCGCTCATGCCGATAAGAACTATATTCATACCAAAAAACTCTCCACCGCAAGCAGATAACTTTTTTCTTTAAAACCGGTTATAAGCCCGGCGCAAACGGGTGCAATAACGCTTGTATGGCGAAACTCTTCGCGCGAGAACACGTTGGAAATATGAACTTCCACAACTTTTTTTCGGCTTGCGGTTATTGCATCGCGAATGGCAATGGAATAATGCGAATATGCGCCCGCATTTAAAATAATTCCGTCGCACTTTGCACTTTGAATTTTTTCGCAGATTTCGCCTTCGATATTACTCTGATAAAAATCTACTTCCACTCCGCGGCTTTTGCAAAACGCCGCAATTTCGGCATTTATATCGGACAACGTTTTATTCCCGTAAACGCCCGGTTCGCGCTCGCCCAAAAGGTTTAAATTAACGCCGTTTATTACCTGAAGTTTCATTTTTCTCTCCATTTTTTATATAGCAAACGTGCTTTTTGCTCGTCCGCCGAAATGCCGCGCGCACATGCTTCGCTTAAATACGCCTGATAAAAAAGCATTGAAATTCCGTCAAAATTTTTAACGCCTAATCCTTCGGCAATGTTTAAAAATTCGGTTTTTTCGCCGTAGTTTATATCTATCACGCAGTTTGCGGCCTTAATAAGTCCTTTTGCTATCGGGCATTTATCTTTTAAAGCCGAAGCGTTTATTATAACGTCGCACTTGCCCGCAATATATTTTTTTATGCCCAAAGCTTTGCCAGAATTTTTTAAAAAGTCGTTAAGCCTTTTTGAACTGCGGTTTTTCATATAAACGATTGCACCTGCGGCGTTCAACGCCACGGCAATGCTCCTGCCCGCGCCGCCCGCGCCGTAAACCAGAACTTTTTTACCTTTTACATCTACACATTCTTCGTGCATAGCATAAATCAAACCGTCGCCGTCAAAAGTGTAACCTGTTTTTTCTATAATACAGTTTACCGACGACGAAAGGCTCGCCTTTTTTGTAAGTTCGCAATATTTTCCCGCCGTTTCTTTATACGGAATAGTTACGTTAATCAACCTATACGGCGACTTTTTGATAAATTCTTCTACTTTTTCGCCTGTATTTTCGCCTGTGAGCGAAACACATTCGTACCCGTAGTTTTTATCGCCGCATTCCGTTGCTATAAACTTATGTATATCGCCGGAAAGCGAACGCGAAACGTCGCTGCCGATTAAACACGAGCGCGATTCGTAAAATTCCGAATAAAATTCGGGCAAGGATATTTCGGCGGCGTTTTCGCCGTCCAACCTGCCGCCCGCGCCGGTAGCCATAGCTATGAACGCGGTCATTTCCATTCGATGATCGTCGCTTTGATAGTTAAAATATTCAGGAGCTATTCCGCCCGAAACAAACAAATCGTCGCCAACGGCTTTCGCCGCGCCGCCGGCAAGATTGATAAGCTCGGCGGCTTTTTGCAGTCGGTCGCTTTCTTTTATTTTGAGTTCGCCCGCATTTTTAACCGTAAGCCCGTTAAAATGTGCGGCTATAAGTGCAAGAACGGGTATTTCGTCTATCATGGACGGCAACTCCTCTTCGGTAACCGTCATCTGTTCTAAGTCGCTTTTTTTTGCGGTAACGTCTGCACAAGGTTCGCCGCAAACGTTTTTTTTGTTTAAAAAAGTCAGGTTTGCGCCGGCAGACAAAAGTTTATCGTAAAAGCCGCGTCTGCCCGTGCCGAGCATTACATTTTTAACGGTAACTTCGCCCTTGATAAGCCCCGCCGCAACGTAAAACGCCGCAGAGGACGGATCTGTGGGAACGGTAATTTCGGCAGCTTTCAAATTAGACGGCAAAACGGTTATTTTGTTGCCTTCTTTTTGCACCTGCCCCGAAAAATAAGGCAACATGTTTTCGGTATGTGCGCGGGTTATGAATTTTTCGTTTATTATCGTTTTTACGTTTGCCGTAACGCCCGAAAGTATCAGTGCGCCTTTAACCTGCGCGCTGGGAATAATCAGATCATATTCGTAATCGGAAAGAGTTGCGGGATGAATATAAACGGGCAACGCCCCTGCAGACGCCTGAATGTTTGCACCGCGCTTTAAAAGCGGCAACACCACGCGCGACATAGGTCTTTTTTGCAAATTACCGTCGCCCGTAACGGTTGCTTCCACATTTGCACCCGCAAGCAAGCCTATTAAAAGCCGAGCCGTGGTCGCGCTGTTTTTGCAATCGAAAACCGCTCCGCTTTTTATGTTTTTAGTGCCTGCAACAACTATTTTTTTATTGCTTTCGACCGCCGCGCGCGCGCCCAAAGCTCTGGCACATTCCACTGCGGCAAGCGTATCGGCAGAAATAAGCGCGTCGTTTATAACGGTAACGCCCTCACTTATAGCACCAAGCAAAATTGCGCGGATAGTCATTGATTTATCCGTTCCCGCTTTATACAAGCCATAAAGACTGCAAAAAGGTACAACGTTCATCATAGCGCGTTATAACGCTCTTTGATTTTTTGCAAAGAGTCGCCCCCCATACTTTTGGTTATCACGCTTGATAAAGTAAGCGCGACAACGCCTTTTAATATAGGACAGAGCGTAAAAACAGCCGTTATATCCGCCCGCTCTTTTTGCGAAACGCAAGAATTGCCGTTTACGTCTACCGACGGCACACCTTTTTTTGTGGTCGGCAGAGGCTTAACCTTAACTTTAATAACGATTTCTTCGCCGTTAGTCATGCCGCCGTCTATACCGCCGCTTTTTTTACCGTTTGCGTAAAGCTTGCCTTTATCGTAAACTATACGGTCGGCATAAGCAGTTCCTACAAGGCAAATATCTTGTTCGTTTTCCCCAAAATATATGCCTTTTACAGCCTGAATTTCAAACAAATCTCGGGCTATAGCACCGCTAACGCGCTTTTCGGATTCAAATCCGCCAAAACCCGCCTTAATGCCGGAAACCCGCAATTCTATCTCGCCGCCGAGCGATTCCCCGTCCGCCACGGCTTTTTTAACGCAAGTTTTTGCGTCCTTTATAAAATTCTTGTTTGCGCTGAAATACGGTGCGCCAACAGACGAAATATCTTTAAAAGAATAATCTTTATCGTCTTTTACGTCCGCCACCGCACGAACGAAAGCAGAAACGTTTATATTAAGCTCATTAAGAAACGACAGCGCAATCGCGCCCGCCGCAACGTTTAAACAGGTATTCCGCGCAGACGCGCCTTCCGCAATTATGCGCGCGTCCTTAATGCCGTATTTTACAATACCGGGCATGTCCGCATGCCCCGGTCTTAAATTTACAAGCGGTGCATAATTTTGTTCGAAAATTCCGTCGCAAGTTTCGGTGTAATTTTCGGCGCACGTTCCATTGCCTGCTTCGGCGGTAAGGGAATCGCTTTCGCCTGATAAATTACAATTATAAACCGAAAGCGTGCGAACGTTGTTTTTTATAACTATGGCAACGTTATTGCCCGTGGTTTTTCCGCTTGCCACGCCGGAAAGATAAAATAGTTTATCCTTTTCCTTTTTCTGCCGTTCACTCCTGCCAAAAGCCAGATTACGTTCGCGCAAAAGTAAGTTTATTTTATTTTCGTCGGCGGGTATTCCGTACGGAACGTCGGTTATTAAACCTACCATAAACTTTCCGTGCGACTCGCCCGATTTATACAATTTCATATGTTTTTAATAATTTTTAAGGTAGTTTAAGAAAAACATTCGTCATCACTAAGTGTTTTTTAACGTAAAATTTTATTTCTTTTTAATAGTGCTTTAATCTCGGGCATTTTTTCTTTTGTGGCGTTATAGCCGATTTCAAGCATTTTATTCAGCTTTTCCGGCGATACGCTTGCAGATGAAAACTCCGATAAATCGGGGCAAATTAACACATCGGAAAACTCTTTGCCAGCCTTGCTCCTGTCAAAATAAGGCACTTTGTTGCCATTATACATATCGTCGAGTATGGGTTTTATCTTTTCGTTTGTGGGCAATTCTTTGGATAGATTTATGCCTATAACCACGTCTGCCCCAAAAGATTTAGCTACGTCTGCAGGCACGCTGTTTAAATATGCCCCGTCGGCTAAAGTTTTACCGTCAATTACAATAGGTTTAAACACGGGCGGTATCGCAGAAGACGCACGCATAGCCTTTGCCACGTTACCGCTTGAAATAACTTCTTCCTTGCCGTTATAAATATCCGTGGCAACGGCGGCAAACGGAAGAGCTAAATCTTCAAAAGTGGCGCCGCCCATAATTTCGTCAAGCAGTTTTTCGGTAGTTTTGCCCGCAAACTTCATTTTTATAAGCGTTTGAACGCTTAAAAGTTCTAATTCGGAAACGTATTTGAGCATTGCTGCCGACGAAAACCCCGCCGCGTACATACCGCCCACAATAGAGCCTATGCTTGTACCCGTAACTACGTCGAAAGAAATTCCTTCTTCATCGAACGCGCGGATAGCACCTATGTGCGCCATACCTTTTGCTCCGCCGCTGCCCAGCGCAAGCCCGAGCTTTTTAGGCTTTGTTTTATTAAAAATTCTTTTAAAGAAATCGGTAATCATTGTTGTTTAAAGTAGTCGCTTATAAAGTCGTTATGCTTTTTATTGCCGGTTTTTCTTTTTTATCGGCTTAAATTTTAGTTTTTTATCCCAAAATGCACAATACGGTATAAACGCCCACATTTTAGTATATATAATTTTAACATATTTTTTTATGGTAAGTCAAGAAAACTATAACAATTATCCCAAAGCTTTTATTAAGCTTTAATTTAGAGCGAGAAAAAACCCCGCCTTTTATTAAAAGCGAGGTTTTGTTTTTTTAGTTATAGTTTGTGTTTAAATTAAACAGGAACTACAGACCATGTTCCTTCTGTTTCGTTGGGTACTATTGCAAAGCCGGATTTTGCTTTTGGAGAAATCTTCGATTCTTCGGTTTTTGTAGCACTTGTATAATTTTTAGCGTAAAAATATTTATTTTGCGCCATGTTAAAAATGCCACCTTTAAGATATATTGTTGAAATACCCTTTGAACCATTGATATAACTTCCGGTTGGCATTTCTACTGCCTGATCGGCTATAGCCTTTATAAAATATGCTCCGTCTTTAGTAGTGTTAAAAATGCCGCCACTAATTGTTATTGCGGTTTTAGCCCCTGTATAAGCAGTATTTAAATAAGTTGAGTTAATATAGATAACACAATCTCCGTCAGATGATAAGGTTCCATCGGTTATTTCTAACTGTACCCCCGAATATTTACCATATTGACTGTTTGTGTTACCACACATATAAACAGCTCCTGTTTTACCTTTAATTTCACCACCGTTTATCTGGAATATACCGAACTTACTTACCGCTTCTATTCTTTCTTCTTCGGTTGCATATTTTTTACTTGCTATATTAGAAGGTACAACTTCATTATATTGAGGGTGATAAATCGCATACGAATTTACAGACTCAATTCTTCCGCCATTTACAATCAAACGATTTCTAAATAAAGTCGATTCGACATCATACTTAGAACCGCTGATTGCGTAACTGCTTGCTTTTACAACGCCGCCGTTTATTTGAACACAACCGCTGTGCCACATCATGATAGCGCAACCGTTTGCGTTGTTAGAAGAATCTATTGTACCGCTTTGTAAAATAAACTGGTTATTTGATTTTCCGAAAATAGCGTTCTTGCTTGATTTTTCAACTGTAATTAAACCGCCGTTTGCAGTATTTTCGGTTTCGGCGGCAACTATCTGACCACATCCTGCAAGAGAAGAATCTTTTATAGTCATTGCGCCGCGAACAAAGAATCCGTACAAACCGTAATTTTTAGTTGCTTCATCATAAGCGGAGTTATATAAAGTTAAAGTGTAGCCGTGTAAATCAAACGTTACTTCTAAAGTGTTGGACTGTTCGATAATGCCATCTTCAGGAGCAACAATATTAGCACCTAATCTTACGGTGATTTTTGAAAGTTCAGAACCTGTAACCGTTCCCTTGCTTTCAAGACGTTCTTTCAATTCTTTATAAGTTTTTACAGTAATAGCGGGTTCAAGATTTGCGTTTTCAACAACCGTGCCGCAAACAGTACATTTATCGCCTGCGCCGGGAGTATGATCGGCTAATCCGGTTTCCTGTTGTTCAACGGTAATCTGACCGCAAACCGAGCAATGCTTACCTTCGGTTTTACCGGGGGTTTGGCAAGTTGCGGGAACTGCTTCGTCTATAACTTCGGTATGAACGTGATCGGGGCTTACAGTATCGTCTATTATACTCTTGCCGTTTTCGTCATAAATGTTCTGACCGTATTTAGGAGCGATTGTAAAATCTTTTGTAACGCCTTCGCCATTTAAAATAGCCATGATGGCTTCTTCGGACTGATAAAATCTTGTGGTTTTAGTGGTAACAAATTTACCTTTTGAAAATTCTGTAAGAGTTTCAATAAAGCCGTGTTCATAATAACAGTCTGCACTTGAAACAGCTATTACCTTAAGAACTTTTACGTAATCGTAATGATGAACGGTATCGTTTTCGGCATCAACGGTTAAATCGCCGCCGTTTGTACGGATAGTAACGGTTTGCCCTGCGACACTGCTCTCACGAGCATATTTAACAATTTTAATATCCTTATTTTCGCCTACGTCTACACCGGTAACAAATTCAAGCTCACCAACATTATTTTTAAGAGCAGAATAATCGCCTTTAACTAAGTAGTTGCTGTATTTGTCAGAAAATCCGGTTTTGGGAGTAACAACTTTCCAAAGGTCTATGTTATCGGCGGCTACGGTCGTGTTGTCGCGATAAACGTCATCACCGTTTTTATCCTTAAGCAAGAAACGATTGTTTTTGCTGTCCCATAAGATGTGACCGGTGCTGAGCGGGGTTAAACGATCTACGTTGTAGCCTAAACCTGCCATTATTTTAATAGTATCGTACATTGTTTCGGGCTTGTCGTTTTCGGCTTCGTAACGAACAAGCGCGGTGTTGAGTGTTTTTACTGTGGTCATATCGGACGTTTCTTTAGCGTCTTCTACAAAGCAACCGATAGTGGGAATAAGTATTGCAGAAAGCACTGCAATTACTGCAACCACAATGACTAATTCAACCAAAGTAAAACCTTTCTTTTTGGTTTTTGTTTGCATTTTAAGTTTTCTCCTTAAATTTTTCTATTACTAACCGGGGTTTTGCTCCGTGTTAGTTCTTTTAAAACATTAAATAATCAACCTATAGCGCAGCGTGTCGCTGCACCCGAGCTACCACTTATAAACTTTTAGGATAAAATAAAGTTACTACTCGTTAAAGCCTATTACGAGTTTAAGGCTTCCACTCTTGGGGAAGCTGGCAATGCGTAGCATTGACTGAAGAGGATTGCAACGTAACGTTGCATCTTGATA
>CAKVPH010000028.1 GCA_934796775.1 uncultured Clostridia bacterium
AAATCGTCCATAGCCTCTTTAAGCGTATACCTGCCCGGTTCTTTTTTAAGCGAGTTAATACTTACATACGAGAAAAGCACCGTGCGCACAAACATATACCCGACCGATAACAGATAAACGTGCGTCCAGTATTCAAACAATATAAAATACATGGGAAGGTTTAACGCTAAAACTATGGCGTCAACAAAATAAACTATTTGCTTTTCCTTAATCCACAGCAGTAGCGCAACCGCTACAGGCACAACCAAAAGGCAGTTTACCGCAATAAGCGCAACGTTTTGCATTACGATAAGCGGCGTTCGGGTAACTATTGTAACGTATACGCATACGGTAAGAGTAATAAGATAAACGACTCTTAAAGTTTTAAAATCGCGAAGCGTATAAGACAACGCCGCGTTTATTATCAAAAGCACCGCAACTATGTTC
Organism: uncultured Clostridia bacterium; assembly: GCA_934796775.1. Lineage (GTDB taxonomy): Bacteria > Bacillota > Clostridia > Christensenellales > Borkfalkiaceae > HGM11416. The sequence continues at coordinate 427 of CAKVPH010000028.1, forward strand.
ATTATTATCATTATGAACATTCTTACGCCGGTTGAAAGAAGAAAAATTTCGCTCATTTTGATTTTTCCTCCTTTTCGCGCATTGTAATACGGTATTCTTCGTCCTCACCGCTGATCTGCAGATAATACGCCGAATCCGAAAAAGCTTGATTTATATCGGAAAGCTCTATTTTAAACCGACATTCTACGTTGGCAACGCAAAAACGCTTTTCGGTGTTGACGGTTATTAAAAGCGCGGCGTCGGAAAAAGCAAAATTTTCGGCAACGTATTCAACAAAATCGTTAAACGCAAGCGCGAACGACACGGGAACGCGCTCGGCTGAATATACGGCGAACGCAGCCGAAAACAACCCGACGCTTTTTACGTCGGACTTTATTACGTCGGCTATCATGCGGAACTCGTTTTCGGGCAGATAGTCCTTTGTTTTGGCAAACAAAATGAGCATGCTCTTTTGTTTTAAGTAACCTATTTTAAGTTTTAAAAGCGATAATTGCTTTTTTACTTCTTCACGATTTTCATCGGTTATATCGTCGGGAAGTTCGGCTATAAGTTCGTTAATCTCTGTTTTCTTGAGTTTTACGGCGTTTTCAATCTCGCTAAAAAGCGTGCGCCTTGCCTTTAGAGCCGCGCCTTCTTTTTTAAACCTGTTACTCTTTGCCAAAATTTTGTTGCTGCGTTTTAATTTTTCGTTCTGCCCTTCGATCTGCTTACGCATGCGGTTGATATTTTTAAAGTCTTCGCGTATTATGATCTTTCCGCCGCGCAGAACGTTTTCAACAAAAACGACATCGTCGGAATTTTCGTTAAGTTCTTCCGCCTTAAAACCGCTGCTTTGGTAAGTTATTTTGCCGTTATCGTCCATAATGCAAAGCGGAATCATACACTTTTTAAAATATTCGCCGTATCTGCCGCTGTTTTGTATAAGTCCGCATTGCATGCAAACTTCCAGAAAGAACGCCGAAAATATAACGCATACAAGCGCAATGTCGTTCACGATAGGCATTTCGCGCACTTCTTTATTGTAATACATGAATATACAAAAATACGCTATAAGCCCCGCCAAAACCACTACGGGCGAAAACATCTGCCTGCCCTTGTTGCGCCTTGCGGTGCCGTATATAAACAGTCCGATAGTTGCCAGAAATAAAAGCAGACAAAATGCCAGCACGGCATAGAACATCGGCCCGTATTCGTAAACGTTTTTATTGCTCTTTAATCCGTCCGGAAAACGTATGACAAGCATATGCAGATCGTTTGTCATTGCAAAAGCAAACAAAATGCACGCCACGCATATTAAAACCGCATATATCACAAATCTGTTTTTTAAATCCGAAAGGTAGGTTTCGCAAAAAAGCGCAAAGAAAAGCAGACTTATGGCAAGCATAGGTCCGACGTACATATACCAGAAAAATCTTGACACCGCGGGCATAAAACCGAGCATCCAGTTGAGATATCTGATGATTATCCAGAAACAGCACACGAAAATAATCGCGCTGGTTATGCGCCTTACGGGCGATGACTGCATACGATATACCATGTAAACGCACCAAACAGACAAAACGAGCGTTATTAAAACGGCTAACGCGTCGTAATAATTGCCGAGAAGAACTACGTTTTCGTCAAAAAAAGTTAATACGTAAGCTATCGCCGCAAAAGCTATTGCTGCAATTCCCCCGATCAAATATAATATTTTGCGATTTCCCTGTGCGCATTTCATATGATACATTTTATCACATTTAACAATTTAACACAATAAAAAAAGCAAACGAGAATAAAAAAGTTTGGCTTTAAGCGCGCCTATATCCGAAAAAACACCCCAAAAGGCTGACTTTTATTTTTTTATATGATATAATGTTTTGTAAAGGTGCGTAATTTACTATGCCTTTATGCGCCTTGGGAGAAGTAAATAAATGATAAAAGTGCTGATTTGCGAAGACCAGAAAATATTGCTTGACGGAATAGCTTCCGCCCTTTCTTGCGATAAAGAAATAGAAGTAGCCGGCAAGCTTACCGACGCGAGCAAAATAACTGAATTTTTAAATAAGACCAAAGTGGACGTTCTTTTAACCGACGTTTGCACCGAGGACGGAAACAATTCGCTTGACTTTATAGACCGGGCAAAAAAGTTGTTCCCCGCTTTGAAAATTGTGGTTATGACCGGACTACCGGAAATATCGTTTTCAAAACGTGCGCGCGAATCGGGAGCGGATTCTTTCGTTTATAAAAATCTTTCGACCGAAGAACTTATAAGCGTTATAAAAAGCACCTATGGCGGTTATAACGTATTCCCGTCGGGGAATAAAAAGGAGATTCTGTCGGATCTTACAAATCAGGAACTAAACGTTCTGCGCCTGTTTTGCGAAGGCTTGGAACGTAAAGAAATAGCTGAAAAACTCTTTATTTCGGAAAGCAGCGTTAAAGCGCATATTTCAAACATGCTTTCAAAAACCGGATACAACTCTATTTCAAGATTAGCTATCTACGTAGTTTCTTCGGGGCTTATTATTCCCGAAGAAAAAGCGTAAAAAGATAAAAAGAAGGTATTTTTACTATGGGACTTAATTTATTAGAAACTAATTTTTCGGATTACTCGATGATTTTTAACATTGTAGCAGTAGTCCTTTTAGGCTTCGGCTTCTTATTGGGCTTCTGGCGCGGACTAAGACGCGCGCTGCACCGCTTGATTTGGATTGTCGTTGTAACCTTATTACTGTTTTTTACCACGTCCTTAATAGCCAACGTGTTTATGGATATAGACGTATCGGGCATGAACATAGTAATTTCGGGCGAAAAGGTAACCTCTATAAGAGAATTTACTCTTAATACGGTTGCCACTCAGTTCTCGCTTACCCCCGAACAGTTAGCAGAATGCTCCGATTTTATAATGGCAATAGTAATTTTGCTTTTAAGCGGATTTTTGTTTTTACCTGTCTATCTGATTTTTAATATAATCGGATATACCCTGTTTAAAATTTTTAATCTCGTATTTATCCACGACAAAGGCAAACCTAAATACAGACTGTTCGGCGGACTTGTAGGTCTTGTTACCACCTGCCTGATACTTGTAACCGTATTTTCGCCCGTAACGGGATATCTTAACGCTTACAAAACGGTAAGCACCGCGTTTAAAGAGAGCGATCAACCTTTGGACGGAAGCGAAGACATAGATAAATTTTTAAGCGATTACGAGAGTTTGCCGTGTGTTTCCGTTCCTAACGCTCTGGGGGCAAAAGCTTTTCAGCTTGCTTACTTTAACGGACTTGCAAAAGTCAACTATAAAGGCAATTCAATACTTTTAACCGATGAAATCGATAACATTTCCGGCGTACTGCCTATACTTATTAAATACACCGGCGACAACAACGCAGACATTGACGTTTCGGAGCTTAAAACCGCTTTTTCGGCTATAATGAAGAGCAAACTTGTTCAAAGCGGAATTAAGCCGCTTACCCCTATTATAAAAGGTGCGGTTGAAAAAGCAGATTTCGGAACCGAATCATTTCAGGTTTCGTTAAAATCACTTGTTTTAGATTGTCTTGACTCTATAACCGAAATGGATAACGAACAGATAAGTAATTGTTTCAATTCTCTTTGCGACGTTTTCGTTCAGTTAGCAGACGTTACAAAATCCGATTTTGACGTGTATTCGCTTAATTTTGCGTCGCTTGGAAAATCGATAGACGGACTTATTTCAAGCGGGCTTATAACAAACGAAAGAATGGGCGCGTTTGTAGGCGAACTTATCGATTCGTTTTCAAACAGCGTAGGCGAAAACGCAAACTTTAAAGATACTTTGTCTCAGATAAAAGAAAAATTTGCTTCGGGCGCGGACTCGTACCAAACGGAATTTTCAGCCGTAGGAAAAATTCTGGAAGCGGTAAAAATTATCGACCAAAAAGACGAGGACGGAAACTCAACTTTCGCGTTTGAAACAGACGGCGACAAAGTGGGTAAAATTATAGACCAGACGCTTGCACTCAACTCTAAAATACTCGATAAACAACTTATAGACGGGTTTATTGTAAATTTAGTAGACGAATTTATGCCTGCAGACGAAAGTTTTAACTCTACAAAAGCGACTATAAAAGAACGCATACACGGCGATATTGTTTACGAAAACGAGTTTAAAGCGGTAGGAAAAATATTTGAAGCTGTTAAAATAGCAGACAAAAAGGACGAGGACGGAAACTCAACTTTCTCGTTTGAAACGGACGGCAAAGAGATAGGCAAAATAATAGATCAGACGCTTGCGCTCGACTCTAAAATAGTCGATAAACAACTTATAGACGGATATATTAAAAATTTAGTAGACGATTTTGTCGTAACCGAAAACGGTTATGAATCGGCAAAGAATTCTATTATAGAAAGACTTGACAAAAGTTTTTCTTATGAAACGGAACTTGGATACGTTCAAAAACTAATAGCCCTTTCTAAAACCGAAATTACCATTGAAACCATAGAAAACAAGGACGAAAACGGGCTTACTATAGGCGATAAGCTTGACGAAATCGCTCCGTCCGTTTTAGTAGGCGATTGCGCCCTCACCGTTATTGATTCTGCTTTTAACTCATACGCGAGCGGACATGAAAAATTTGAATCAATTACAGGCGTTTTAAAGCAAAACTTTGAAGATTTAAAGGCAAACGCCAAAGTTATGGGTAAAAAAGACGGCTACACCTACAATGAAATTACCGCGGCTTTCGGCTCGGTTTACACGGTGCTTAGCAGTGAAACCGAAAATATGATTACGGGTAACGAGATATTCAATAACGAGCTTGCCGTTCTTTACGAAAGCAGACTTTCGGAACTTCAGGAAAATATTTTAGTAAGACAAAACGGCGCGAGAGCAACTGCGGCTTACGTTTCGGCAGAAGTTAAAGACGTTGTTTTAAAGATGAAACAGACCTATTCCTCCCCCGAAACGGCGTTTGTTGCCGATAAGCTTGACCAACTTGCATCTTACGTTCAGGCATACGTTGATTATTTGAACCGCGAAGTTACGCCTAACAGCAAGAACTTTAACGAACCTTATAACCTTGATATCCGCGACGACAACGATTCAAGCGTTACCGGCTGTTTTGCAGACGTAAACGACTTTACAAAATTTTACGGCAATATGGGCGAAAGCTCCGACCGCATAAGAGTAAATAAGCCGTTCAGTTACTTCTACGAATTGCTGTCTGAAGCAACGAGTATAGAGTAAAATACAATTTTTAAAAAATTTGCCGCCTTTTAAAAAAGGTGGCTTTTTTATTGATTTTTTCGTTTACATTTTGTGCTTTTTATTGTATAATCTACGCAGATAAATCAAACGGAGAAAATACATATGTTTATTTCAAAAGATATAAAATACGTCGGCGTAAACGATAACAAAATTGACTTGTTTGAAGGGCAATATAAAGTTAAAAACGGAATGTCGTATAATTCTTACGTTATTATGGACGAGAAAATTGCCGTTTTGGACACCGTGGACGCAAGCGCAAAACAGGAATGGCTTGACAATATAAAGCGCGAGCTAAACGGTAAACAACCCGACTATTTAGTTATCCACCACATGGAACCCGACCATTCGGCTAATATTGCGGTTTTTATGGACATCTATAAAACGGCAAAAATCGTATGCTCGCAAAAGGGTTTTGTGATGATAAAGAATTTTTTCGGCGACGATTTTGCAAGCCGCCGTATTGTAGCCGTCGAAGGCGACAGCTTACCTTTAGGCAAACATGAACTTACTTTTATTGCCGCGCCTATGGTACACTGGCCCGAAGTTATGGTTTCGTACGAAAAAACGGAAAAAATACTGTTTTCGGCAGACGCTTTCGGAAAGTTCGGAAGCCTTGAGAGAACCGAACCGTGGGATGACGAAGCGAGAAGATATTATATAGGAATAGTCGGAAAATACGGTATTCCCGTACAAACGCTGTTAAAAAAAACCGCAGTGTTAGATATAAAAACTATTTGCCCCCTGCACGGGCCTGTTTTAAACGAAAACCTTTCGCACTATATTGAACTTTATAACATATGGTCGTCGTACCAAGCGGAAGAAAACGGCGTGACGATAGCTTATACTTCGGTTTACGGACACACAAAAAAAGCTGTTGAACTTATGGAAAAAGAGCTTAAATTGAATAACTGCGAAAAAGTTGAAGTGTTTGATTTAGCGCGCTCCGATATGAGCGAAGCCGTGGCAAACGCATTCCGTTTTAAAAAAATTATTTTAGCAACCACAACTTATAATGCTGACGTGTTCCCGTTTATGCGCGAATTTTTAGCCGAGCTTTGCGAACGCAATTTCCAAAACAGAAAGGTAGGTTTTATTGAAAACGGAAGCTGGGCTCCATTAGCCGCAAAAATTATGCAAACGCGCCTTTCTACACTAAAAAATATTACCTTTGCCCAAAACACTGTGAGCATTTTGTCCGGCGTGTCGGACGAAAACGTTAATCAGATACAAAAGCTTGCAAAAGAAATTTGCGCAGATTAAAAATCAGATTAAATATTTACTTATAGCAAAACCGCACGGATAAAGTTTTTTATCCGTGCGATTTGTATTTTATGTTTTATATATAAAGTGCCGCTATAAGTCGATTATCAAGCACTTAAGGTTAAGCTTACTTTTATCTTCCGCTGTGTTTTAATACATATTCGCGGCTAATGCGCGAGAGTTCGGATTTGTAAAATTCAGCTCTCTTTTTTAAATAAGGAACCAAAAATACAAACCAGACAACCGTCCAGACAACGAGTGCGGCGGTAAGCCCTAAAACGACGTAGCAATGCCACTCTATTTTATAATCTTTTACTACTAAAATATTGAGTATGTAAACAACCGCCATAAGCAAAAAGCAAACAAGGCAGAAAATTGTTGAAAATTTAACCGGGCCGAAAAGGTCGTTTATTTTTGACATGCGCTTTGCGTAATACTCGCGCTCGCCCATTTCGATAATTTTCTTATTTGCTTTTTTATTTATGGTCTTTTTATCCGCATTTTTAAATTCGTCTCTTATCATGTGTTTTCTCCGCTAAGAATTTTTTTAAGAAAATATCCCGTATAGCTGCCGTTTACTTCGGCTACCTGTTCGGGAGTGCCTTTTGCTATTACAGTGCCGCCGCCCGTGCCGCCTTCCGGTCCTAAATCTATCAGATAATCGGCAACTTTTATAACGTCGAGATTATGTTCGATAACTACTATGGTGTTGCCGCCGCTCCTTAATTTATATAAGATATTTATGAGTTTTTCAACGTCGTAAGAAGAAAGTCCGGTTGTGGGTTCGTCTAAAATATAAATAGTTCTGCCGGTAGAACGCTTTGAAAGTTCGGTCGCAAGTTTTACTCTTTGAGCCTCCCCGCCCGAAAGCGTGGTTGCAGGCTGACCGAGTTTTATATAGCCGAGCCCGACGTCCTTTAGACATTTAATTTTTGTGTAAACGCGCGGTATATTTTCAAAAAACGTTACGGCTTCGTCAACAGTCATTTCAAGAACTTCGTTGATATTTTTGCCTTTATATTTTACGGCAAGCGTTTCGCGGTTATATCTGGTGCCTTTACATACTTCGCACGGAACGTAAACGTCCGGCAGGAAATGCATTTCAATTTTTATTATTCCGTCGCCCGAACAGTTTTCGCATCTGCCGCCGGATATGTTGAACGAAAATCTGCCCGCATTATAGCCGCGCTCTTTTGCGTCAGGCGACATGGCGAACAGCTCTCTTATAGGCGTAAACGCGCCCGTGTAAGTTGCGGGGTTGCTCCTTGGCGTTCTGCCTATGGGCGACTGATCGATTGCGATTACTTTATCGAGTTTCGAAAGACCTTCTATAGAAGAATATTTACCTTCAACCACTTTTGCGCCGTTTAATCTGTTGGCAAGCGCGGGATATAAAATTTCGTTCACGAGCGAGCTTTTACCGCTGCCCGAAACGCCGGTTACCACGGTTAAAACACCAAGCGGGAACGACACGTCTATATTTTTAAGGTTGTTTTGTGCCGCACCGTAAACGTTAAGCCAGTTACCCGCAAGCGGCGTTCTTACCGCAGGCACTTCGATTTTGCGCCGACCTGACAAGTAATCGCCCGTGATTGAGCGTTTGGACTTCATTACGTCTGCCAAAGTACCGCAAGCAACGACTTCGCCGCCGTGTACGCCCGCTTTAGGACCTATATCCACAATATAGTCGGCACTACGAATTGTATCTTCGTCATGCTCTACAACAATCAAGGTATTGCCGAGATCTCGCAGATTTTTTAGCGTTTGCAGCAATTTTTCGTTGTCGCGCTGATGCAGACCTATGCTTGGCTCGTCTAAAATATAGAGTACTCCCGTAAGTCCGCTGCCTATCTGCGTTGCAAGCCTTATACGCTGAGCTTCACCGCCCGAAAGCGTTGCCGCCGTGCGCGAAAGAGTTAAATAGTTAAGACCGACGTTTCTTAAAAAATTAAGCCTTGCCTTTATTTCCTTTAAAACGGGTTCTGCAATCAGAGTCTGCGACGTGCCTAATTTAAGTTCACACACAAACGCATACAGGTCATCGATAGACATTTCGCAAAGTTCGTAAATATTCTTTCCGCCAACCGTAACGGCGAGAGCTTGTTTTTTAAGGCGTTTGCCGCCGCAGGTGGAACACGGTTTTTGTACCATGTATTTTTCTATTTCGGACTTGGTATAGTCGCTGGTAGTTTCGCGGTATCTGCGTTCAAGATTAGGAATAACGCCTTCAAACGATCCTTGATAACTGCCTTGGAAGGTTCGCGTGCTGTATTTTAAATCCAACTTTTCGCCGCCCGTGCCGTACAAAAGAACGTCTATAACATTTCTCGGCAAATCCTTAATCGGCACATCCATAGAAAAACCGTATTTTTTCGAAAGCGCCTTAAAATACATCTGCGTTATTTTACTGCTATCAAGATTCCAGCCCGAAATACACAGCGCGCCTTCGTTTAAGCTCTTTGACGTATCGCCTAAAATAAGCTGCTCGGATATCTCGCTTTTAAAGCCTATGCCCTTACACTCTTCGCACGCGCCGTAAGGATTGTTGAACGAGAATAATCTCGGCTCGAGTTCTTCTATACTTACGCCGCAGTCAGGACAAGAATATTTTGTGGAATAGGTTATCTCTTCTTCTCCGCACTTAACCGAAACCAATCCGTTTGCAAGTTTTAACGCTGTTTCTAAACTGTCTGTCAGACGCTTTTGAATACCGTCTTTTATAATTAGCCTGTCTATAACGACGCTTATGGTATGTTTTATGTTTTTATCGAGTTTTATCTCTTCGGTAAGCTCGTACATCGCGCCGTCTGCTTCAACGCGGACGTAACCGCTCTTTCGGTACGATTCGAGTTCCTTTTTGTATTCGCCCTTTCTGCCTCGAACGACGGGAGCGTTGATATACACGCGGCTGCCTTCGCCTAACGACATTACTTTATCGCAAATTTCGTCTACCGTCTGGCGGGTAATTTCTCTTCCGCATTCGGGACAGTGCGGCACCCCCGTCCTTGCAAACAGCAACCTGAAATAATCGTAAATTTCTGTTACCGTTCCCACGGTTGAGCGCGGGTTGTTGTTGGTTGTCTTCTGGTCGATTGAAATTGCGGGCGAAAGTCCTTCTATTTTTTCTACGTCGGGCTTTTGCATTTGCCCTAAAAACATACGGGCATAGCTCGACAAACTCTCTACGTAACGCCTTTGCCCCTCTGCAAAAATGGTATCGAATGCGAGCGTGGATTTTCCGCTGCCGGAAACGCCCGTGAATACCACAAGTTTATCGCGCGGAATGCTTACGTCGATATTTTTTAAATTATTCTCTTTTGCTCCGATTATATTTATATATTTTTGCATAATTACTTAATTTTTTTCAACCCGAATGTGCAGGAAAACGCATTTTATAAAACCGCTTTAGTTAAACAAGTTTAAATTGAGCGGATTTACAAAACGTTTGTAAAACTTATATGCCACGCGCATTATGAAGCGTTTGCAATGTTTATATACCGCACGCAATAAAATTCGCTTAGCCGCGCATTTTGAGTTTGAGTTTTGCTATAGTATCTCTTATTTCAATACACTTTTCAAAATCGAGGTTGTTCTGCGCAACTTTCATAAGTGCTTTAAGTTTTTCTATTTCGTCGGGAATGTCCTGTTTTTTTACGTCCTTGGTCCTGTCCGCTTTTTTGGTAATCTCAAGCGTATTAACTATGGGCTTGATTATGGTTTGCGGCGTTATACCGTGAGCTTCGTTATATTTTTGCTGAATGGATCTACGGCGATTTGTTTCGTCTATAGCGCGCTGCATACTGCCGGTTATGGTATCGGCATACATTATAACCCGCCCTTCGCTGTTACGCGCCGTTCTGCCTATGGTTTGCACGAGAGAGGTTTCCGAACGCAAAAAGCCTTCTTTATCCGCGTCTAAAATAGCGGCAAGTTTAACTTCGGGAAGGTCAAGCCCTTCTCTTAAAAGGTTTATTCCCACAAGCACGTCTATATCGCCGCGGCGAAGTTCGCCGATTATCTCTATTCGTTCAAGCGTATCTACGTCGGAGTGCATATACCTTACTTTTAATTTTTGCTCTTTTAAATAATCGGTCAGGTTTTCCGCCATTTTTTTTGTGAGCGTTGTAACAAGCACTCTGCCGCCGCTTTCTATCACGCTGCGTATCTGCCCGAGCAAATCGTCTATCTGATTAGCCGTAGGCTTAATTTCAACCGGCGGATCCAACAAACCGGTAGGTCTTATAATTTGTTCGGCTACCTGCCCCGCGTGCGAAAGTTCGTATTCTGCAGGCGTTGCGGATATACATACCATTTGCCCGACGCGCGCGTCGAACTCGTCAAAAGTGAGCGGGCGGTTATCGTAAGCCGATCTTAAACGAAAACCGAAGTCCACAAGATTTTTCTTCCTCGATCTGTCGCCGTTATACATAGCGCGAATCTGCGGAATGGTCATATGACTTTCGTCTATAAACAATATAAAATCATCGGGGAAATAATCGAGCAAAGTAAACGGCGGCTGCCCTATCTTTCGCCCGTCAAAATAACGGCTGTAATTTTCAACGCCGCTGCAATAGCCTATTTCGCTCATCATTTCAAGGTCGTAAGAAACGCGCTGTTTAAGCCTTTGAGCTTCTAATAATTTGCCTGCGTTTTCAAGCTCTTTGACTTCTTCAACCATGTCGCTTTCTATATTTTTTAGCGCGTTACCGAGTTTTCCGCTACTTACGGCATAGTGCGACGCAGGAAAAATTACCGCGTGTTTAAGCTCGGATATAACGCGCCCGGTTAAAAAGTCAGTTTCACAAATTCGGTCTATTACGTCACCGAAAAACTCCACGCGAAGAACAATTTCGGAGTTGGACGCGGGAAACACTTCAACCACGTCGCCATGCACGCGAAAAGACGAACGCTGAAAATCTATATCCTTGCGCTCGTACTGAATGGAAACGAGTTTTCGCATAAATTCGTCGCGGTCGAGCGTCATTTCGGGGCGCAAAGATATTGCGAGATTGTAATATTCTTCAGGCGCGCCAAGTCCGTAAATACAAGAAACAGACGCCACCACTATAACGTCGCGCCGCTCGGACAGGGCAAACGTCGCGCTGTGGCGAAGTTTATCTATTTCGTCGTTGATGGACAAATCTTTTTCTATGTAAGTGTCCGTCTGCGGAATGTAAGACTCAGGTTGATAGTAATCGTAATAAGAAACAAAGTATTCAACTCTGTTTTCGGGAAAAAATTCGCGAAGCTCGTTGCAAAGCTGAGCCGCAAGCGTTTTATTGTGCGCTATAACCAAAGCCGGACGCTGTAAATTCTGTATTACGTTAGCCATGGTAAAAGTCTTACCGCTGCCCGTAACGCCTAAAAGAACCTGTTCCCTTAAACCGTCTTTGAATCCTTCGGTAAGTTTTTCAATCGCCTGAGGCTGATCGCCTGTGGGCTTATATTTGGAGTGTAATACAAATTTTCTGTCTTCCATATGTTTTTTAGCTTACAGTTTTTTTAGCTTACAGTTTATGAATAAAAACAACGATTTTTATCTCAAAAGTAGCGATAATCGACTTATAGACGCACTTTTAAGTGAACAGGGCATATAAAATTTTACCAAAGCAATACGTTACTACCGCACTGAAAACAGCTAAGGCAAGGCGCGAAAAAAGTTCACGTCTGCGCCTGTTTTTTGTACTTAAAAAGTCGCGCGCTTTGTTGGTTAAAGTAATATACATAAACGGTTCGCCGTGGCGGTCGGTAAAAAGCACTTCTATATAGCCGTCGCTGCTGAGTTTTAAAAGTGCCTGACGAATTTGCTCCTCGTCGTCTATACCGCTTTTGTTATAAAAATTCTGAGTGGAAACAAGCCACTTGCCGTCGGCGGCGTTTGAATAAATGCAATTTAAAAGATTTATATCTCTTTTAGCCGGCATACATCCACCTTATAACTACGCCTAACGCCATTGCAACAAACGAACCCGCTATTGCGCCGAAAAACGAATATAACGCGACCTTTTTATATAAAAGCCCGCGAAGCAGATATTCGTTTTGCTTTTCTTCAAAATATTCGCGCGCTTTTAAAAGCGGCGTTACAAGATAATCGCCTCCGCTCGAATACCGCATCGATATATACCCGGTTTCGGCAAGTTTATTGAGCGTTTCGTTTACGTTTTTTTCGTCGCCGAAATCATCGGCGCATAGAATTTTATAACCCGTACCGCATTCTTTTATAACTGCGGAAAGTATTTTTTCTGTTCTTTCGTCCAACATAGTCGCTTGTATTATGCGCAAAAACAGAGCGGGTTATTTACAAAGCTATATTTGTTATACCAAATTATAGCAGATTTTGTTTATATATGCAACTTTATTTTACCTAATATACAAACATACGTTCGATAAACTTGTATTTTTTTAGCGGAGATAGTATTTATCCCCGCTAATTATAAAATTTAAGTCCGTTTATAAAAACTAATCCGTTATATAGATCGCTTTACACTTTCTGGTCAAGTCCTTTTCGGACTGAACGTCGGGATAACCGAGCGCAGCCATTCCGCCGCAAACGTGGTCTTCGGGAATCCGGAACTCGGTAAGCACTGCCCTTACGGCTGCGTCGTCGCAAGTTGTTACAATCTGATTTATCCAGACCGAGCCTACTCCTACAGAATGTGCATAAAGGAACATATTTTCAAGCGCGCAGGAAGTATCTTCCCTGGTGAATTTATTTTCTTTACTGCAAGAAGTGATAATTATCGCTTCGGGATCGTAAAAATTATATTCATCGCCCATGCCCGCAGCTTTACCGACCGCTTTTGCGAGTTTTTGAATTTTCTTTTTATCGGCAACCACGGTAAACAAAACAGGTTGACGATTTCTGGCAGTAGGAGCAAACATGCCCGCAGTAACGATATCTTCTAAAACCTTGATGTCTATTTTTTTGCCGCTTACAAACGAGCGGACGCTTCTTCTGCTAAGAATATTTTCCATAATGTCGTTCATAAAACACCTCTTAATGAGTATGAGTTGCGTTACGAAAAGTAACTACAACCTTATTGATGATTTAATTATATCATATTTAAAAAAAAATATCAAATATATGTTAAAAATATTTGACAACCGAAATAAAAAAATGTATTATATAAAAGCATTCGGATTACGAAGGCAAAAAACGTCGGGATGGCGGAATTGGCAGACGCGTACGTTTGAGGGGCGTATGGTAAATACCGTGTGAGTTCAAGTCTCATTCTCGACACCAAAGAAGAATAATACGAACACTGATGAAAAGTCGGAGTTCGTATTATTTTTTACAAGAGATTATTTTGGCAAACAAATCAAACGATAAATAACAAATATACTTTGCGCAAATAAACATGGCAGAAAAAAACGAACGACTTTTAAATAGGTCGCTCGCTTTTTTATATTTGTTATTACCGTCGACGCGAACCTTTCCCGCAATGTCGACGTTTTTTTATTTTTCTATTTCTTTTAATAAATATTTTTCAGACGTTACGCTGTTATTCTCACCTTCGATAACATAAAATAATTCGCCCCAATTAAGTCCTTCAACCGAAAACGAAGTAATTCTGTTACCAAATAGGTTGTGTTGCGTTTTTATAAGTTCGCCGTTTAAAAACCATTTTATTTTATTATAATGAAGTGCTTCTATCGTTATTACGCCCTGATAGTTATTCACTTCGATAGATAAAATATACGGAGCTTTAAACCACGATGATTCGTTTTCTTTTATTTTAAAAAGCCTCTTTTGGTCGGCATAATGCGTCGCCCGCCAGTCTATACTCGAGTATGGATCGACGATAAAAGGAATTTTTCGCTCATTGATTTCAAATTCTTCACCAATGATTTTTTTAAGGTTTGCCTTAATATGCCACCTGTAAATACTATTTCTTTCCTCATACTTGCTTTTAGCAATTAAAAGCTCCTTTATAAAATCGTTTTCAGTGCAGTTATTAACCGATATAAAATGCTCTTTCGCCTTTTCGCCATAACCATTTCTTACCGAATTTTTAAAGTGTATTACACCATGACATTTATTACATATTGCAACAATATTAAGTAATTTTTGTTCTCTTTTATCTACATCAAACTCCCAAATCTCATGCGCATTTAAATCTAATGTTTTTTCCCTGCATATTTCACAAACTCCATTTGCACGTTCATAACATATTTTTCTTATTTTATCCCAATCTTTTTTTTGCAAAGTTCTGCTTAAATCATTATTCCAAGCGCCCTTTGGCAACAAGTCAATTTCTAATTTCATACTCTTCCTTTAAAACTCCGGATATAATTCACCGTTTTCGCACCTTTTTATAAACTCAGCAAAACCTATTTTTTTTATAAGTTCTTTTTTGTTATACGGATCAAACGCTAAAATATTTCCTTTCATCTCATCAAAAGGATCGCCATAGCAAACAATTAAACTTGGTTCTACTTTTTCCAACATTAAATTATACCCAGGCATAAATCTATTTTTTTCTAAACCGCGAGTATATGTTGTCACTGCAACAACACAACCTTTCTCTATTCCTTCAAAACAAAAATCGTATGAATCTTCAGACCATGTAATCGTCGGTATTACTTTAAGTCCTTGATTTTGCCAAAATGCGCCACACCACCGATTTTTAAACACGCTATATATTTTCAAAGCTAAAGGCATGTTATAATACATACTGAATTCAGGAGTCAAAAGAGCATAATAGTGGTCAATTTTCTCTAACGCAATGTCGGGCTTTGCGTAAACTTCTTCAAACTTCCAATCATAAGTGAAAAAATGTACAGTTTTTCCAATATCAAAACTTTCCGTTTTAGCTTTAGTATAACAAATCAGATCTATTTTTCTACCGTCGATAAACTGTTTGTGTACCATTGGTATTCCATATTTTCCGCGTTTTTCAAACTCACATCGAGTAAGCAATGTTTTTTTTCTGGCTTTTTCCTGTTCGTATTCTGATTCTTTATTTTCTATTCCAAAAAAAATTTCCAAATTCTTATTTTTTATCATATTCTCCCCTACTTTAACCAGTTTCTTTCACAAGTTTATCTTAACAATAATTCGCATCAAACACATCACCCCAAATATCCCGAACATATTTACCGTCTATTTTTGCATTTTCTTTAAATTCGGCTCCGTCAGTAAAAAATACGGCGGTTGAACGTCCGTTATTTGTATCGCAATAATCAAATTCTATTCCGCCTTCGTTATTAGCCCTAAATAAATTGCACTCAAAATTCTTATATTTGAACTGCATTTCTCCATACATGTTAAAGCCGTCCAAAAAATCATCCAACGACGGTATAAACGGCTTTTTTTCAGCATATAACTTTTTTGCTTTTTCAAGCGAAATTAAATTCGGATAAATAACTGTATTTGAGTTTTTTTCACCTAAAGAGTTGTTATACCACCCACATTTTTCACACTCACCGTTTATTGGACCGCTTGTTTCATATTCAGTTCCGCAAACTGCGCAAAATCTTTTTCTTTTCATAAAAACTCCTTACTTAAAATTTTCATCAATATTCCCAGAATCTTCTAATCTAATAGGATTTTTGGAATCAGTTTTCCAAATCCAATGATGATCATGCGGGAATTTATGATTGTTATGAGAATTATTGTGATCCCAATCTCTATCTAAAACCGCCCTTCCATTTGAATCATACCATCGTTGTTGCAGCAACTTTCCCGTTTTTTCATCATAAAAATCAGTTCTTGAATTCGGTTCCTCATTCTCAATGGCTTTTATTGATCTACCATACACACCAAAAATCTTCTTAACATTACCGGTTTGTTTATATGCGCCCATAATCAAACGGACGGTGAATAATCAAACATTTTAACACACCGTTTTCCCCCATATCAAGTTTAACTTACTGTTCTAAGCAAAAATCGAAAGAGAGTCTTTGTTAAGATTATTCTTCTTTTAATTAAAAAGTCGCAAGTTCTCCGTTAACGGGCAAACAACCAATGCTATACTACAATTATACTACGTATTTCTGTTTTGTCTACATATGTACGACATTTTTTTCATGATTTTTTGTTTAAAAAATTAATTATTCGCAATACAACAACTTATTAGATGATTTTTGTTTTAATTTGTAATATGCTATAAAAAACAAAATTTTTGTAGCAAGTAAAAATCGGAAGTCAACGAAAAAAAATTATCACCGAAAACTTTAACAACACCAAAAGTCAGACTCAACTTTGAATTTGGCTCTTTTTTTATTTACGCAACAATTTTATCCTTTTTCGTTGATTTCCGGGATTGCTATTTCAACTCGCAGGACATTTGTTTTTCCGGTGCTACCCCGTTTATGCCGAAAGGCTAAAAATAAATCGGGTTATTTTTTTAAGCTTTAGTTTTTTTGCTTGACTTTTATATAAAGTGTTTGATAGAATAATTGCAATAAGTCTTTAAGCGGATACAGTGATATCCGTTTACGGTACGAGATGCCCGCAAGACGTAATAAAAATCGCGTTTGAAAATTTAAGCGCGGAATTTTGATTATGTAAAAGTTTAATCTTGCGGATTTATCGCAAGATTTTTTTTATTGTCGGACTAAAACATTTATACTCGGAGTAAAAAAACTCAACCAAGGGGAAAAATGCAACAAGAAAAAGTTTTAATGGACGAAATGGCGGTAAACCGCGCGCTTAGCAGAATTGCACACGAAATTATTGAAAAAAACCACGGGACAAACGACGTTGCGCTAATTGGAATAGTTACGCGCGGCGTTCCTATGGCGGAAATTATTGCTGAAAATATTAAAAAATTTGAAGGCGTAAACCTTCCCGCAGGAAGCATAGACATATCGCTTTACCGCGACGATATAAAGGAAATTCACCCATCGCCCGTGGTAAACGCCACAAACGTGACGTTTTCGATAGAAAATAAACACGTTGTGCTGTGCGACGACGTAATTTTTACCGGTCGCACGGTTCGCGCCGCTATAGACGCGCTTTTAAAAATAGGCAGACCTAAGACCATTCAACTTGCCGTTTTAATAGACAGAGGACACCGAGAACTTCCGATAAGAGCCGACTACGTGGGAAAAAACGTCCCCACCACTTTAAGCGAAATGATAGACGTAAATTTTATTACGACCGATAAAAAACAGAACGTCCTGCTTTATAATTTAGATTAAAATAACGCAAAAAGTGCGGCTATAAGTTCGTTATCGACACTTTCAAACAATAAGAACAACTTAATACAAGACGAGAAAAATAATTAATTTTATACAGGAGATATAAAAATTATGAACTTGACTTATCGTATCAACGAAAAGCCCACCTTTATGAAAACGCTCGTTTTCGCACTGCAACAGTTGCTTGCAATACTTGCGGCGACCATTGCCGTACCCGCGGTTATCAACAGTAAGATAGCCGGGGCGAATATGTCGCAATCGGCAGCTTTGTTCGGCGCGGGCGTAGGCACGCTCATCTACTTACTCTTTACTAAATTTCGCAGCCCGGTTTTCCTTGGTTCTTCGTTTGCATTCATAAGTTCGATGCTTGCAGCTTTTGCAGGCGGCGTTTCTATGAGCGTTGGCTACTTAGGATTGATTATAGGCGCGACGTTTGCAGGACTCGTTTACGTTATTATTGCAATAATAGTAAAATATGCGGGCGTAGGCTGGATAAACAAACTTATGCCGGCTGTAGTAATAGGACCTACCGTTTCGATAATCGGTTTATCTCTTGCTAAAAATGCCGTGGGCGATTTAACGTCGGGCGGATTAAAGTTAGCAAGCGGAACTTCGGTATGCAACTCGTACGTTGCGCTTATCTGCGGACTTGTAACCTTGTTCACCGTAATAATCTGTTCGGTTTACGGCAAGAAAATGTTTAAGCTTATACCCTTTATTATAGGAATACTTGCAGGCTATGCGGTTGCGGCAATTTTTTCGGCTATAGGATACGGCGCAAATATAGACGCGCTTAAAGTTATAGATTTTTCGGGCTTTACCCACATGCAATGGTACCCCGACTTTACTTTTATTGAAGCGTTTAAAGGCGGCTATGATTACGGTAAAATAGGTTCGCTCGGCGCATATATAGCAACTATTGCCGTAGCTTACGCGCCCGTTGCGTTCGTGGTATTTGCCGAACACATCGCGGACCACAAAAATTTATCTACCATTATAGGAACGGATCTTTTACAGGAGCCCGGTCTGCACAGAACGCTGCTCGGCGACGGCGTGGGAAGTTTTATAGGCGCAATATTCGGCGGCTGCCCCAACACTACGTACGGCGAATCGGTTGCCTGCGTTGCAATAACCGGAAACGCTTCGGTTATAACGATAGCATTCACTGCAGTAATTGCAATTTTAGCTTCCTTCTTAGCTCCGTTTGTAACCTTTCTTGCAACAATCCCCTCATGCGTAATGGGCGGCGTATGCATCACCTTATACGGCTTTATTGCGGTATCCGGTCTTAAAATGATTCAGAAAGTTGACCTTGGTAACAATGCAAATCTGTTTGTTGTTTCGGTAATTTTAATATGCGGAATAGGTAATCTCGAACTAAAATTCGGCGAAGTTACCGTAACCGCGGTTGCTTGCTCGCTGATACTCGGTATTATAGCAAACCTTATATGCGGCAAGGCTCAAAAGAAAAATGCTGAAACTCAAGCAAATGCCGACGCGGTAAACAACGACGAACAAACCGCCGCGTAATAAAAAACAAAATAATAAAAAGCTAAACTTAAAGGTCGCAAGAAAATGAAATGCACCCCAAAAGTTAGACAGAGAAGAAAAACTTTTGGAGGTGCATTTTTTATGGCAAAAAAGGGACAAACA
>CAKVPH010000029.1 GCA_934796775.1 uncultured Clostridia bacterium
GACGTAAGAAATGCAATCAACGTATACTACACGAACGAAACGCTCAACACTGCACTTGATGAAGTAGCAGGCCTCTACAGTGCAGACGATGCGACTATCGGCAATATTAAGAATGCGTCGCTCAACATCGAATGCGAAAAAGTTATAAAAGCTGTTCGCGCTATCGGTGGAACTATAAGTGCCGTAACCAAGGTAACGGATCGAATTTGTAAGCTTGCGGAAGTATCTCTTAGCGGCACGATCGGCTCGCCCAACTTCGACTTTAACGGATTGTGGAACGAAGCTAATAATACCGAAAAGATTATTATCGTAAGCGCAGGTGCTGTTGCCGGAACTATACTTTACTTTGCGGCAAACGATACTCTTATCAGGATTGTCGATAAAGCATTAGGCGAAAACGCTAAGATAGGTGATCTGGTTAAAAAGTACTGGGATCTCGGCTACACCGAAAAAGATGGCAAGTATAGTTACGACGGAAGAGTAAACGGACTTGTAACCGAAGTATTCAATACTACGGTTCAGGCAGTTCTTACCAGAAAGGACGGAAAATCGTTTGACTTTAAAGCCGCTTACTACGACTATATGAGAATAGACGACATCTTGCTGTTTGCAAAAGCTGTAACCAACAAGTACAAACAGATTAAGGTTGTAAATACCGCATTCGACGAAGTTGCAGGACTTTATAATGCAGAAGACGCGATGATCTACAAAGTAGTAAGCGCAACTAAAGCATTAAAACTCTATGACATAATCGACGCGGCAAAGGTAATCGGCAAATCTGCTACGAACAACCGGACGACTATGGCAACGATTGATAAATCGGCAGGACTTGTTAAGTTGTTCATAACCGAGGATTCGATCGTATCAAAAGCACACATCAATAAGAAAGCGAGAATCGCATCTGTAATAGAATGGACTTACCTGATTGTAAGAGATTATTTCAGTTACAGAGTAACGAACGTAGCGTTTGAAGAGTTGATTGCTCTTTACGGTGCGGACGACGCGACGATCGATAACATAGTAGGCGCGACTAAAGCTATTAAGATCAGAACTATTATCGACTCTGTAACGAGCGTAGCTAAGGGCGCGACTAAGGACGAACAAATTAAAGTACGCGATACATTCGATCAGGCTTGCAAGATAGCTAAATCGCTTGTAACCGATGATTCAACGGTAGCAAAAGTCACATTCAACGGCGACGCCGAAATTGCGACTATAATCGACACCTTAAAATCACTCGTAAACGTATTTAAACAAAACATTACGATTAACACGTTCTTTGACGAAACGGCTGCGATTTACCGCGCGAACGACGCAAGAATTAATAACTTTGTTGCAAAGACCAAAGAGATTAAGATTGACGACGTTATAACCGTACTCGAAAAGACTGTAGTAACCGTAAGCGGCATAAAAGGCAGCAAAGAAAACGTTGTTAAAGCAGTAGCCGACGCTTTGCGTACGATATTTGCAGGCACAATCGGAAAAGCCGGTATTCAGAAGAATATTACGGTAATTCAAGTAGCAGGCAACATCGAAAGCATTCTTAAAGCGTTTGACGCTGTTACAAATAACGCAATGGTCGTAAGAATAATCGAAAGCAGCGTAAGCCGGATAGCTTCGCTTTACGGAGCAGAAAACAATCTTGCTATAACCGGTAATAACTATGACGTCAGAATTAAAGACATTGCGAAAGTCACACCTGAGTTCAGCGTTGACTCCGTAATAATTGCGGGCGGCGAAATTGCTAAATCGGTTTACTGGAAGCTTGAAGAACCCGTAAACGCTATAGTAGATCTTCTTACCACGCTCTTTGCGGGTAAACTCAAAAAACCGGGCTTTGAACGCAATGCAAACGTAGGCGAATTACTTACCGAAATCAGCGTATTGACTAAAGGCTACGGCGCACCCGAAATTATAAATACGGCAGTTAAAGAACTTGCTAAGATCTTTGACGGCGTAACGCTCGGCAAGTTTGTCGAAGGTACTAAAACTATACTCTTTAAGGATATTTTAAGCGGTATAAAAGCTACGCTCGCATGCATTAACGGATTAAACGATAAGCTCGAAACAGTTTATAAATACGTTGAAATTCTCATCTGCGGCGACGAAAGTACAATCGGCTCACCCAAGCTAAACGTTAACGGTCTGTTCACCGATTCAAGGTTGACAAAGGCCGAAAAGATAATTATTGCAGGCGTAATTGCAGGCGCAGGAATCGCACTTTATAATTTTGCTAACCCCGTACTCGTAAAACTTGCAAAAGCAATGTTTGCCGATGCAACCTGGGGCGCAAAATTCGCTAAGACGTTAGGTTACAGCTTAGACAGTGCAAGCGGCAACTATTTAAGAAACGACGGTGTTTACAATAAACTTGCCGACGTTATCCTTAAGGAAGGTATTGCTAATTCGCTTGATAAGTCGGCTTACAGCTTAACCGAAAACTTATTCCCGTACTTGACTCTCGGAAACGTTCTCACGTTCAACAAGAGCTTGCAGGAAAAAGTTCAAAAACCGTTTAAGGGCGAAACCATAGTAAGCGACGGCAAGGGCGGACACACCGTATCCAAGATCGAACTCAGCCGCGTAGCGAGCGTACTCCTTAACTTAAGCGTTAAAGAAGTTCTCGATAACAAGTCGAAACTCAAAGACTTTGCGCTTTCAAAGGTAGATCCTTTAACAATGAGCGATTTAGGCTTCGGATATCTTGTATCCAAGCTCGGCAAAAATAAGAACCTTACAAAAGTCGGCTTTAACGCAACCGCAACTTACGACGCGGCAACCGAAAAGTGGACTTATGGCGGAAGCTTTGCTAAACTCTTTACGACGATGTTTAACTACACCGTAAAGGCGCTCAGAGACGCTCAATCCAACGGCGGATTACTTAACTTCGTAAAAGAAGGTTCAAGACAATTAACTATCGGCGATATAGCAGGCGAAGCAATGCTCATGGTTATAAACAAGGGCGTAGCGGACGGCAAGAAAGCCGGTATGACAATCGAAAAGGACGAAGCAAGCGGTAAGTGGACTGTAAGCGGCAAATATGCATCGCTGTTTACAAATCTCTTCAACATCAACATAAGAGATTTCGCCGGCGGCTTGACGTCAACTAAACCTACCGAATACCTTGCAAGGGCAGACGTACTCGGAAGCATCTACATAGGCGAACTGCTTGACGGCGGTTACAACAGATACAATGCTGTAGCTAAGATCTGGTATACTAAGGGCGGTGCTGAAAAAGACTTCGGCGAAGGCTTTAAGGGTATACTGTTAAAACGTGTTTACTCGATAAGACTTGGCGAAATTCTCACTTCGGGCTACGACGTAAATAACGTAGTTGACGGCGTATACTTAGGCGACGTACTCGGCTATGACTGCGAAAACGTAGGAACAGTCGGACACGAACATTCTGCAGCTTGCACCGTATGGTACAAGACGGCAACCGTTTACTACAACGGCAAACTTACCGACAAGCTTTTGGAAGCAGACGCTATTTACAACAAGCTTTGCGGTATAGCAATGGTTGACTTTATGAACGGCAACCTTGATATAGTGGCGGAAATCGAAACGCTCGACCTTGGCGAACTTATGGGTTATATGCCTGTAACCGAAAGCGGCGTAACCGAATATTACTCCTACAAGAAGTACGAATCGGGTACGAACAGCTATTACGACGTAACCGTAACCACAGTAGGCGAAACCGAATTTGCTCATAAACAGAAAGGTGAAAAAGCAGACGAACTCACAGCGGCTATTGCAGACGTAAAAGTTAAAGATATGCTCGACGGCGACGGCGTCAACACCATGATGAACAAAATCGAAATGCTTAAGATCGGCAGTATCATGAGATATACGCTTGACGAAAGCGTAACGCCTGCGGTATGGTATAACGATACAAACGGCAACGGCGTAAGAGATGCCGGCGAAGCTGTTGAAGGCGTAATTGCAAAACTCAGCGCATACACGCTAAGCGAAGTTAAGAACGACTTTGGCAATATAATTCAGGAATTCACACTCGAAGACGTTTTAGGCGACTCTTGCAACAGTAATAGCGTATTAAGACAGCTTAAATCCACCACAATCGGCGATTTAAGTACTGCGGTTGACGGAATTTACGTCGGAAGCGTACTCGGCTACATTCAGGGCGCAGATAACAAGTGGTATCGCGACGAAAATGGCAACGGTTCGCTCGATGCAGGCGAAACAACCGAAATGAAAGGCGTTATGACTGCCGTGGCAGACTTTACGATCGGCGAATTTGACGATGCAAACTTCAATGAAAGACTTGTTGCAAAAATCAACGAACTCAAACTCAGCGACGTTTTAAATGCCGACGCATTTGCAAACAACAAGATACTCGATACAATAAAAGATTCCAAGATAAGCGAACTTGACGAACGCATTAACAGCATGTACGTAGGCGAACTCCTTGACTATTACAGACAGGAAGAAACCACTACGGGCGGATATAAGCTCTATCAGGACTACAACGGCAACAAGTACTACAACGCAAACGCACTTGAAGAAGACGGCGTAACCTATACGGGCAGTTGGTCTAACGAAGACGGTAGCGTAAACAGTGCAATCACCCTTACACCGCATAGCAAATATGAAAGATATTCCTATGTTGACGGTACCGAAACTTACTATCTGTACGAAGTCAATAAGTGGTATAAGGACGAAACTTTAACCGATGCCGCCGAAGGTGTAACATCCATTATGGCTAACGTTAAAGTCGGTGAACTTGACGATCCCGATTTCGTAGACCGTCTTAACGCAGAAGTAGAAAACCACAAGCTTGGCGAAGTCATCAAGATTGAAGCCGGCGACGCGGTTATCCTGCAGAAGCTTAAACACGTTAAGATTAAAGAATTGTCCGACACGGTTGAAAACATGTACTTAGGCGACCTTATGGATATCCACGTTCACTCCGGTGACGACTACAAGTTCGAAGATCCTAACGGTAACGAGTTCTGGCATGACGAAGCTCGGGACACTTGGAGAAGAGTTGATTCTACAGCTCTCGCACCTACTATAAAAGAAGGCACTAACGGCAGATATTACTACGAAGACGCCGGTATAGTAGAACTCAAGCCTGTATTCAAGAGTGACGACGATATCACTAAGATGATTGCCGGTTATACTATCATGGAATTAAGTAGTTCTGATTTCGGAACTAAATTAATTGCAGATATCAAGACCGAAGTTAAGATAGGTACGTTCTTTACTCGAAACAGTTGTAAGATATTCGAACTCTTTACAGAAGGAGAGTTTAATGCATTGACGATAGGCGGAATGCCTGAGGCTATCCAGGATAAGCTTACAAACGCTACGCTTGGTAACGCGGTAACGCTCGGAATACTTAGTGAATCTACGTTTATTACTAACGGTAACGGAGATAAAGCCCTTGCGCTTTACAACGCACTGGAAGGAGTAGAACAAGTAGAGAAATGGCAAGATATCCCTGCAAGTAAATTCCTTGACGCTGTAATCGATGCGGCTTTGA
The DNA here is from genome assembly GCA_934796775.1 of uncultured Clostridia bacterium. Taxonomy (GTDB): domain Bacteria; phylum Bacillota; class Clostridia; order Christensenellales; family Borkfalkiaceae; genus HGM11416. Next base: position 5,504 of record CAKVPH010000029.1, read on the forward strand.
ATCCTACGATACCCACACCTTAATGCAGTAAAACACAACAAAAATTTTCGACCGATATTCAAACGGTTGACAACTACTTAAAAAAGTGGTAAAATCATTTTCTCAAAAGGAAAGTGGTTTTACCGCTTGAAAAAGTATAATTACGGAAAATTCCGTTGATTATAAATGCCCCAAAGGGCAAAGACCTTGCTTGCGAGGATAGTAAAACGATGAAAACGCAAGCCGATTATGACCGGGAGGTAAAAAAATCATGACGAAGTACGAAATGCTTTACATTTTATCCGTTAAGCTGGATGACGAAGCAAAGGACGCGCTTATAGCAAAGTTCGAAGCAATCGTTACCGATAACGGCGGTGTCGTCGAAAAAACCGACAAATGGGGAACGAGAAAACTCGCTTACACCATTAACAACACCGAAAACGAAGGCTATTACGTTCTTATGACGTTCGAGTGCGCGCCGAGCCTTATCGCTGAACTTACGCGTGTAGCAGGCATCACCGAAGGTATGTTAAGAAACATGATTACGAAAAGAGCTTAATTATTTTCGTATCAAACAAACACTAACAGAGGAATAAGAATGAATAAAGTATATCTTATAGGAAATTTAACGCGTGATCCCGAGCTTTCCGAAACGAATACGGGAATAAGCGTATGTCGTTTTGCAATAGCGGTAAACCGCAATTATTCCGGTAGCGACGGCGAACGCCAAACGGACTTTTTTAATATAACCGTTTGGAGAAATAACGCCGAAAACTGCGGCAGATACCTTAAAAAAGGTAGCAAAGTAGCCGTTGTAGGAAGCTTACAGAACCGTTCTTACGAAGATAAGGACGGAATTAAGCGCAACGTTACCGATATAGTTGCGAGCGAAGTGGAATTTCTTTCCTCTAAAAGCGCAAGCGACGGACAGGACGAAGAGTTTAAGCCTCACCGTGAAAGTTCCGGCAAAAAGCCCGAGCTTGAAGTTATGGTGGACGACGATACGCTTCCGTTCTGATGTTTATCGCTTAGCATACCTTTATCGTTTGGTATAATTTTGCAAATTGTTTTTTTGTCAAGCGAAAAGCCGCAAATATTTATGCGGCAGGCGAGAAATTCGCACAAAAATATTATAAGGAGAATAGTACAATGGAAGATACAAACGTAAACGTTGCAGCTCCTGCGGAAAGCGAAAACGTAGCTCCCGCAGCAGCGCCTGCTAAAAAGCCGTTTAAGAGAATGAATAAGAAAAAAGTTTGCCAGTTCTGCGTTGAAAAATCTAACGCTATCGATTATAAAGATGTAAGCAAACTTAAAAAATACGTTACCGAAAAGGGCAAAATGCTCCCCAGACGTATGACCGGCGTTTGCGCTAAGCATCAAAGAATGCTTGCCGAAGCCGTAAAAAGAGCAAGAATAGTTGCTCTTCTTCCCTTCAAAGGCGAATAAGAAAAATAAAAAATCAAAACCGTTGCAAAAAAAATTTTGCAACGGTTTTTTCATGTTAAAATCAGACGATTTAAAAGTAAAAAATAACTTTTTATAAGCGGAAATAATATAATAATAGCAGGATACTAATGAAAAAATGTCACGCTTGATTATAGCCGCTTTATTTTTTATATTCATTTTTTTTATGACCGCTTCGGGTGCGGCGTGCGTATTTTTAACAAAAAAGGGCAGAGATATGCAAATTTTGCAGGGAGCGTCTGCGGGAATAATGCTTGCGGCAAGTTTTTGGTCGTTGCTTCTTCCTGCGTTTACGCAGGCAAACGAATTGTATAGCGTGCCTTCCTTTGTTATTACAGCCGCAATTTTGCTTGGGGCGGCTTTTATTTTTTTTCTCGATTTACTATGTGTAAAATCCGGTAACTCCCAAATGGACCGAAATAAAAAGGTATTTTGGGCGGTAACGCTGCACAATATTCCCGAAGGTTTAGCCGTCGGAATAGCTTTTGGTGCGGCAGGGGTTAGCCTTACAGGGGCAATGGGTGTTGCCATTGCCATAGGAATACAAAATTTTCCTGAAGGGTTAGCCACGGCAATGCCTATGCTTGCCTGCGGTAAGAGTAAAAAGCAGGCGTTTGGTTACAGCGTTTTAAGCGGCGCTGTAGAGCCGTTATTCGCCTGCGTCGGTTTTATTTTAGCAGAAATAGCCGTTATGGTAAGTCCGCTTGCGTTGTGTTTTGCCGCCGGAGCAATGGTTTACGTCTGCGCGTCCGAACTTATTCCCGAAGGCTGTAAAACTTCGTCCGGCGCAATAGCGTTTGCAATAGGTTTTTCGTTTATGACTTTATTAGATTTATTATTCGGATAATTTTTAGTAAACTTTAGTTAAATCGTGCGGGACTTTTTTATAAAAAGTCCCGCTATAAGTCGATTATCAAGGGATTTATTAAAAATTTGCAGGGGAAGATATCATCTTCCCGCATAAAGTAAAATTGAGTAAAAAGCGGGCGGATAATATCCGCCCATACGTTTATTTATATAAACATAGGTCTATAGGTTGATTATTAAAGCTTAGAAAGCAAAAATGCTTTCCCCCGTTTGGGAAAGTGCCGCAAACGCGACGAGAGAGAATTTCTAATAATAACGTTAAATCATTATTATAAAACAAGGTCGCAACTTAAATAATAAGAAATCCTCTTCAGTCAGCGGCTCATAAAAATTCGCCACCGACAGCTTCCCCAAGTGGGGAAGCCTTAGATATAAAAAATGCGCCTATAGGTTGATTATTAAGGTGTTTATAAAAAAATTGTAGGGGAAGATATCATCTTCCCGCTAAAAAGTAAGACAGAGTAAAAAGCGGGCGGATATTATCCGCCCGCTACGATTTTGTAATAGTTTATTTTTTAAAGCTAAAACGAGTTGTGATTTTATTTTACCCCTAAGCTGCCGCTTACACTGCAAGTGCGGCGTTTCTTTTTGAACATTATGGTAAAAGCAATACCGCCTGCTATAGCCGTAAGGAACCAGGAAACGGGGTACGATACGATTATAAAGATATAAACGGGATTTAGCGGTAAAATGAAGTAAAGCCAGAAAATTCTCAGAACGCAAGTACCTATAAGAACTATAACCATAGGCAAAACAGAGCAGCCTAATCCGCGCATAGAACAATTCATAACGTCCATAATACCGCAAAGGAAATAAGTGGAAAGGAATAATTTCATTCTCTCGTAAGCAACGGCGGACGATTCAGGCGAAGTCGTATAAAGTTTAATTAAAAAATCGTGGCAAAGCAGAACGAGCGCACCGCCTATAAGACCTACTGCGGCGGCAAAGAATACACATTCTATAATAGAGCGTTTTATTCTGCCAAAATCTTTTGCGCCGTAATTTTGCCCTATTGCGGTAACGGAGGTATTTGCCACCGAGTTCATAAGGGTATAAACAAACGCTTCAAGCTGCATTGCCGTTGTATTTCCCGCCATATATGTTTCGCCAAAATGGTTTACGTTTTTTTGAATAAGCACGTTGGAAAGCGAAAACAGCGAGTTTTGCAAGCCGGACGGCACTCCGAGTTTTAAAATAGTAATAAGCTCTTTTTTATGAATATGCAGTTTTTTGAAGTTGAGCTTTGCATATCCGTTGTTTTTTATAAGCGTAATGGTAATCAATATTGCCGAAACGCCTTGCGACGCGATAGTTGCATATGCAACGCCCGCAACGCCCATATTAAGAACTATTACCGAAATAAGGTTTACTATTACGTTTAAAACTCCCGCAATGGTTAAAAACACAAGCGGACGCACAGTATCGCCCGTTGCGCGAAGTATAGCCGCACCAAAATTGTAAATAAGGTTGAACACCGCGCCGCAAAAATAAATATCCAGATATTCGCACGCAAGCGGCAAACAGCTGTCCGGCGTATCCATAATTACAAGAATATCTTTTGCAAAAATAAGCCCTATAATGGTAATAAACACACCCGAAATAAACGCGAGCGGCATAGAAGTATGTAAAATTCGGCTGCCGGTTTCTTCGTCCTTTGCACCGTAGGAGTTAGACATTGCAATGCCCGAACCCATTGAAAGCCCTATAAAAAAGTTTACAAGAAGATTAACAAGGCTTGCCGTAGAGCCTACCGCCGCAAGTGCGGTATCGCCCACAAAGCTACCTACAACAATCATATCCGCCGCATTAAACAGTAGCTGCAAAATGCCGGTCGCCATCAAGGGCAGGGCGAATTTAAGTATTTTAGGGAAGAGTTTGCCTTCCGTCATGTCTATCTCGTGCAAGACGGAACGCCGTTTAGTAATCGTATTCATGTTTTATCCTATGTTATATTATTATCCGTTCAAGAAATATCATTTTAGCACACCGTTACGCTTTTTACAAACAAAAAATACGGCAATAACAAATTTTATCAAATAAAAAATCGCACCTCGATATAAGGTGCGATTTTGCATATTTAAAGCGTTATTTTTTAGCTTTTATCAAGCTTAGCCGAGCAGAGCCGCAGCTTCTTTATCGCATATTAAAATGCAGTCGGGGTGATCCTGAAGCACGCTTGCGGGAACGTCGGTGGTCTTAGGTCCTTTAACCAGTCCGTAAACGGCTTTTGCTTTATTTTTACCGTTTGCAAGAATAAGTACGCGTTTTGCGTTCATTATGTTTTTAAGTCCCATAGTAAACGCCTGACGGGGTACGTCGTCTATGCTTGCAAACAATCTTGAATTATCCTTTATAGTGCTTTCGGTAAGGTCTACTATATGGGTAGTGCTTTCAAAAGGAGTACCGGGTTCGTTGAACGCAATATGACCGTTTGAACCTATGCCCAAAACCTGAATGTCCTGGCGCATTTTATCCAACAGTTTATTGTATCTTTCGCATTCGGCTTCGCGGTCTGCGGCTTTACCGTTTTCGATATTAGTATTTTTAAGGTCAATGTCAAGTCCCTCAAAAAGGTTATGGCGCATAAAATATACGTAACTTTGGTCGCTCGTAACGTCAAGTCCTGCGTATTCGTCAAGGTTGACGGTAGAAATGTCTTTATACGAAGTGCCGTTTTCCTTATGGTCCTTAATCATTTCGGCATAAAGCCCCAGCGGCGTTGAGCCTGTAGCCAGACCGATTATGGCTTTTGGGTTGGATTTTACGACGTCAATCATTATCTTCGCCGCTTGTTTGCTCATTTCATCGTAATTTTCGGTAACGATAACTTTCATTTTTTTTGCTCCGTTATTTATATATATTTTTTTAAATAAGTTGGTCTATAAGTTGATTATTTAATATTTTTTGCGGTTTAAAGCTTAAGCGTTAATGGCAGAGAGTTTTAAAATATCTTCGTTCAAACGGGCTTTGCCCGACTCGCAAAGCAAGTCGTACATCTGATCTTTTACAGCGCAAAGCGAAAGGTAAATATTTTTAAGTAAAGCTGTATCTTTAAGTTCTGCGGCGTAAGCAATTAAATCTTCTGAAGGCAAAAGGGTGAGCTTCGCGCCATCTTCGGTTTTTAAATGCGCGGCAGAAAAAGCCGCCGCTTTAGAAACGCCTTCTTCTTTTTTGCCGGTACGTATAAGGGAGCGGCATAACCGACCCTCAATGCGGCTCAAATAGCTTTCGTCTGTATTTTCAATTTTGCGCGAGAATAATTCGTTTGCAAAAAATATTATTTTTTCATCGTCTTCGGCGCGAATCGAACATTCAATAACGGTAAAAAGAGAATCCCGGCTCTTGCCGTCTTTTTCGTAAGCGCGTATGCTGTAATCAAGCGCGCGCTTATCGTTGCCGAGGTCGCGGTAAAACCCCACAAGCGTTGACGGCGAAAAAGCTGCAATACAGCCGTATAATACGGCGCAGAATGCTATTGCCGCGGCAAAAGTGATTAAAGCGGTTTTTATTATTAGCTTTTTCATTTGCGTCCCCTAAGTTTTACTTCACATTAAATTATAACATAAAGTCAAACAATATGTCCACTCTTTTAAAGTTTAAGGCGGCAAAATAAAAAAATTTTTAAAAACGGGAATAGCTCGCGTAATTTTATCATACATTTTTTTTGAGATGAGAGGACAGTTATGCATAATTTAAACGAAAATTTAAAAAAATCAGCGTCTTTTAGCGGCGGATCAAGCAACTTTATAAAAAAGGTTACGGCTTTAACGCTTTTCATGTTATTGTTTGTTTTTACAGTCGCGTGTAATTCCAAGCCCGAATACTTTTCATACGTAAGCGAACTTAGAAAAGACGTTTTTGCCGGCGAAAACGAGCAGTTTTCGGTTATAGTGTGGGCGGGCGCGCGTGAACAGCCGTACGCTGCAGACGGAATAAAAAATCAGACGAGTTTATCGCTTACCGTAAAAATAACTCAAAAGCAGGAAACGGGCGATAATCTGGGCGTAACGGTAAAATTCGACGATAAAGTTTATCAGACAAAAACAGGTTTTCACCCTGTAAAAAGTGCGTTGTGCGCCGAAATCGGAGTGGATAAATTGCCCGAAAAACAGCTGGTTGTAGAAATTGCTTACGGCGAAAACAGCGATACCATAACCCTTGAATCCAAACTGTCAGAAGGCACTATAAGTTATAACGACGCGTTAAACCGTGCCGTCGAAAAAGCTTCCGACTTTTTAAAAGCCAACACCAAAAACGGCAAATTAAATGCCGAAATAGCAATAAAGCTGCTGTGTGAAAACAACCGTAATTATTATTACGTTTCTATTTTATCGGTAACCGGCGAAAAACGTGCTTTTTTAATAGACGGCGAAACAGGCGACGTTTTAGCCGAAAGGCAGCAATAAATTCCGTCGCGGTTTTGCAAAATTATAACATTACGGGGCTGAGAGTCCCGCTAAAAATAAGGCTATAGGTCGATTATCGACGTTTTAAGAATAAAAAAGTTTTAATTTTCCAAAAAAGCGGCAAAAATTATATTGATATTAAAAAAGTTGTAAAAAGCGGATAGATTTATTCGCTTTTTTTGCTGCGAAAAAGCAATCAGGTATAAAACGTAAAATAATCGGATTAAGCGGACTTAAAATTAGCAAAAACAAAAGGGGCAGAACACCAAAAATTAAAGTATTCAAGCGTTTTTTTGCGGTTTAAGCGTTTTTACGGTTGACTAAGCAATATAAATTGTGATAATATGTTATATGGTTACATATATACCGACCTTTTAAGTCGGTATGAATTCATGAATTTTTTCGTTTTTTGTTTCAAAGCAAATAAAGGCATTCAATTTATTTGCCGGGCTTAAAACGAAAGCAATCTACGTCGGAGGATAATATGAAAAAAATCAGCAACATTGCATTTGACGGGACGAAAGAACAGGAAGAAAAGTTAAGAGCCGTCCTTGCCAAACTCAAACAACTGCCCGGCGGGCTAATGCCGGCAATGCAGCAAGCGCAGGACATTTACGGATATCTCCCTAAAGAAGTACAGGAGATAATAGCCGAAGAAATGGGCGTGTCGCTTGCGGAAGTTTACGGAATAGCTACGTTTTACGCACAATTTGCACTTTCTCCGAAGGGCATGTATAAAGTTGCCGTATGCCTCGGAACGGCGTGCTACGTTAAGGGTTCGGGCGACGTATTCAACGAACTCACGAAAATACTCGGAATCGAAAACGGCGGAGTTACCGCGGACAAGAAGTTCTCTCTTGACGCCACTCGTTGTATCGGTTGCTGCGGTTTAGCGCCCGTTATGACTGTAAACGACGAAGTTTACGGAAAAATAACCGCTAAAGACGTTGCAGGCATAATTGCCAAGTACAATGCCTGATAGGTCAGACGGACAAGAAACAAACGGAGGAAAAAAATATGAAAACAGTTGACGAACTCAACGCAATAAAAGCGAAAAAGGGCAACCTTTTTGCCGCAGACAAGCACCACATACTGGTTTGCGGCGGAACGGGTTGTACTTCAAATAAATCAATGGACATCATTCACGCTCTTAACGACGAAATAGCCGCCAGAAAACTCGAAAAGAAAGTAAGAGTAGTTATGACGGGTTGTTTCGGCCTTTGCGCGAAAGGTCCTATCATGGTAATTTACCCGGAAGGAACGTTCTATCATTCCATAAATGCGGGCGACGTTAAAGAAATTATCGAAACGCACGTTTTAGGCGGCATGCCCGTTGAAAGGCTGCTCCATAAAGAAGAAGACACCGGCGTAGTAGTAGATAAGCTCGAAGATACCGAGTTTATGAAAAAACAACACCGTCTTGCATTGCATAACTGCGGCGTAATCAATCCCGAATGCATTGAAGAGTACATCGCAAGAGACGGTTATCAGGCTTTGGCAAAAGTTCTTAAAGAAATGACGCCCGAAGAAGTTATAGACGTAATGCTCAAAAGCGGACTGCGCGGCAGAGGCGGCGCGGGCTTCCCGACGGGAAGAAAGTGGGCTTTTGCAAGAGCGTCCAAGGGCGATATTAAATACGTTTGCTGTAACGCGGACGAGGGCGATCCCGGCGCGTTTATGGACAGATCCGTTCTTGAAGGCGATCCGCACGTCGTGGTAGAAGCCATGGCTATTGCCGCATACGCTATCGGCAGTAATCAGGGTTACGTTTACATAAGAGCGGAATATCCTATCGCCGTTCAAAGATTACAAAAGGCTATCGATTCCGCAAGAGAACACGGTCTTTTAGGTAAAAATATATTCGGTACCGGTTTTGATTTCGACCTTGAAATCAGACTTGGCGCAGGCGCATTCGTCTGCGGCGAAGAAACCGCACTTATGACTTCTATCGAAGGTAAGCGCGGCGAACCCAGACCCAGACCTCCGTTCCCTGCGGTTAAAGGTTTGTTCGGCAAGCCCACTATACTTAATAACGTAGAAACTTACGCAAACGTTCCCAAAATCATTCTTAACGGTGCCGACTGGTTTGCTTCTATGGGTACCGAAAAGAGCAAAGGGACAAAGGTATTCGCGCTTGGAGGAAAGATTGTAAACACCGGACTTGTAGAAGTTCCCATGGGAACAACGCTTCGCGAGATTGTTTACGATATCGGCGGCGGTATACCTAACGGCAAAAAGTTCAAAGCTGCTCAGACCGGCGGACCTTCCGGCGGCTGTATTCCCGCAGAACATTTAGACGTTCCCATCGATTACGATAACTTGCTCGCAATCGGTTCCATGATGGGTTCGGGCGGACTTATCGTTATGGACGAAGATAACTGTATGGTAGATATCGCTAAATTCTTCCTTGAATTTACGGTAGACGAATCCTGCGGTAAATGTACGCCTTGCAGAATAGGTAACAAGCGTTTGCTTGAAATGCTTACAAAAGTAACCGAAGGCAAAGCCACAATGGAAGACCTCGATAAGATGGAACAGCTTTGCTACTACATAAAGCAGAACTCGCTTTGCGGACTCGGTCAGACCGCGCCCAACCCCGTACTTTCAACTCTGCGTTATTTCAGACACGAATACGAAGCTCACGTTAAAGATAAAGTTTGTCCCGCACACGTTTGTAAAAAACTTGTCAGATTTGAAATCGACAAAGATAAATGTATCGGTTGCGGTATGTGCGCGCGTCAGTGTCCCGCAGGCGCAATCGCCAGAACGGATTACGTTGCCGAAGGACATAAACTTGCGTCCATGGCAATCGATCCCGCAAAATGCGTCAAGTGCGGCGCATGCGTAGGAGCTTGTAAGTTCAAAGCCGTAGTTAAAGCTTAATAGGGAGGTTCTTAAAAATGGTTAATATCAAAATAAACAATATACCCGTAAGCGTCCCCGACGGAATTACGGTTTTAGAAGCCGCAAAAATAGCAGGAATTAAAATTCCTACGCTTTGCTATATGAAAGCAATCAACGAAATAGGCGCTTGCCGTGTATGCGTATGCGAAGTTAAAGGCGCAAGAAGCTTTGTTGCAGCCTGCGTTTACCCCGTAAACGAGGGCATGGAAGTATTTACCGATACTCCCGCTATCCGCGCCGCAAGAAAGACCACTATCGAACTCTTGCTTTCAAATCACAATAAATCATGCCTTTCGTGCGAGAGAAACATGAACTGCGAATTGCAGACTCTCTCTTACGAATACGGTTGCGATATGAACGCGTTCCCCGGCGAACAAACGCCTGCCGAAACCGACCTTTCAACCGATTACTTAGTGCGCGATAACAGCAAATGCGTGCTTTGCCGCAGATGCGTGGCTACTTGTAAAGCCGTTCAGCACGTTGCGGTTATCGGAACGAGAAACCGCGGATTTTTAACCGATATCGGTTGCGCGTTCAATGAACAACTTGCGGAATCTTCGTGTGCGGCTTGCGGTCAGTGTATCAACGTATGTCCGACCGGAGCGCTCCACGAAAAGAGCGAGATAGACAATGTTCGCGCGGCTATTGACGATCCCGAAAAGATAGTTATAGTAGGTGCCGCTCCTTCGGTAAGAGCTGCTTTGGGCGAAGAATTCGGTTATCCCATCGGTACTAACGTAGAAGGCAAGATGAACACCGCGTTCAGAATGTTAGGTTTCGATACCGTGTTTGACGTAAACTTTGCCGCAGACCTTACCATTATGGAAGAAGCGCATGAGTTTATCGAACGCGTACAAAAAGGCGAAAAACTTCCGCTTATTACCAGCTGTTCGCCGGGCTGGATAAGATTTATGGAATATTATTATCCTGAACTTATCCCCAACGTATCTACATGCAAATCCCCGCAGCAGATGTTCGGTGCAACCATTAAAACGTATTATGCCGAAAAACTCGGCGTTGATCCCGAAAAGTTATACGTTGTAACCATCATGCCTTGCGTAGCCAAGAAGTTTGAAAAGAACAGAGACGATCAGGCTGCCGCAGGTTGCAAGGACGTTGACGCTGTTTTAACTACCAGAGAACTCGCCAAGATGATAAAGAGCAAGGGTATAATCTTTAATGAACTTGAAGATTCGTCTTACGACGCACCTTTAGGCGAATACACCGGCGCAGGCGTAATCTTTGGCGCAACGGGCGGCGTTATGGAAGCTGCTCTTCGTACCGCAGTCGAAACGCTCACCAAAAAGCCGCTTAAAGACGTTGAGTTCTCCGCCGTAAGGGGAACTGAAGGTATTAAAGAAGCTACTTACGACGTAAACGGAACAAAAGTAAACGTTGCTGTTGCCAGCGGGCTTGAAAACGCAAAAACTCTTTGCGAACAGATTAAAAACGGCACTTGCAAATATCAGTTTATCGAAATCATGGCATGCCCCGGCGGCTGTGTAAACGGTGGCGGACAACCCATTCAGTCTGCTTTTGTAAGACGCAATACCGATATCCGCGCGCTTCGTGCAAGCGTTCTTTACAATATCGATAGCGCAAGCAAAGTAAGAAAGAGCCACGAAAACGAGTTTATTTTAAAGCTCTATAAAGATTATTTTGTTGAACCCGGTAGCCATAAAGCTCACGACGTCCTGCATACGTCTTACGTTGCACGCAAAAAATAATATTTATTAAATAAAACAAAATAAAGCATAATAAAACGCCGTCGCAAAGTGAAAATTTGCGGCGGCGTTTTTGGCAGCGTGACGGCAGCGTGACGGCAGCGTGACGGCAGCGTGACGCTGCACCCGAGCTACCTCTTATAAATTTTTCGCGTTGATATAAAGTTATTACTTGTTAAAGCTTTTTATAGTTCAAAGCTTTAATAATCGACCTATAGACCTATATTTATATAAATAAACGTATGGGCGGATAATATCCTCTACTTTTTTATGTAGATTTTTATGCGGGCTAAATTTTAAAATAAAGCTTGACAAACGGTAGATTATGGGTTATACTTAGCGTAGTGGGAGAGAGTTTTATTTTTTTGTTGATGTAAAAAATATGATGGTAAAACCGCAATAAAAAATTATAAGGTGTTATAAATATGAAAAATAAACGTTTATTGTTGGTACAACCACTATATAGTATTGTAATTTATACTTTTCTTTCGTTGCTGTGTTTGTTATGCTGCTTTTTGCCACAATTATTAAAAAATGCCATATTTCAGTTTACTTTTTAATTAACTTTTAAACAAAAAACTATTTACAAATAATAATTGATAATGTATAATTAAAAAAAATCAAAAAAAAATAAAAAAAAGAGGTTGATTTAATATGAAAATCATTAAAAAAATAAGTTTTGCGCTTAGTGTTGCAATTATCACAACGCTTTTATTCGGCGTTATGGCATGCTACCAAAAAGAAGGCGGCTCTATAAAGGAGATTGCCGGCACTTACAAGCTTGAAAAAAAGACCGAAGGATACGACTCGAGCGGCTCGGCTCAAGATATTATCGAAGAAAATAAAATCGTTGAATATCTCGTTATCGGTGAAAACGGTTACGGATATCACGTTTATTCCGATAAAAACACGCCGCTATCCTGCCGTCAGATTAAAATAAAATTCATTCCGTCCGAAGAAACGCCGAGTGTTTACGAGTATATCGAGTATAACCATTATTACGGCGACAGTACGGAAAAACTTGCTTTTTATAAAAAAGAACGCAAGCTGAATTTCGGCACGCCTGCGCTAAAATCGGGCTGTGTGAACGTTGAAGCCACTACCGTTTCGTATAAACATATTTCCGACGAGCAGTCGTTAAAAACCGTCGAAACCGAACTTAATCAAAAATTTAGTTATAAACCTTACGATTTGTATCATTATACCGGCTTTTTTGCGCATGAACTTACGTATTCCGTCGTGACCGAAGACGGGTTAATGCCTAAGGATAGTAAATTTATATACAAAATATTAAGTTTTGATTTTGACAAAAACACCGTTGATATATATTATGCGCTTAAATCCGACAGAACTGCGCAGGAGCAAAAAGGAGTAAGTTTTTCTTACTCAAAAGTTGCCGGAGAAAATGATGACATCGGGTATATGATTTTTACTATCGGAACCGATAAATATCGTGCGGGATACTACGGATATATTTATTCCGAGTTTACGCTTGACGGTATGGAGTGTTTAGAATCTTATTTGCAGATTTTTGGCGATGATCCCGCGGCTTATGCCGAGCAAAAGCTCACCGAATATATCGCAGCTAACCCGCAGGAGTAAAAAATTGATTAGTTAAAATATTCGTTTAAATAACAAATAAGGTCGTGAGTTTTTCTCTTAAACTCACGACCTTTTCATGTGCTTTTTTACATAAGTTCGTAGAATAATATATTCTATGAACTTATTTCGATAATATTATATAACTATAAAAAATGAAAGTCAACTGATTTTTATAATTATGCGCAATTTGTCACTTTTTGTAAAAGTGGCATTTTTTATTTTGCCGTTTTTTTACTTAGAATATATTATTCTGCGAACATGCAGCTTGACGGCAACGTGACGGTGCATCCTTATTGTTCGTTATGTGAGCTTATAAAAGCTTGTAGGGGAAGATATCATCTTCCCGCTAAAAACTAAGTCTATAGGTTGATTAATAAGGGATATATGCATATCCCTGTAACCCTTTGCGAAAGGGAATGTTTTTAATAATTAGCTTTTAATTTATTATTAACTTTAATTGTTATTTCGCTTTTCGCGCGGCGAAAA
>CAKVPH010000030.1 GCA_934796775.1 uncultured Clostridia bacterium
TATAAGCTCACACGCCTACAATAAAGGTGCAGCTTCAAGCTGCCGTCACGCTACCTATTCGCAGAATAATATATTCTGAGTAAAAAAACGGCAAAATAAAAAATGCCACTTTTACAAAAAGTGACAAATTGTGCAAAATTATAAAAATCAGTTGACTTTTATTTTTTATAGTTATATAATATTATCGAAAAAAGTTCATAGAATATATTATTCTGCGAACCAAACAAAAAAGATATAATAAAAAAGGTCGTAAGTTAAACTAAACTTGCGACCTTATTTTTTTAAAATCAAAAATTTAATTATCCTTGAATTAGCGGAGTTGAAAAATATCTGTCTGCACCATCGGGGAAAATTACGACTATGGTTTTACCTGCATTCTCTTCTCTGCTTGCTATAGTTTTAGCCGCGCAGAGCGCCGCACCCGAAGATATGCCGACTAAAAAGCCTTCCGTTACGCCGACTTCTTTGCCGAATTTAAAAGCGTCTTCATCTGAAACGGTGATAATTTCGTCTATAATTTCGCGATTTAACACTTTAGGCACGAAATTTGCGCCTATACCCTGAATTTTATGCGGGCCGGCAACGCCTTTTGATAAAACGGGAGAAGTTGCAGGTTCTACCGCAACTACTTTAACCGAAGGGTTATTTTCTTTTAAATACTCGCCCACACCGGTTATTGTGCCGCCCGTGCCGACGCCTGCGATCAAAAAGTCGGGCGTAGTGCCTAAATCGCGCAAAATTTCAGGACCCGTGGTGGCTTTATGAGCCGCAGGGTTTGCCAAATTTTCAAACTGATTAGGAATAAACACCTTTTTATATTGATTTTTTAATTCTTCTGCTTTTTCAACAGCACCGCTCATTCCCTTTTTGCCGTCGGTTAAAACAATTTCTGCACCGTACGCCTTTAAAATATTGCGCCTTTCAACGCTCATTGTTTCGGGCATGGTGAGAATAAGTTTGTAGCCTTTGCATGCGCAAATGCTTGCAAGCCCTATGCCGGTATTGCCGGAGGTCGGTTCAATTATTACGGTATCGGACGTTATCAACCCTTTACTTTCGGCGTCGGCAATCATTGAGCGAGCTACGCGGTCTTTTACAGAACCGGCGGGATTAAAATACTCGAGTTTTGCCAAGATTTTTGCCTTTATATTGTACTTTTTTTCAAAAGCGGAAAGCTCCATTAGCGGCGTATTGCCTATAAGCTCCGTTATTTTTTTGTATTGTGACATATTAAATGCCTCACTTTTTGATTTATAAATCAATTTTCATTAATCAATTTATAATTATAAACAATTTAATTATTATTCTGACAACTCTTTAATTGCGCGTTTATAAATAACGCTCATTTTTTCAAGATTTTTAAGCGTGATATATTCGTTAGGCTGATGGATAGGTGCATCTTCGCCGATAAATTCAGGTCCAAAAGCCGCCCCTTCGGGCAACGCGCGGGCATAAGTGCCGCCGCCGATTGCCATAGGCTGTTCGTGCGAGCCTGTTTCTTCGTTAAAAATATTTAACAAAGTTTTTATTAAAAAGCTGTTTTTGTCGTTAAAAAGCGGTGCCTGATGTTTATTTACTATTGTATAAGGCGCAATTTTTGCCGCCGCGTTCTCCATAAATTCGGGAGCGAAAGTCGCGGGATATCTGAAATCCACCGTTATATACATTTTTCCGTTTTCGGCTTGCAAAATGTTGGGCGACATTGTGAGCGGGCCTGTTTCGTCCGAGTTTTCTTTAAGGCGATAAACGTCGTTAAACAATGCGTCGTAAGCCGCTTTATCTGCAAGATTAAGTTCGGTAAGGTATTTGAGCAGCGGATCTATGGCGTTTTTGCCTTTTTCGGGCGTGGAACCGTGAGCCGCAACGCCAAAGCTCTCTATTTTTTCGCCGTTTATTTTAAGACCGAGCGATTCGGCAAGTTTTTGATCGATGGGCGCGATCGCATACGCATAGTCGCAGACCATGTTAGTCATTTCGCCGCCGTAAGCCTTGATTTGATCACTGCACGAAAACTCAAACTTTGCGTGCATTATGCCCTTTTCGGCATACAGTACGGGGAAATTGCCGTCCGGCGAAAACCCGAAATCGGGCATTTTTGCTACTTTATTATAATGAGCCATACAACCCCAACCCGTTTCTTCGTTACAGCCGAGTATGAGTTTTATGGTTTTTGCAGGTTTAAAACCTTCGTCTTTTAACTGTTTCATCATATATAAACAGCTTACGGCAGGACCTTTATCGTCAAGCGTGCCGCGGGCGTAAATTTTGCCGTCCTCTTCGGTTGCGGTAAAGGGCGGATACTTCCAGTCGGTAAGTCTGCCGGCTTTTACTACGTCCAAATGGCATAAAATTCCAAGCGTTTTTTCGGGTATGCCTGCTTTTTCGTGTTCGCCGCGCCATATAACTTCGCCAACGTAGCCGTCGTAATTTATCGTTTCAAAGCCAAAGCTTTCGGCTTTTTTAAGCATATAATCAAGCGCGCGATACACCTCTTTTCCGAAAGGCATACCGGGAAGAGCTTCGCCCTGAACGCTGGGAATAGAACATAATTCTTTTAATGTAAGCTTTATATCGTCAAAATCTTTAAGCATTTTTTTTCTCCTTTTACCTTATAAAAACGTTTTTTATCTGCTTTTTACGCTCTTGTGAGTTAAAACGTTTTTCTTATTTTTTATTTTCCGATAAAAAAATCATTTTTTATCTGCATTTCATTATACACTTTTTTTTAAATATGGTAAAATAAATTTATAGATTTTTGTTTTTTTAGGTGATTTTTTTATGCACGAAGGGCACAGAAAACGCATGATTGAAAAACTTCTGGACGGTAAGAACATCCTTTCTGATCACGAACTTTTGGAAATTTTGCTGTTTTATTCAATCCCCCGCAAAAACGTGAACGAAACGGCGCACCTTTTACTCGACAACTTCGGTACTTTAGACGGCGTTATGCATGCGAACGCAGACGCGCTTATGACGGTTGAAGGTATAGGCAGTTCGACTGCGGCATTTTTTGAAGTTATAAGCGAAATTCAAAATCGAATAAAAGCAAACTCTAAAGAACTGCCCGAAATTATAAGTTATAACAACTGCAGGCAATACTTTATTGATAGCTTCCGCGGACTTACCGAAGAAAAGTTCATTGCATTGTTTTTAAACGCTAAGGGTAAAGTTATACATAGGGCAATTCTGTCTTCTCATTCGGATAACATGGTGGAAATAGACGTGCCAAAACTCACGGCTATTGCAGGTTCGCGAAAAGCCAAGCGCGCTATTATAGCGCATAATCATCTTTCAAATTCCTGCAAACCCTCAAGCGCAGACGACCTTGCAACCGAAAAAATTTGCACCGCTCTTTACGTTAGCGGGACCGTTTTAGCCGATCATATAATTGTTGCCGGAAACGAAACTTTCAGTTATAACGCATCCGGTAGACTTAAACTTATAGAAGACCGTATAAAAAACCTCTTTTTTAAACAATAAATTTCTTATATACAATGGTTTGTATAATGGTTTTTTATCGTGAAATTTGATAATAATTTGATTATTTAATATTAGATAATCGACTTATAGGCTTACTTTTCGTGAAACATAAATATTTTTTGGCTGTTTTGCTTTAAATATTGTAAATGTTTAAATAATCAACCTATAGCCCCATTTTTTATGAAACAAGCTAAGGCAAGAGTCGGCAGCTTAACAGCAACATGCCGGCAGGTTACGGCAGCTTAAAGCTGCACCGTTGGTTAGCTTTTATTAGCTTTCAGGAAATATATATTAATATATTAACGATTATAAAATTACAAAAATATAAACCAAATATTTTGACAGAAAAAAATAATAAATATATAAACGGCTTTGCGGTAAATACCGCAATTTTTTGGAGGGACATATGGAAAAAGTCAGAACGAGATTTGCTCCGAGCCCAACGGGCTTTATGCACCTTGGCGGACTGAGAACGGCACTTTATTCTTATCTTTACGCAAAACAACACGGCGGCGACTTTATCTTGAGAATTGAAGACACCGATCAGGAAAGATTTGTTGAAGGCGCAATAGAAGTTATTTACTCTTCTTTAAAAGAATCCGGGCTTTCTTACGATGAAGGACCCGACGTAGGCGGAAATTACGGACCGTACGTTCAAAGTGAGAGAAAAGCTATATATATGGAATACGCAAAAAAGCTTATTGAACTTGGCGGCGCGTACTACTGTTTTTGCACAAAAGAACGTCTTGAAAGTCTGACCGACGAAAACGGTAACCGCAAGTACGATAAACACTGCTTGCATCTGTCCCCCGAAGAAATTCAGGCTAAGCTTGACGCGGGTGAACCGTTCGTTATCAGACAGAACATTCCTACCTCCGGCGTTTCTTCGTACGACGATCTCGTTTACGGAACAATCCACGTTGACTATTCCGAACTTGAAGATAACGTTCTTATTAAAAGCGACGGCATGCCCACTTACAATTTTGCTAACGTTGTAGACGATCATCTTATGAAAATTTCGCACGTCGTTCGCGGTTCGGAATATCTTTCGTCCACACCTAAATACAATCTTATGTACGATACGTTCGGTTGGGAACGCCCCAAATATATTCACCTGCCCACCATTATGAAAGATGCAACCCGCAAACTTTCAAAACGCTACGGCGACGCAAACTTCGATGATTTTGTAAATAAAGGCTATCTGCCTGAAGCTATTATCAACTATGTTGCGCTTTTAGGCTGGAGTCCGAAGGAGAATATCGAAAAAATGACCATGCAGCAAATGATCGAGCTTTTCTCTTTGGACGGAGTTTCTAAATCGCCTTCGATTTTTGATGACGCTAAACTTCGCTGGCTTAACGGCGAGTATTTAAAAGAAATGACAGACGAAAGCTTTATGAAAGTTTCGGAGCCTTTCTTTAAAAAATCTAAAGTTTACGGCAAATACCCGCTCGATAAACTTGCGGCTTTAATGAAAACCCGCGTGGAAATTTTAAGCGAGATTCCCGATAAGATCAATTTCTTAGAAGAATTCGAAGAGTATGATACCGAACTTTTCTGCCACAAGAAAATGAAAACGGATAAAGAACTTTCGCTTAAAGTTCTCCCCCTTATCCGCGACGTTTTAGTAAATGCCCCCGCTTTTGATCACGATACTCTGCACGATTCTTTGATGAAACTAGCCTCCGATTCGGGTATGAAAAACGGTCAGATTTTGTGGCCCGCGCGCGTGGCTTTAACAGGTAAAGACGTTACACCCGGAGGCGCAATCGAAATGGCCGTCATTCTTGGCAGAGAGGAAAGTTTAAGAAGAATCGACTTCTCTATCGACCTTTTAAAAAAGAGCTTATAAAGCCTTATTTCAGCCTTTAAAATCAATTTTTATTTAGAGCTATTTGATTGTATTTTTTTGATATAATTAAAAAAATATAAAACTTAAAAACGACGGTTTAAAAAAAATGAACCGTCGTTTTTTATCTGTTTTTTTACCTGTTCTTTTTGTTTTTTATGTTTATATTTTTAAAAAATAATTTTTTTAAATTATAAAATATATACCTTGAAAAATTGTTTTTGATATTTATTTTATACGCATAATTATACATTTAATTTTATTTTACAGATGTTTGATAATCGACTTATACGCCGACTTATTATATAATTAAGTCAAATTTAAAATTATTTTTATACACTCAATAGGACCCAAATATAATATTTTTACATTGATATGCATTTTTGTGAGTTTCTCTTTTACGTGTTTTCTTTTAAAATATTAGTAAAAATGAGCGATTTTTTATTTACAAACCTTTTTTATTCCATTTTTTAAACACAACTTAAAGCAGAACTTTTTTATTATAAATTACTCTGTATATGGTTGTTTTTGATAAAAAACAGCCAAAAATAGTGCGATAATCGACCTATAGGGCAACTTTTTTGATTTTTAACTATATTTAAGATTTTAATCGCATTAATCTTTTAGTATGCATATATACTTTATTTTTATATTTACTTGGTTGCTTATTAAAAATCAAAATGAATCTTAGATTTAAGCTTTTAAAGGCATTGAATCTTCAATTTTGTTTTCATTTTTAAAGTAATTATATTCTATTGAATTATCCTTTAATTTTATATATTCGGTTATTCCGCGAGAGATTATCTGAGCCATTTTATACACAAGCGATAATCTTGTTATTTGAGGCATTAATCTGCCGGAAACACTCCTTTCTCCTACCACTCCGATAATGCTTGCGTCCCCTGTCAACGGTAAATCTTTATTTACTGCAAGACCGGGCTTTATTCCGCATTCACAAACCTTTATCATTCCTATATCTTCAGCTTTTCCAAGTGCGGCATCTATAACAACATTGTAGCTTAGCGGATGCGCCTTTTTAATATATTCGCTTATATACGGCACATCTTTTGCTGTAATGGTATTTTTTAAATCACCGTAAAACATTATCGACGGATTTTTACACTTTGTAATTTCGCCGCAAAGCGGGCCTAAACTATCGCCGATGTTTGAATCTGTTCCGACAAATATAAAATTTACATTCTGCCTCCCGGCACAAATTCTGTAAAGCTTTTCGGCAATACCTTTTTCGTTAAATTCGTTTTCTAAAAAAAATTCACATTCACTCATACTCTATTTATCGACTGATATTTTATCATTTATACTTTTTTTAATTTTTTTTGTAGACTATGCAAAAATTCGCCTTTATAGATGTATTCAATCACTTTTCCTCTTCTCGCGAAATCAATCCACCATTTTAGCCCCATATTTTCATTTTAACACAATTTTAGTCTAATACTTTATCTAATTGCATTTAACTTTTTTAATTGCCTCAAATGCAAACTACAGGCTCTATATGTTTTTTTTATTAATTTAAACTCTTAATTTTTTCATCTTATAAATTGAAAACATTTTTATTAAATTTGCCTAATATTTGCTTTTTACCCTTTGCGCCATAAAAAAATATAGAGCGCATAAAATTGTATGCGCTGGCGCATTTTTACTATTTTGCACGGGCGCACCTGCTTTTATGCGCTGGCGCATTTTTGTGGCGCAAAATATAAAATTTTTCATTTGTTTTCCTTGAATATTTTCCTTACCTGCTTTTTTAAAAAATCTCTATTTTTATTCCATTTAATGATTTAGTCTGAAATTTTATTTTGTTTTGGTTTATATATGTTTATTTTATAAAATCAATATGTCGTAGTTTAAAATAAACGCCGAAGTTTTATATAATCCGCCAGAAAAATAGAGTTTTAAAAGCAACTCAATGTCTTTATTATGTAAAATTTATTTATATCATCGATTTATACAGCCTAAAGAGCCGTATTTCCTAATAAAAATTTAATATATTTTGCTTTTTTTTAAAAAATTTTCTTTTCTTTGGCTTTTTGACTATAAATTTTACTGTTCAATTCATTTGTAACGTTTCAATTCTATAAAAAGAAGGAGAATTAATTAGATTTTAAAGCCCGCAAAACAGCTTTAAAACGGTTTTTTATTAAACTTTTAGTTTTCTTACATTAAAACTTTTTATGTCTTACAGAGTGTTTTATGCCCTTATAAATTGAATTATTAAACTCTTAAAGCGCAAATACATATAAAAACAGCGCAAAATGCATTTTAAAATGCACTTTTTTAATAAAAATCTTCGATTTTAGCCGATTTTCACTGATTTTTAAACGATTTTTTACCCTGTTAAACATTAAATGTTTCACGGATAAAAAATCGCTTAAAAAAATCGGACAGAGAAAAAAACATTTTTTTCAGAATTTACACACCCAAAATTTAAGATAAAATCTGCGATTTTGAGCCTTATCGAAAGTTTGCAAAAACGTAGCTTTTACATTAATGTTCCATGTGAAACATTATTTTTGACCGTTTTTTGACCTAAAAGTTTCACGTGAAACAGGTTTTTTAGGAAATTTTTAAAGCAAAATATTGTTTTTAAAATAGTTGAGTTTTTTTGTTGTAAAAAACACTTAAATGTGGTAGAATATATGTAGAAAATGAAGCACAAAATCATATGATATAAGTGCAGGATTTCAATAAATTAACGGAGGCTATATGAAGAAATCAGCAAAATATCTTATCTACATGATTACGTTCGCTATTCTGGTTGCTTTTGTGTTGTTTTTCTTCTTGCAGAATACAGCGGAAGACGTGACTACTACAAAGTTCTATGAACAAATGGGTGTTGTAACTATAGATAAAGATGCACAATTTGAAACTGTGTCCGGTGATAAATATTTGATTACCGGCGAAAACTCAAAGTCAAAAGTATTATATCAGGGCGATACGTTTGTTATAATTGAGAACTCGGCTTGCAAAATTAAAAAAGTCGTAATAAACTCTTACAACCTAATCGGTTATAACGAATCTAATATAGCGATTTTTAAAACAAGCTACGGTCGCGACGAAATCGATGCAAATAAATTAGATGCTTTTGCAAGTATAAGCGGTAACGTGGTAGATTACAGCGATCCAAACGCAGGTGCATTATGGTCGTCACTGATAGTACCGCTGATTACAATACTAATCGGCATTGCTATCTTATTTATATTTATGAGGCAAGCTCAGGGCGGCGGTAAAAACGCAATGGATTTTGGAAAGACAAAAGCTAAAGTCAATCAGAACATCAAAGTTAGATTTTCTGACGTTGCCGGAGCTGAAGAAGAAAAGAAAGAGTTACAGGAAGTAGTAGAGTTTTTAAAAAATCCTAAAAAGTTCTCTACACTCGGAGCAAAGATTCCTAAGGGTGTTTTACTTGTAGGCCCTCCGGGAACAGGTAAAACCTTATTTGCAAAAGCAGTAGCAGGAGAAGCAAACGTTCCGTTCTTCTCTATAAGTGGTTCTGACTTCGTAGAAATGTTCGTAGGTGTGGGAGCTTCCCGTGTAAGAGATTTGTTTGCAATGGCTAAAAAGGCAATGCCTTGTATAGTTTTTATTGACGAAATCGATGCCGTAGGTCGCCAAAGAGGGGCAGGCCTTGGCGGCGGAAATGATGAAAGAGAGCAAACTCTTAACCAACTACTCGTTCAGATGGACGGTTTTGAAAGTAACGAAGGCATTATTATAATGGCGGCTACAAACAGGGTAGATATACTTGATCCCGCCCTTATGAGACCGGGAAGATTCGACAGACAGGTTTATATTCATCTGCCCGACGTTCGTGGCAGAGAAGCCATTTTAAAGGTTCATTCAAGAAATAAACCCTTAGCAGCAAACGTCAATTTTAAAGTTTTGGCAAGAATGACAGTGGGCTTCTCCGGGGCTGATTTAGCAAATTTACTCAATGAAGCAGCAATACTCGCTGCGAGAGAAAACAGGTCAGCAATCACAAATGAGGACCTCTACGAGGCAATAGAAAAGGTAATGATGGGACCGAAGAAAAACAGCCGTATTGTTACCGAATCGGATAAGAGAATCACAGCATACCACGAATCAGGGCATGCAATACTCGCAAAGCTTTTACCGCATTGTGACGAAGTACACGAAGTAACTATTATTCCTCGCGGAAATGCAGGCGGATACACGCTTACACGCCCCGAAACGGATAACCAATATATGAGCAAAAACAAACTGCTTGACGACATTGTAATGACAATGGGAGGCAGAGCAGCCGAAGAAATAATAATTAAAGACTTTACGTCGGGAGCAAGCAGCGATATCAAGCACGCGTCAAAGATTGCAAGGGCAATGGTAACCGAACTTGGTATGAGCGACAAGGTTGGCCCCGTAAACTACGGCAGCGACGACCAGATATTTATCGGCCGCGACTATCAGACAAGAACAAGCTACAGCGAAGCTTTAGCTAAACTCATTGACGAGGAAGTTGAAAGCATAATTAAGAACGCACACGAAAAAGCACAGAAAATGCTCAGTGAGAACAAAGAAATCCTCGATAAAATGGCAAGATTGCTTATAGAACGCGAAACAATTTACTCCGAAGAAGTCAATATGCTTATGGAAGGCAAGAGCGTAGAGGAAATTATGGACTTTATGGATAAAAACGCCGAAAAGCAACGTCTTGATCCGTTCCATGTAAACACAGACGCTCAAAATAAAAACGAATAACTAAGGAAGGAAAGTCTATGGCAAAGATAATATCGTTTTCAAACCAGAAAGGCGGGGTAGGCAAAACGTCTACCTGCGTAAATATGGCTGCCGCAATCGCACTCAGAGGTAAAAAAGTGTTACTGATAGACATTGATCCGCAAGGTAATGCGACTACGGGCTTAGGCTTTTCAAAGAGTGAACTTGAAAACTCGGTGTACAGTGTACTGATTGAAGATAAACCCATTACAGAAGCGCTACAAAAAACCGAGATAAAAGGGCTGGATTTACTGCCTTCAAGCATAGATTTGGCGGGCGCGGAGGTCGAATTAGTATACCAAAAGAACCGTGAAAACAAGCTAAATTATGCGCTTCGTCAAATTTCGACAGTTTACGACTATGTAATGATTGACTGCCCCCCTTCGCTTGGGCTTCTTACAATCAATGCGCTGGCTTCAAGCGATAGTGTAATCATTCCTATTCAAAGCGAGTACTTCGCAATGGAAGGTTTGAGTCAACTCATGAACAGCATAAAGCTGGTAAATCAACATCTGAACCCGAATTTAAAAATCGAAGGCGTGGTAATAACCATGTACGATGGCAGGGCGTTGATCTCAAAACAGATTTCAGCCGAAATTCATAAATATTTTGGAAAAAGAATGTTTAATACGGTAATACCGAGAAATATTCGCGTTTCCGAAGCACCCAGCCACGGCGTACCGGTAATGTTGCACGATCCGAGATCTTCGGGCGCTAAAGCATACGTTGCACTTGCAGACGAATTTTTGTCAAGACAAAAAAATTAACGACGGGAGGAAAGAAAAGTGAAGGTTAATAAAGGATTAGGCAAGGGATTATCCGCATTATTCGGAGATACCGCCGAAGATTACAGCCGTTATACTTATGATACGAACAAAATGACCGAAGAGCAGGCTAACGCGGTTTATGAAATCGAGCTTGATAAGATTTTTGCAAACCCGAATCAGCCGAGAAAAGCATTTGACGAAGCCGCACTTAAAGAACTCGCCGATTCAATAGGCGTACACGGAGTTATAACACCGATAGTTTTAAACCGCGCAGGCGATAAATACATGATAATTGCCGGCGAAAGACGTTTCCGCGCAAGTAAACTTATCGGAAAAAAGACGATTCCTGCAATTATAAGAGATTATGACGAACGTCAGGTAAAAGAAATTTCCTTAATCGAAAATCTGCAACGCGAGGATTTAAACCCCATAGAAGCGGCAACCGCAATGCAGCAACTCATGAAGGATTACAATATGACGCAGGAAGAATTGTCGGGCAGAATAGGAAAAAGCCGCTCTGCAATAGCCAACACCATGCGACTTTTAACCCTTTGCGAAGGAGTTATCGCACTTGTTGAAAGCAATAAACTTTCGGCAGGGCATGCGCGCGCACTTGTAACTCTTCCGGTTGACGTACAGGAAAAAATCGGTGAAAAAGCAGTAAAAGACAAGCTTTCCGTTCGTGAAATCGAGCAAGCCGTGCGTGATTATTACAATCCGCCCGAAGACAGCAAGAAAGCAAAACGCGAAAAAATGCAAGCGCAAATGAGCGTTGAGCTTAAAGACATGGTTTCAAGAATGCAGCGCGACTTCGGAACTAAGGTTTCTGCTATCGGAAACGACAAAAAAGGCAGAATTTATATCGATTATTACACGCGCGACGATCTCGACAGAATAATAGAAATTCTTGAACTAATTGAGAAAAATTAAAGAACAAAAAGGCTGTCGCAAAATAATAAACAAGCGGCAGCCTTTGTTTTAACTCTATATTTTACTCTGTTTTACACTATATAAACGCTTTTATATAGAAAATAGTTTTGTTATCTGAAAAGCGCCGAATTTAACGCTGCAAAAAAAAAATAAGGATAAAACAGATAAAAAACGATAGAAAAACATTCCTTAAAACTAATTACTGTATTAGATAACATATTTTTTTTCCATAATTTTATTATAAATAACGCAAAATGAAAAAAGTTTTTATTGAAATAATTGCAGGAGTTCTTGCAATAGCATTAGTTGCGGGCGCGTGGCTTACAGGCTTTTATTTAACAAACCTGAATAAATCCCTGTCTTTGATATTTTGTCTTACATTATTCGGTGCGCTTTTAATTCTTGCAATAGTCAACATTACAAAGTGTAAAAACACTAAAAAGAAAATAGCGGGAATGACTCCTAAGACCGCAAACGCCTTCGGCGAAAAGAAAAAGCAGGAATTTGAAACGAATTGCAAAAAAGTCGAACAAAAATTAAAGCGCATTAAAGAACTTACCATAATATACAATACAATATTGATAATGTTAATACTTGCGGCAAACTTTTTTGCGGGCGCAGCTGAAACAATAACCGATAACGAAGGCGGTGTTTCGCTTGCCGTTATGGTATTGAATATTTTGCTGTGCCAAGGTTTAATTGCTTTTTACGCATATATTATAATTTCGCCTATCGATAATAGTAAATTTCCTGTAACTCGCGAAGAATATCCCGCTATAATGAAAATTATAGACGAAGCAGCTGAACTTGCAGGTTATAAAGGAAAAATATCGGTTTACTTAAATCCGCAGGGTATTTCTATAAGTGAAAACGGAAACAAGGCGGTTATATGGATAAGTGCAGAACACGTTGCGTTAAACACTAAAAACGAACTGCTTGCCGTAATGCTCCACGAGTTCGCCCACTATAAAAACGAAGATACAAAGTTTTACGCAAGAAATTATGCGTTTAAAACCATACCCGAAAACGTTCCGTCGGTAATAGCAAGAGAGATTTTTACAAGCGAGTTATACATGCAAACGCTTATAAACGCCGAGCTTTTTGAAATTTTATCTTCAAAGAACCGCGAAATAAAAGCCGATGCCGCCGTAAAAAATTCGCCATACTCGCAAGATTTTATAAATGCCACGGCAAAAGCCGCGCTGTTTGGAATATATTCGGGCTATCCTTGGGGCGAAATGTGTTACGACGTATACAAAGGCGAAACGCCCGTTACCGATTTTTCTCACCGTAATTTAGCAAACTTTAAAGAAAAATTTAAAATTTACGGCGAAAAGTGGAATTATACGCTTTCGCACGAACTGCCGCAACGGGTAGATTCGCACCCGACGTTTAAAGAACGTGCCGAAAAATTCGGCTTACCGCCCGTTTATACGCCGACTATCGAAACAGATCCCGAATTTTTAGCCGAACAGGATAAACTTTTAAGCTATTCCGACAGCGCGAGCATAAAGGGCATAAACCCAAAAGACTATGCGTTTGAACGCGAATACTCTTATACCGAGCGTAAAAACGCAATGGACAAGAACAATTCGGACACAGTAAATGCAGATTTTTTACCTGCTCACGAAAAAATAGAGTGCGCGCAGGCGTTTATGAATATAGACGACGAAAAAGCACTTAAAATTCTGGACGAAATAATCAACCACAACCCTTCTACGTTGGCACTATATTTAAAAGGCGTTATTTTAGCCAAAAACTACAACGACGAATGTATTGATCTGTTCAACCGCGCCGCCGAAGATCCCGCTTGCACCGACAGTGCGCTCGAACAGCTCGCTCTTTACGCACTAAAAACAGGCAATCAAAAACTTATAGATGATTATCGCGCAAAAGTAGTGGATAAAAGCGAACGTTCGGTAAACTTACTCAAAGGCACTTCTCTTCTTGGCAAAAAACCTACGGCTCTTGATAAAAACGATCCCGAAATTCAAGAGATGATATCAACTTTCGTCGGCTACTGGGGCGATAATTTAGACGAAATTCACGGTGTCGAACTTACCACCGAAGAAGGCATTCGCGCTATGTATTTTGCGTTTACTTTAAGCAAAAAGTTCAAACCTGAAATGATTACAAAAAGCTACGAAGATTCTATGAGTTACGTTACGCGGCTTATGGATAAATCCCGCGTTATTTATTTAGTATTAGGCGGCGGCAAAGAGTTTTTTATTGTAAAATCCACGCACGATTCTCTGCTTTATAAAAAAAGCAAAAA
Source organism: uncultured Clostridia bacterium (assembly GCA_934796775.1). Lineage (GTDB taxonomy): Bacteria > Bacillota > Clostridia > Christensenellales > Borkfalkiaceae > HGM11416. The sequence goes on from CAKVPH010000030.1 coordinate 14,054, forward strand.
GTAAAACATAACAAATGTGTTTTTTATGGCTGAATAAAAAGCAGGTTATTTAAAAAAAATTAAGCTGATATATTTTTTATGCACGGCAAACCACAAATAACCATAAACACCCACTTATAAACATAACTGCCCACACAAAACCACAATCAACCATTTTAAACAACAATTAACCGCTTTTAACCACAACCAACCATTTTAAAACATACTTGGCCACTTGCAAACATAAATAACCGTTTGTGAACAAAAGTAACCAAATTCAAACACAAGTAACCACAAATTATGAAAATTTACGCAATAAGCGACCTGCATATGTCGGTTGCAAATCCAAAACCCATGAACATATTCGGGGCGAGCTGGAACGACTATTTAGACGTAATCGCGCGCGACTGGGCGCAAAAAGTTACCGATGACGACGTAGTTTTAATCGCCGGCGATATCAGTTGGGCGATGAACGCTTCCGACGCGCTTTTAGATATGCAATATTTTAACAACTTAAAAGGTAAAAAAGTATTTATCCGCGGCAATCACGATTACTGGTGGAAAAGCATAACTAATCTTCGCGAAAAAATGCCGGAAAACTGTTTTCTTCTGCAAAACGATGCCATAAAAATCGAAAACACAATAATTTGCGGTTCAAGATTATGGCTTGTTCCCGGTTCGCCGGACTTTTGCGAAAAAGATCAAAAATTATATCTTCGCGAGATCGAGCGTTTAAAGCTTGCTTTTTTCAAAGCGCAGGCACTAAGGCAAGAAGGCGATAACCTGATTTGCATGACGCATTATCCGCCTTTTAACGTAAAGCGCGAATCGAACGCCGTAACCGAGCTTATCGAGGCAAATTCGACAAATGCAGTTATCTACGGGCATCTGCACGGCAAGGACGCGCGCGCCGATAAACTGCTAACAAAAAACGGCATAAGATACTATCTTACGTCGTGTGATTTAGTTAATAACAAACTTGTAGAAATTGAAGTTTAACTTATTTGGTGTTTTTGCGGGCATTGCCCTAAAAAACTAAAAACTATGCGATAATCGACTTATAAGCCGATATTTTATAAAAATTAAATAGAAAAGACGGAGAAAAAACAATGAGTAACGAAAAAACTTTCGCATTTTTTAAGGTAGTAAAAACGCTCTGCAACAGATGGTTTATTCAGGCGTTTTCGGGTATGGCCCAAGGATTGTTTGTAACGCTTATTGCGGGAACAATAATCAATACTATCGGAACTTACGTTTTCCCTGATACCGAGTTCGGCAAATTTTTAATACTGCTCGGCAACTTTGCAAGCGTGGCAATGGGCTGCGGAATAGGCGTCGGTATTGCTTACGGCTTAAAGGCGGATAAACTTGTAATTTTTTCGGCGGCAGTGGCGGGCTTTATCGGTGCTTATGCCGAGCGTATTTTAGCAGGCGAAGTATTTAACGAAATAGCAAAATCAACTTTATTTTATGCGCGCCCCGGCAATCCCGTAAGCGCATACGTTTGCGCGCTGCTCGCAACCGAAATAGGTAATCTTCTTGCAGGCAAAACCAAGCTCGACATTTTAGTGTTGCCCTTAACCTGCATTTTGTGTGCGGCGGCTGGCGTTTACGTTTCATATCCGCTTATTTGGCTAATTCGCCAGTTAAGCGAAGGTATCCGCATTGCAACCGAAATAACGCCGTTCTTTATGGGTATTATCATTGCGGTAGTTATGGGTATGCTTTTAACGCTGCCCACGTCTTCTGCGGCAATATGGATCTCTATCGTGGGCGTGTACGGCGATAACGTGCCTGACGCGGTACTGCTTGCGGGCGGCGCGGCGGTTGTAGGTTGTGCTTGCCATATGGTCGGCTTTGCCGTAATGAGTTATCGCGAAAACGGCATCGGCGGTTTAATCTCACAAGGGCTTGGAACAAGCATGCTTCAGATACCAAACGTTATGAAAAAGCCTATTTTATTCTTACCACCCGTAATAGCAAGCGCAATAACAGGTCCGCTTGCAACGTGCCTGTTTTGTTTAAGGTGTAACGCGGCAGGCGGCGGAATGGGTACGAGCGGGTTAGTAGGTGTTTTCGGTACGGTTGCGGCATCTTCGGGCGTTTTACAGCCGTGGGTTATGTGGGTAGGAATTATTGTGTTAATGTTTATCCTTCCCGCCGCAATATGCCTTGGAATAAGCGAGTTTATGCGAAAAAAAGGTTGGATAAAACCCGGCGATTTAAAAATTTAACAACGGCTTAATGTAATTAAGATTTAAAAAAAATTAAACAGGGCTAACGGCAAAATTTGCTTTATCGTTAGTCCTGTTTTTTACGTTTTTCACAGAATAATATATT
>CAKVPH010000031.1 GCA_934796775.1 uncultured Clostridia bacterium
GAAGCCGCCGAAAAGGCCGCTAAAGAAAAGGCTGAAAAAGAAGCCGCCGAAAAGGCCGCTAAGGAAAAAGCTGAAAAAGAAGCAGCCGAAAAGGCCGCCAAAGAAAAGGCTGAAAAGGAAGCAGCCGAAAAAGCCGCTAAGGAAAAAGCTGAAAAGGAAGCAGCCGAAAAAGCCGCTAAGGAAAAAGCTGAAAAGGAAGCAGCCGAAAAGGCCGCTAAGGAAAAATCTGAAAAAGAAGCCGCCGAAAAGGCCGCTAAAGAAAAGGCTGAAAAAGAAGCCGCCGAAAAGGCCGCTAAGGAAAAAGCTGAAAAGGAAGCAGCCGAAAAGGCCGCTAAGGAAAAAGCGGCAAAGGAAGCTGCCGAAAAAGCCGCTAAAGAAAAGGCTGAAAAAGAAGCCGCCGAAAAAGCCGCTAAGGAAGAAGCTGAAAAACAAGCTACTACTACCGAAAGCACAGAAGAAAGCGAGCCTGTAGTCGCCCCCGCAGAAAAAGGATTTAAGCTTACAATTCCCGCATATGCTCAGGAAGTTTTACCGAGAATAGCAACAAAGCGCGCAAGAAAGCTTATTTATACGCCGAAGGAAGTTATATTTGAAACTTCATGCACGATAGACGTTACAGGCAAGAAAAACGACGAAGGCATAAAAGTTAAACAAATTTTAGATGCCGAAATCAAAGAAGGCTTAAAACTCGGATATCTTGAAAAATACGACGGACTTAAATCTTCCGAAATAAAGGAAGAATACGAAAACGACACTGTTTACGAAATAGCAGAACAGGAATTCAAAAAGTCCGGTTTACTGCTTGACGGAAACAAAGTAAAAGTATTTATTTACGACTGGACCGGCGGCGGAATACATCACGTAGGATATCTGCCAGACGAGCGCGCAGCCGAAGTTATGCCCTATCTTAGCGATATGGACAAGTATAGTTTTGATATATGCGCCATAATAACCGGCGGAAAGAGCAAGACTATAACCAAAGATCCCGCGACAGGTAAATTTACTATTACCAAAAATAAAGACGGCGATTACGGCATAGATCTTGACATAACCATTGTTAAACGTAAAGACTAAACCATAAAAAATTACGGCTCGGAAGCAATCTTCCGAGCCGCTTTTTTATGCTCTGTTTTTCTTTCATTTATTTTTAAACGGATTAAACGAGAAACTGTTTGTTATTTTGTCTGCAACGTTTTCGGATACGATATTGCCGTTTATGGTAACTTCACCCGAAACAACCGACGTTTTATACGCCCCTATTTCGCCATTTATCAATATATCGCCTGAACCCGCACTCGCCATAAAGTTTTTGATTTTTGCCTGTTTTATTTCAACTTCGCCCGAAACTACGGTAACCTTTAAATTATCGCACGCAAACTTTGCCGCGCACACGTCGCCGCTGGTTATCATTAAATTTGCGTTTTCGCAATTCGCAGTTTTGAACTCGGCATCGCCCGATACCACCGATAAATTCAAGCCCTTTAATGCGGCTATATTCTCAGCTTTTAAATCTCCGCTTGTAAGAAAAACGTTAAAGCTTTCGCAAAATACGTCGCGTTCAATTATTATATCGCCGGAGCCTTCGTGTTTAGCCGAAAACTGCCCGAATTTAAAGTTTGGTCCTATCTCTATATAAATATCGCCTTTAACTTTTTTCGACTTTAAATCGTTATACTGCGGGCAAATTATAAGTTCTTTTTTACCGTCGGTTATATCAGTCGTTATCCTGTAAAACTCGGCAATATTGCCCGTAGTTTTTACTTTCAAGCCGCTTTCATTTGAACTGACGATATACAAATCGTTTACGTAAGAGAGTTTTGCGTTAAAAGAACAAACGCCTTCGTCAAGTTTACAAATAGTCTGTCCGTCGATTGCTTTAAAATTGCTTACACTTTCGTTTATTACTCCGTCGGCATCTACAAAATTTATAAAGTTTTCAGCCTTTACCGTGTTTGTTTCGCCATCGCCGTCTGCTTTTTCCGCGCTTAAATTATCATCGGAACAAACCGAAGCCGCAACAGTGGCAGAGCCGAACTGCTTTTCTTTTTTTATTATATCTTCTACCGAACCGAATTTTTCAAGTGTTTCTGCATCGCTAAGCCCTGCTTCTTTTGCCAAAGCCAGACGATTTTCATATTTTTTAGTTATTTTTTCAGCGTCTAACCCGCTGTCGGCGGCTGCCGAATATAATTTATTTAAAAATTCATTTATCATAATTTTATCTCCTTAATTCAATATTTCTATATACTTTCACCGGAATTACTATGCGAAAGCATTGCTTCGGCTTCGTCAAAATCGATTTCGCCGTTTTTAAGCATTTTTAACACGTCTTCACGCGAAGGAGTAACCGAAGATATAGCCGCACGGTCAAAATTAAGCCCGTCAATAAGGTTTTCAAGATATTTTTTTACCGTGGGATAAGATATATTCATTTCCTTTTCGATGCTTTTTATGTTACCCGCATTTTTTATAAAAATAAGCGCAAAATTTTGTAAATCTGAGGGCAGATAGTCAAATTTGCTAAGCGGAAATTCGCCTTTTATGGTAGTTCCGCAGTCCACGCATTTAAGCTCGCTTACAACAAGTTTTTTTTCGCATATCGGGCATACACCCAAAAGTTTTTTTCTAATCATTTTTTTCACCTCTTTGCTCGCATTATAAACCCTTAAATTTATTTTGTCAACATTTTTTATTAAATTTTTTAATTTTTATATTAATTTTTTTAATATATTAATAAATATTTTTAATTTGCAGATAAAAAAATAAAAACCCGACCTGAAAAAAGGTCGAGCTTTAAAATGATAATTTCATATTTTCCAACAATAAACGTGAACTCTTAAAAAGCAAAATCCGGCGTTATAGGTATAAAACTTTTCAGAACAAATAAGGTTTACATATTTTATATGCATATTGCCTATTCTGGATACTACGTCCTGAAAAAAACTTTCGTTAAAATACCTTTTACAAAGAGATAGCATCACGCGAAATCTTTTATAAACGCCGTTTTTTAAACATAAACTATCGCACGATTCCACAAATTCTGAAAATTCACTTTTTTTCGTATTTTGCGTAAAGACATTGTTCCATCTTATTTTAAGATTGCAGTATTTTAAAATATCGTCATATTCGGGTATATGAATTATAGGATATATTCGTGATTTAAGGCAAAAGTATTTACTCGACTCCCCACATAAAGTTTTTAAAAGAATCATTTGAATAAATAAATCGGAGTCTTTCATAAAATATTTAAAAAGTTCCTCGGAGTTTAAATCCGAAACTGTAGGATCTTGCAACACGTTTTGATCGCTGCATAGTAACCTTATAAGTTCCTTTAACTCGTCGTATTTCTTTTTTAAAACAAGATATGAAGCTCTGTTCATAAAATTGCCTCTGAAATAAAAAATGCACCAATCGAAATTGGCGCATTAAAAACGCAAATTCCGGTTGTTGCTACACAATCAACATTTTGTACTTTTATCAAAGATACTTAACTTATAGAATTTGCATTTTATATGAAGCTAATAAGTTAAGTATATTAAAAAATGGGTAAAATATACCCCAAGTACAAAAATATGTAATTGTGATTGTGTAGCATCTTTATTATAGCACATTATAAAAAATTATTCAATCGCTGTATCCTATAAAAACAATTTTTATTTATTAAAATAAAAACGCGGCAATAAAAGCCGGCTTAAAAGCCGATTCTTATTGCCGTTTGTTTAATTGTTTTTATTATTTATATACTTTCGTCAAGTAAAAAATCTGCAAGATGAACTATTTTTATGCCGTTTATATTGCCGCAAGCATAATCGTCAAGCGTGATAACCATTTTAGGATAATTGTCTTTTATTTCTGTAAGATTTGCTATTTCTCTGTCAAAATCCGCGGGAAGCTCGCGGCAAACCTGAATATAAATTTTTTCACCTCGCATTACAGCCGCAAAATCTATTTCTTTATTTGCATTTTTGCCTATATAAACCTCAAAGCCGCGCCTTTTAAGTTCAAAAAAGACAATATTTTCTATTGTTGACGCAATGCTTGCAGGACTAAAACCGTATAGCGCGTATTTTATAGAATGGTCGGCAAGATAAAATTTTTCCTGCGTTTTTAGCACGCTTTTGCCCTGCAAGTCATATCTTTTGCAGCGATAGATTAGTCTTCGTTAGTATATTTGCGCGTAATTATGTGCGATTCGTCAATACCGCGATTTAAAAGTTCGAGTTTTAACATTTCTAAAATCGTTGATTTGCCGCATCTTCTTATACCGGCAAGTATTTTTACCAGTTTAATATCTATAAACGGTTTAAGTTTTTCCATATAATCAGGTCTTATTATCATATCTAACTCCCTTTTTACAATAATATATTACCAAAATCACAAAAAAAAATTCAATAATCTTTCTATTCAAACTCGAAAAACTTTATAAAATCTAAAAGTTTTTCTATATAGACTTGAAAAACTTTGTAAAATTATATACTTTTTCGGTTCACAGTGGAAAAACTTTTTTATAAAAGAAACCTTAACTATTTTACCTGCAGCTTAAGAATTTAGCTTTAAAGGTTCTACAATAAAAGTCGGAGCGTTTTTCTTTCCCCCCAAACATTTATTGTAGAACCAAAAAAAATTGCTACCCGAAAAATCGGATAGCAATTATTTTTACTTATTGCAAAATTATTCAGCAACAGCGGTAGCGCCGGCTTCTTTGAATTTTTCAACCATCTTAGCAGCTTCGTCCTTGGGAACAGCTTCTTTAACAACGCCGAGTTTTTCAACAAGAGCTTTAGCTTCAGCAAGTCCGAGTCCGGTGATTTCTTTAGCAACTTTGATAACAGCGATCTTGTTTGCGCCGAAATCTTTAAGAACTACGTTGAATTCGGTCTTTTCTTCTTCAGCAGGAGCAGCAGCGGCAGCAGCAGGAGCAGCAGCAACAGCTACGGGAGCAGCAGCACTAACACCGAATTCTTCTTCGAGTGCCTTTACGAGATTGTTAAGTTCAAGAACGGTTAAACCTTTAATTTCATCCATCAATTTAGCGATATCAGCCATTTTTAATATCCTCCGATAATTTTTTCATTATTTTTAATTTATTTTATTTTTCCTTTAAAGTCGGAACGACTGTGATTTTTATAGGTTTTCTCCTATTTGCTTTGCAGCCTTGCGGCTCAAAAACACTTTTAGCTTTATAAAGATTATAAATTAACCTTCGTTAGCCTTTTTTTCTGCAACTGCATTCAAAGCGAGAACTACGCTACGCAACGTTGCGGATAATACGCCCGCGAACTTTGAAAGCGGCGACTGCATAGAGCCGAGCATTTTTGCGATAAGTTCTTCCTTTGACGGCATAGATGCAAGTGCGGCAACGCCTTTAGCGTCTACACGAGATTTGTCAACATACGCGCTCTTTGCAACGATCTTGTCGCCATATTTTTTGTTTGCTTCGGCAATGATCTTTGCAGCATTCGTTTCGTCTGCGCCGAACGCAACTGCCGTAGGACCGTTGAGATCGTCATCGAAATCGTTTACGCCCATTTCGTTGAAAGCCTTTCTGACCAAAGTGTTTTTAAGAACCTTATAGTCAACGTTAGCTTTACGGAACGAGTTACGAAGTTCGGTAACTTCAGCGACCGTTAATCCCTTGTAGTTTACTAATACGACCGACTTGCTGTTATTGATCTTATTTGTAATATCTTCTACAACAAGTTTTTTATTTTCGAGATTAGCCGACAACTTTTTTACACCTCCGTTTTTATTTATTCACCGAAAAAATAAACCCTTATGCCGCGCGAAAACAGCATAAGGGTACTAACCTTAAAATTAATGCTGCCTCGGCAGGTTTTGCGCTTTTAAAAGTCACAAATTAAGACCGGCTTTCTTCGGCTATTCATTTAACTTTTTTATTATAACAAAGTTTATTCAACTTGTCAAACGTTTTTACAGAGCTTTATTATTTATTTTTACGCCGGGGCCCATAGTGGTCGCAAGCGCGATGCTCTTGATGTAAACGCCCTTTGCGGCGGCAGGTTTAGCTTTAACGATCGCATCCAAAAGTGCGCGATAGTTTTCCAGAAGCTTTTCTTTACCGAAGCTCTTTTTACCGATTATGCAGTGAATAACGGCAGTTTTATCAAGTCTGTATTCAACTTTACCTGCTTTAATATCCTTAACCGCTTTTGCAACGTCGGGAGTAACGGTTCCGGATTTCGGGTTAGGCATGAGTCCTTTAGGACCTAAAACCTTACCTATTCTACCAACAACGCCCATCATATCGGGAGTGGTGATAACTGAATCGAAATCAAACCAGTTTTCTTTCTGAATCTTCTGAACCATATCTTCGGCACCTACATAGTCGGCACCTGCAGCGGCAGCTTCGTCTGCCTTTTCGCCTTTAGCGATAACCAAAACCTTAACGGATTTACCTGTTCCGTGAGGAAGAACGATAACGCCTCTTACCTGTTGATCCGCTTGTTTCGGGTCAACGCCGAGTCTTACGTGGAATTCAACGGTTTCGTCGAATTTGGCTTTAGCGGTAGCTAAAACTGCGTCCAGTCCTTCTTCTATTTCATATATCTTGTTCTTATCGTATGCTTTTAAGCATTCGGAATATCTTTTTCCAACTTTCATTATATTAAAACCTCCTTGTGGTCAGACGAGCGGCTTTTCCGCTCTCCCACGATAACGACCGCCGCGTTTGGATTTTACGGTCGCGTTTCCTCAATGTGCCGATAAAGGGCTTATAGAGGGCTTTTTAGTCTTCTACAGTAATACCCATAGAGCGTGCAGTACCTTTTATCATCGACATACAAGCTTCTAATGAGGCAGCATTGGTATCAACCATTTTAACTTTGGCAATTTCCTCAACCTGTGCTTTGGTGAGTTTAGCAACTTTCTGCTTATTGGGAACGCCGCTGGCGGTTTCGATTCCGCATGCCTTTTTAATAAGTACGGGTGCAGGCGGCGTCTTTAAAATAAACGTAAACGAACGATCCTGATAGATTGTGATTACGCAAGGTATAATAAGACCTGCCTGAGCAGTCGTTTTGGCGTTAAACTCCTTGGTAAATCCGGGAATGTTAATTCCGTAAGGACCAAGCGTTGAACCTACGGGCGGGCCCGGAGTTGCCTTTCCTGCGGGTAACTGCAATTTGACAACTGCTGTAACTTTTTTTGCCATAATGTGTCCTCCATATAAAGTGGTATTAACGAAAACGTCGGTCTGTGATTTTGACGTCTCTCCCACCTTGTCGCACTTAAAAAAGCACGAAATAAACTTTTTTTAATCGCTTTAAATTATCACGTATAAGTTTTGACTATAATTTAAAGCAAATTTAATTGCATTTTTTACTTTTTATCAAAACCTCTGTTTAAATTTCGGCGGTTTTAAAAACAAAAAACGCATTTCCTTATTATATAATATAAAAATGCAGAAGTCGGATAGAAAAATCAGAGTTTTTCCACGATTTTTTCAATCTGAACAAAATCGAGTTCAACGTCTGTTTCTCTGCCGAACATCGTCACTTTAACGTTTGCTTTCTGATTAGCAAAATTAAGCGAGCTTATAACGCCTACAACCGAAATTAAAGGTCCAGAAATGATTTTTACGTTATCGCCTACGGCAAAGTCTACGTTTTCGACTTTGGATTCAAGCCCCATGCGTTTTACTTCGTCGTCGGAAAGCGGCAACAATCTGCCGAGCGGACCGACAAAGCCCGTAACGCCCTTGATATCCGTGATAACGTGCCATAGATTGTTGTTATAGATCATTTTGATAAAAACGTAAGAAGGTATAAGTTTTCTTAAAACCACCTTTTTCTTGCCGTTTCTTTCCTCTATGGTCTGTTCCATCGGGATTTTGATATCGAGAATGGTGTCGGACAGATTGTTGTTCTCGATGAGTTTTTCCAAGCTGCTCTTAACCATTTGTTCATAACCCGAAAAGGTATGAATTACATACCATTTGGCGGTATTATTCTCTTCCATCAAACTATCCTCACGCGGTAACCAGTTTTAAAAGAACCTGAAAACCGTAATCTATTGCGGTAACGAGTACCAAAAAGACGAGAATAACGCCTAAAACAACGCCGGTCTGTTTAACTACTTTGGGCAATTTAGGCCAGGTTACGTTTTTGAGTTCGGAACCCATTTCTTTAAACTTTCTGCCGAGCCATTTGAAAAATCTTACAAAAGCATTAGGCTTTTTGTTCTTTTTTACAGTTTTCTCTTTTTTAATTTCTTTAACTTCGCTCATATTAAACCTCACAAGGTATTATCGTACACGAAGCGTGTACGTTTCGCTGCGCGGAAAAACAAATACCCGCGCAAAAATCGCATGCAAACGCGCCGCCGTAAAGCCAAGACTTACTTGGATTCTTTATGTACGGTATGCTTTTTGCAGAACGGACAATATTTGCTGAGTTCGATTCTGTCGGGCGTGTTCTTCTTATTTTTGTAAACGTCGTAATTGCGTTGTTTACATTCCGTACATGCAAGCGTAATTCTTGTTCTAATTCCTTTTGCCATTTTTTGCCTTCCCGTTTATTTGCCTTATTTAAGCAAACAAACTTAACATAAAATTAACACCCCGCATTTCGAGGTGCTAACTTATTTTACACTATATAATTGTATATGTCAAACGATTTTTAAGTAATTTTTAAAAAAACTTGTTATTCGCCTGTACTCCGAATAGATTTTTTGCTGTTTTTACACATTTCCAACCGTTTTTAACGCATTTTTATTGCCTTACGCCTTTTTAAAAAACGAGCCGAGTGCGCGTATACCAAGCATTATCAGCTTATAAAGCCCTATAAACAACGGCATAACGAAGAAGAACAGCAATACTACGGCGCAAAGCGCGTAAGCTGCAACCGTTAAAACTCCGCCGAGTTTATTTTGCACGAATTTGCGTCTGACAGCCAGAAAATAATATACGACTGCATAAACCAAAGCAATAATTAATCCTATCGCCGCAAGTTTTAAGTACGGCGAACTATAAGTAATTTCAACGTGGTTTTGTCCGTTTTCAAGCGGAACTATCATAAATCCCAGATAATTATCCGTCATCTGCGTTTTTTTGCCGTTGACGTAAGCGGTATGCCCGGGCAATGCAACGTAATTCAAAAACAGATTTTCGCCGTTTTCAGCGTTGATATCAACCGTTATTTTTCCCGCCGAAAGTTTAAGTTCGCCTTCGCCTTTTTCAGCTTTTTGAGAGAGCAATTTAACCGTATCGTCGGGCAGATAATAAACTTTGCATGCGTCCTTTATCGTCTGTTTATCAAGTGCCGCACCCGAATTTTTGGTTAAATAAACCGTGTTGTACGAACTTGAATACTCGTTCATTTTTACGGTTTGTTCGGCATCTAAAACCTTTAAATTGTCTTTATTGTATGAACTTCTGATATAAGATATTTCTTCGGGCTTTTCAAAATTGAAAATTATAAAATAGTAACCCGTATTGCGCCTTTTTATCGAAACTCTGTAAACGTCGTCGTCAAAAATCTCGCCTTCCGCCTTAGCGACTGTAATATCGCTTTCGGTAAGTTCGCTTAACCCAACGTCGTTACCGCCGAGCATTTTTAAAATGCCTGTATAACGCTCGTATAAATTTTTATCCGTTCCGTCATACTCGCCTGACGCAACCCTGAACGCATTCGGAAACGCATAAAGGTTTTTGTATAAATAAAAATCTCCGGGATCTTTGATATTCTCACAAAGCTCTTTTGCAATCGGCATAACGATAATTTTTACGCTTGCTTTTTCGCTTAATTTGGATAAATAAGTTATTTTTCCCGTCGCGCCGACAAAATCGCCGTTCAACACGCAAATTTCGGCTCCGTCTTTCAACTCGCCGGATATCGCTTTTATATCGCTGACGGCAAGCGAAATAATTTTATTTGACTCCGGTTCTACCCCGAAGTTACTCCCGGAAACGCCGACTATCTTTCCCGTGCTTTCGTCGCCGTCGGGATAAGTGAACGAGACGCGACTGCCGACCGTTATTTTGTTTTCTTTATCCAAAAGCTTGTCCGTCCCATCTATTCTGTAAAGATTGCTCGTCGCATAGCTATCGGTGCTGATCACGTATTTGTATCCGAACAAACAATCGCCAAAAAACGTTCCGTAATGGCTTTTCATGGTGTTGTTACCGTTGCCGCCGTAACCGAAAAATCTGGTCGCTATAAAATTTCTGTCGTCTATAACGGACGAGAAAACCGTAAACGAGTTTGTGTGAAGCGTAAACGGCATATCCGCGGTAAGGTATTCGCTTTTTGTTTTTATTCTCGCATAGTCGTTGCTGTCAAGCTCTTTGCAATAATCGGTAAGAACTTTTATTTGCGAAAATTTTGAAACGTCGCTTTGGTTGCCTTTTATTAAATTTGCGCCGTAAAACGTAAACTGTCCTAACGAAAGAACAAGCAAAATAACAGACGCAACAAGCGTTGAAAGCTTACCTTTTTTTACAAATAAGTCGGTCGATAAGGCGATTATCGCCACTATTGCAAACATTATAGCTGTGATTTCAAGCCCGCCCAAAGAGTGAGCAAATCGCGCAGAAAAATACTTTGACAACAGTTCCGTCTGCGATATGCGGAACAAATAGTACATCAGCAAAAACGCCACGATACACAAAAGCGAAAGGCATAAAATCACAATTCCGCGGGAAAACGCAGGCGTAAATACTCTTTTATCAGGAGATTTATCCGACACCACCGTATCGGCAGCCTCGTTTTCGCCGGAATCGTCGATTTTTTCAAAAGAATGTTCTTGTATGTTTTTAGCGTATAAAAATTCGTTTAAATAAAGCGACGCCGTGAACAAAAAGTAAAATCCGTTTAAAAAGCCGAATCTTAAAGCATAACTGTTATACGAGCCTGCATTTAATAAAAGGCAGCATTCGTCGCATATAACAGGCATTAAAACTATACCGCCCGCAACAAGCAAAAACTTGTCTATAGGTCGTTTAACGCCACTTTTAAAGAAATAAACGGCGGTAAAAAACAAGGTGATTCCGTCGGTAAAAAGGTACGACATTTTGTAATACAGCGGGTCTGCCTTAAGGTCGTTAAACAGGTTTGCAAACAATCCACCGCGCCTGCCGGAAACCATAAACGCCGCAAGAGATGACAGCAGAACAGGCAAAGAAAAAATAACCGAACTTACAAGCGCAAGCACGGTATCGGTAACGACTCTTTTGCGCTCCTGTTTTTCAACTGCAATAATCGCATATAAAATGAGTATGGGATAAATTATAAACAGCGAAAAGCTCGTTATGGAAAAACAAGTGTAAATCATCAGACACAGCGAAACCACAAAAGTAGTCTTTTTTTCGCCGCGGACGATTTTTCTGAAGCCCCACGCCACAAACGGCAGATAAATAAGTAAATCAACCCAACTTATGTAGGTGTTTGAAACGTATAGATATCCGCAGAAGGCATAGGATAACGCAAGCGTAATCTGCATATACAGGTTGATATTTTTAAATCTTTTTTTTACGTAATAAAACGCGGCAAATGCAACGCATACGATTTTTAGCGGCAATACTATGGACGTAGCGTAATACACGTTACCTTCGCCGAAAAGCAAAAACACAAACGTAAACGGGCTTAACGCGCAGAACGTAAGCGTACCGAACACGTCCGCCCCACCCGCTATGGCAAAGGTGTAAAACAGCGATGACTTTCCGCTGAATACGTCGTAAAAATGCTCTATAAACGGAGCCACCTGAGCAAGCATATCATAGCTTGACATCGTTTTTTCGCCAAACGGATATATGCCGTACACCGCGAGAAAAATTGCGAATATGGCAAAAATCACCGCCGCCATAAACAAATAAGCAAAGACGGTGTGTTTTTTAAAAAACGATACAGAATTGTTTTCTTTACAAAAATCACCTGAATAATCCATACGAGTATTTTAGCACAGGGAATAAAAAAAAGCAAAAGAAATTATAAAAAAGAATGTAACAGTTTTTAATAAAGCCGCCGCGCATTAAAAAATAAAGCCGTTACAAAGCAAAAATTAAATAAAAACCACAAAAAAACGCTTGATTTTTTTTATCGTATAATATATACTAATTTAGCAAAGAAAGAAAACAAGAATGTTTATTGCAAATACGGAGATATATCGAAGCGGTCATAACGAGGCGGTCTTGAAAACAAGTTGAAATAAAGTTGTCAAAAATCCCATTTGTTTCTACAAACTTTTTCAAACCACCTGTCAATAACGGCAAAAACCTTTGAAATTATTGACAATTTGTGGCATAATTAAAGCGGTCAAAAAGAAAGCGATTTTCTACAAACCGATTTAGAAAATCAGATTTTCTACAAAAATTTCTACAAATTTATTTTCTGTTTTAATTATTTGTAGAAATCATATTTTGACAATTTAATACTCGGAGGGTTATCGAAGCGGTCATAACGAGGCGCTCTTGAAAAGCGTTTGAGGTCTGAAACCTCACGTGAGTTCGAATCTCACACCCTCCGCCAACGCCCCGACAGTGATGTCGGGGCTTATTTTTTACATTGACGTTCCGCCTGAGCCGGCAGTATTTTTTCGCTGTTCCATACGAGATTTGAAGTCAAGATATTCAAAGTATTCATCGAGCGTTTCAAAACCAAGTCGGTTCATTTCTTCTTTTGCTTTTTTGAATTCCGATACGCTGCTCGGTGCTAATTCGGGAAAAACGGATTCAATGGGTTCGTTTTTCAATTGTTCATCTTCGTCGGTCGTATCGACGAATACAGCGTCGTCAACGTCTTCGTAATCTTCATCCCAACTATCGTATTCATCCTCGACGTTTCTTATTTTTTTAGGTGCCGCCTCGACATCGCTTGAATAAAAAATCTTTTGTATTTTTGACATTGCGTCGGGCGACGTTTGTTCTATGGGAGTAGGTTTACCGCTGAATACGCTTGAGAGGGTATCTGCGATACCAAGTTTTGAAGAATAATTCAAATGACTATAAATATCTGCCGTAGTGTTGAACGTGCTGTGTCCGAGCCATTCCTGAACCGCTTTCATATTTACTCCGCAAGCAATCAATATGCTTGCGCAACTATGACGCAATTCGTGCAGACGAATTACAGGTAAATTATGGCGCTTCAAAAACGCTTTGAAATGAGTAGTCAATGTATCGGGACGTATTAGGTTTCCCATTTCATCCACACAGACGTAATCAATAAATTTCGGGTTATAATAGGTCCCGTATTTTTCTCGCCGAAGTTCTTGTTCCGTTTTCAGTTTCAAAAGCATATCTTTTACAAACGGTAGCAACGGTAAAGTCCTCATGCTTGACTGATTTTTCATTGTGTCTTTAACAACGGTAACCCTTTTTCCGTTTACTTCACATTGAATTGCCGTATGGTCAAGCGTAAGAGTGTTTTTATCAAAATCAATCGAACTCCAACGCAACCCGCAGACTTCACTTCGTCGCATACCGTAAATTGTAGTTAATTTATATATGTGTTCGTACGGATCTCCTTGCAGTTCGTTGAATAAATTTTTTACTTGTTCCGCCGAGTAAAATTTTGCTTTATGTTTTTGGTATTTTGGTCGTTCAACTTTATCTGCAGGATTTGTCAAAATCAAGTCAGACCTATATGCAATTTGCAACGCTCTATGAATAACGGCATGATAATGTTTGCAAACCTGCGGTGATTTCCCTTTTTCTTCTTGTAAATATGTGTAAAACTCCTGAATGTGAGCGGGTTTTATTTCGTTTACGCGTAATCCTTTTTCTTCGAAATATGGGGCTATAACTTTTACGAGAAGTCGGTATCCGCTGTACGTCGTAACTTGTAAATTTGGTTTCACTAATCGCAACCACTCATACAGATAATCGGAAAAAAGCGGACTGTCGGATTCTTTGATTGCTTCCTGCGGTTGTTTTTTTCCCGCAAACGACAGCGTTCCGTTTTCATATTGGCTGACGATTTCTCTCATCATATCGGTAGCGGCACGCTTGTTGTTCCGTTCGTCAAGACCTGTGGCGATCCACTTGTTTTTATATTTGCCGTTTTCGTCCTTGTAAGAGATAACAACATAATACTTGCCGCCTTTAACCGCTAATCTGCCTGTCATTTTTATCCTCCGCGCAAACGAAAGCGATGACGCTTTTTTTGGCTATAATATATTTACTCCCGACCTTTTTAGCCGGCAAAACTCCGCTACGTAAAAGGCGATAAGCAAATGACGTGCTTATTCTCAACATATCCGAAACCTGCTCGACGCTCACAACGTCGGGGTAGTCCTTAAACATTTCATTCATAAGCAAAAGCCCTCCTGCAAGGGTATGTATATTTGTTCCTGTAAATTTTCGATAAGTTCGTCTATAATGTATTCAAAATCGCTTTTATCGACGTTGGCAAGATTTCCGTATCCATCCAAACGATAAATATCCGCATCGTACGTGTCGCCTATAAAAAACCTTAACCGACTGAGATCTGTCGCATTTTCTTTAACGATATACTCCAAAATATCTTCGGTAACGAAATCGTAGTCGGTTATTGTGTCCGTTAGGC
>CAKVPH010000032.1 GCA_934796775.1 uncultured Clostridia bacterium
AACGTGTAGGGCGCGGGCGCGCCGACAAGCCAGAAAGCCGTATCCGTATAAGCAGTGCATAAACTGCTGCTGAACGGTACGCCGATTTCCGGATAAGCATTCAACGACCACCCGAACATGTGATTCATGCCTTTGGTAACGGCAAAATCGACGTAGAAATAATATTCTCCTAAATTCGATGTCCAGACCTCTGTATCTTTTCCTTTGCCGATTTCAAACCCCGGAATGTTCATCGTGCTTAAATATTCGGCTTCTTTCGACGCATCGAAAATATATCCCGTTTTCGGCTCAAAGTTCACTCTGACAACGTACGGCGTATCCCTCGTTATTTCGGAGTTTTCAATTGTGCTCCATAAATAGCCGGGCGCATCGCTCCACAAACGACGGGTATGTCCGTAGGCGTATATTACGTCAATTCTTGCCGTATAGTTTGCGCCTTCGGGAACAACGAGCGTTTTTGTCGTTTCATCCTCGAAATTAAACATCGAAACAAGTTTATCGCCTATTTTAGTTTTATTAAAAGAAACTCCGACATTTTCGATCGTAACTTTTTCGCCATCTTCCGCCCGCGCGACAAGTTTGCCTGCAAACACGATGCCGAACATAAGCGCAAGACACATCGTAAGTCCGAAAACCAACGATAATAGTTTTGTTTTGTTAGCCATATTCGCGTCTCCTTTTTCTTTTTGTTCTTTCAAACCGCGGCTGAAATTTGCGATTTAAAAAAATTGTGCTTTGTTTTTTAAGTGTTGCAAAATTATTTTTTACCCTGCCGTTTTATGCCGATAATCGACTTATAGGCGGGTTTTTTGTTTTTGTGGTTACTTGTTTTTGGTGTTCCTTTGTCGGATTATTTTACAACAACGCTATACTTATATTTAATCGTTCCCATTCCCGGTTGGATATTGCTCTGTATAATGGTCGTTTTGTCTTGGGACAACTCAAACGTCGAGCCTACAAACAAACCCATTTCGTGAGCGGGGATTTCTTGTTCCATATCTTCCCGGCTGTCATAGAACACGATAGCAGAGCCTTTAATCCTGTACAACAGCGTTACGATGCCTTTACCTTTATCGTCTTCTTCGCCCGGGGTTTGATCAAAAGACACCGTCACGGAATCTTTATCCGCCGCAAAAACGAGCGTAATTTTTGATACCTTATGAATTTGTATAAACTGTTCCTCCGTCATTTCCATTTCTTTAAGGAGCGCTTGCTTGACGGCTTCGGACTCCCACTCGACGATTGCGTCAACTTTATTGAAAGTCTTGCCCTTGATGTCGGCTGTCGCCCATTTTGCGTAAAGCGTGAACACTCTTGCAGGCATATATGCAAAACTGAATTCCGCGTCGGAAAGCGTTACTCCGCCGTCCGTGCTTTCGTACCAACCTGCAAAAACAAAACCTTCTTTGGTGGGAGCGGCAGGAGCCGTGATCGCCGCGCCTGCGCTTGCCTTAACGGGTTGTACCGCGCTGCCGCCTTTGCTGTCAAAGGTTATAGTATATTCTTTTTCGGCGACAAGTTTATCAATCTTCTCGGTCTTTTCTCTGTGGCAGACCGTGCAGACGAAAACCATAGTGCCTTCTTTTTCCGTGGTCGGCTCAACCGACACGCTTCCGTCGTTCCAGGAGTGTTCGGCTTTGTCTTTGATTTCTTTGCAGCCCTTGTCTGCGCACGCATGCCAATGATGAGTTTCGTTATTGCTCCATTCTTCCGAATAATTGTGTTTTCCTCCCTTACCGCAAGCGGTGAGAAGGACAAGCGTCAGCACCAGCGTCATAACTGCGATAAATGATTTTCTTTTCATAATTTTTACTCCTTTGATTTAAGTGATTTATTCCATTGATTAAAGTGATTTATTCCATCGCCGAAAATCCGCGACATTAAACCGTTTTATGTTAGTTTTTATTGTTTTTTCTTAAAAGTTCCTCTGATTGCCGCGACCAGATCGGCAAAAGTCTTTTTTCTGACAACGAACCAGTAGATCGCAAATCCGCCGACACCTAAAACCGCTACCGAACCGATTACAATACCCGCAATCGCTCCGCCCGAAAGCCCATCGTTTTTAGCAGGCTTGACTTCGGGCATGTCTTCATACACAGCCGTAAGAGTTGTTTCTCCCGTTACCGTAAAGGTATAATTCTTTTCGGTGCTGACGATGTTCCCGCTTGCGTCCTTCCAGCCTTTGAACACTTTGCCTGCCGGCGGCGCCTTTGCCGTTGCGGTAACGCGCGTGCCTTCCTCACAGATTTTTTTATCTTCCCCTATAACCACTTTATGCGAACCGATTTTGGGAATTATAAGGTCAAAACCCGTAATTTCTTTATCGCTCGCGTCAAAATGCTTTCCGCAGAGCTTACAATCCTTGTGGGCTTTTTCGCCGTTGTTTTCCTCGGTGGCAGGCACTTCTTCCTTCCAGAAATCATAACTGTGTCCTACGGGATTAACGGGCAGTTTAAGATCTTCAAGTGTGGTTTCCCGCTTGTTTTCGTCCACGAGTTTTTTGCAAGCCGAACATTCATAGTGCGCCTTTACGCCGTTCTGCATGCAGGTGGAATTCGTTTGCCCGACAAGCGTGCCGAAATCGTGCGGAGCTTCGTCCTTTTTCTCGCCGCAGGTCTTACACTCAAAAAAGTGCGTGTCCTTTCCTATGGTATATACCGAACCGAAATTGTGCCCCGCCGCGGGTATGTTTGCAATCGAGTCGTTCCACGGCTTAGTGCAGGCGGCGTCGAAAAACTCTTTTCCGCAACCCGAGCAGGCATATTTATCCTGCACTCCGTCTTCGGTACAGGTTGCAAGTTTTCCGGCCGATTTCATCGTCACGTTTTCGTGCATACAATCGGTTGCTTTCAACGTTTGCACGGTGAACGTCAATTCCGTAAAATCCGCGCTTTGTTCATAACTCATTAAAGTACAGCCCGTAATGCTGAAATCGCAAAGCCATTTGTCGATATTCCATGCTTTCAAAACCGGAAAAACTTTTCCCTCCGGCGCTTTAACCGTAAATTTGACTTCACACGGAACGCCTATGTAAAACAAACCATCAATCAACGGTCCGATGCTTGCTTGGTCTATCGTCACCTCACATCCGTTTTTCTCGGTGATTTTCAGCGTTTCGGGAAGATTTCCGGCGAGCGGTTGAGAAACTTCAATATCTAATGATTGCACCGCGTTTTCAACGCGCAATAATACCAGTATAACCAGACTTCCGTCGTTTTCTCTTATCTGTTTGCTCAAAAGTTCGCCGTTAGTTACGGTGACGTTGAGATCGTCGACGCTTTCGGGGAATTTGCAGGTCGTATGCGGCTTGAAAGCGTAAAGTATTACGCTGTTATTTGTAATTTTTACTTCGCCGCAGTCGGCAGCATTGCACAAATAGCCGTTTCCGTCGCGATCCAAAGACGCCTTATAGTAAATATCCCCCTTGGGAATGACGTTGCCTTTAATGACGTTGGGATAAAACAACGGGCTGTATGCCATTCCTTCATAAAACTCGGGCACGTCTATTACTACTTCCCTGATATACTCGCCCGACGAACACTCGGTGCAGATTCCTCCCACGAAATTGTGTGCCTTGAATTCGCCGTATTCGCAACCGCAGACGTCGCCGTTATACATATAATCACACTTTGCACGCTCCTGACAGGTCGCTGCACCGCCTTTAGGAGAATGTCTCAGATCGGTGTTTTCCTTTCCGCAATACTTGCAGAATCCAAGGTGCATATAAGTACCATCGTTGTTTCTGAACGACCTGAATTCGTACTTATGTCCCGTAGCGGCAAGATATTCTGCTCCGCACACATCGCACTTTGCGCCGCTTAAACATGTCTGAATACCGCCGCTGTGTTTTTCCTTTATTATATTACCGCTTTCGTCTCTTTTAACTTCGCCGCAAGCGCATTTAAACACATGGCAAGTGCCGTCGGACTCGTCGGGCGCAGCGGTAAAATTATGCTTTGTATCCGGGTTGCCGAGGTCGCCGCACATTTTGCACTTTGCATTACAGCCCGAATAGAACTCGTGGCTTGCATACTGCGAATCTTTGTCAAAAGCGGGGGCAACGCCGGGGCAAGCGGGATCGGTACATTTTGTGTAGCTGTGATGCTCGTAATCTATCTTCTCTATTTTTTCAACCCATGTATGCTCGTGTCCGCCCGACACGGCTGCAATCGTAACGGGAATATCGCAAGTCTGTCCGTCCGCCGCCGTTGCGGTGACGTACATCGTTCCGCCGTCCATTGCGTTTTTGGCGATAATTTGATAGTAGCAGGTAGATTCGTCGTCGTTAAAGCCGTCGTGCTTATCTAATTTCGTGCCGACGGGAGCGGCTTTCACCGTATAAGCGTAAGGACCGGGCGCGCCTCTGAGCCACATACCCGTGCCGGTGTACAACGTGCCTATTTTGCCCGTTACCTCTTCGTCGATTTTTGGATATATAGTTTGCCGATACCCTATGTAAGTCAGACCTTTTGAAATAATGAAGTCCATATCTACTGCAGTTAAATCGGAGAATTGTCCGGCAGCGTCCCAGATCTCTACGTCTTTACCTTTGCCAAGCTCCGCTCCGGAAACTTTAAGCTTCTTTTTCAATGCGTCAACGTCTTTGGACAGTTTATAGTTTTCTTTCAGAGCGAAACGAACGCGGATGCAATAGGCAACTTTCTGCTCGACAGGTTGGTTTTCAACGTTGCTCCACGGGAACGACGCTTTGTCTTTTTCCCACAACGTTCTCGCTTGCCCGTTTTTTGATACGAATAAGAGCGTTGCCGTATAGTTTGCGCCGACGGGCACTTTGAGCGTTTTTGCCGTTTCGTCCTCGAATTCAAACGCGGCGGCAAGACTGTCGCCTACGTTTACCTTTTTGAACGCCACCTCGAGCGTGTCGATCGTCGTCGTTTCGGCTTTAGCCGACTGCGGATTGACCGATAACATGCCGAGAATTACCGCAAGGCACATTGTAAGCCCCAATGCAAGCGTAAATATCTTTATTCTTCTTGTGTTGTGTGTCATAATCGATGCTCCTTTTAAGTCCGTATTGTTATGTGTGATATTTTGCTTGTTGTTGCAAATGACAATTGACTTTCGCGCGCATGTGTGATATACTGTATACACTCACGGTATCCACTCACAGCGTTTCTGTACGTACCTGCAACGTTTGAAGCATCGTAAGTATAGCAAAAACACAATAGAATTTCCCCCACCCAAAACTGAAAAAGGTGGGGGAAAATGAAAAAAAGTCAAAAAAATTTTAAAAATCGGGTGGGCAAACGCTCATGTAACCGGTAACGGAAGATCTATATGAAATGTAAAACCAAAAAAATTGTTTCTTTATTTATCGTCATTGCGATGACGCTCGCAATACCCTTTACTTTTTTTGCCTGCAATAAAAACAACACCTTGCTGGACCCCAAAAAACCGACAACTCTCACTATGTGGCACGTTTACGGCGAGCAAGTCAATTCACCCATGAACGACATCGTTGAACAATTCAACTCAACCGTCGGTAAAGAAAAAGGCATCATCATAAACGTTACGCTGATGTCAAACGCCTCGCAGATCGGCAAAAAGTTAAAAGACGCACAATCAGGCAAAGCGGGATCCAAGGAAATGCCGGATTTATTCTTTTGCCATTCGAGCGACGCGCGCAGCCTGGGCGCGGATAAACTTCTGAACTGGAACGATTATTTTTCACCGTCCGAACTTGACAAATTCGTCCCCGATTTTTTAAGCGACGGAATGGTCGATGATAATCTTGTTGTTTTTCCCGTTTCAAAATCGACTTATATGCTCTTCATCGCAGGCGGAGTTTTTGACAGATTCGCCGCCGATAAAAATGTTTCTCTATCCGACCTCGCAACCTGGAAAGGGTTTTTCTCCGTTGCCGAAAAATATTACGAGTGGTCGGGCGGCAAACCGTTCTGCGCAATAGATTATCTGATAAGGCTCGCAGAACTGTGCGCCATATCCGACGGAGAGAATATTTCTTATAAAGACGGCTGGTACGACGCAAACAACCCCGCTCTGATAAAAGCATACGACATGTTTGCCACGTCTATCGCCAAAGGACATATTGTCGTATCCGATTTGTATTCCAACACACAGGTTATGACGGGACAGACTTGCGCAGGTATCGGTTCTTCGGCTTCCGTGCTTTACTACAACGACGAAATCACCTACCCCGACAATACGTCGGAACCCATGAATCTGAAAGTTTTGCCCATGCCCCAACAGACAGGCAAACAAAAAGTCGCAACGCAATCGGGCGTCGGGCTTTGCGCTTATAAAACGACTGATATCAAAGCCGAAGCGGCAACCGTTTTCGCAAGATGGTTCACCGAGGAACGCCGCAATGTGGATTTTGTTCTTTCAACGGGTTATATGCCCGTAAGAACGGGAGCTTTTGACAAAATCGGCAAAGAATCTTTTAAGTCGGAAGCGTACAGGAACCTTTATAAAGCACTGACTATAACCGTTGAAACATGCTCTTTTAAAAAAGAACCGGGGTTTGAGGGGTATTACACCAAAGTATACGCTTTGTACGAAAAAATACGTGATATCCAGAAAAATCTTGAAGCCAAATACGAAAAAGGCGCAACTTGCGAACAAATAGTTGCGGAAATGGAAGCCGCACTGGATAACGTCGGCTGACAAAAAATTGCGGAGCGACCGGAATATGAAGCTCATGGATTTCAAAAAAAAGAAAACATCTATGCATCGTAAGCTTTTGTTATATATGCTTACGCTTGTTCTCGTTGTCGTTATGTTTATCGCAGCCGGCTTATTTTTCGTCGGGCAGTTTTCCACAACAACGGAAAAATATTCAAATAATCTGACCTTTCAAAACGAGTTCTATACAAGACAAATCGAAAAATTCTTTGACGATCTTTCGATGATGAACGAGATGTTAGCAAACGATTCATCGGCGATAATAGACAATTACCTGAATGAAAAAGGAATTCATATAAGCGCGCTCAACGATTCTCAATTGTATACGGAAGGCGTGCAGGAAACACTTTTCCCTAAACTTAAAGAAGAGTTGCTTAAAGCGGACGCTTCGGGCGCGTTTATAATGCTTAACGCAACCGTGAATACAGGCGAAGCCAACTCTGATAAATCCAGAACAGGATTGTATTTTCAACGCAGTACCCTTGACCGAACGGATGAAACGCTCCTGCTGTTTCGGGGCAGCGCGGAACTCGGAAGAAAAAACAACATTATGCCGCACCGTAAATGGCGATTGGAATTCAAAATCGATTTCGTGCATCAAATAAAAAGTTTCTTCAACGAAACAATCGTTAAAGAGAAAAAATCCGTGCTGACCGATATTTTTACGCTTAACGGAACAAGCGAAGAAGCAATGGCGTTCATCACTCCTCTGTTCGGAGCAGACGGAACGTATTACGGTATTTGCGGGTTTGAAATCTCGAAAAATTACTTTAAAGATTTCTTTGCTCAACCCACAAGATTAGAGCAACTGACCTGCACCTTTTCCAAAACGGCAGAAGACGGCAAAATCGACTGTGAAAACATATTCTGGGCAGGCGTCCTCGGCGGCTATTCTTTAAGCCCCGGCGGTACGCTCGTACCAAAAAAAATGAACGACTCACTCACCGAGCTCTTAGGCGAAAACACTTTTATTGCCGCTAAAAACGAGGTTACGATCTGCAATACGCCCTACACTCTTGTGGTTATGCAACCGAAAAGCGAATTCGATAAAACCGTGGCTGTAAATGTCACAAGAATCGTTTTGGTATGCTTTTTACTCGTTTTTTCCGCCGTTGTGCTTTGCATAATTTTTTCGAAAAAATTCGTTTCCCCGGTAATAAAAAGTCTTGAAAAAATACACATGCAGGAGCATTCCGGAACAAAATCAGATATTATCGAAATCAACGACTTGTTCGTCTATCTTGCCGAACAGGACAGACTTCGCGATCTCGAAACGGAAAACCTGAACCGTCAGAACGAAGAACTTGCGATCGTAACTGAAAACCTGAACCGTCAAAACGAAGAACTTGCGATCGCAACTGAAAACCTGAAACGGCAAAACGAAGAACTTGCTATCGTAACCGAAAACCAGACCAGCGAAATCGACAAGCGACAAACGGAAATCGAGCGGCTGGCTTATTCCCGCAAAAACGAGATAGATCCTGATAACTACGAAGCATTCAAAATCGGGTTAAAAGAACTTACAAAAACAGAAAAAACCGTTTTTAACCTCTATCTGCAAGGCAAAACCGCAAAAGAAATCGCCGATATACTAAATATACGCGAAAGTACGCTCAAATTCCACAACCACAATATTCTGGAAAAACTCGGCGTATCTTCGCGAAAACAAATGTTGCGCTACGCAACTCTGCTGAAACAAGAAACGCAGAACAAATGACATAACTACCGAAGGTGTTTTGCCCTTATATTTCTGAAAATAACAAGCCGTACATTAAATAACAAGCCGTACATTCGCATTTTTAATGACGCTTAAAAACATTGCCGCCCTGTAAACGGTAAAAATATTGAAATCAGAGGATAAAACTATGGTTTTTGCTACTAAAAGGTGTTCGTGCGAGGTTAAACAAACGCACTATCGCCAATCGATGTCACACTACCTCATTTCAAACGGAAAAAAAACGTAAAAATTAAAAAATTTAACTAATTTTTTACTCGATAAATTATAAAAAACACCTGACTGAAAAAATATCTTCAATCAGGTGTTTTATTATTTAAATGTAATATGATTATTCAACAACGTAAAGAGATTTTTCTCTCCAAACTAATTCAAACTCTTCTTGTTTTAAATAATCTTTTTCGTCTGTAAACGTTGCTTTATTGTATGCTGCGAGAGCTTGCGGCCAACCGTCCCCACCAAAACTACTTGCAGCGGTGAAAATTTTCCAATACGACGTACGATCTATATTCCATTGAGGATTATGTTCTAAAATATATTCGTAAAAGCCGATTAACCTATCCATTGTAACTTTGCTAAGCGAAGCTTTATCTGCATACAATTCTGCAAAAGTCTTGCACTCATTTAAAACATTTATTAAAATTGTTGTTCCGTTAAACGTAACACAACGCATATACTCAGTTTCAAGCAAACCTAATGCATCTGCAATTTCACCGTCGTAGTTGTTTATTTCAACCAACTGAGCGCTCGTTATCCAAGCTAACATATCTGATTTTACGCTTCCTGTAAATTCAGATAAGTTTTTAGTATTTTTACAATTATCAAAAATAACCTTACCGTTTTGATATGCCGAAACAATGCCGCCGGCATAACCGCCGTTTGTTTTAATTACACCATTATTAATACAATCTTTTAGCGTTACCACGGCGTTTGTAGTTACTTGTGCGATAATACCTGCCGCACGAGAATTGCTGTTTTCAATATTTTCTACCGTAGCGTTATTTACTAAAGACGTGAGTTTTATATTCCGTCCGTTTATTGCCGCACCTATCAAGCCGCCGGTATTGCTGTTCTCTCCTACAACAACGGAACTTGCATCGTTTGAACAATTTAGAACGGTAGCGTCAGAACAAATTTGCCCTATAAGAGAAGCGACTCTCGTGCCACCTTTGACATTTGTATTTACAAGAGAAATATTCTTTATAATTGCGCTATCAATATAACCGAACAAGCCAACGTAATCACCGCTTGTAATTTTTAAGTTAGAAATATTTTTTCCGTTTCCGTCAAATAAACCGTTAAAATGACGTGTCGCACTACCTATCGGAGTCCAGCTTTCATAACCGGACAAATCAATATCTTCCACTAATTTATAGTTGGCAGAAAGAATTCGATCTCCGCTGTTTGCTGTATTTATTCTATTACGAATGATTGCAAGTTCGTTAGCATTAGAAATTAAATATGGATTTTCGGCTGTACCTTCGCCACGGAAATAACTATTTGCTTTATTTTCTTCTTTATTAGCACCGTTTTCATCTAACTCGGCAGATATGTTACCCGTTACTCCGTCTACGGTTTTATATGCCTTACCTACTATACCACTGTTATCTTTATCGATTTTTGCATTTTCCGAAGTAGCGTAAAGTATGTTGACCACACCTTTATTTTCTACTACAATATGTCCTTTTGCTATTTCCGCATATCCTATAACGCCATCTACAACGCGGAAAGATTCATCTGCAACTTCTTCGATAACAGCTTGTTCTGCATAGCCATAAAAAAGCACGTCTGAAAGTGCCGCGTTTACTTTCAAAGTTCCGCCATTCATTACAAACACTACATTTTGTTTAGTTCCGATTGAATAATTTATACTTATATTTGCATTATTGCCTACATCTACACCGGTAGTTGCAGTTAAAGCATTTTCTGCCGTGTAACCGTCTTTTAAATAGTTGCTGTATATATCGCTTAATCCTTTGTCATTCTCTATTACTTTCCACCAGTCGGACTTTGCACTTTCTTTTGTACTGTTATCGCGGTATAAGATTTCTTCACCCTTGATAAGCATAAAACGATTGTTTGCGCTATCCCAAAGTATTTCACCTGAGCTAAGCGGTGTTAATCTTTCAATATCGTAGCCTTGTCTTTTCATTGCGGCTAAAGCCCCGCTCATAGTTTTAGGCGTATCGTTTTTTGCACCGTCTTCGACGAGTGCAACGTTAAGTAGTCTTACGGTAGCCATATCGTTGGATTCTTTTGCCTGTTCAACAAAGCAACCGATAGTAGGAATAAGTATTGCGGAAAGTACCGCAATTACCGCAATCACTACAACGAGTTCTACCAAGGTAAAACCTTTCTTTTTAAGGTTTTTGGTTTGCATAAAAGTTTCTCCTTTTTAAAATAATGTTTTATTACTAAACGAGTTTTTGCTCGTGTTAGTTCGTGAATATGGATTTTAAATTATTAGAAATCCTCTATCGGCGCGTTCGCGCCACTTTCTCCAATGGGAGAAAGCTTTTTTTTAACTCTAAAGCTTTGATAATCAACCTATAGGCTTAGTTTTTAGCGGGAAGATAATATCTTCCCCTACAATTGTTTTTTATAATTATTTTAATTTATTATTAGAAATCCTCTATCGGCAGCGTGACGCTGCACCCTTGGTTACCTCTTATAAACTTTTCGCGTTGCAATAAATTTACAACTCGTTAAAGCTTTAATAATCAACCTATAGGCGAGTTTTCACTTTTCCCCCGCTTAGACAAGAGGGGGAAAACACAAAAGGGGGAGATGCGGAGTGCCGTGGGTGCAGGGGGCGCGCACGGCGAAAGCCCCCGCCGTCTTTTGCCAAGCTTTTCGCCGCGCGAAAAGCGAAATAACAATTAAAGTTAATAATAAATTAAAAG
>CAKVPH010000033.1 GCA_934796775.1 uncultured Clostridia bacterium
AAACTTTTCGCGGAAAATAAAATTACTACTCGTTTTAAGTTTTCTACTATGTTTAAAATAATCGTAGTGGGCGGATAGTATACGCCCGTTTTGTTGATTCAACCTTACTTTATTGCGGGAAGATGATATCTTCCCCTACAAGCTTTTATAAGCTCACATAACGCACAATAAGGATGCAACGTCACGTTGCCGTCAAGCTGCATGTTCGCAGAATAATATATTCTGAGTAAAAAAACGGCAAAATAAAAAATGCCACTTTTACAAAAAGTGACAAATTGTGCAAAATTATAAAAATCAGTTGACTTTTATTTTTTACAGTTATATAATATTATCGAAAAAAGTTCTCAGAATATATTATTCTGCGTAAAATCAATAAATAATAGTATTTATAGAGCGTAAATATAAAGTCATATATCTCTTTTGCTTTTTAAACAATTTTACTCTACTAAAAAATTTTTTTAAAAATTTGCAAAAAAGCCTTGACTTTTTTATTTTTTTCGATTATACTGATAATAGTAATCATTACTGATAAGGATTTTATGGAGAGCAGATATTCAAAACAGCGCGAAGAAATATATTCCGTGCTTAAAAACACCGTAACGCACCCGACAGCGGAATGGATATACGAGCAAGTACGAAAGCTTGATCCTACCGTGAGCTTGGGAACCGTTTACAGGAATTTGGCAAAGCTAAAGTACGGCGGACAGATTATTGCGCTTGACACGGCGGATAACAAAACGCATTATGATGCGTGCATAGAGCCGCACGGGCATTTTGTTTGCGAGTGTTGCAAAAAAGTTTTTGACGTATGGGAAATGCCACATTTACCCAAGGAACTTGAAGAAAACGGATATCTGACGCAAAAAACCAACATCGTTTATTACGGCATCTGCCGTGAATGTAATAAAAATAAATAAAAAGTATTTCTAAGGAGTTAATTATGAAAAAATTTGTTTGCAGTATTTGCGGTTACGTACACGAAGGCGATTCAGCACCCGAAAAATGCCCACAGTGCGGTGCGCCCGCTTCTAAATTTGTTGAACAGGCAGGCGAAAAAAGCTGGGCAGCGGAACACGTTGTAGGCGTTGCTAAAGACGTTCCCGCCGACATTTTAGAAGGACTAAGAATGAACTTCACCGGCGAATGCACCGAAGTTGGTATGTATTTGGCAATGGCGAGAGTTGCTCACCGCGAAGGTTATCCCGAAATAGGACTTTACTGGGAAAAAGCCGCTTTTGAAGAAGCAGAACACGCAGCTAAATTTGCCGAACTTTTAGGCGAAGTTGTAACCGATTCTACTAAGAAAAACCTTGAACTTCGTGTTGAAGCCGAAAACGGCGCAACTGCAGGAAAATATGAACTTGCTAAACGCGCAAAAGAACTCGGACTTGACGCTATACACGACACCGTTCACGAAATGGCTCGCGACGAAGCGCGTCACGGCAAAGCCTTTGAGGGGTTATTAAACAGATATTTTAAAAAGTAAGGCGGCGTAACGGCAGCTTGACGGCAGCTTGACGCTGGCAACGTAACGTTGCATCTTGGCTGCCTCTTATATGCTTTTAACGGAACAATAAGCTTATAACTCGTTTTAAGTTTTCGACTTTGTTTTTAAAAATTGTAGCGGGCGGATATTATCCGCCCGTTTTGTTTATTCAAGCTTGCTTTTTATGCGGGAAGATATTATCTTCCCCTACAATTATTTATAACAGTCTACTAAAAAAATATTAATAAACTCGGGGTAATGTATTATTTGCATCGCCCTTTTTTACTTTTAAAAGGTTTTATTCTATCTTTTTTAATTATCAGGTAAGAAATTTTCCTTTTAGCATTGCAATTTGAACAGCCTTATGTTAAAATAAATTATCCGATTAAAAAAGTGCAGCATAGCTTAGCGCAGATCGGAAGAATAAGGAGTGTAAAAATGAACAAATTGTTTAAAACCTTTTGCGAAGAACGCGGACTGACTGTAAACGGAAACAACGCATACGGAACATTTAACGGCTACGAACTGAGTTTTATATTGCAAAACCTTGATTCGGTAAGCCCCGTAAAAATTCATTTGAATTGTTACACTACAGACAAACAAAAAATGGATATCGAGTCGGCTTTAAGAAGTAAAAGTTATAAGTTTTTCCGTTGGCAATTTACGCAATACGGCTTACTTATAGGGCTTAACGCTATGACTAACAAAGGCATGCTCAACCGTTTGCCGCAAATAATTGACGAAACTTGTGAAATTCTTAACAACAACGGCGCAAAAGGCGCAGGATTTTGCCCCATTTGCGGTAACGAATTGAACGCAGACGACAGCAAGCCTTATTTTATAGAAAATTTAATGAAAGTAACTATCGATAATCAGTGTGCGAGCGAACTTAATAAGGTTATAGAAGCCGAAAACGCCGATTACGAAAATGCGCCGAATAATTACGGCAAAGGTTTTTTGGGCGCGCTGATAGGCGGACTTGCAGGAATGGTTACGGCTGTAATACTATATCTTATAGGATACGTTGCTTCTATTTCGTCGTTGGTGGCGTTTGCCTTGGGTAATTTTTTATACGGCAAGTTTGGCGGAAAGAAAAACAAAACCATGATTGTGATTGTAACTGCAACGTCGCTCGTTTGCGTTTTAGCTTCCGTTTTTGCAATTTATACCGTTGCGGCGGGTGTTATAGCTTTAAACTCCGGTTCGGATTTAAACTCATATCAGGCGTTCGCTTACTTAATGAAAAACGAACCCGATTTTTCAAAGGCGTTTTATCAGGACTTAGGAATGATGGCTTTCTTTGCCGTTTTAGGCGTTATATTCGAAATACTTTCATTACGCAAAAAAATACAGCGTCCTAACAAAATCAAATAAAGCAGTGTGACGGTAGCGCACCGCTGGCAACGTAACGTTGCATCTTGGCTGCCTCTTATATGCTTTTAACGGAACAATAAGCTTATAACTCGTTTTAAGTTTTCGACTTTGTTTTTAAAAATCGTAGCGGGCGGATATTATCCGCCCGTTTCGTTTGCTTAAACTTACTTTTTAGCGGGAAGATAATATCTTCCCCTACAATTATTTATAACACCTTAATAATCGACCTATAGGCGGGTTTTTTGCAAAAACTACTTTGCAATTATCCCCTGTTCTTTTTGTTGATTTCTTTACCAAAAAGAAGTGCTTTAATTTAAATATGCATAATTTTAATTCTGCATTAGCCTGAAATTTATTTTTTCTTTTTTGATAACACGTTTAATATAACGTAAATACCCACAAGCACTAAAATGCTGATAAAAACTATCAGAAACATTGCAGGTGTTTCGATTTTATTGCCGAAAAACGACAAATTGCAGTCAACGCTTTTTCTCATATCGTCCATAACGGCAGGCGGAAAACCAAGATCTTCCATCTGACTAAACGACCCGCGCATGCAGTGATTGCGGATAAGCGAAGTTCCGTACGTTCCGGGTAAAAAAGATAAAACCTTTTGAAGTGCGGGCGAAAAGCTGTGAATAGGCATATATGCGCCGCAAATAAAACCGTAACCCGCACTTACGATAGTGCCTACAGCCGAAGCCTGCCCGTTTGTTTTAAGCGCGAAATTTACGCAGGACGACAGAGCCGTTCCGAACAATACAAGCAAAATTACGTCGCCTATTATACATAAAACGTCAACAAAACTTAAGCACCACCCGATTATCGCAAGGTAACCAAAGCAAACGAAGGTTGCCGCAAGGCTGATTATGAGCGACGAACAAAGCGTGGATATGTAATATGCGAGCGCAAGCGTCGCGGGTTTTGTGGGAGCAACCGTAAGATCGCGCCTTGCTCCGCTGATTTTATCGTTGACCATTAAAAGATTTGAACAAAAAGGAACCGTTATGCACGACACCGCAAGAAGCGACGAAACAAGCTGACCGCCTACGCAACCGTTTAAAATTTTATCCGAAAGCGTTACACCCGCCTCAGCTAAAGCATCGCGGAAGGACGATTCGAATACGTTTTTTAAAAAAGTCGCATAAAGCACAAGTAAAATCAACGGCGTTATAAGCGATGTAAAAAACATTCCTTTATCTTTAAAATATAGTTTTACGTTACGTTCTATAAGCGCGAAAAGCGTTTTCATTTATCCTCTCCTCCCGATAACTTCTTGCCGGTTACGGCTAAAAATACGTCGTCCATTTTACCCTTTGTAATCTCGTAGTCGCAAAACACCTCGGGATACTTTAAAATGAGCGAAGTAGCCGCCTTTGTGTCAGGTACGAAAACCTTGTAAGCATCGCGAATATTCTTATACGGCGCGCCAAGCATTTTTATTTGCTCCTCCGTTGCGCCGTAAACGGTTATGTAGTCGCCCGTATAGGTGTTTTTAAGCTCTAACGGCGTACCTTTTGCCGAGATTTTGCCGCCGTCTATTATAACAACGTAATCGGCGTCTGCGGCTTCTTCCATATAGTGAGTTGTTAAAAACACTGTCATGTTTTCTTTTTTTCTCAGGTCGCTTATAACGCTCCAGAGTACGCTTCTCGTCTGCGGATCCAGCCCCGTAGTCGGCTCGTCTAAAATTAGTATTTTAGGATCGTGCAAAAGAGCGCGAGCAATATCTATACGTCTGCGCTGTCCGCCCGAAAGTTTTCCGAGCGTGCGCTTTAACAGATCCTTAAAATCCAGAAGCTCGCTAAGCTCTGCAAGCCTTATTTCAAATGCTTCGCCGTATATGCCGTAAAGCGCGGCGCGACTTTTAAGGTTTTCGTAAACGTTTAAGTCTTTATCAAGCACGGAATTTTGAAAAACTACGCCTATTTTTGAGCGAACCGCATCGCTTTCAAGCGCGGGATCATTGCCGCATACGCTCACTTTTCCGCCATCACGGTCTAATTGTCCGCACAAAATGTTTATGGTAGTGGACTTTCCTGCGCCGTTAATGCCTAAAAATGCGAACAACTCGCCTTCTTTTACGCAAAAACTCAAATCGGAAACCGCTTTGACTTCTTTAAACGATTTTGATAAATGTTCTATTTCGATTATGTTGTTCATATTTCTTCCTTTTCTGTTATTTTCAACGTTTTTAAGCCGAATTTTAATTGCAATAGCGTTTTATTAATTATTGCTCTTAATTATTACAGCTCGTAGCGACGGCGTTATTATAGAGCGAAGCAAGGGCTTTAAATTCGCGCCGAAATGCGGCTATAAGTTCGTTATCGGTCATTTTCAGCTCTCCGACGTAAAAAAGCAGAGCTAAACCGTAAGAGTAAAAAGTCATGTCCGTGTGTATTTTACGCGCCGTCTGAGTGTCGTACCCGTACTCGCTCTTTATGGTATCGATTATCTTGTCGTAATGAACGTCGGTAAGCAGAAGCCGCGATTTTTCGTCGATATACAAAAATTTAAACAGCTCTTTTTCCTGCTCGGCAAACCTTACAAAACCTATCCCGTAATCGCTGTAACGGCTGTGCGAACCGTCGTTACAGCTTAAAGATTTTATAACCCGTTCGCTATGCTCTTTTATGGCGCGAACAGTCATTTCGTCTTTAAGTTCGCTCATGTTTTTAAAAAATCGATATATAGGCTGAGTTGAACACCCTAACTTTTTTGCAACGCTTCGCGCGTTTACTGCCGAAAAGCCGCTTTCTTTAAGTACAGCAAAAGCCCCGTCTACTATATCGCTTTTTGTAAGCTTGTTTTTTTCGGACATACACTCTCCCGTTTTGATATATAGCGACAACTATATAACACATTGTTATTTTACAACCAAGCAAGAAATAAGTCAAATGTTTAAACAAAAAAGAGCGAAAAAATAGCGTGCAATTTTTGGAAAAATAAATAAAGTGATTGACAAAGCAAAAATGATTTGATAAAATAACTAATGAGTTTGAACGGCAAGCTTGAAAAAAAAGCGAAAATGGGGATATGGCTCAGTTGGTAGAGCGTCGCGTTCGCAACGCGAAGGCCGTGAGTTCGAATCTCATTATCTCCACCAAAAAAAAGACTCTGGTTTACTATCAGAGCCTTTTTTATATATAATTATTTGGTTTTTATAAAAGTCTGCTTAAAAACCAACGTTTTCACTATATCCGTTGGAATATAAAAACACATAACCGGATTGAGTTTTTTCAGCCGTAATGTATGATTTTTTGCCATTATATTCGTGGCGTATATCGAATTTATCACTGCTTTCCTTTTTTACGATTTTATAGGAAGCGTCATCTTTGTTACCTGCCGTTTTAAGTTTAAATTTTATATCGGTTACACCGTTTTCTTCTTCTATTTCAAGTTCTATTTCCGAAACCTTTTTGTGATTTTTATAAATTTTGCATTCATACGATAATTCGCTTTCATTTTTTTCTTTTTCGGTTGCGTATGAAAACTTAACATAATTGCCGTCATCTTTTTTTGTAGTAAACTCAACCGAATACTCGCTTTCGTCACCTTCTGTTTCAAGCTCTTTTTTGCCGTCTACTTCATAAACGTTTTCGCCAAACAACAAAACGCCCTTTAAAGTAGTAGAAGTTTCGATTTCTTCTTCGTTGTCATCCTCATCAATTTCGGTTTTTGTTTCGGAAGAAATTTCATTATAATACATTACAATTTGTTTTTCACCGGCTTTCATGGTCATAACAAACGTGTATTCGCCATAAACTCCGGTTTGTTCGTTCTTTTCGATCGACTGTTCTATTCCCCCGTTCAATAAAAGAGAATCAAACATGTTAAGACAGTTTTTTATACCTTGTACGTTTTCATCTGTAAAATCGGACGGTCTTTCGGTTGCAGTTTCTTTATTCAGATTAGCGGTCGCCGCATCAATAACGATTGACGTCGTAGCAGATAAAAAGGTCTGAGAAGTAGATGCCGAAAACGCCGAAACATTCGAAACACCTTCATCAATCGTATTTAAATAACTTGCGCCCGAAAATGCCGATACCGCATAAACTTCTTTTGCCGTTAAAGAATTGTGTTCGGCTTTGTTGTCGTTGCTGTTTTGCCCGGTACAGGCAACCGCACCTGCCGCAATAACTGTTCCGAGTGCGAGAGAAGCGATAGCTGTAAATAATTTGTTTTTATTTTTCATTGTTTTTCTCCTTTGCAAGTTTTATCTTGCCGCGATATGATTTTTACATTCTATATACGATTACCATCGGGCAAAATTCTCATTTTTTTAAAAAAAATTTTTATGTTGCTATCTTACTCATCCAAGCCGAAGATCTCTTCTTTTACGATTTCTATAAGATCTTCAAACAACCCGCCTAAATCGTCATCGGCTTCGCTTTCACTAATATCTTTAAGTCCGTCTTCAAGATCTTTTTTTCCCTCTTCAAGCTCTTCAATAAGATCTTCTACGTCTGAATATTTTATTTCTCCGTTTAAGTCAAAATCAAAATCCGCATTGTACTTCAACACAAAATCAGAAATTTTTCTGCGTAATTCTTCAGGGAAGTCAATTATAATTTCATCGCTTTTTTTATTATATTTTTCAAGTTCTTGCATTAAATAGTTAATATCCGATATTTTTGAATGAATCAGATTTAATACCTTGGATTTAAAATCAGAAATAATCTGTCTTTCATTTTCTTTGACAGAATTCGATTTATAATATTCTTCTATTTTTTCAAGCTCCTCATCAGATAAAAATACCGTATTCACCGAAGATATTTCATTTATAATTTTTTCTGCATGCGACTGTTTTGATTCGTCTATAGTCTTGTTTTTTTCGGAAAATGCCGAAATTCTGATAAAAGCATTATTATCAAGAATTCCCAGTTTCTGCATTTCCGACATGACTGCTTTTATTGCCTCGTCTGCAGAAATTCCCGTATAATTTTTATTATAAAGAAAAACAACTCCGTCCTCGTTAAGACCGCGTTGCCCCTTAACGTTTCCGTCGGCGTTAATCGAAAGCATAATTCTCGGATTTACGTCTAAAACGATATCGTATGAATCTGCCGTAACCGGAACGGGATTTTCTTTTACGCCTGGCAAGAATAAAAGCAAAGCGGTTATAGCAATAACCAAAGCGCAAGCCACGCCGAGCGCATAACGAACTTTCACGCTACGATAAAATTTGTTTGAGCTACTTTGCGCCGATCTTTCTTTAATGTCTTGCCAAGCCGCTTTTTCACGGATTTTGGATGAAAGATCCGGAACTTTTTCGTTTATTTCGTTTATGATTTTATCTTTTATCCGCATACAGATAAATCTCCTTGTGTATTTTTTTTACTTTTCCTAAAATATCGTTATACTTTCGGTTTACCGTCGAAATAGGTTTATTCAACATTTTTGATACTTCAACACGCGTATAACCAAAAATCACGGTATGTTCAAGAATGAAATATTCTTCATCATTGAGCTTTTTTCTGCATTCCGCAAGAAGCGGAAACTCACTTAAATATTCGTCGTTAACGAACAAATTTAAATCGCCTATTTCTGCCGTTCTATCTATTTTTGAATCCTTTTTCAGCGCATCCAAAGCTTTATTTTTAGCCGTTTGCAACAGATACGGAAGTGGGTTTCCTTTTACTTTATCTATGTTTAAAATAAAAGACAAATACGCTTCTTGCATAATATCTTCAATTTCGTTCCTATCGAAAAAATATTTTTTGATAAGAAAGTACAAAGATGCTTTGGTTCGCTCATAAAATTCATCAAAATATTTTTTTTCACCGCTTTTCAATTTTTCAAGCAATATTTTTAGCCTTAAATAGTTCATTTTTTAATTACATTTTCTTTTTTAATTCTTATTTTTCTGAATATTCAATTGTTACAGTATCAAATTATATACGATTAATACTGCAGTAAATTCTCATTTTTTTTATTTTTACAGATATTTAAAATTTTTTTCGTGTTTTTTTCTGCTTAAAACCCAGACTACAACACCCTGTATATCATAAAAAATATGCGATAATCAACCTATAGGCAGATTTTTAATATTTATTTACAGTAAGTATTTTAGATTTTTATAAAATAAAAATTCAATATAAAAAAGTTGACGTTTTTTTGTCTCCGATTTTTGTACTCATTCGATTTTAAGCGAGAATAGTTATTACTGTCAAGTATTTTATATAATATTTGCGAACATATATAAAAGCTTTAATAAAATATAAAGCCATAAATAAATTTTTATAAAACAAAAAGCCCCCGATAAACATACTTTAAGTTAATAGAAAGTCTGCCTATTAAGGACTTTTTATTTTTTTATATGAGCAAACTAATTAGCTGAATCACTCTTTACTAAGAACGTTTACCCTGCGATTTTCTTTTGATTACGTTTACAACTAATACGACGGCTAACGCTACGATTGCTACGCCTAAAACGATATTGATAATCATACAGATAAGCGCGTTTTTCTCACTTTCGGCGCGCAGAGAATCAAGCTTGTTTTCAAGTTCTGCGTCCTTTTGTTCGAGTTGGCGTTTTAACGCGTCAAGATTATCCTGTACCTGTTTTATGCCCGCCAAAAGTGCCTCGTCTGCGGCTTTATAAGCGGTTTGCAAAGCGGAAATACTGCTTTCAAGCTCGGCATCTTTAGCTTTTAACGCCGTAAGGTCGGCATTTATCAGCGCGTTTGCAAAATCGCAGGCTTTTTCTAATGCGGATAACTTACTTTCGATATCGTCTTTATTTGCCGAAATCGAGCTGTTTAAGTCGGATATGGCTTTATCAAGATTTTCCTGAACGGCGTCTATCGCTTGCTGTAAACTATCGTCGGTTGCCTTGCACGAAGCTTTTAATGCGTCAATCCCTTTTTTAAGCTCGGCGTCTTTAGCTTTTAACGCCGTAAGGTCGGCATTTATCAGCTTATCGGCAGCTTCGTAAGCCTTTTTAATTGTGTCAAGCTGCGCTTCGAGATTTGCTTTATTGTTTTTGATTGATTTGTTCAAATCAGATATAGCATTAGTTAGCTTTGTATTAAGATCGTTAATCTGCTCTTGCAAGCTTTCGTCGGTTTCTTTACAGGTTTGTGTGAGCGCGGCTACTCTTTCGGTAAGCGAAGCTATGTCTGTAATATTAGAATCAATAAGCAGTTTTGCGGCAGCGTAAGCTTTCTGCATTTCTTTTATCGTGTTATTGATAGTTTCTATGCTCGTCTTGTTATCCGCAATACCTTTTGTAAATTCTGCTATCTTAGTTTTAAGCGTTTCGTTTATCGCGTCAATTTGTTCTTGTAAACTTTCGTCGGCATTTTTGCGAGCTTGTTCTAACAGAGTTAATCTGCTTGCAAGTGCTTTTATCCTTGAAATGTTAGAATTTATTATCGTATCTGCATTCTTTGTGGTTTCTTGCAAAGCCTTTATTGCGGCATTGATTTCGGTTATGCTTGTATCATTGCTTGTAATATAGCCTTCCAGCTTGCTCGTTGTGCTTTCAAGATCTGTTTTTATCGTGTTAATCTGCTTTTGCAAACGATCTTCTGTTGCCGCAAGCTCACTTTTTAAACTATTTACACTGCTTTCAAGCGAACCTATCTTTATAACGTTTGAATCGATAATTGCCTTTGCATTATC
>CAKVPH010000034.1 GCA_934796775.1 uncultured Clostridia bacterium
TGCCGTGGGTGCAGGGGGCGCCTCGGAGTAGCCCCCGCTGCCTTTTGCGCACTTTTCAGCACATGAAAAGTGCTATTGTATAAGCTAATGCTTAAACTAAAACTAATTAAAAAAAACACCGCACATAAACAAGACCAAAAAGCAGCCTTTACAGTATAAAGAAGATAAGGAACGCAATACCTCAACTTTTCAGCACATAAAAAGTGCTATTTTATTAAAGCTAATAATAAACTAAAAGCTAATTATTAAAAACATTCCCTTTCGCAAAGGGTTACAGGGATATGCGTATATCCCTTAATAATCAACCTATAGGCTGATTTTTTAAATAAAAAAAAGCTTACACTTGCGTTTTATTGCAAAGTATAAGCTTTTAGTGTTTTATAAATGTTTAAGTTTCTTCTTTCACCCATACGATCGGTGTTTTTCCGTCTTCGCCGTAATGCCAGAATAGAATGCCGTGCTTTATTTCAACGGAATCATAATCCGGCTCCGTTTCACTGTAATAACACACAAATTCATCTAATTTATACTCACTTAAAGAAAAGAATATTCTGTACCATTGTTCAATATTTCCATGATAGTATATATTTTTTAGGTTTTCACATTTTGATAGCGCATAGTCTTTTATATATTTTATACTTTCAGGCATCTCTACATAAATCAAATTATTACATTTTTCAAAAGCATATTCACTAATTATGTAAATATTTTCAGGTAGTTTAATCGATTCAAGACTTGCACACCCGTAAAAAGCATTTCTTTCTATCAAAGTTACACTGTTTGGGATATTTATAGTTTTAAGATTAGTGCAGTTTTTAAAAGTGCTGTTCTGAATGGCTGTTATCCCCTCCGGTAATTTAACGTTATTAAGTGAAATACAATCTGAAAAAGCATGTTCTTTAATAATTGTTACACTATCGGGTATCTTAACTGAATTTATTTTTTTACACACTGCAAAAGCTTTTTCGCCGATTGTAGTTAAACTTTCGGGTAAATTAATAAAATTAAGACTTTCACATGACCAAAATGCATAACTGTTTATTTGAGTTACGTTTTCACCCACGTTTACCGAAGACAATTTTTTACAACCGCTGAACGTAAAACTTTCAATAACTTTAATTCCGTTACCTATATCAGCGGTTGTTAGAGATTTACAGTTTCTGAAAGCTTCTTCACCAACAGATAATACGCTATCAGGAATCGTAATCGATTTAAGAGTATAACAACCGTAAAAAGCACCTTTTTCTATCAATGTAACACTTTCGGGTATTTTAATATTTTCAATACTTTTCGAGTTTTTAAAAGCGTACGTCTTTATTGTTTTTAAATTTTTCGGCATTTTAAGCGAAACTATGCTTTCGCATTCTGCAAACGCACACTCTTCTATAGTAGTTACACCGTCAGGTATTTCAATACCGGTAAGGGCAGTGCACGATTCAAACGCTTTGGGCTTTATTGCTTTTATTTTACTGCCTAACGTTACATATAATAAACTTTTACAACCGAAAAACGTTTCATATTCAATATCCGTAACAGTATTACCTATATTTGCAACAGATAAATTTTCACAGTTTTTAAACGCGCCTGCACCTAATTTTTCAACGCTATCCGGAATATCTATAATTTTAAGGGCAGTGCAATTTTCAAAAGCACTTTCACCTATTTCTTTTACATCGTCCGGCAGAATAATACGTTCAAGATCATAACAATTTTTAAAAGCATTTTTTCCTATTATCGTTATACTGCCATCTTTTGGAATAACAAAGTTTTTACCAACAAGCACAAGTGTTTTTGTGCTTGTTTCTATAATGCAGTTTCCTATTGCTTTATAGGTTGTGTTTTTGTCTGATACTTTAATTTCTTCAAGGTTATCAGAATACCCGCCGAACGCCAGCCCGTTGATACTTGTTACGTTTTCGGTAATTTCAATACTTTTGAGGTTGTTACAATTTTTAAATGCTTCCTCTTTTATTTCCTTAAGGTTTTTACCGAATTCAACAAATTGCAGACTCTTACAATTTTCAAAAATTTTACTGTTTAAAACGGTAAGTTTATCCGGAAGTTTTACGGAAACTAATTTTTCACAATTTTTAAACGCACTTTCGCCTATCGTAGTTACGCCTTTACCTATATTTACAGATTCCAAATTCAAACAACTTATAAATGCACCGTTTTTTATTTCTTTCACGCTATCGGGTATTGTTATTGTTTTAATGCCTTCACACATAAAAAACATATTTGCTTCAATAGTTTCAACCCCGTCTTCGATTAATACCGAATCAAGATTATAACAACCAAAAAATATATTATCTCCAACAGTCTTTATATTAGCCGGAATATTTAAAGATTGTAAATTTTTACAGTTTACAAACGCATAAGCCCCGATATTTTCAACTGTTTTCGGAATTTTTATATCTATTAAAGAGGTACAGTTTGAAAAAGCTTCATATCCTATACTTTTTAATCCGTCCGGCATAGTGATATCAGTAAGCTTATCGCAATTTAAAAATGTTTCACTTTCTATGGTCTTTATAGCAGAGTCTAAATTGATAGACTGTAAACTTTTACAACCGCTAAACGTTCTAACCCCTATTCTTTCTATTGTTTTCGGGAACTTTACATCAGTCAGGTTCTGACAGCCGCTGAATGCTTCATCTCCTATATTTTTTATTCCGTCAAACATTGTAACGGTAGTAAGATTCGCACACTCTTTAAAAGCTCCGCCTTTAATCGAGGTAACCCTGAAAATATTTAATCCGTTTATAATAACTGCAGGAATTACTATTTCTTTAAGTGATTTATCCGATACTCGGCTGACACTACATGTTTCACCGTCTTCGTTCACTCTATAAATCACTCCGTTACTTAATAAAAGAGCCTCTTTATAAAATTTACGGTTGTATTCTATAAGCGTATTGCCGGCTATTAGTTTTAAACAACCTTTTCCGCAAGCAATAAAACATAAACTAATCATTACAAAAACACTTAACAAAAGTATTTTTAGTATCTTTCTTTTCCGCATTATTCTTCGCCCCTTTTTATTTATGTTTTTTTTTTTTTTTTGCAAGATTCCTGCACTTTTATTATATCATAATACGTAATGTTAGTCAATATGGTTTTTTTATATTTGTTTTACTTATTTTTTTAGTGTAGAAACATCTCACAAAAACTTTAATAATCAACTTATAGGCTAATTTTTTAAAAAATAA
Source organism: uncultured Clostridia bacterium (assembly GCA_934796775.1). Taxonomy (GTDB): domain Bacteria; phylum Bacillota; class Clostridia; order Christensenellales; family Borkfalkiaceae; genus HGM11416. Next base: position 3,210 of record CAKVPH010000034.1, read on the forward strand.
TAGTAGCGGGCGGATAATATCCGCCCCTACAAAGAAAATAATAAAGTAAAATTTCGCAAAGGGTTGCAGGGATATACTTATATCCCTCGTTAATCGACCTATAGCCCTGTTTTTACCGTTTTTTAGTTACAAAAAACCGCACTTTTTTTTAAAAAAAATTGCGGTTTATAGTTTTTTTTAACCAAGGGAAACAATCCCTGAGTAACGTATTGTTAAATTTAAAAAATACTAAGCTCTTTTAGTTTTTTAAATTCAGATCGCTGAGCGGACGCTTTTTTATGGCTTTGTATTCGCGCGGATATCCGTCAGGTGTATCCTTAACTTTTTCCACAACGATAATACACCGCTTTTGATCCGTAAACGGTAAAGTGTATTCTTTTATTCCCGCGATTTGACCGCCCAGAAGTTCTATTGCCGGAATCGCAGATTTTATTTCTAACGGGGAATAAAGCTTATAAAATACTCCGCAACCTCCGGTTTTTAACAACGGTAAACTGATTTCGCTAAGCACGTCTAACGACGCAACAGCTCTTGCCGTAACGGTATCGAACGCAGCTCGATACTCATCTTTTAAAGCAAGTTCTTCACTTCTTCCGTTAATGACCCAAAATTTTTCAAACTCCAGATACAACCTGGTTTGTTTTAAAAATTCGCATTTTTTTCCGGTGGCTTCAATTAGGGTAAAATCAAGCGCTCTATTGTAAATTTTCAGCGGCACGGACGGGAATCCCGCTCCGCTTCCTACCTCAACGATTTTTTTGCACGCCTTAAAATATTCGCATCCCATTAAACTGTCGCAAAAATGCTTAACGTAAACGTCGCGCTCCTCGCGTATAGCCGTCAGATTAAACTGCTTGTTCTTTTCAAGCAAAAAATCACAAAATTTGCTTAAATCGTTAATCGTTGCGGTATCTGAATGTATTTTACAATAATCAAATAAAAGTTCAGTGGCGATAGGTTCCATAACGCCATAATTATAAACTAACGCATAAAAAAAAGCAATAAAAATATGACTTGCATTTTTCATATTTTTAGTTTCGCTTTATCTTTGCCTTTTTATATGTTTTTAACGCAAGTTTAAGCGCATAAACTGCGTAAAAAAGTCTGTCCACACACCGTCAACAATTTATCCCCGTGGATAACCTGTGGATAAGTGGATAACTTTTTATATTTTTACCAAAATCATAACAAACGCTCTTAACCGAAATTATTTTTTGGTTCTTTTATAATTTGCGTCCTTTTTAATTCTCGCTTGCTTTTTGGTTATATAGCCATTTTTTAATTGATTTTATTATAAATTTATTATATAATATATATTGCGATAATGAAAGCGGCGGCAAAAAGCGAGCTTTAATGCATTTTTTTTCTGCTATAAATCAAATAGAAAAAAAACTGAAAAATTAAAGCCGTAAAAAACTACTTATCCACATAAAACAAGTTGTCCACAATGCTGCCCACAACATTATCAACACCGGCGGTGGATAAAAATTCCGCACGGAAAGCCGAAAAATATCGGATATCCACAAATCAACGCCGCCTACTGAAATTATTACTTAATAAATAAAAAATACTTTAATCAATCGGAGGCACGAAATGAAAACCGTCGTTAAGGCAATAGAGCTTTCAAACGCAGTTGCAAAGGTAGTAAAGGCAATAAGCGGAAAAAGTCAGAACCCTTTTCTTGAATGCATAAAGCTAACCTGTAAAGGGGATAATTTAACTTTACTTGCCACCGATACCGAAATAGCGATTGAAAAAACAATATCTGCCGAAACGTTTATGGAAGGCGAAACACTTGTAAACGGTAAAATTTTTGCAGATCTCGTAAAAAAACTCGAAGAAGAGGACGAGCTTGAACTTTTTTTGGAAGATACCAAGCTTAAAATCACATACAGTTCGTCCTGTGGGTACATAAACGCACTGCCAGCCGAAGATTTCCCCATGATAAACAAGGATCTTAACGAAAACTCGTTTACCATGCTTCAAAAGGACTTTAAAGATTTAGTAACGCGCACGTCGTTTTGCTGTTTGCAGGACGAAAGCCGTCCTATATTAAAGGGCTGTCTTTTAGAAGCCGAAGGGGATATGATAAACTGCGTCGCATTAGACGGATTCCGTCTTGCGTTTTGTCGTAAACCGGTAAAAGAAGTTTACGGCAGTATCCGCGCCATAGTTCCGTCGCGTGCGCTCGGTGAGCTTATAAGGCTGCTCGATAAAGACGATGAATACGTAACCGTGATTATTCAGGATAAAAAACTCATGGTCGAAGTATCGCGCACTATTTTAACGGCAAGACTTTTAGAAGGCGAGTATATAGACTATAAGCACATAATACCGGATACGTTTTTTACCGAATTTAAAGCAAACAAGCTTATTCTTGAAAACGCCGTTGCCCGCGCCGCAATAGTAGCAAAGGGAATGGTTAATAATCTTATCGTATTAGACGTTAAAGAAAATTATGTAAACATAACTTCTAATTCCGAAATAGGCAACGTAAACGAAAACGTGCTTATAAACTTAGAAGGCAAGGATATCGTAATAGCGTTTAACAGCAAATATATACTCGACTGTTTGCATGCAATAGACGACGAATTTATTAAATTCTCGCTGAATTCGCCCATTGCGCCCTGCATAATAAGACCTAATTCCGACGATAACAGCTTGTATCTTATTTTACCTATCAGAATGAACAACTGAAAGAATTTACAAAAATAGCGTAAACAAGCGTAAAATAGCAAATATTAAGCGTTAAATGAGCTTTAAACTCTTGACAAACACGCAAAAAAAAAATAAAATAGAAAAAGACTTTAATTCTATTAAAAGCAACCTTGGAGGAAATATAAAATGAAAAGAACTTATCAACCTAAGAAAAGACAGAGAAGCAAAGTACACGGCTTCAGAAAAAGAATGGCAACCAAAAACGGAAGAAACGTTTTAAAAAGAAGAAGAGCTAAAGGTCGCCACAAACTCAGCGCGTAATTCAAGTTGGATAACAGATTAAAGAGAAAAAGCGATTTTGATCTGGTATTTAAAAAAGGCAAAAAGTGTTACGGCAAAAAACTAATGGTGGTCTACAAAAACGCTGATGTACTGAAAGTAGGTTATTCCGTAAGCAAAAAGAACGGCGGCGCAGTTACTCGCAACCGGATAAAGCGTATTTTACGGGCTATAGTCAGAGAGTATAAAGACCTTTTTATCGGCAAGTATTATATTGTGTTAGTTCCAAAGCCTGCCGAAAATTATTCGTATCACGAACTAAAAGCCGAATTTTTTGCACTACTTAATAAAGAGCGCCTTTTAAGCGAAATAAACGAATAAAAAAATATATTTAAGTTCCTTTTATCCGGCTTTAAAAAAGCTATAAGTTTTTAATCGGGGCGGCCGCAAAAAATATAGACGCGGCATTTATAATTTTTTCTGAAAGGCGATTTTTTGCGGACGAGCTAAGCTAAAAAAAAGCATAGCTCGGCTTTACCGTTTATTATGCTTAATCGCTTTTGTATTTTCCTTATAAAAATTTATAAAAAATACTTATCGAAAGGCTTGAATAGCGGCTGTATTTTTACGCCTACTTGTAGTATTTACGCAATAGAGGCTTTGCAAAAATACAGTTTTATTAAAGCCTTTACTTTAATATTATTCAGGATTTTAAGGTGTAATTCTATAAATAAGGCTTTAGGGCGCGGCGGTTTTGATCCGCCTGACGATCCGAACGTTAAAAAATGGCTGTATTAAATTAATAAAAACATTTTATTTGTTTTGCCGTTTAGTTTTTAAGTAGCAAAACGTGAGCTGAAAAACTGATTTTAATTTATTTTTTGTTTACTGTTATTTATAGTTACGCATAAAAAAATCTCAAAAAAGGCAACTTGTTTTATTTTTCGCATTATTTAGGAGAAAAATGAATTTATCAACAATTCTATCGGTAACGGTTTCCACAATCGGGCGAATCGAAAACGTCATTCAGCTCGACTGGCTGGGAAATATTATCAAATCTTTAATAGAAGGCTGCGGCAGTATCGGTGTAGGGATAATCGTGTTCACGCTTATTTTAAAGCTGATAACGCTACCGTTTGACGTTTTTTCGCGCGTTTCAACCAAGAAAAACTCCGTCAAAATGGAAAAAATGCGCCCGGAGCTTGAAAAACTGCAACGTCAGTACGCCAACAATAACGAACTTTATCAAAAGAAAATGCAGACGCTTTATAAAGAAAACGGCTACAGTCCGTTTTCCGCGTGCCTGCCTACGCTTTTGAACCTTATATTCTTTATTATTGTAATAGGGCAGTTTTCAACATATTCAAACTATGCAAACTTCAACGTTTTCTGCGATATGTCGGTTGCGTACGTTCAGGCGGTTGATAATTATAATCAGACCACCGGCACCGAATATATCATCAAGGGCGAAAAAGACGTAAACTTTATTGATTTAAAATATTTGCACGACAACAGCGAATATTTGCAAAGTTTCGGCTTTACCATAACCGAAAACAATCGTTACGACGCGGTATTTTCGCTTGATTACACGCCCGAAAACGTTAAAAAGTTATATAAAGCCATTGCGGAAGACGGTTATTTAGTAAATTCATCGTTGAGCGCTCTTGTTAATGAAGACGGCACTTATAATTTAGAGCTTGTTACGGATAAGGAAAAAACACCTGAAAAAATTACAAATGAGATTTGCGACGGAATAGTTACCGAGTATGCCGAAAATTTTATACGCGACAACATTAAAAAAGTTGCGCGTGCGGCTGCCGCCGAAGAATACCGCAATAACGATTTATCGTTCTTATGGGTTAAAAATATCTGGTGTCAGGATTTACCGTGGGAACACCCCATAAAAGCTAATTTCACAAGCTATAACTTTGTTAAAAGCTCAGGGTGTATAGCGTCTTGTCAGGCGTCGTGCGGCGGGGCCGATAATCGTATAGGCAATGAAACTGTTAATGATGCGCAATACGAAGAACTTACCGCCGATTTGGCGAAAGAAAAATCCGAACCAAACGGATATTTGATTTTAGTTATTTTATCTATCGGCACGATGCTTATATCGCAGATAGTTATGAATAAAATGAACAAATCGCAAATGGAACTCTCTTCTGTAGACGGTGAAAACGGCTCGGCAGCAATGTCGCAAAAGATGATGACCTGGATGATGCCTATCATGTTCGGTTTCTTCTCGTTTATGTACACGGCGTCGTTCTCTATCTATATGGTAGTAAGTTCCGTGTTCGGTCTTTTATCAAGTATCGCAATTAACTTTATTGTAGATAAACAGTTTAAAAAGTTAGCCGAAAAAGAAGCGCACGAATTAGAGCTTAAACGCACAGGTCGTATTAAAGAACTCGATAACGACAAAAAGAAGAAAAAATAACAGCGGCGCTGGCAACGTGACGTTGTATTCTTGGCTATAACTTATAAGCTTTTCGCATAAACAATAAGTTTACGACTCGTTAAAGTTTATAATACTCAAACCCCTTAATAATCGACCTATAGAGTTATTTTTTCACTTTTCCCCCGCTTAGACAAGAGGGGGAAAACACAAAAGGGGGAGATGCGGAGTGCCGTGGGTGCAGGGGGCGCGCACGGCGAAAGCCCCCGCCGTCTTTTGCCAAGCTTTTCGCCGCGCGAAAAGCGGAATAATCATTAAAGTTAATATTAAATTAAAAGCTAATTATTAAAAACATCCCCTTTCGCAAAGGGTTACAGGGATATGCGTATATCCCTTAATAATCGACCTATAGGCGGATATTTACAAAGTACAAACTTGCGCTTAATCAAGCGCGATAAGGAGCGAAATATATATATGGAAAAAATTGAAGTTTGCGGCAAAACAGTAGAAGAAGCCGTACAAAACGGAGCTGCGCAGCTCGGCGTACAAGTTGACGACGTAGAATTTGAAGTTTTAGAAGAAGCGCAAAAAGGCGGATTATTTAAAAAAGCGATACAGGCTAAAGTATTAGTTACAAAAAAAATGACCGATTCCGCGCGCGCAATCAAGTTCTTAGACGGTATTTTTGAAAGAGTCAACGTACCCGTAAGTTCCGAAATCACACGTGACGATGATAAAATCTGCATCAATCTTATAACATCCAACTCATCTTTTGTTATCGGATATCGTGGCGAAGTGTTAGACGCATTGCAGTGTTTAGCGGGAGCTGTTGCAAACATCGGCCGTGAAGAGTACAAGCGCGTAGTAGTAGACTGCGAAAATTATCGCGAAAAACGCGAATCCACGCTCAACGCTTTAGCCGAAAAGCTTGCCGAAAAAGCAGTAAGAACGGGCAGAAGAATCAACTTAGAACCTATGAACCCGTTTGAAAGAAGAATTATCCACACTGCGCTTTCAACTAATACCGAAGTAAAAACCGAGTCCGAAGGAAAAGAGCCCAACCGTTATATAGTAATCGTACCTAACGTAATTTTAAACGAAAAGCCGCTTATAGCTCGTCGCAGTAAAAACGTAGGCAGAAAAACCACCGTTTACAATATCAATTTTGGAACGGAAAGACGTAAATCGTCATATCGTGGCGGAAAAATTAAGGGCGGATATCGTGGCGGACGTGATAGCGAATACCGCGGCAAACGCGATAATCGCGGTTACAATAACAACGGCGGATCTTCAATTTACGGCAAACCCAAGGATAAAAGCAACATAACGTCATACGGTACGTTTATCGGTAACAGCCAGAAAAACGACTAAAACAATCAAACAAAAAACTTAAAACAAGTAAATTTAAGCGCGCAGCTACAAAATAAAGCTGCGCGCTTTTAACTATAGTAATTTATATAAACGCAAACCTATTAAAAAAATCCTACTGAAAGATTTTCTTAACAATGTTAAAGGAAAAAAAACGCAATGCAAGTTTTTAATAGTAGGTGATAAACAGAATTTTTTTGTAATAAATTATAATTTTTTTTTGTTGCGTAAAAGCGAGCTTTTGCGAAAAAAATAAAAAAATATCAAGGAGAATTTTAATTATTATGAAAAAATCTAACAA
>CAKVPH010000035.1 GCA_934796775.1 uncultured Clostridia bacterium
GACAAAGAACCCGATATCGACGACAAAGACGTGTGGGATATCGACCGCGAAAAGGCATATCTTGCGCCCGAAAGAATATCGAAAGTGGTCGCGTATATTTTGGAACATTTCGCGCAGAAAACGAAGCGAGACAAAGGGTATCAGTTCAGGCAACTCGTGAACGTGGAAGAGGTTGCCAAGGCGAAAAACGGACTCGATACGCAAGAGATTAAAAATAAAACGTTCGTAAAAGGGTTTAACTCGATTTTAGCGGTTTCTTCCGTTGAAGCGGCAAGGCTTTACTATACCGAATTTCAAAAACAGATGAAAGCGCGCCCCGAACAGGCGATAAAAATCGCTACGATTTATTCTTTTGCGCCAAACGAAGAGGAAGACAACGGGTTTTTAGGGGAAGAAAATTCGGACGATACGAGTGCGCTCGATGCGTCTTCGCGCGACTTTTTAGAGGGCGCGATTAAGGAATATAACGCGTATTTCGGGACGAATTACGATACTTCGGCGGATAAGTTTCCGAATTATTATAAAGACGTATCTTTGCGAATGAAAAACAAAGATATCGATTTACTTATCGTCGTGAATATGTTTTTAACGGGCTTCGACGCGACGACTTTGAATACGCTCTGGGTGGATAAAAACCTGAAAATGCACGGGCTTATTCAGGCGTATTCGAGAACGAACAGAATTTTGAACTCGGTTAAAACTTTCGGCAATATCGTATGTTTCCGTAACTTACAAAAGCGCACCGACGAGGCTATTTCGCTTTTCGGCGACAGAGAGGCGGGCGGTATCGTTTTAATGCGCGGGTTCAAAGATTATTACAACGGATACGTTGACGAGCGCGGGGATAAGCACGACGGGTTTGTGGATATGATTGCCGAACTTACCGCTAAATTTCCGCTTGACGAGGAGCGTATAACGGGAGAAAAGGCGCAAAAAGAGTTTATCGCGTTATTCGGCGCGGTGCTTAGAATGCGCAATCTTTTAACCGCTTTCGATGATTTTGAAGGAAAAGGAATTCTTTCTGAAAGAGATTTGCAGGATTATTTAGGACGGTATCAGGATCTTCGCGATGAGTGGAGAAAAAAGAGAGAGAACGAAGAGAAAGAAGATATTACCGACGACGTCGTATTCGAACTCGAACTCGTAAAGCAGATTGAAATAAATATCGATTATATCTTAATACTCGTTACAAAATATCACGATTCGCATTGCAACGACAAAGAAACGCTGATTACGATACAAAAATCTATTGACGCAAGCCCGGAACTGCGAAGTAAAAAGGCTTTGATTGAAAATTTTATCGACGGGATCAACGACGTTGACGACGTTATGGCGGAATGGCATACCTACATAGCGGCGGAAAAAGAAAAGCAACTAAACGAAATTATTGCCGAAGAAAAACTGAAAGCGGACGAAACGAAAAAGTTTGTGGATAATGCGATTGCGGACGGCGAAATGCGCACGACGGGAACGGATATCGATAAACTTATGCCGCCGATTTCAAGGTTCGGGAATACAAATCGCGAAAAGAAAAAGCAGACGATTATCGAAAAATTGAAAGCATTTTTCGAGCGCTTCTTCGGCGTATGAGAACAAACAGGTTTGTCAGAGGAGAAAGAGAGGGCAAGCGATGGCGGATACTCCGAAAGCATATAAACTGAATAAAGAGAAGCGGGCGGCGGAGGAAAACGGGAAGTTTTTGTATTATTTTTATGACCGCAAAAAACTGACGTCGGTTGCGCTTCCCGAAGAGTAGTTCGATAAACTTGTGGAAATGGGCAGGGAGTATTATAATCTCGAACGCCGTGCAAACGACCATAAAACAACCTTCAAAAAATCCGCAAATGCCCGGTGGGAGAAATTTCTGCGTAAATTCCGTACGGATGACGACGAAGATATTCAGTGGGATATGTTTTTATATTTGTTGCCCGTTGAGGAGCAGACGGATATTGCAAGTTGGTTTTACAGTTATCGCGAGTTTTATAAATTCGGGCTGTCGTATCTCATAATTCGTCCGTTCGATAAGGTAACCGACCAAACCGAATTCGGGAACAGAATGAACGAATTGCCGTATCACAGCCGTTATATGTATTACGAGATTTTCGACGGGCAGATTATAGAGTTGCAATGGCTGTATCTTGCGCTTTGCGAAGAGGTGGAGAGCCGTAAGAAAACTTTTCCGCAGAAGCCTGCTGGAACGAATTTCGAGAAGATTTTTCAAAAAGCGGAAGAAATCTGCAAGCGGCTCGAAATGACGTCGGAAAAGTTTGTTAGCGAGAGATTTATACCGAAAGAAGCGGAAAAGCGCGGGAAACGTTACAAAGATTACAGACGAAAACATCAGAATATCGTTGTGGCAGACGAAAACGACACGCGCCCGATAGAAGAACAACCTCGGGATATATTCGGAGACGGTCCGACACCTGAATTTTCCAACCCGGAATTCCGCAAGAAAAATAGATGAAATATAAAAAATGAAATTATGGACAACAATAAATGATTGAGTAATTTTACGCGGCAGGGGATAACGATGAATATTGACGAAAGGCAAATACTGATTATTCAATTTAATCCGAAAACGGAAGAATGGGAAGATATTACGAAACGCGTTCAATGGTTTGACGGTAGCGGAAATGCGTGTAGAATTAAATACTCTGGCAATGATACTTTCTATTGGAAAAGTTGGGATGATCTCAGGATTATAAATAAACCGCTGACTGTGAATATAGTCAGGAAAATAATTTATTTTGATAAAGTACCGGTATACGGTTTGAGCGAAGTAATACAGTTTAATTCTTACTTTAAATTATTTTACAGTTCGGAGTATACAAAGTTAGTCGAGAAAAATCGCATAAAAATTGTCAGCGATATTACCGAAACGAGAGAAATAAAGAATTTTATAGATTATTTGAAGGCAGTTGCGGTATTGACGCCGACGGAAGACGGACAAAATTTTTTATTGAATCAGTTAGATAAATTAACTGTCTTAGATGATTCCGTTCTCGGAAAATTTTTGCAAGGAAAACTTGGCAGGCGAGAAAACAAGAAAATAATAATTTTTCCTTTTGATACGAATTCATCTCAGCGGATTGCGGTGAAAAGAGCTCTGGAAGAGGATTTATCTGTAATACAAGGTCCTCCGGGAACCGGAAAAACCGAAACGATTCGCAACATCGTGGCAAATTACGTTGCAAGGGGCGGCAGCGTTGCCGTTGTTTCGGGAAATAACGAAGCTACGAGAAACGTTAAAGATAAATTTGAATCGACCGGCTTTGGTTATTTAAACGCTTTTCTAGGAAATTCGGAAAACGTAAAAAAGTTTTTCGAATCGCCACATGAGAATGTCAGACAGATTGAGAAAATTGATAAAACGAATAGCGAACGTTTATTAAAAGAAGCAAGCGAGGGTGCGGAAACTTATCTGAAATATAGTTTGGATATTGCAAGAATCGTTCAATCTGTATCTGAGTATGAAGTGGAAAAAGAAATAAACGATGCCGAATATCGTATAAAAAATAGAATCGTTCCGCAAGAGTTGACAAAGAAAAAATATACCGGCGCAAAACTTTTGGAACTGGCGTCTGTTCTTGAAACATTGCCCGAAAACAAGATAACGAGCTTTTTTAACAGAGCGCGATTTTTATTCCGATTCGGTATAATAAAAGTAAAGGAAATTGCAAAAAACAGAGAAGATTCCATCGAGTATCTGAAAAATAAATACTATGACGTCAAGATTTCGGAACTTAACGACGAAAAGGATAAAAAACAAGAATTTATCGATACGAATAATTTAAGCGAAATGCTTAAAGAACAAAAAGATTTATCCATGAAGATCTTTTTGTCCTGTTTACGGGAAAGATACGAAAGTTTTTGTGAACATACATTTTCGATAAAAGATTATAAATTTCATTTTAACGATTTTATAAAAAGGTATCCCATCGTGTATAGCACGACGCACGCGTTAAGGAGCTGTACCGGTGATAATTTCCTGTATGACTGCGTGATTATAGACGAATCGAGCCAGGTAGATCTGATCAGCGCAGCAATAGCTTTTTCCGTGGCGAAAAGGGTTGTCCTCGTAGGCGACGAAAAACAGTTGCCGCACGTTGTAAAAGCTCAATTGCTTCCAGTGCTTAACGATATTTTTGCTGAATACAAGTTACCGGAATACTTTGATTACGCTAAAAACAGTGTATTACATTGCGTATTGAAGAAAGAGAAAAAGATCATTTCGACGTTGTTGAACGAACATTATAGGTGCGATCCTCAGATTATAGGTTTTTGCAATAAAAGATTTTATAACGGCGAACTAGTAATTCGCACACCGCATGTCGAAGGGAACGGTGTAACGATAGTTTCTCACGGTTCTCATTTTGAACGGAACAGATCCAACGAGAGAGAAGTCGATATTATCGAAAAAGAGATTATAAAAGAATTACCCTTGGATAAAATCGGAATTATTGCGCCGTATAATAACCAGATTGCATTATTGAATGAACGATTCGGCGATAGCGGCTATGTAATAGATACAATACATAAATTTCAAGGAAAAGAGAAGGATTATATTATATTGTCTACGGTCGCTAATAAGATAAAAATTTATGAGGACGAAGAACAGGTTGACTTTTTAAATAATCCTAATCTTATAAACGTCGCAATATCGCGGGCGAAAAAGAGATTATATATTCTTGCGAGCGAAGAAGTTCTCGGCCAGGAAGGTTCGATACTGAGAGATTTATCTAAATATTACGAATATTATTGCAATGAAACGAAAAAACTGAAAACCAATGTATTTTCCGTATTTGATTTGATGTATGACGATTACGCGCCTATACTTGAAAAAACAAAGAAAGAACTTTTGAACATATCTTCTTTTACAAGCGAAAATATAATTGCGACGGTGATAGACGAAATTTGCCGAAGCGGGGAATACGGAACACTCGGGTACAAATTCAATTATCCTTTGAAATACGTTATAAAAACCGCTTCGCTCAGTGATGCGGAAGATATAAAATTTGTTTCCAATATACATACTCATTGCGATTTTCTTATATACAATAAATTGAACAAGGAAATCAAAATGGTAGTAGAGGTTGACGGAAGCCAACACAAGGAAGATGTGCAGGCCGTGCGCGATAAGAGAAAAGACCGTTTACTGACTGCGGCAGGGATTAAGATTTTACGCCTTTCGACAACCACGATTGAGTGTAAAGAAAAAATAATTGCCGTATTGACGGGAACGAATATCGAAGCGAAAATTCCGCAAGAAAAAATAATATAAAAAATTTTTTATATTTCGGAATATTTTCGGCGTTTTATTCGCTTTGGAAGCGAACGGCTTGACGAAATAGCAGATCCCGAAAAGTCGATACTTCGAGGCGCGGATTTTTACCGTGCCAAAGGTTATACGGAAGGCTGGATCAATCAGTGCTTGCAGACAATAGAAAGGCGAAAAGAACTGACCGACGAGGGGAAAGCGCGCGGAATAGAGCAGGAAAAAGATTACGCGATTTTAACAAACGAAATGACGAAAGCGTGAAGCGGCTTATCCGTTAAAGAGTATAAAGAACTCAAAGGGCTGAAAAAGGAAAACCTGCGCGACAATATGACGAATATCGAACTCGTTCTGAATATGCTTGCGGAGGTTACGACGTCGGCGATATCGAAACGGTGAAAGATCTGGTGACGGAACAACTTGCCAAACTGGACGAAAAACTGAAAAAACTTACCGTTACGGAAACGTGTTTCAACTGGTATATGAATTTCGAACTTGCAGACAAATTCGACAATATGAAAAAGCTTGTGTGGGAGTTTATGATAGATTATAAAGAAGCGAAATCTTACCTGAAAGAACGGGACGGAATGCTCAGACAAAATCAATGGCACGACCTGACGGTAAGAGTGTTTATATAACTTTACCGGCAGACAGAAAACCGCCGTCCTTTGCTTTTGCGGAGGACGGCGGTTTTTAATGCTTTCAGACTAATAAAAAGATTTCGGGTTTGATATATTCCGATTTTATTCCCTTTTCACAGAAACTAATATCGGATTTTATTCCTTTTTACGACAAAACAATATCCGATTTTATTCCTTTTCGGTTGACAAACACAAAAAAACCGAGTATAATATCGGTAATAAAATCTGATTTCGGAGAGAGGTTATGTTAAAAAGAAAGGCATATCAAAAACTTGTCGAATGGAAAAATACGCATCGGAATAACTGCTTGATGGTGAAAGGCGCAAGGCAGGTCGGGAAAACTTATCTTGTCCGCGAGTTCGGGAAAAAAGAGTATAAAAGTTTTATCGAAATCAATTTTATAAAAAATCAGGAATTGAAACAGATTTTTGCGGGGACGTTGGACGCAGAATCCATTTATAAAAGAATGACGGCTATGATAAACGGCGTAAATCTCGTTAATGGCGATACGCTGATATTTTTAGACGAAATTCAGGCGTGCGGAAGCGCGCGCACCGCGTTGAAATTCCTTGCGGAGGACGGGAGATTCGACGTTATCACTTCCGGAAGCCTTTTAGGTCTGACATACGGGGAAGACGCCGACGAAAATACGGAAGAACCCGAATCCGTTCCTACCGGATACGAAACGTTTCTTACGATGTATTCGCTTGATTTCGAGGAATTTCTTTGGGCGGAAGGGTATGAAAGCGGAATTTCTTACCTGAAAGAACTTTTTGATAAAAAGGAAAAAGTACCTTTCGCGCTAAATGAAAAATACGAAACGCTGTTCCGTGAGTATATGGTGGTTGGCGGTATGCCGGAAGTCGTTGCCGATTATGCCATAAATCACGATTTTACGAGGGTTGCCGCTTTGCAGGAAAAAATTCTCGAAAACTACCGTTTCGATATTTCAAAACACGCAAAGGGCGCGGAAAAAATAAAGGTGCGCAAGTGTTACGACGCTATTCCGAAGCAACTTGCAAAGGAGATTACAAAATTTCAGTATTCCACCGTGGAAAAAGGGCAGACAAGCAAAAAATACGGCGGAAGCGTGCAATGGTTGAAAGACTCGAATATCGTTAATCCGTGTTACAATATTCACGAGCCGTATCTGCCGTTGATGGCGAACGCCGAGGAAGATCAGTTCAAATTGTATATCAACGATACGGGCTTGCTGTGCGCTATGTACGGTTTTGAAACCAAAAGAGCGATTCTTGAAAACACGATAAAGGGGAATGCCAAAGGCGGTATTTATGAAAATATTATCGCCGAAACGTTGGTGAAAAACGGTTACGCGCTTTATTATTACAAGCCCGACGATTCCAACGAACTGGAATTTCTGATAGAAAAAAACGGAGAAGTGGTTCCCGTGGAAGTGAAATCGGGAAATACCGCAACAAAATCGCTGAACAGGTTTATAGAAGCATATAAGCCGTCGGCGGCATATAAAATCGTTGACGGCAACGTCGGTACGAGCGACGTAAAACTTACGATTCCGCATTATATGGCGATGTTTTTATAAAAACGGTTATATTGCGCTCAATCGCGATTGGCGAAAAATTCAGAAAAAATCCGTGAAGTCGTGCGCGGTAAAGAAGATTATGGAGGCGAACGCAGAGGTTAGGTGCGTTATTTTCGAAACGCTTACCGACAGATTTTCTCTCTGTATGACGACTTTGCACGGGCTTTTATTCACGCGATACGAGAGAAGAATGGCGGCGTTTTTGGTTGAAAGATACGTTTATACCGGTGAAACAGAATTCAACATAACGCAAGAAGAGATTGCAAAAATGACGAGTTCCGCGAGAGAGGTCGCAGGAAAAACAATACGACAGTTCGCAAAAGACGGAATAATCGAATACGGCAGGGGAAAGGTCAGACTTATAGATATTCAAAAGCTGAAAGATATGATATAGTAAAAAACTAAAGTTTTAACTTTATATACGGCAGGCGATATTACGAAGTTGTTAACGAAAGATGATATGAAACGATGTAGAATACAGACTTTCATTACGAAAAAAAGTTCACCCGAAAGCAGAAAAATTAGACGAAAAGTTGTATTTGAGACTTTATAAAAAAAGAGCGCGAGTTCGTTAAAACCCAACTCGAATTATACGACGGCGATACGCGCGTTTTATGGGTAGAGGGTCCTTTAACGAGTTGCTTTTCCGTGTTTTTGCCGTTCGGATTAAAAACAATCGTTTTGTCGTTGTGAGATTTTTCGTTTAGGTTAAAACAGCATTTTAAAATATAATATAAACCGAATTTATTTGTTAAAAAAAAATATATATAAGAGAGTTGCCGAAAAACAGGGCCCGACGCAAGCCGTTTGGTTTTTGTTGTGAGAGCAACTCTCTTTTTTTTTTGCGAAAGATTATTTATAATGAGAAAAAACAGATTGATTGCAAAACGACAATCGAAGGAGCGTAAATTATGAAAAGTATCGCATGGGAGGATATTCGCCTATGGACTATTTACTGACTTTTCTCGAAGGGTTTGCTTCGTTTATATCGCCATGTATGTTGCCTATGATACCGCTATATCTTTCATACTTCGCGGGTGAGGACGAAACAGACGAACAAGAACCTCAAACGCCGTCGGCCGTTGATAAAACGGAATCCTTCGCGGAAACAACATTGCAAACAGCCACCGAGGAAACCGAAACCTCGGGAAACGAAAAAAAGTCGGAAGGAATAAAAAACCCGGTTGTTTCCGAACGGACCGACGCAAATAAAAAAGCGAGCAATAAAAAGCATCTTGTGGCTGTTCGTTCGTTGTTTTTCGTTATCGGTTTTACGCTTATGTTCGTCGTATTCGGCGGACTTGCCGGGCTTATCAGCGGCTATATAAACAAGCACAAAACAATAATTAATATAGTTGCGGGCGCAATTGTCATATTTTTCGGATTATCGTATATCGGGCTTTTCGGGTTGCCGTTTTTCAAAGGGTTGAAAAAGTCGTATAAGGTAGACGGCGCATGGTCGGCGTTCTTGTTCGGTATAGTATTTGCGGTGGGTGTAGGACCGTGCACGGGCGCGTTTTTAGGCTCGGCGCTTGCGCTCGCTTCCACTTCCGGAACGGCGGCTAAGGGTTTGTTGCTGTTATTGTTTTATTCGATGGGCATAGGAATTCCGTTTATAATAACGGCGGTACTTACCGACAAAACCAAAAAACTGTTCGGATTTATCAAACGGCATTTTAAGGCAGTAAAAATCGTCAGCGGAAGTTTGCTTGTCGTTATGGGTATTTTGATGGCGGCAGGTATTATGGACAAACTCGGCGCGCTTTTGAGTTAGGAGGTAACGTTTATGACAAAGAAAATAGTTTTAACGATAATAATCGCAATACTGTTCGCAGGGGTGATAACGGGTGCTTATTTCGGATACGAAAAATTGTCCGAAAAATATAGTCCGTCGACAACCGCTCCTGCCGGAGAAAAAGAAGAATACAAGAATTTTTACATGGAGGACGCCGACGGCAACACCGTAAAACTATCCGATTTTATAGGTCAACCCGTCGTAATAAATTTTTGGTCCGCGTGGTGCGCCCCGTGCAAAAGCGAACTTCCACATTTTGATAAGCTCGCAAAAGAATATGACGGTCGCGTAAAATTCCTTATGGTGAATGTTTTTTATGACGGCAAAAAAAAGCAGTCGCTTGATCTTGTTTCTCGGAACGGCTATACTTTTCCGCTTTATTTCGACAGTGGAAACTCTGCCGTGTCCGCTTACGGGATTTCGTCTGTTCCTGAAACAATTTTTATTTCGTCGGGCGGTAAAATAACGGTAAAACGCTTGGGCGCGATGAGTGAGGCGGTTTTGAGAAGTTATCTGACGCAATTATTACAGGAGAAAACAAAATGAAAAAAAATATTTCTATTTTTTGCGCTACGTTGCTTATCATAGTCGTCGCTTCGACGATGTGTGTCGGCTGTAACGAAGCAGAGCATAAGTTTGCTAAAGATTTAAGTTACGACGAAACTTATCACTATCGTGTTTGCGCGGACAACGGTTGTAACGAAAAAAAGGATAAAGCCGAACATGTTTTCGGCGAATGGACTGTAACCGAGGAAGCTTCGACGACGAATCAAGGGTTAAAAGAACGCGTCTGCCGCGAGTGCGGATATAAAAAGGTGGAAA
>CAKVPH010000036.1 GCA_934796775.1 uncultured Clostridia bacterium
CGTACACGGATTTAATTAAGTTCTTGTTGCAACACCCTGACGAATCTATTGTTTTCAGCGACGTTTCTCTCTCTGCGCTCTGCTTGTCGTATATCAACCCCGACAAAACAGCCGTATTGTGTTATGATAAAGATATTTTGTTACCTTCGGAGCGATTAACCCCCGTTTACCTTCCTTCCGACCTGAAAGTACACAATGCTGTTAAAATGATGCAATACGCAATACAGCGTAAAGAAACAGAACCTCATACATTCAGGTTAACCCCTCAACCGTTACCCGATAAATAAACGAAGAGAGAATCCGTTCGGATTCTCTCTTTTGTTTTTTACTGCCAGTTAACCGTTATTTCGCCGGTATTGCTTGCGGGCGTTGTGTAAACGTGATTCATGCCGCCTTCCCAAATGACGTTACCCGCTCCGTCGATTTTGATAAATTTATACTCTATCTGCGTATTCGCGGGCACGCTGATATCGTAGAACCATGTAGGATATACGCCTATCGTCGGAGTATCGTTAAACAGCGGTCCTATTGCTTTTGTCGAATCCCAACTTCCGAGTTCGGGTACGCTGCCGACGATATAGACATTCGTCCCATAATCTGTATTCGCGTTATTCACCTTAAAACGAACCGATACTTGAGCGCCCGACAAAATATCGAATCCGGCAAAAGCCTCGCTCGATACACCGCCGGCATTCGTAACAACAACCGCGACTTCCCCGGACACTCCGCCGGGAACAACGGCTTTTATCATGCTGTCCGACCAAGATACAATCTGCGCGTTCGCCGTACCGAAAGTCACGCTTCCCGTTGAATTGCCGAATCCTCGGCCCGTAATTGTAACGGTATTTCCGGGCTTGCTCATCTTCGGATTGATGTTGCCGATAATCGGATATACTTCATTTGCCGTATATTGCCATACAGCGCATTGACCGGCGCCGAGATAATACTCAGATACGCTGCCGTTTGTTACTGTAATATTTCCACCGCCGAGCAGATTTTCCAAAACATCATAATAAGTACCGTTCGGAAGACCTGACATCAGGTTTTCAAGTTGATAACCGCTGCTCTGATTCCTGTTGATTGCCGTCATAACAACGCTGTCACCAAACACTCTTTCAAAAATATAGACATCGTTATTTAACCATCTCTGCTGTGTAGAACCATAGGCGAGCGCCGGATTGGTTTTGCGCAAAGGGGCCAATTTGGATATAACCTGAAAAGCCCTCCCGGTCTGACTGAATCCGGTCATATCGGCGCGATTATAAGGATCGCTCTTACCGCCGGCCGCATCCGCCATATACTGCTCCGTACCGTAATAAATGCAAGGAATGCCGCGAGACGTCATTTGCAGCGTGAAAGCAATATCCAAAGTTAATTCGTTGTAACCGGCTTCCGTCATAAAGCGGGATTGGTCATGGTTGTCCAGGAAAGTAACCTGATCGTTGATAAAGTCATAATCCTGTTCCATCGCCGTCATCGTGTTAATTATGAAATTCCGAAGGAATAACCCTTTTATAGGAAATCACCCCTCGAAACGGTATAAAAAAAGAGAGAACATTTATCCTTGTTCTCTCTTAAAAGATTTGTATTAAATTGTAGGTATCAGGCGGGGATTAAAACGAAGTCGTCAGTTCAAACCCCCTTTTTTGAAAAAAGAGCTGAAATGCAGCTCTTAAATTCAAATATTCCGCGAAGGGCGCGAACCACAAGATATGGTAACAAAAAAGCACAAGACCTACTAAATCTTGTGCTTTTTGTGTTTTGTAGCTTTTTCGTACTACAAAGATGGCTCCCCCAGTAGGATTTGAACCTACGACCCTCCGGTTAACAGCCGGATGCTCTCGCATTCGTTCAGGTTTATAGGTAAGTAAACTACTCTGTCATTCCGTTATTCTATTACTTTCCAACTGCCCGTTTTATCCGAGCCGTTACGTTCTATTATACCCTGTTCTTTCAATGATTTAATCGCTCTTTCCACAGTACGTTTATCTTTTCCAACGTTCTCGGCTATTTTTTCGGCATTGATTGTACCGTTTTCTCTTATACAGTCCAAGACTTTTTGCGCCGTTTTAGAAAGTTTTACACCGACATTTACACCGACATTTACACCGACATTTACACCGACATCGCCGTGATTTATTTCCTTCAAAGAAATTTTCGTTTTGAACACATCGCCGTCTATAAATTCGGGCGTTGTTCCCGAATACACCTTGCTGTATTTTACAATATTACGAACACCAGAACCAAGTTCTTCTGCCCAACCGATTTCTTTGAAAACGGAAGCGATAACGGGGTTTTTCGGATACGGAACAAAATCCGTCAGACTGATCGCTCCGAGTCCGCGCGCTTTATTACCGTTTTCCGTTCTCACACAGTCTTTCTCGATAATCAATTTTGCGGGGTAAGCGTTTGAATACTCCCTATGAATAAGCATATTCGCAATTACTTCGCGGAAAAGTTTGTTTCTCGCACTTACGCGAATTTCGTTTTCCATATAAAACTTATCGTCTATATGTTTTTCGACAAACGCCATAAGCCGATCGTAACTTTCAATCAGATTGCAACGGATAACATCTCTGTCGTCGTACCTGTCCGTTTCTTCCACTCTGTAAATAGCGTCTGTTTTATGATGCGGTAATGCCGATAGAATCGCCTCGTCCGTTCCGAACAGTAAAATGCAGGCGAGCGTATATCCGCTCTCCCCTGTTTGAAGATTTTTCTTATACAGTCCCGCACTACGCAAAATTTCGTCGTTCGTCATTCTTTCCCAAGGATGGTGCGGGTTTCTGTTCGTTGCCATAATTCTCGCGCGATCAATCAATTCTTGTTTTAAATCGCTTGCCGCAGCATATGGAAACACGGTATTTTCCGTATATTCGCGTTGCTTTCTGATATACATAGCGGCTACTAAATCGGTATTATCCGTAATATCGAAATCCCCGTCTTCGTTTCTGTCGAAAATCCGTCTGTTCGTATTGTGAACCTGCGAACTTTCGGGAACATAAACGTGTAAAATAGTCTTGCCGCTCGTTTCGATTTCATCAACAGGCAAATACACTGTAGGGCATATCTTTTGAGGATTGTTCATAGCGGATACAAGGTCTGCTCTGATTTTTTTAGATTTTTCTTTATCTATGCCAAGAATTGTTCCGTCATCCGCCACGCCGAGAAAAATATCTCCGCCAAAGCGATTCAGAAACGAACATAAAGTTTCAAATATGCTTTTCGGTAGCGAATCCTTACATTCCTTAAATTCAATCGAAATTCCTTCACCTTGAGCAATCAATTCTTCAAATCTATTCGACATAACCGGATCAGCCCTCCGTTTTTACTCTTTCGATCATATTATACCATATTGCAAAGATTTTTTCAACCGAAACATACTGTCTATTCCGTTAGAATACAACACGATTACAAAACCAAGCCTTGCTACGTCGCGGATAATTTTACACTTGCATTTACACCTGCATTTACACTTGCATTTACGCGCAAAAAGTTTTTTGCAATGGTTCATTCTATAAACGACAAAATACAGCGAGAACTTAATTCCAAAGTCCTCGCTGTATTTTATTTTCCATTTTATAGGAACTGCTCATAGTTTATATTCATTTTTACTCTGATCTCATAGCCTTTACCTATCTCGATGCGGTCTATAAGTTTGCAGATTATCATTTTCTTCCGTTCTTGGCTTGCCGTGGCAAATTCATCAGCCCAACTTTTGAACGTATCGTAATACCCGTCAAGGTGTTCGAGAATCTCGTTTTTATCGGTATATTCTTTATACGCCTGCGGCATCTTCTTTTCATATTCAGCCAACTTTTCCTTCGTCGCGCTTATCGATGCGTTCAGTATGTCTATCGTGAATGCCGACTCTCCGATTAACGCTCGTCCTACTTCGCCCACGAGTTTGTTAAGCACGGTTTGTTCTTTATCCATTTTTTGCTTTAATGATAGATAAATCTCTTTTTTCTCTTTTACCGTTTTTTCGTATTGCGTTTTTATAGCCTCGTCTTTCGCGCTGCCCTTTATTTTTTCAAGGGCTTGCCGGACTATTTGTAAGACTGCGTCGTCTACTCTTTTAGATAAATACTGCGACATTCCGTCGCATTCGCCGCGTTTTCGCGCTCGGTTCGGACAGCAATACCTAATACCCTTGTAAACTTTTCTCTCTCCTCTTGCCGTCGTGTATGTATCGGTATAGGAAATACCGTACATCTTCGAACCGCAATGCTTGCAGAAGATATTACCGCCGAGCAAGGCTTTGCCACGCGTGGTATATGCAATATTGCCTTTCTTCGCCATTTCGTTTGTTCTTTGAGCCATTATACGTTGCGCTTCATCGTACTCTTTTTCGGTTATTATCCTTATAGACTCGTTTACGGGCGACCGTTTTCCGCCGCGTTCGAATATACCGAGATATACCTTGTTCCGCAGAATTCTGTTTATGGAATGTGGCTGAAATTTTGCTCCCGCATGGGTTTTTATCCCGCGCCTGTTCATTTCTTCGCTTAATCTGAACGTTCCGTATCCGTCGTAAACCGTCTTTTCGAATATATATTTCACAATCTCGATTTCTTCCGGCACTATTTCTAATTTAACGAGTTCTCTGCCCTTTTTAGTTATTACTCCGCTTTTTACGAATTTATAGCCGAAAGGGCAATTCCCGCCCGTGAATTGCCCTTCCTCTATCATCTGTCCGAGTTTTGTTTTAACACGCATTGAAGTCTTTTTGCTTTCGCCGCCCGCTTGCCAGAACCTTATATAGTTCATTAAATAGTCGGTGTCGTTTTCAAACGCCTGTTGACCTTCTTTTGTCGACCAAACCTCGATTCCGTGTCTTACGAACCATTCGAGAACGAACGGCGTTTCATTTTGGATTCTTCCGAGTCTATCGAACATAAATACCAGTAGCACCTCGAACTCGTGGTTTTCTGCCGCCACTTTTAAATCTTGTATCGCGTCGCGCTTTTCAGCCGACACCTTGAATCCCGATATACCTTTTTCGTAATATTCGTGAGTTATAGTCCAACCCATTTGCTCGGCGTATTCTCTGCACGCTTGCCGTTGCATCGGAATATCATCCTTATCCACCTGTCCTTTCGTCGACACCCGGTATAGGCAATTCACTCTTTTTATCATTATTTTTCTCCTCTTGAATGCGTTGATTAAACGAATCGATAAGCATTCGTTTAACGTCTCGAATTACGTCTTCGCCACCTTCGCTGAAGGTAACCGTGATTTTGCAATCTGCTCTTTCAATGACTATCTCGTTTATAACCGTTCCTCCTTACGAGCCTCGGTTAATTCGTCACCGAAACTCTGAATTTAATGCTTGCGATATAAGTTTTATCATATATGTCATCGTGTCCTTCGTCCGCATTGCAGGATTCTCCTTTTCCGTTTTTTGCAACGCAAACACTACCATATAAAGATAATTAAGTCCAGCACTATCGCGCTGAAAAGCAAAAGAAAAAATATATATTTTCGTTACGAATCATACTAATGAAAAGCATCTCCGAATTCCTTGTTCTTCTTATCCTGTTTTGCTATCTTTTTTGTTTTCTCTTGCATTATCTATTAAGCCCACGCTTATAGAAATTGCTTTGTTTACCCTGTCCATAGTGCCGTTATCCAACTTACCGACGTATTCTTTCAATCGTCTTTTATCCACAGTGCGTATCTGCTCCAACAGCACAATGGAATCTTTCTCGAATACGTTTTCGGTTATCTCTATATGCGTTGGCAGTTTCGCTTTGTTCTGTCTGCTCGTTATCGCCGCCACAATTGTAGTAGGGCTGTATTTATTACCCGTATCGTTTTGTATCACGAGTACGGGGCGAACGCCGCCCTGTTCGCTGCCGACAACGGGACTTAAATCCGCGTAATATATTTCGTTTCTTTTTATATCTTTCATAATTCTCTCTGTTAAGTAATAGCGATTGATTGAAATAATCAGCCAATCGCTTCTAAAAAGCCTTTTTATCGGCTCTTGTATCAATCGTTTTTGTTAAAATTGACGTCGTCTTCCGAGTATGCCTTTACTCTCATAGGAATTTCACCTCCCCGCGGTTCTCGCCGAGACGCCCTCTTTGGTTGCGACGGCTCACGGAATTTCTTCCGCTTCAACGCTCGACCTGAGACTGGACGCAAGTATCATTATTTTCTCTGCTTGTTTTCGCCACGACTCGGTTGCGCCGAATCGCCCTAACATTTCGTTCTGTTGCTTGTCCATTTTTAACGGACGGCAGAGAGAATGTAAAAGACTCGTTTTTTATTCAATTGTTTCGAGAGAAAAATAAGCCTCTCACTATTCATGCCGAAAAGCGAGAGGCTTGATAACCTTAAATTTTTACTTTTCTAAAAATTCTTTAAGTTTGGCTAAAATTTTATTTTTCCTTTTATGTATTGCCACCTGCGAAACACCATAAATCTCCGATGCTTTTCGCTCGGTTACGCCATCTATAAATAAAATTTTAATTAGTTCACGTTCGTCGGGCGAAAGCAGAAGAAAGGCTTTCCGAAGTTCAGCTACAGTCATTTTGTTTATAACCTCTGCCTCCACGTCCGTTTTTTCATCCGCAAAAACATCCTCGCCAAACGTTTCGTCCGTATCCAAAGCGTTATAGGAAACGTCGCCGTTTAACCGCGAACGCTCGTCTATGTACTTTTGCCGACGTTTATCTCGGTAATAATCCCTATACGTTTCTTCCGTCACTTCCATAAGCATTCCGTGTAAAGGAAGAAAGAACTTGTCCATATAAGACTTGTCCGTTTGTTCGAGTTGTCTTAGTTCGTTATAAGTTATCTCCTTATAATTGCCGTTTTCTAAAATAAATACTTTTTTAGGTGCGTATTTCACCGTTTTGTCCTCCTTGATTTGAAATTTGATTTTTGAATTCAAATTCCAAACCGGGAGGATCTCTTATCCGATTACCGCCTTTATTCGATAAAAATCGACAAACAAAAATGCGCCTATCAAGCAATTTCTTCTTTCGCATGATAGACGCATTATTTTCGTGTCCGTTTTTGTTTTTATCATAAATTATGTAGTTGTTTTTCCTATGTTTTGCTTTACTTGTTTGCCGATTTACCCCGATAAAATGATTACTTCATGATCATCGCTTAAGATAAGCGACGGCGCGCAGAAATAACTCCAACGCATAAAAAATCCCTCCTTCCAAAAACTCGGAAAGAGGGAGCAATGCTTTTTGCAAGCCAAGACAGCCCCGCAATTACCTCGTTTTTTTTATTACGGGACCGATATCATTTGTTTTAAGTTTTCTTTAATCTTATCTTTGAACTCTGCCGGAAGCGTTGCCGTTTGCAAGGGCTTCCACTTCGGAAAGCGAAACCATATTGTAATCGCCCTCAATAGAATGTTTTAAGCAACTTGCCGCGACAGCGAATTCGATCGCTTTCTGAGCGTCGTAACCGTTTACAAGCGAATAAATCAACCCTCCGCCGAAACTGTCGCCACCGCCTACGCGGTCAACAATGTGCATCGCATACTTCTTTGAAAAATGCGCTTCGCCGTTCGTATAAAGCATGCCCGACCAGTTGTTGTCGTTTGCGGAAAGGCTCTCGCGAAGAGTAATCGCCACGCCTTTGAAATTGAATTTTTCCGTCAACTTTTTGGCGACGGATATGTATCCGTTCCTGTCGAGTTTGCCCGTGTTGATGTCCGTATTATCCGCTTCGATTCCGAAAACGTCTTTCGCATCTTCTTCGTTTGCGATGCAATAATCGACATATAGGCAGACTTTTGACATTATTTCGCCCGCTTTTTCCTTGCTCCAGAGCTTCTTGCGAAAGTTCAGATCGCACGAAACGGTTATGCCTTTTTCTTTTGCTTTTTTGCACGCTTCGAGAGTTATCGCGGCGCACTCGTCCGAAAGCGCGGGCGTAATCCCAGTAAAGTGAAACCAGGTAACGCCGTCGAAAATTTTATCCCAATCGAAATCGTTTACGCTCGCCGTGGCGATTGCCGAATAGGCTCTGTCGTAAATAACTTTGCTCGGGCGTTGGCTTGCCCCCTTTTCGCAATAATATATGCCTACTCTGTTTCCGCCGCGGACAATTTTGCTCGTATCCACGCCGAATTTTCTCAGACTATTGACAGCCGCCTGACCGATCTCGTGCGCGGGAAGTTTGCTGACGAACGCCACGTCCACGCCGTAATTTGCCAGACTCACGGCAACGTTTGCTTCCGCACCGCCATATGAAGCTTCATACTTTTCGCTCTGAACAAATCTTAAATAGTTTTCGGGCGCAAGTCTTAACATAAGTTCCCCGAATGTTACAACCTTCATAAACCCACCTCTTTTATTATCTCACACGCCTTTCTACAATTCTCGGTTATGTCGCCTTTCATCATAAACGAACCGCCGACCGCA
Organism: uncultured Clostridia bacterium; assembly: GCA_934796775.1. GTDB lineage: Bacteria > Bacillota > Clostridia > Christensenellales > Borkfalkiaceae > HGM11416. The sequence continues at coordinate 8,394 of CAKVPH010000036.1, forward strand.
AAAATCTTGTCAAACTCTAAAAACTCTTTCAAGTTGGTCAAATCTACGCCGCCCGTTGGAATAAACTTAACTTGTGGAAATGGTCCGGACAATGCTTTGAGTGCTTTAAGTCCGCCGTAAACGTTCGCAGGAAAGAATTTGACGGTAGTTATTCCAAGTTCCAAAGCCTGCATAATTTCCGTCGGCGTTACGCATCCGGGATAATACGGAATACCTTGTTTATGAACATATAGCGCGACTTTTTCGGAAAATCCCGGGCTTACTATAAACTTTGCTCCGGCATTTACAGCGCGGATTGCCTGTTCTTCGTTTATAACCGTTCCCGCACCGATATGCATATCCGGGAATAGTTTCACGGCAAGTTTTATCGATTCTTCCGCACAAGCCGTTCTGAATGTTATTTCAGCGCAATTTATGCCGCCTGCCCTTAACGCAGACAACATTTTTTCGGTTTCGTTTACGTCTTTTATCACCACTACGGGAATCAGTTTATTCATATTTTATACTCCACTGTACGCCGAGAAACCGCCGTCCACGGGGATAACCGTTCCCGTTACGAAACCGCTTGCTTTATCGTCGCAAAGCCACAATAAACAACCTATAAGGTCGCTTATCTCGCCGAACTTCTTCATCGGAGTCGCCGCCAAAATCTTACCCGTTCTTGCCGTCGGTGTACCGTCCTCGTTATATAAAAGCGCGCGGTTCTGGTTTGTCACGAAGAACCCGGGCGCGATTGCGTTGCAACGGATATTGCACGGTGCAAAGTGAACGGCGAGCCATTCGGTAAAGTTTGACACGCCCGCTTTCGCCGCAGAATACGCGGGGATTTTGGTAAGCGGTCTGAACGCATTCATAGACGAAATATTGATGATGTTTCCGCCCGTTTTAACCATTCCTTCGGCAAATACCTGCGTTACCAGAAACGCCGACGTGATATTAAGGTCGAAAACGAATTTAAGCCCGCTTTCATCGAGCGCGAAAAAGTCTTTTAGCCCCTCCGTTCCGAGCATTTCGGGCGACATGGTTTCGTTGTCGCAAGTGGCTTTCGGGTTATTTCCGCCCGCGCCGTTAATCAGGATATCCACCTTGCCGAATGCGCCGATAATCGTGCTATAGGCGGACTTTATGCT
>CAKVPH010000037.1 GCA_934796775.1 uncultured Clostridia bacterium
AGTCCGGTACAATACCGAACTCAATCTCAAATAATTTAATTGGATTTTTTGTCCAAACTTTGGGGTTCACATCATAATCGATAGAACGATTCGCCATCTTTTATTTTATTATTTTTTGCTTTTATAACATTAAACAGGGCAAAATGTTATTTTGCCGACAACTTATCGTTGTTTTGCGCTTTGCTTACGCAAATCGATGTTTTTGTTGTTATACCGCGCTCGAAAACCCTTGCAAGCAAGTTTTCTCGCTTGTATTATAACATTATACGGCTCGCAAAAATTACTTTTTGCATTGCTTCCGCAATTATTTGTTTGCTATTCGCAAACAATAGCCGTTCGTTGAAATACCGCGCTCGAAAACCCTTGCAAGCAAGTTTTCTCGCTTATATTATAACATTACGCAGAACAACGCGCTCTTTTTCTCGTTGACAAGTTTTGCAACGGTCTTTCTCAGTTTTTCACGGAACACAAGTTTCATTCCCCCTGCTTTGTCGTAAATTTCTTCGTTTACAAAACTATACAGCGGGCGACCAAATAAATCAACTTTCATAACGCCCTGCGGATCGTCTTCGTACTGCTTTTTAAGCGCGCCGACGTATTCCATACACTGGCTTTCTTTTCCTACGACGGAATTAACTTCAGCTCCGATATCCACCTTTACTATATGAAGCGACGGAGCGACTGCTTTTATTCTTACGCCGTAGGCATTGCCGTTTTTAACCATTTCGGGCTGAGAAAGCCTGATCTCGTCCTCGGTAGGCGGAACTATACCGTAACCCGTCTGTTCGGCTTCTTCTAACGCTCCTTTTAGTTTTTCGTAAGAACATTTTGCTTTTTTTAACAGAGTGACGTATTTTATAAGCGAGAAATCGTCGCAAATATCTTCTCCGGACACAACCGACAATTCCTTATAAAATAAATCTTCTTTAAGCGTCAACGTTATTTTTGCACTGCCTTCGCCTAAATTAAGCTCAGCAGCAGCGGTTTCCACATATTTGCACGCTTCAAGATTTTTTTCTATTTTTTTATAGTCGCCCATTTTAAGTGCGTAGCAAGTTTCCTTTCTTATAGTATCCAAAAGTGCGGCTATAAGTTCGTTATCTTCACTTAAGGTTCTTGCCCAGCGCGGTATTACAACGCAAGCCGTACGCAACGGGAACTCTAAAAGAACACTTGCCAAAAGATCGTCAATCTGCTCTTCGGTTATATTTTCTACGTTTAACAGAGCGACTTCCGCACCGTATTTTTCTTTTAAAGATTCGGCAAGTTCCTGCGACTTATTATTTGAAGGATCTTTTACGTTAAGCACGATAACGAACGGCTTACCCATTTCTTTAAGCTCGTTTATAACGCGCTCTTCGCTCTCGGCATAGGCTTCGCGGCTTATTTCGGTAAAACTGCCGTCGGTCGTAACTACTATCCCTATAGTAGAATGTTCTTTTATCACCTTTTCCGTTCCGATTTCAGCAGCTTTTTCAAACGGCAAAGGTGTTTCGGACCAAGGCGTTTTTACAAGGCGCGCATGCCCGTCCTCTTCTAAGCCGAGCGAGCCTTTTACCGTATAGCCCACGCAATCTATAAGTCTGACTCTCGCTCTTCCGCCCCCAGCAACTTTTATAGTTACGGCTTCACCGGGTACGAATTTAGGTTCAGTCGTCATAATGGTTTTACCGGCCCCCGACTGCGGCATTTCGTCGATTGCAATCGTCTTTTTGTTTTTACCCGCAATGTTGGGTATAACCGAAAGTTGCATAAATCGCGAAACAAAGGTCGATTTACCCGTTCTGACCGGGCCTACCACTCCGATATATACGTCGCCGCCGGTCCGCTTTTCGATATCTTTATAAATATCGTACTTTTCCATATAATCCTCCTTGTTACTTTCGCATTTTTACTATATGCAAGCAATCAAGGGCATATGACTAATTAAATAAAAACTAATGCGCTTTTATTGTCTCGGCTTTAAAACGCTTGACATTATAAGGTAAAAAGCTTTATTATATTGAATGATAAAAACGGGGTGCCGCAAGCAAATTTAACTAAGGCTAAAGCGGCTGAGATTATACCCATTGTACCGTGCGCGGTAATTCACGCGCGGGAAAAGTATTTTTTTGCACCCGTAAAAGAGGTGTTTTTTTATGTCAAAATTCAATCTTTTAAGCTTTTTAGGCAAGGTTTTTACCGATGCCGACACCAACGTCGTAACCATTGCGGCATACGTTCTTCTCGGCATGGTTCTGATTCTTGCAATCGTCTTTTCAGTAGGAAAAAACAGAATGAGAACGGTTGATATAGTGTACGCGGGCGTTGCGCTGGCTACCTCGTTCGTTCTGTCGTATATCAAAATCGCCCCCGTTCCGAACGGCGGTTCGGTAACGCTTGCTTCTATGTTGCCCGTTATGCTTTACGCATATTACTTCGGTTTTACGCGCGGTCTATTCGTAGGACTTATTCACGGTCTGCTTCAGTTTATTCAATCCCCTTACATTTTAACTCCCGCAACGTTTGCGCTCGATTATCTTCTGGCTTTTGCAAGCATAGGACTTATGGGGTTTGCAGGAAAATTCACAAAAAAAACTTCCGGCGTCAATTTGTTTGCAGGCGTAACGATAGTATATCTCGCACGCTTTTTATTCCATTTTGTTTCGGGAATAATCTACTTTAACATGGGTGCGGTATGGGCTGAGCTTCCTGCCGAAAATGCGGTAATTTATTCGCTTTTATATCAGATTGTATATCTCGTTCCCGACTGGATTATTACCACTGCAGTTATACTCGTACTCAATAACTTCGGAGTTATAAACCGCCTTACTCCTGCGAAGTTCAAAAAGAACAACGTGTAATTACATATTACATTTTGCGCTTAAAAAAAAACGGCAACCATTACGTTTGCAAAAACAGCAATGCGGATATTGAAATAAAAACCACTTCGGGCGACGTTGCCGTTCAAAAAAATAAATTAAGGTTAAGTATTTTTTTCATTTTGCCCGTATTATATATGGAAATAAAAAAATTTCTCAGGTGATTAAATTTTTCAGGTGACTAAAATGAAAAAAATTATTTATCTTTTGTTGATGGCAATAACGGCGTTATCGGTATGCCTGTCCGGCTCGTGCGCAAAAGGCATAAGCACCGTTTTGGCAAAGCCTAAACAACATTCGTTTGAAAAAGACTATTACGCATTTAAAGACGCAGACGAATTTATGAACGGACTCGCAGATTTTTCGGCTGAATTTTCTGAAACGTATGCTGAAACGACAAGCGGCAAATCTAATTTTTCGATTTCGCCGGTATCGGTTTTTATGGCGTTGTGTTTAACTGAAAAATGCGCAGACGGGCAAACAAAAACGGAAATATTAAACGCCCTTAACCTAACGCAAAGCGTTTTAAACGAATATGCCGGAAAGCTTTACCGCGCACTAAACGTTGAATACACTACAAGCGGACCGTTTAACACCAAAAAAACCATTGCCCTTTCCTGTTTTACAAATTCAATCTGGCTTGACGACGGAATAAATTTTAAGCAGCCCGTTTTAAACGAACTTGCCGAAAAACTATATTGTTATTCATATAAAACGCCGTTTTCAAGCGATACGTCAAATGCAAACAAGGCAGTAAGAGAATTTGTAAAACAGAATACAAAAGGGCTTATTGATCAGGATTTTCAACTTTCGCCCGATACCCTATTTGCGCTTATCAACACTTTATATCTTAAAGAGATATGGAATGCGAACGGCGCAGATTTAATCGAAACCGAGCCGAAAACTTTTGTAAATGCCGACTTGACCGAGAGCAAAACGCCTTTTTTAACAGGCGAATACGTATTTGGCGCACCTTATGAAGGAAAAAATTATTCTTCGTTTTACACCCGCACATCGCATGGCTATAAGCTCTGTTTTATTCTTCCCGAAAACGGCGCGACTATAGAACAAGCCTTTAACTCCGAAAATATAGCCGAAGTAATTAAAGGCAATATTTTTAGTATGGAAAACAACAAATACGAATACGAAACGCGTTGTTTATTCCCGTCTTTTACGGCTGATTCAAATAAAGATATTAAAGACGTTTTATCAACGATGGGAATAAAATCTTTGTTTACCAACTGCAATATGACAAAACTAACAAATGAGGACGTTTATTGCAGCCGCGTTATTCACTCGTCAAAACTTAAAGTCGATAAAAAAGGCATCGAAGGTGCCGCCGTTACCATCATGGTCGGAGATAAAGGCGTTGCGGAGCCGCCCGTAAAATTAGATTACGTTATAGACAGAGCATTCGGTTTCGTTCTGTTGTCAAGCGAAAATATTCCCTTATTTTCGGGCATAGTAAACAAAATTTAAAACAAAAAGTGCCGCTATAAGTCGATTATCAGATATTTCATAATAAAAGACAAAACGAAAGGAACCTTTAAAAGGCTCCTTTCGTTTTGTTTTGGAGAAGAATAATAGGGATTATATTGTAGTCTTACTTTAAATAATATTGTATGTTTACTTTATGGGTAAAGTTATTTTTATTGTGAATACGCCGTCGCTACCTACGGCTTGCGCGTTTCCGCCGTGAAGGCGCGCTATCTCGCTTGCAATCGACAAGCCTATTCCGCTCCCTTCCACCATAGAACCGCGAGCAAAATCACTTCGATAAAACCGCTCGAAACAACGATTTAAATTACCGTTTTCAACGCCCTCAGCATCGTTTGAAACTGTCAGTATCGCGTTTTTGACTTCTTTTTTAAGTATAACGCTCGTAAACGTAAGCGAATATTTGCAGGCATTATCCAAAACGACTGAAATCATTCTTCTTATAAGTCCTTCGTCGCCCTTAACGCAAATTTCATCCGACTTGCAATCAAATTTTTTGTTTTGCGCTGTAAGAGCAGGCGCAAAGCCCTCTATCAAATCGTTTAAAGCGTCAGTAAGAGAAAATCCGGTAAAAGCAGGCTTTTGTTCGCCGATTTTTGCAAGCAGAGTCATGTCTTTTACCATATGAGTCATTTTATCAACTTGCTTTGAAATTGCCCGTGTGTTATCGGTTTCGCCGCTTAAAAGTTCAGTCAGCTCGTTATTTGCCGAAATTATTGTAAGCGGGGTTTTAAGTTCGTGTCCTGCGTCGGTTATAAAACGTTTTTGTCTTTCGTAACTTTCCGCAATAGGCGCAACCGCTCTTTTTGAAAGCAGTAATATCAAAATAAAAATACACAAAAGCGCGAGCGCGCCCACAAAAATGCTCGTTTTTAAAAATGCCTTAGCCGTGCTTAGTTGGCGAGTACAATCGACAAAAACTATCAAACAACCGTTTTCGGCAGAAAGATATCTGAAATTGCCTATATAGCCGCGTAAATTACCCTTTTCTTTTACTTCTTCTGCAAGCGAAATTGCTATATCGTCGGAAATTGCAGATATTTTAGCGGTATTCGCAAAAATTTGTTCGCCTTGAAATCGGACGGAAAAATAACGTGTTTCGTGCGGAGTTTCTTCGTTTATTTTTATATTGCCAAAGTCGTTTTTCTTATCGCCCGCGCCGAAATCGTCACCGCCGAAAGGTTCGTCAGGCGTAAACTTAGGAGAAAACATTCCTCCGTTATTAGCTAAAATTGTAAGAATATCGTCAGAATAGTTTCGTACCGCCGCAAAGTTAAGCAAATTAACCACTAAAAGTATTACGCCCAAAACGATAATTACACTGGAAATAGACACTGCAATAAATCGATTTTTTAGCTTTTTAATCATTTTTTACTCTCCAGCCTATACCCTCTGCCACGCTCTGAAATAATAGTGTAATCCGCGCCTGTTTTGTCAAGTTTTTTTCTCAGCATAGACAAGAACACCCAAACGACGTTTATTTCAACGTCGCTTTCAAATTCCCAAACGTTATCCATAAGCATTTCGGCAGAAACATATCTTGCGTGGTTTCTTATAAGATATTGCATAAGCTTAAACTCGGTACTCGTAAGTTTGACTACGGTTTCGGCTTTCATTTCAAAAGTATCGGAATCAAGCGTAACGTTGCCTATTTTGTAGCATTCTTTAAACTCGGCTTTGCGCCTTAACAACGCGCGGATTCTGGCAAGAAGTTCTTTTACGGCAAAAGGTTTTGTAAGATAATCGTCCGCACCGGCATCAAGCCCCGTAACCTTATCTTCTATCTCGCTTTTTGCCGTTAAAAGGAGTACGGGAAGATTATTCCCTTTTTCGCGCAATTTTTTCACGACTGTAATGCCGTCCGTTTTAGGCATCATTATATCTATAACCGCGCCGTCATAGTCGTTTTCTTCTGTTTTTTTAAGTGCGGCTTCGCCGTCGTAAACGGCGTCCACGTCGTACTTATTACATTCAAGTATTTTTACTATAGCCTGAGAAAGTTCTCTTTCGTCCTCGGCAAGAAGAAGTTTCATTGTATTTACCCTTTTACTTTGTTTTTAGCCTGTTACTCTTTTTATTATAATTTACAAAACTAAAAACAACTTAAAAAAACATAAAAAATAAAATATTAAAATCAGGCTATATTTTAACATAACGCACTGTAAAAATCAATATATTTTATAAAAATTTTTGCTTACCGCAAATCAAAATTATTTATTTTTTAAGTAATTTTTAAAGCTACTTAATTTAATTCGCTCTAAAAATGTGCGTGGACTACCTATAATTCGCTCTAAAAATGTGTGTGGAGTGCCTATAATTCGCTCTAAAAATGTGCAAAACACTTGACACGAGAATTTTTTTTTGTTAAAATATCCGCATAAACACTAAAAAAATAATAAAAAATCGGAGTAAGAAATATGGATTTTTATTTAAAGCGTAAAGTAGACGATTTTTTAATCGACTGGAAAGCCGACATAAATAAAAAACCGCTGATTATAAAAGGCTGCCGCCAGATCGGCAAAACCGAGTCTATCAGGCATTTTGCTAAAGAAACAAAGTACGAAAGTTTTGTAGAAATAAATTTTGTAAGGGAAGAAAAATATAAAAAAATAATAGTTGACGGGTACGAAGCTTCGGCAATTGTAAAAAATATTTCTTTGATAGATCCGTCAAAAAAATTCATCGACGGTAAAACGCTTATTTTCTTTGATGAAATTACGGAGTTTCCCGAAATTGCGACTTCTTTAAAATTTTTTAAAGAAGACAATAGATTTGACGTAATATGCAGTGGCTCTATGCTCGGGGTAAATTATAAAAAAATTGAAAGTAACAGCGTCGGATACAAAACAGATTACGAAATGTATTCTATGGATTTTGAAGAATTCCTTTGGGCAAACAATTATAACGATAACGCAATTTCAAATATGCTTTCCCACATGCAAAATTTTAAGCCGTTCAGTGAGCTTGAAATGTCTGTTTATCACGGAATATTTCTTAATTATATAATTCTTGGCGGTATGCCTGAGGTCGTTAAAGATTACGTTATAAAAGGCACGTTTGAAGGCTCTTTAAATACTCAACATCAGCTTATTGCAGATTATAAAGAAGATATACGAAAATACGCACAAGGAATTGACCAAACAAGAATTTTAAACGTATTTAACAGCGTAGCATCACAACTTGCAAAGGAAAATAAAAAATTTCAAATTTCAAAAGTAGAAAAAGGAGCAAGATTCCGCGATTACCGCGGCTGCGCGGAGTGGTTGGTGGATTCGAGAATAGTTAATATTTGCTATTGCTTAAACGACCTTGACTTACCCCTTTCCGGAAATTGCGATATCGATAAATTTAAACTGTATTTTTGCGATACAGGGTTACTCGTCGCCCTATTAGACGAAGAATCTCAAGAAGATTTACGCGTAAATAAAAATTTAGGCGTTTATAAAGGCGCACTTTATGAAAATATAGTTAGCGAAGCATTAGTTAAATCCGGCTACAAGCTTTATTACTACAAGCGCGAAGACGGCACGTTGGAAGAAGATTTTTTTATCCGTTCTGCCGCAAACCTTATTCCTATTGAAGTTAAAGCAAAAAGCGGACGTTCAAAATCACTAAGAACTCTTATCAGCTCAGATAAATATTCCGATATCTCTTACGGTTTTAAATTTTCAGCTAACAATATAGGTTATAGCGAGCAAATTTATACTTTTCCGTATTTTTGCGCTTTTTTGCTAAAACGTTTTATGAAAGAATTTAAACCATTAAGCTGATTTTTACGACTTATATTGATTTAACTATGCTTACATTTATTTAGTTAATCGACTCATAGCCGCACTTTTTTAATTTTTTGTCCAATCGGTTGGACAAAAGAAAAAACGTTAAAAAAACACAAAACAACTCATAAAGTTTCTCTAAAAAAACAACCGCCTAATCAAATGATATGCACCCCAAAAGTTAGACACTTTAGGAGGTGCATATTTTTATGTCAAGAAAAAACAAAAACTACTCGC
>CAKVPH010000038.1 GCA_934796775.1 uncultured Clostridia bacterium
AGAATATATTATTCTGCGAAAGGACGTAAAAAAATCGCGGGAGTACGGAAAAATGCCGTACTCCCGCGTTGTTATTTTTTTATTGATTTTATTTTAATTGTACCTATTTTATTTTACGCTTGATTTATTCAGCAAATTATGCTAAACTTTTGTTATGAATAATTACGATATTTTACTTTTTGATGCAGACAACACTTTATTCGATTTTTCCGCCGCGGAACGCGAATGTTTTTTTGACTTGGCTCCCGCGTTTAATATTCCCGCAGAGCAAAGCGTTTATGAAGCTTATCGGAAATTTAACCTTGAAAGTTGGAAAGACATAGAAAAAGGTATTTTAGATAAAGAATTTTTACTTTTGAGAAGATATAAACGCCTGTTTGAATTTTTAAATATCCACGGCGATGAAAAAGCTTTGAATCAAGCATTTTTAGAAAAATTAGCCGAAAAATCTATCCTTTTTCCGTATACTCAAACTCTTTTAAATAATCTTTTGGCGGCTAAAAAGCGTATATTTTTAATTACTAACGGAGTTGCGTCAGTACAGTATGGCAGGCTGAATTCTTCGCCCGTAAAAAACGTGTTTGAAAAGGTGTTTATTTCGGAAGAAATAGGGGCAAGCAAGCCCGACAAAAAGTTTTTTGACTACGTTGAAGCAAACATTCCGCATTTTGACAAGGAAAAAACTATAGTTATAGGCGATTCGCTATCGAGCGACATTGCAGGCGCAAATAATGCGGAATTAGACTGCATTTGGTACGATCCCGAATTCAGCCAGGCTTTGCCGAACGGCATGTGCGTAAATTACATAGCAAGAACACTGCAAGAAATTGAAAGATTTTTATTACAATAGCAGCGCAGCACAACAGCAACGTGACGGCAACGTGGCGCTGGCAACGTGACGTTGGCAACGTAACGTTGCATCTTGATTACCACTTATAAACTTTTCGGTGAAAATAAATTTATAAATTGTTTTAAGTTTAAGACTTTTTTTTAATAATGATTTAATATTATTAGAAATCCTCTATCGGCGCGTTCGCGCCACTTTCTCCAACGGGAGAAAGCTTATTTTTTTCTCTAAACCTTAATAATCAATCTATAGGCTGATTTATGTAAGGCTTCCCCACTTGGGGAAGCTGGCAATGCGTAGCATTGACTGAAGAGGATTGCAACGTAACGTTGCATCTTGGTAACTTATTATAGGCTTTTTAAATAAAAAAATCGTAGCGGGCGGATAGTATCCGCCCGTTTTGTTGATTCAAGCTTACTTTATTGCGGGAAGATGATATCTTCCCCTACAATTATTTTTTAATAATGATTTAACGTTATTATTAGAAATCCTCTCTCGTCAACTCGATTACTCTCGTTGACACTTCGCCTACGCGGCGGACGCGCCCCTTTTGTCGCTTACGCGACATTTCCCCCAATTCACCGGGGGAATTTCCCCAAAAGTGGAAAGCTTTTTCGTTCTCAAACCCTTAATAATCAACCTATAGGCGAGTTTTTACTTTTCCCCCGCTTAGACAAGAGGGGGGAAACACAAAAGGGGGGAATGCGGAGTGCCGTGGGTGCAGGGGGCGCGCACGGCGAAAGCCCCCGCCGTCTTTTGCCAAGCTTTTCGCCGCGCGAAAAGCGGAATAACAATTAAAGCTAATGCTTAAACTAAAACTAATTAAATAAACATCCCCTTTCGCAAAGGGTTACAGGGATATGCGTATATCCCTTAATAATCAACCTATAGACTGATTTATAAACAAAAAAGACTGCTCTTTACTACTTGAAAAAAGTAACTAAAACAGTCTTATTTTTTACCAGTCTTGTTTTATGCTTGTTTTTACGTCATCGTAATAATCAAAATAATCGCGGCGACGTTTTTCGTTTTCGCGTTTTTGTTTTATCTCTTTTTCTTTTTTCCTTTTTTGCTCGTCGGTAAGCTTTACCTTTTTATTTTCTGCGTCTGCCATTTGAGTTTACCCTATATTTTTTATGCAAAAAACAACAAATTTTAGTGTAAAACAATCAGGCGAATTGCAAAGCAATCCGCCTAAACCATTTTTTTATATAAATTTCATTAGCCCTTCTTTTCTTCTTTCTGCGGAACGACTTCTTTTCCGTCGTAAAAACCGCATTTGGGGCAAACTCTGTGTGCCTGTTTGTATTCGTGGCACTGAGGACACTCAACGAGTGTGGGCATAGTAGCTTTATAGTTGCTTGCAAACCTCTTATTTCCTCTCTGTTTAGAGACCTTCCGTTTTGGAACTGCCATTTTTATGCACCTTCCTTATGTTTATTTGCTGAGCCGTTAGTGGCTGAGTGTACCGTGACCGCAGTTAGAAAAATTAAGATTAGTTCCGCATGTCGGGCATAATCCCTTGCAATCTTCCTTGCAATACATCACGGTTGGTTGACTTAATAATATTGCTTCGTTTACGGCGGGCGTTATATCTGCTTTACCGCTCTTGTATAAAAACACGTCCTCCCCCGGAAAAAGCGAAAACGTTGCTTCAAACGGGAAATTTACTTTGGCTACGGCAGGTTCTAAACACCTTGAACACTCGCCAACCAAAACGTAGTTTACGCTAAAGTTTATATTTAAGTTCTTTCCGTCGATAAAAGCAGTGCCGCTCACCTTTACCGCGCCCGAAAATTCGGCACCCGGCAAGGATAACAAGCTGTTTTCCGCCTGATATTCAAACGCAAAATCGTAGCTCGTTTTGCCTTCTTGCTTTAATTTTAATACGTCGATTATCATAGCAATTACTCCCGACGGCTACCGCGGGAATAACCCAATTTTCCGTCGTGCGTTGTCCATTATACAGTATTTTTACGGCTATGTCAAATATTTTAAGTAAAAATACCGATTAGCCGCAAGTTTTTTTATGTTATTTTGCTCTACCTTTGCGTTATTTTGCTTTTTTAACTCTTTAAAGCTGCCGCTTAATACCAAAGTTTAAGCTTTTTTGCAAAGAAGAGCGGTATCTCTTGCGATAACAAGTTCTTCGTTTGTGGGAATAACTAAAACTTTAGCTTTGCTGTTTGCGCCCGTAATATCGGTTATTCCGCCGCCGACCGAAGCATTTTTACTTAAATCAATGGAAACACCCATATATTCAAGACCGGTAGCAACCTGCTCTCTTACAAAAGCGTCATGTTCGCCGATACCCGCGGTAAATACAAGACAGTCAACGCCGCCCATTGCAGCCGCATATGCGCCGACGTATTTTTTGCACGCATAAGTGAAAATTTCAAGAGCGAGTTTAGCTCTGTGATTGCCCTTTGCAGCCGCTTCCGATAAATCGCGGAAATCGCTTGAAACGCCGCTCACGCCAAAAACGCCCGATTTTTTATTGCAGACGTTTAAAACTTCGGAAAGACTCATATTGAGTTTGCCTGCAAGATACTCTAAAATGCTCGGATCAAGATCGCCCGATCTCGTTCCCATAGGAACGCCGCCAAGCGGTGTAAAGCTCATGGAAGTATCGATACATTTTCCGTCTTTTACGGCAGAAATCGAAGAACCGTTGCCAAGGTGGCAAGTTATAACTTTAAAGCCGTTTTCGGGATTTACGCCCAGATATTTTGCAGCTTCGCCCGAAACAAAACGGTGACTTGCGCCGTGCATACCGTAACGGCGAACTTTATAATCGGTGTAATATTCATAAGGCAAACCGAAAACGTAAGCTTTTTCGGGCATGGTTGCATGGAACGCTATATCGAACGCCGCTACCATGGGAACGTCGGGCATTATAGCCTGACAAGCTCTTATACCCGTGATGTTTGCGGGCTGATGCAAAGGCGCAAGCTCGATGCAGTCTTCCATAACCTTCATTGTTTCGTCGTTGATAACTACCGATTTATCAAATGCGCCTCCGTTGTGAACTACTCTGTGTCCTACAGCGTCAATTTCTTTCATAGAAGAAATAGCACCGTAATCTTTATCCACAAGCGCGTCTAAAACAAGCGCGATTGCCTCTTTATGAGTGGGCATTGCGCGTTCGATTTTTACTTCCTTGCCGTGCGATTTATGTACTAAAAACGAACCGTCCAGCCCGATTCTTTCACAGCCGCCTTTGGCTATGGGCTTTTCGGTTTCCATATCGATAAGTTGATATTTAAGCGAAGAACTTCCTGCGTTTATTACCAGAATTTTCATAATTTATATTTCCTTATATTTTTATTCTGCGTTATTTTCAGCATTTTTGCGTTATTCCGTTTTTTTTGTATTTTCAACATTTTCACGTTACTTTTTGCCGCAAACGCTTTTTATATTTTTAGTTTTAAGCTAAGGTAAAGATTACCACTCGATTTGCGTCTGAATTGCGGTAACGGCAACGGCAAGAACTATATCTTCGGATTTGCAGCCTCTCGACAAATCGTTCATAGGCTTGCAAAAACCTTGGCAGAGCGGTCCGACAGCGGTAAAACCGCCAAGTCTTTCGGCAATTTTGTAGCCGATATTGCCCGCATCGAGATCGGGAAAGATAAGTACGTTTGCATGACCCGCAACGGAAGAACCGGGTGCTTTTTTAGCGGCAACCGACGGAACGACCGCGGCATCGAATTGCAGTTCGCCGTCTATTTTAAGGTCGGGCGCAAGAGCTTTTGCCTTTTCGAGCGCGGCGGTAACTTTGTTTATATCGTCGTGCTTAGCACTGCCCTTTGTTGAGAACGAGAGCATTGCAACCTTAGGATCCATACCGGTAAGAACGGTCGCGCTCTTTGAAGCGGCAACCGCAATATATGCGAGTTTATCGGGATCGGGGTTAGGCTCTAACCCGCAATCGGAGAATACGAATGCGCCGTCCGCACAATACTGATTTCCGCATTCGGGAGCGATCATTAAAAAGAAGCTGGATACCAGCGGTACGTTTTTAGGCATTTTAATAATCTGAAGTCCCGGGCGAAGAGTGTTAGCCGTGGAGTGGCACGCACCCGAAACAAGGCCGTCGGCGTCGCCTGCTTTAAGCATAAGCGTGCCGAAATAGGTGTTTTCCTTAGCGGTTTCAAGAGCTTGTTCTTCGGTCATACCCTTGGCTTTTCTGAGTTCGTATAAAAGATTTGCATATTCTTTAAGCTTAGGACTGTTTATCGGATTGATTATTTCAACCTTGCTTAAATCTACGTTCGGGTTTGCGGCTTTAATTTCCTGTTCGTTTCCGAGCAGAACTATGCGCGCAATGCCTTGGTTTGCCGCATCTGACGCGGCTACTACTACTCGGCTGTCTTCACCTTCGGTAAGCACAATTTTTTTATTGAGCTTTGATGCGTTTTGGTATAATCTGTCGATTATCGCAGACATAATTTCTCCTTTTTGCGGCGCGCTCGTCATTTAATTTTGACTATTGCCGCGCCGGTATATAAAAAACTTGAATTTTTTTTTACGTTGTTGTAAAATATATTATAGTGTTATATAAAGTTGCCCTGTATAAACGCGGCTATAATGCGGCGTTTGTAAACTTTAATGCCTATGGCTTTAGCTAAAGCAAACGTTTTAGTTTTTAGCTTAACTTTCGCACGCATTGTTTGACGTACTTTATATACCCCTATATAAATCAATATATATTATATAATAAACCGCCGAAAAAGTAAAACGGTATTAAATACAAAACGAAAATAAAGGCAAATAAAAAAATACAGCAGCTATTAGCTAAGAGGTACAGAATTTGAAGGTTGCACTCACCGTTTGCGAATACAATCCGCTCCATAACGGACACGTTTATTCGCTTAATAAAATAAAAAGCGAATTAAACCCCGATTTGCTCGTTGTGATTATGAGCGGTAATTTTACTCAGCGCGGAGAGATTGCGGTTATGCAAAAATACGTTCGCGCAAAACACGCACTTTTATCGGGCGCGGATTTGGTTATAGAGCTGCCCACCGTTTTTGCCACTTCTAACGCCGAAATTTTCGCTAAAGGCGCGGTAAAAATTGCCGAAACTTTAAGCGGAACCAGAACGCTTTGTTTTGGTGTGGAAAGCGGCGATAAAGCCGGACTTATTGCAACGGCAACTCTTTTAAACAGCGAGACCAAGGAGTTTAAACAGCTTTTAAAAGAAGAGCTTTCGAGCGGCGTTTCGTTTGCAAAAGCCAGATATAACGCGCTTGAAAAAATGAATATCCCCGATGCGGATCTCGGGTTTGCCGCAACTCCGAACAATATTCTTGCGCTTGAATACACGAAAGCCATTATCGAAAACGGATTTAAAACAGACGTTTTACCGCTCACTCGTGTAGGCGCGGGATACAGCGATTTAAAAACCGTGGGCAAGTTTGCCTCCGCTAAAGGTATACGAGAACTGATTGCCGGCGGCGGGCTGAAAAAAGTAAAAAAGTTTTTACCCGATTTTGTTTTTAAAGATCTGCCAAATAATTTACCGAACGCCGACGAACTTATTGTTTTTGAACTGCTTAAATCCGACAAAAGTTTTCTCTCTTCCGTTCTCGATTGTTCCGAAGGGATTGAAAACCGAATGAAAGCACTCGTTAAAGACACTTTTTCGCGCAGCGAACTTATAGACAAAATGACCACTAAACGCTATACGTCGTCACGCATTTCGCGCATTATGCTTGCAAACACGCTTGCAATCGATCAGGCGTTTATTAAAAAATGCTTAAAGTCTAAACTTTATTTAAAAGTTCTGGCTATAAAAAAAGACAAGCTTGACTACCTTTCCGCACTGCAAACCGATAAAAGCGTGCCGTTTATAATGCGCAAAAACGACGCGGATAACCTTTCAGGCACGGCTAAAGAATGCTTTTTAAAAGATGTTTTTGCAAACGACGTTTTTAACTTTATAACCAAACAAAAAACTAACGAATATTTTACTTTAATAATTTAATTAAAAGTGTTAAATATAAAAAATATCGGGCTATAACATCGCTATCGGCACTTTGCACGTTTAACTTAAAACATTTGGCTTTAAAATAAGGTATATAAAAATATGAAAACTTTATGTGCGACGGGGCATAGGCCAAAGGACTTGCCTTGGAATAAAAACGATTTATCGGATAAGCGTCGGCTTTGCTATCTTGATAAAATGCGAGAGATTATCGTAAGCTGCATTGCGGACGGGTATACACATTTTATTTCGGGTGCGGCACTTGGCGTGGATACCGATTTTGCGCTTACCGTTTTAAATTTAAAAGAAAATTATCCGTTTATAAGGCTTGAACTTGCGATTCCGTGCCGCGAGCAAAACAAGTTCTGGACGGAAAAAGAAAGCGAAATTTACCTTGATTTACAAAATAAAGCCGACAAAGTGACCGTTTTAAGCGAGTTTTACACTCCATACTGCATGCAAAAGCGCAACGAATACATGGTTGACAAAAGCGATGCGGTTTTATGTTGTTATAACGGAGCAAAAAGCGGCGGCACATACAACACGATAAAGTATGCAAAACGCAAAAACAAACCCCTTTTTATGATTGACTTATCACCGCTTTTTACTCTTATTTAGTAGCGTAACGCCGGCAGCGTGACGCTGCACCCAAGCGTAACGCTTGACCTAAACTTCCTCTTATAAGCTTTTCGCGGTTGTACTAAATTTACAACTCGTTAAAGCTTGTATAAATCTATGGCTTCCCCGCTTGGGGAAGCTGGCAATGCGTAGCATTGACTGAAGAGGATTGCAACGTAACGTTGCATCTTGATAACCACTTATAA
>CAKVPH010000039.1 GCA_934796775.1 uncultured Clostridia bacterium
AAAAGTGCGCAAAAGGCAGCGGGGGCTACTCCGAGGCGCCCCCTGCACCCACGGCACTCCGCATTTCCCCCTTTTGTGTTTTCCCCCTCTTGTCTAAGCGGGGGAAAAGTGAAAAATCGGTCTATAGGTTGATTATTAAGGTATTTATTAAAAATAATTATAGGGGAAGATATCATCTTCCCGCATAAAAACGGCATATATAAACAAACAGGCGGATAATATCCGCACGCTACGATTTTTTTAAAACATAGTAGAAAGCCTAAAACGAGTTGTAAATTTATATTCCCGCGAAAGGCTTATAAGAGGCAGCCAAGATGCAACGTTACGTTGCCAGCGTCACGCTGCCAAAAATACAGTTTTAATTGAATTGACAGGATAAAAAATAACTTTAAATAATAAAAATTGTATATAATTTTACAAATCAATCGACAAGTTATTGACTTATTCGCTAAAATTATATATAATAATGAATTGCAGGCTATAAATAACCTGTATAAATGCGGGACGGAAAAACCCGCAGAAAAGTCAAAAATTATTAAACTTATTTTCGGAGGTTTATTTAATGAAAAAAATGACAATTGACGGCAATACCGCTGCCAGCCACGTCGCGTATGCGTTTTCGGAAGTAGCGGCAATTTATCCTATAACGCCGTCCTCCCCCATGGCTGAATATGCCGACGAATGGGCAACCGCAGGCAGACTGAACATGTTCGGTCAGAAACTCAAAATGGCAGAAATGCAGTCTGAAGCAGGCGCGGCAGGCGCAGTTCACGGCTCGCTTTCGGCAGGTGCGCTTACCGTAACTTACACCGCAAGCCAAGGTTTGCTCCTTATGATCCCTAACATGTACAAAATCGCGGGCGAACTTCTGCCTACCGTATTCCACGTAAGTGCAAGAGCGGTTGCAGGCCACGCGCTCAACATTTTCGGTGACCATTCAGACGTTTACGCATGCCGCCAGACGGGTTTTGCAATGCTCGCTTCCGCTTCGGTACAAGAAGTTATGGATTTAGCACTCGTTGCACACCTTTCCACTTTAAAATCAAAAGTTCCGTTCCTGCATTTCTTTGACGGTTTCAGAACCAGCCACGAAATTCAGAAGATCGACGCGTTTGACTACGATGAAATGAAAGCGCTTGTTGACATGAAGGACGTTGAAGACTTCAGAAAACGCGCACTCAACCCCGATCACCCCATTCAGAAGGGTACCGCACAGAACGCGGATATCTACTTCCAGAACAAGGAAGCGGCAAACAAATACTATGACGAAACTCCCGATATCGTGCAGAAAATGATGGATAAAGTTTCGGCTTTAACCGGCAGAACATATCATTTATTCGACTACGTAGGCGCACCCGATGCGGAAGAAATAATCGTTATTATGGGCAGCGGCGCAGAATGCGTTGAAGAAACCATTAACAAATTAAACTCCGAAGGTAAGAAATACGGTCTTATCAAGGTAAGACTTTACAGACCGTTCTATACTAAAGCTTTCCTTAAAGTTATACCTAAAACAGCTAAGAAGATCGCCGTTCTTGACAGAACCAAAGAACCCGGTTCTATCGGCGAACCTTTATACTTAGACGTTTGCACCGCTTTATCGGAAGCAAGAAGAAGAATTACCGTTGTTGGCGGCAGATACGGACTCGGTTCAAAAGAATTCAATCCGTCAATGGTTTTATCCGTTTACAAGAATCTTAAGCAGGACAAGCCGCTTAACCACTTTACCGTTGGTATTTACGACGATATTACTCATACTTCGCTTGATTTCAGCGAAAAATATGACGCAGCGCCCAAAGGAACTATCAGCTGTAAGTTCTACGGACTCGGCTCTGACGGAACCGTTGGCGCAAACAAGAACTCTATTAAGATCATCGGCGATCACACCGATATGTACGCTCAGGGATATTTCTTCTATGACTCCAAAAAGTCGGGCGGCATAACCGTATCGCATTTAAGATTCGGTAAAACACCTATTCAGTCAACCTATCTTATAGACGCGGCTGACTTTATAGCTTGCCACAACCCCTCGTACGTTCTCCGTTACGACATGGTAAAGGATTTGAAAGACGGCGGAAAATTCCTGCTTAACTCGTCCTGGAACACTGTTGAAGAACTTGACAAACACCTTCCCGCTTCTATGAAGAGATTGCTTGCTCAAAAGCATGCAAAACTTTACAATATAGACGCTATCAGGATTGCCGGCGAAATAGGACTCGGCAACAGAACCAACGCTATAATGCAGGCTGCATTCTTCTATATCAATCAGGACATTATGCCTTATGCCGATGCAGAAGATTATATGAAACAGGCTGTTAAGAAGAGTTACGGCAAGAAGGGCGACGCAGTAGTAAATATGAACTACGCCGCTATTGATAAAGCTTCTTCTGAACTTAAAGAAATAGCTATACCCGCGTCCTGGGCAACCACGACCGACGGCGCAGCTGCTTTGGAAGTTGCAGATAACGAATATTTTAAAAACATACTCCACCCCATTTTATCGCTCGAAGGCGACAAACTTCCTTCTTCTGCGTTCAATCCCGATGGATCTGTTCCCACAGGAACGACCAAGTACGAAAAACGCGGCGTTGCTATTAAACTCCCCGTTTGGGACGCTGATAAATGTATTCAGTGCAACCAGTGCGCATTCGTTTGCCCGCACGCTTGCTTAAGACCGGCTTTAAACGTTAAAGGCGCAACAAAACCCGAAGGTTACACAACAAAAGACTGCATAGGTCTTAAAGGTTATGAGTTCAGAATGCAGGTTTCACCGCTCGATTGTATGGGTTGCGGCGTTTGCGCTAACATCTGCCCGTCTAAGGAAAAAGCTCTTACTATGGTAGAGTTTGAAAAAGTTGCTGCAGGCGAAATTCCTAACTACGAATACAGCGAAAAACTTCCTGAACTTGACGTTTCGGAAACCTTTAAAAAGACCGGCGTTAAGGGCAGCCAGTTCAATAAGCCGCTCTTTGAATTCTCCGGCGCATGCGCAGGCTGCGGCGAAACTCCGTATATTAAAGTTATCACCCAGCTCTTTGGCGACAGAATGCTTATAAGTAACGCAACGGGTTGCTCGTCTATTTACGGCGGAAGCGCACCCACTTGCCCCTACACTACTAATTCAGAAGGCAAAGGTCCCGCATGGGCTAACTCCTTGTTTGAAGATAACGCCGAACACGGTTACGGATATTATCTTGCTTACGCTCAGAGAAGAGATAAACTTGCCGACACCGTAGAAAAAGCAATCAACGGCGGCGCAAAGGGCAGAATTAAGAAAGCTTTAACCGAATGGCTTGAAGTAAGATCCGACGCTGAAAAGAGCAAAGCTGCCGCAAAAGTAGTTATAACCGAACTTCCCGCAGCTATTAAGAATACTCGCGGCGACATTAAACAGGTTCTTAAAGAAATCGAAGCACAGTCTGACTGTCTTGTTAAAAAATCTATCTGGATTATCGGCGGTGACGGCTGGGCATACGACATCGGTTACGGCGGACTCGACCACGTTCTCGCTATGGACGTTGACGTAAACGTTCTGGTTCTTGACACCGAAGTTTACTCCAACACCGGCGGACAGGCTTCTAAATCCACTCCTACCGGCTCGGTTGCTAAATTTGCTGCCGGCGGCAAGAGAGTTAAGAAGAAAGACCTTGGCATGATGGCTATGAGCTACGGCTATGTTTACGTTGCACAATGTTCTATGGGCGCAAACAAACAGCAGTTCTTAAATGCTATTACCGAAGCTGAAAGCTATAACGGACCTTCGCTCGTTATCTGCTATGCGCCTTGTATCAACCATGGTATAAACATGTCTAACTCGCAGGCGGAAGAAAAGAAAGCTGTTGACGCAGGTTACTGGCATCTTTACAGATACAATCCTGCTGTTACCGAAGGCAATCCCTTCACGCTCGACAGCAAGGATCCCGTTGCAAGTTATCAGGACTTCCTTATGGGCGAAACCAGATATACCAGCTTGAAGAAAGCTCAGCCCGAACTTGCCGCACAGCTGTTTGAAAGAGCTGAAGAAGAAAACAATGCTCGTCTTGCAAGATATAAAAACCTTGCTAAAAAGGACTGATTTGTTTTAAACAAGCGTAACTAAATAAAAAACGAATGCCGCAGGCTTGTTATAAGCCTGCGGCATTTTTAGTCAGCATGACGCTGCACCCTTGGTTGCCTCTTATAAACTTTTTGGATAAAATAAAATTACAACTCATAAAAGCTTATATAAATCTAAGGCTTCCCCACTTGGGGAAGCTGGCAATGCGTAGCATTGACTGAAGAGGATTCCTTATTATTTAAGTTGCGTCCTTGTTTTATAATAATGATTTTAATGTAATTATTAGAAATCCTCTCTCGTCATCCGCACTAACGCTTGATGACACTCTCCCCAAAAGGGGAAAGCTTCTTATTTCTCTAAGCCTTAATAATCAACCTATAGGCTGATTTTATGTAAGGCTTCCCCAAATGCATGAAGCTGCACCCAAGTTATAACTTATAGGCTTTTTGCGTTGGAATATAGGTTTGTTGCTCGTTTTTTATAAAGTCGTAATATTATAGTAAGAAAAACGCTATTACGGTTTTTCCCGCAATAGCGTTTTGTTTAGCATTAGAATTAAAAATATTTAGTACGTTTTAAATTTTTTCAACGCTACCGAACAACTCAAGTGAAGCTACACTATATTGTTCCATAAACATTTCTTGCGTATAAGCGTTTGCTTCTTCTTCACTAATAAAATAAATATAGCCACTGCAATCTATATCTTCATTTGTTTTTCCTCTATACTGAATTCTTGCATTAAAGTCGGAAATCTGCAAATATCTTACTTCAATTTGGATATCAAACGAAGTATCTTGAGTATAGTCAATATACATTGCCTCTACATAATCAATATTACCCTTGTTAATAAAGTTAAAAGTATTATTTGATTCAACTTTAATTGAGCCTAATCCAGCGTAACCACTATTGCCATTTTCAAACAAAATACCACATTTAGCAGCAAAAGCACCATTGCCGTTAGATACATAATCCGGTGTTAGATTATTCATAACGGAACAATCAACGTTTATTGTGTTGTTTGCTAAATAGATATCACCTGCTTTAATTTTTAACGAACCTACAGTATTAAAAGTACAATTTACTGCGCTAAATTTTGAAAAACCAGCAAGATACATTGACGAAACAGTTGTGTTTACAAATTTAATGCTGGGTATATTGCCCACTTTTTTATTTACCGTACCATTAATATAAACAGAACCCCACGGACTTTCATCATCGCCCTCAAACACAACATCAATACCATAGGAGGAATTATCATTTTTAGCAAAGACAGCTATTCCATATGCTGTGCTTGATGTTTTAACGCCATGGTTAACTTTTAAAGAATATGTTTTTCCGTCATCGGTTGCAGAACCAACCATTCCAAAAACAACTTGCTGAGTTGTTGATATTGTTCCTACACCTTTTATTTCTAACGAACTATTTTCCTGATTTATATAAAATACGCGAGCCGTTGAAGTAATATTGTGTCCATTCAAATCAATCGTTACATTAGTATTTTCAGGAATATAGCGAGTTGCCGTAGTATTGCAATCAGCTAAAAGAAGTAAACTATCATTATTTGTTAATTCAGACCAAGCGTTTTCAATTGTATCGTAAGTTTTTGTTCCAATAGCAACGGCTTTTCCTGAAACATCTTCTAATTTAGAAACATTAGCGGCACCAGCTCCTTCTACAGCAACCGATACTCCAGACACTTCAGAAATAACATAATCTGCTTTTGCCCCATTAGAAACAGCAACTTTTACATTTTCGCTTGTAGGAACTACGTTTTCTAACTCTTTTACTACAACGTTAGAAACAACAGCACCTGTTTCAAGTTCAACTTTACCATAAGCAACGTTAATGTTATTTGCAACGGTACCAAATTCGTGATATGAAGAAGGAGCAACTTTTACAATATTTACTTCCTTAACATCACCATAGTGTTTTACAACGTCTTTTTCAGCATTTACAGTAACAACGGTATCAAAGTCATTTGTGCGAATTATAACTGTTTTAGCTGTAGCAGAAGTATTTTCATATCTGATTGCAGTTATGCCTGTATTTTCACCAACGTCAAGTCCGGTTGAAACGTTAAATGTTCCTGCAACGCTATTACCTTTTAAATAATAGCTATATTCGCCTTTATTAAGTTCGGCTTGAATTTCTGCAACAGTTTTATCTTCGGGATCAAGAACTTTCCAAAGGTTTGCACCTTTTATTTCTTCGGTCGTGTTGTCGCGATATAAAGCTTGACCGTCTTTATAAAGTGCGAAACGGTTATTTAAACTATCCCACAAAATTTCGCCTGTGCTGCGCGGGGTAAGTTTATCTACAAGATATCCTTTTTTAGCCATTGCAGCCAAAGCGTCCGTCATAGTGGCTGATTTGCCGTTTGCGGCTTCGTCTTCGACGAGCGCAGTATTAAGTAATCTTACGGTAGCCATATCGTTGGTTTCTTTTGCCTGTTCAACAAAGCAACCGATAGTAGGAATGAGTATTGCAGAAAGTACTGCAATTACCGCAACCACTACGACGAGTTCTACCAAGGTAAAACCTTTCTTTTTAAGGTTTTTGGTTTGCATAAAAGTTTCTCCTTTTAAAATAATGTTTTATTACTAAACGAGTTTTTGGCTCGTATTAGTTTTTTTTAAGGCTTCCACTCTTGGGGAAGCTGGCAATGCGCAGCATTGACTGAAGAGGATTGCAACGTAACGTTGCATCTTGGTAACCACTTATAAACTTTTCGCGTTGCAATAAATTTACAACTCGCTTTAATTTTGCGACCTTGTTTTATAATAATGATTAACTGTTATTATTAGAAATCCTCTATCGGCGCGTTCGCGCCACTTCGCCTACGCGGCGGACGCGCCCCTTTTGTCACTTACGCGACATTTCCCCCAATTCACTGGGGGAATTTCTCCAAAGGGAGAAAGCTTATATAATAAAAAGCTTTAATAATCAACCTATAGGCTTAGTTTTAGCGGGAAGATAATATCTTCCCCTACAAGCTTTTATAAGCTCACATACCTAACAATAAGGGTGCAGCGTCACGCCTGCCGTCACGCTACCTATTCGCAGAATAATATATTTAGAGTAAAAAAACGGCAAAATAAAAAATGTCACTTTTACAAAAAGTGACAAATTGCGCATAATGCAAAATTTTAGTTGACTTTTATTTTTTACTATAATATAATAAAAACGGAAAAAGTTCATAGAATATATTATTCTGTGAAAAACGTAAAAAACAGGACTAACGATAAAGCAAATTTTGCCGTTAGCCCTGTTTAATTTT
>CAKVPH010000040.1 GCA_934796775.1 uncultured Clostridia bacterium
AGTCCGGTACAATACCGAACTCAATCTCAAATAATTTAATTGGATTTTTTGTCCAAACTTTGGGGTTCACATCAAAATCAGACGGTTGTTTTTTTAAGTTTATTTCTTCGGAGATTTGTTTGGCTTTTTTTGGTGGCACATACGACACATAGAGCATCCCGCACATCCGGAGCAACCGGCACAGGTCGATTTTCCGCTCTTTTTCTGTTTTACAAGATAAACTATTATCAAAACCACTACGGCGATTAAAACCGCGCCAACAAGTAGTCCGCCGATATTATTTTTTAACCATTCAAACATATATGCGCCCTCCTTTTTTATTCTTTGCCTCTTTTAATTTTTGATGTGTTTACTAAAAAATTACTTTTTTTCGGCAAGTTTTTCGTTTAACGTGGTAGATTCTTTATACGGTCTTACGAGCATATAAACGATAGCTGCGATAGCTAAAACCGCAAATATAACGCCTAATATACCGGTAAAGAGCGAGATTGAATCATTTGCAAGTCTACCAGTGAAGAGCTTACCGAGCTGATTTACTATAAACGCTATAACGTAAGCAAATCCGCACTGATAACCGATAGCAAACCACGTCCATTTTGCGTTATTCATTTCTCTCTTGATTGCGCCGATAGCAGCAAAGCAAGGAGCGCAAAGAAGGTTGAATACAAGGAAGCTGAGACCCGAAACGGTAGTGAACGCACCGGCAATACCTGAAGTGCTGCCGTACAAAATCCCCATCGTACCAACGATGTTTTCTTTTGCAACGATACCTGTTACGGACGCAACGGTTGCCTGCCAGTTACCGAATCCCAAAGGCGCGAATATCCAGCACAGAGCAGTACCGATTTTAGCTAATATACTGTAGTCCATCTGATCTTCGGTTAAAAGTCCGAAACCTTGATCGGGAGCCCATCCGAAGTAGCTTAAGAACCAAATAACTATAGTAGAAAGAAGAATTATCGTTCCGGCTTTTTTAATGAACGACCAGCCTCTTTCCCACATGCTTCTTAAAACGTTGCTAACTGTAGGCCAGTGATATGCAGGAAGTTCCATAACGAACGGAGCAGGATCGCCGGCAAACATCTTGGTTTTCTTAAGTATAATACCTGAAACGATTATTGCGGCAATTCCGAGGAAGTACGCAAACGGAGCAACCCACCATGCGCCGCCGAATACAACGCCTGCAATCATTGCGATGAACGGAACTTTTGCTCCGCACGGCATAAAAGTAGTCGTCATAATCGTCATTCTGCGGTCACGTTCGTTTTCAATTGTTCTTGAAGCCATTATGCCCGGGATACCGCAACCGGTACCGATAAGCATAGGTATGAATGATTTACCGGATAAACCGAATTTTCTAAATATTCTGTCAAGTACGAAAGCAATACGCGACATATAACCGCAGCTTTCCAAAAATGCAAGGAAGATAAACAGAACGAATATCTGAGGTACAAAGCCTAAAACTGCGCCAACACCGGCAATAATACCGTCTACTATAACGCCGCGAAGAACAGCATTGCAGTGAATAGCGTCAAGTCCGTTGCCTACAAGTACCGGGATACCGGGTACCCAAACGCCGTAATCGGCAGGATCGGGAGCTTCATATCCGAAAGAGTCAACCTTATTGATAGCATCTGCCAACTCCGAAATCTTAGAGGTAACGCTTTCGGTCGTCATATCTTCGTCGTTAGTTACGTCATAAGTTGCTTCAGCATAATCGGGGTTATCTTTAATAGCTGCGTAGAATGCATCGATTGAGGCTTTTGCAACTTTTGCGTCATAATCTTCGCTTTCAGCGTCGAAAGCAGCTTTTACGTCGTCGATACCTTCGTAGCCTTTTTCTTTAGCATAATCAAGGTAACCGGAAATTACAGTGCTTGCGTCGTCATATTCTTTTGAAACGACGCTGTATTTATCGCCTGCTTCATTCTTTTCGATTCCTAAAAGATGGAAGCCGTCGCCGAATACGCCATCGTTTACCCAGTCGGTACACCAACCGCCTACGGTAGTAACAGAAATAAAGTAAACTAAGAACATGATTACTGCAAATATGGGAAGTGCAGCCCAACGGTTTGTTACAACGCGGTCGATTTTATCCGAAACTGAAAGCTGACCGGCATTCTTTTTCTTGTAGCAGTTCTTTAAAACTTCGGCTATGTAAACGTATCTTTCGTTAGTGATAATGCTTTCTGCGTCGTCGTCAAGTTCTTTTTCAGCTGCCTGAATATCGTTTTCGATATGCTTCATAACGTTTTCGGAAACGTTCAGGTTAGCCTTAACTTTATCGTCGCGTTCAAAAATTTTAATTGCATACCATCTCTGTTGTTCTTCGGGAAGGTTATGAACCGCAGCTTCTTCGATATGAGCAAGCGCATGTTCTACAACACCCGAGAAAGTGTGCTGAGGAACGGTTTTCCCGCTATTTGCGGCTTTAATAGCCTCCTCGGCAGCTTCCATAACGCCGTCGCCTTTAAGTGCGGAAATCTCTACGATTTTGCAACCGAGCTGACGAGACAATTCGTTTGTGTTAATCTTATCGCCGTTCTTTCTTACGACGTCCATCATGTTGAGCGCGATAACTACGGGGATACCGAGTTCTACAAGTTGAGTTGTAAGATAAAGGTTTCTTTCAAGGTTGGTAGCGTCGATAATATTAAGTATCGCATTAGGACGTTCGTTGATAAGATAATTTCTTGCAACGACTTCTTCCAAAGTGTAAGGTGAAAGCGAATAAATACCGGGAAGGTCGGTAATCGTAACGCCTTCATGCTTTTTAAGTTTACCCTCTTTTTTCTCTACCGTAACGCCCGGCCAGTTGCCTACGAACTGGTTAGAACCCGTCAAGGCGTTAAACAACGTCGTTTTGCCGCAGTTTGGGTTACCTGCAAGCGCAATTTTAATATCCATATGTTCTCTCCTTTATTTTCGGATTGATTTATTACCTGAATTTAATTAAGTTTTACTAAAACTTTTTACCTTATGACTTTAGGCCGATATTATTCAACTTCTATCATTTCGGCGTCGGCTTTTCTGAGAGACAACTCATAGCCTCTTACAGTGATTTCCACAGGATCGCCGAGCGGTGCAACTTTACGAACGTAAATGCTCGTGCCTTTGGTTATGCCCATGTCCATTATTCTGCGTTTAACCGCGCCTATGCCGTTGATTTTCAGCACTTTTACGGTTTCGCCGATTTTGACGTCTTTTAACGTTTTCATCTTTTATCTCCTTGTTTGAAAAGTTTATATTTTTCAGTTTTTATTTTTAACTTTTAGTTTTTATCGGTATAATTAATTTTAGTCGGATTTAGTCGCTCTCAGCATTTATTTTTTTAAGCTGAGAGCGACTAAGGTTACACTTTATTATACCATAATTCTTTGCGCCATCTCGCGGCTGATTGCTACTCTTACTTCTTTTACGCTGACTATTACGTTACCGCCTATGGAATTTATAAGGCTTACGTTCGCGCCTACGACAAATCCCATATCTTCAAGATGTTTTTTTACTTCGGGGCTGCCCCCTATTTTCTTTATTATGTTATCCGTGCCGGTATCGGCAAGTGTTAAAGGAATCATATTACTCTCCTTATTTATCGCAAAGTTATGTTTGATTTAATCTTTTTGTTAGCCTTAGCTAACTCAATTCAAAAAAACTAAGTTAGCACTCGCTAACCATTTTAAAGTATATGCATTTAAAAGCAGAATGTCAACAATTTTTACCATATTTTTCGAAAAAAAATAAAAAAATTAAAAAATACGCAAAATATAACTTGCGTAAAACTTGTTGCTATGTTAAAATATTACATGATTTTAAAAATTGCATTAGCATATGCTAACAAGAAATTTTACTTTTTAGTAAGCCAAAAAACACATTAAAATGCTTTTTATGGCGACTCTATCGCAAAAAGCATAAATAATCGTTTGAAAATTTTATAAAATCTATATTTTAAAAGGATATATATTTTTCATATATAATTTTTCATATATAATAAGGAAAGAGAAATGAAAATGCAAGAATCGGGTGAAATGTATCTTGAAACGATATACGTTTTATCAAAACAACAAAAATTTGTAAGATCGATCGATATAAGCGAATATATGGGATATTCTAAACCGAGCGTAAGTCGCGCGGTGTCGCTTTTACACTCCGCGGGATACATTCTTATTGATAAAGAAGGTTATATCGCCCTTACCGAAAGCGGAAGAGAAATTGCCGTAAAAATTTACGACCGCCATATAGTGCTAAGCAAAGTGTTGATGCATCTGGGCGTAAGCGAACAGACGGCAAAAGCCGACGCGTGCAAAATAGAACACGACATAAGCGACGAAACTTTTGAAGCGATAAAAAAACACATTCATCAAAATTCACTAAAATAAAAATTACGCCGCGGATAAAGTTTTAGCATTATCCGCGGCATTTTTAATAAAAACTATTCGATAATCGACTTATAGCGGCACTTTTTAGCTTTAGTCGATTTTTTTTATTTCAATTTATACAACTTTACGTCGTCATATAAACCGACCGGAATTATCCCCGTTCGGGTTCCGTTTTTCCATTCCGTGCCAAAAGAATTCTGGCGGGTTAAAATAAGTTCTATTTTAATCTTTCCGTCTTTAACATTAAAATCTGTTTTATATGGCAAAAACGCCATAGCTTTATCGTTTATATAACACACTGCCGCTTTTAAATCTCGGGATATAAGTCGGTTATCGGGCAATTCGGCATATCTTTTACTTGTTAAAATGTTTAATATAACGGCATATATTTATGTGAAAAATACGCAAAAACCTTGACAAACGTAATTTTCTTTCATATAATATTCCGTGATATAAATCAATAGGCGATTAAAAAAAATTTATTTTATGCCGTTGATTGAAAAAAAGGAGAATTTGTTATGGTTATGAACTCTGAACTCAAGCGCAATGCACGCGCTCAACTCGGCGGAAACATTTTTGCCTCCGGCTGGCTTATGATGCTTTTGGCATGCCTCATCGTTTCACTTATCGAAGGCTTGGGCGCATACACCGTTATCATAAGTTTGCTAACAATAGGTCCGCTTTCCTACGGTTTAATGAGATGTATGGTAAACGTTATCGAAGGTAAGAATAAAGCGGCGGAAATCAGCGATCTTTTCTGCGGTTTTTCCGAAAATTTCACTAACTCTTTCCTTCTCGGCTTAATTACCGAAATTTTTATTGCGCTTTGGAGTTTACTCTTTGTTATCCCCGGCATAGTTAAAGCTTACAGCTATTCGATGGCTCCTTACATTCAGCAAAAAGAGTCAAATAAAGAATGGAAATACTGCCTTGACAGAAGCATAGCTATGATGGACGGTCACAAGTGTCAGCTTTTCGTACTCGATTTAAGCTTTATCGGCTGGTATTTGCTCGGTTCGATTTGTTTGGGAATAGGAATCTTTTTTGTATTACCCTATCACCAGATGGCAAGAGCGAACTTCTTTGAAGCTTTATATGCGACAAACGCTCCCGCCGAATCCGTTAAACCTGACGAAGTAACAGCCGCATAATTTAAAAATTGAACAAAAAAATAGGAGTAGCCGTAAATGATATGAACCCAAAAGTTTGGACAAAAATCTAATTAAATTATATGAGATTGAGTTCGGTATTGTACCGGACTC
>CAKVPH010000041.1 GCA_934796775.1 uncultured Clostridia bacterium
CGTTATCTTCCTGAATACGCCGCGTTTTTTCTACGATACCGTCGTTTTTGCCCGCAATGCAGTTGTTATAAAACTGCTCCCATTCGGTATCGGTAAAAGAATAACTATTCAGTTCCTCTAACTTCTTTCGAAGATTCGGAAGCAATTCGTCTTTATTATGAATAGGCAAATATTCATAACTCATCTCCGTTAAAAGATGAATAAATTCTTTTTCAAGTTCTTCTTCCGATTGATAAGCGTCCGAACGTTTTTCTTCCGACTTATATTCGCTAACAACCGTACTTTCTTCACTTTCCGAAACAACGTTATAAAAACTCATAATTTTCTCCTTTTTTGCTTTTTTTCCTTTATAAAAAGAACAATTACAACTACAATAAAAATAAATAAAATCCCTGAAATGATATACCAAAACTTTAATAAACAATGAGTTGCAACACTTATTGTAAATCCAACAAGTATTGAAATAACTTGCTCCGCCGTTTCCATATCCTTTTTTGATAAACTAAAAAGCGAAAGTACAAAACCATATGTTATTACACCCGCTATAATATCAATAAGAATATCTAACCATATCGGAAAACCAAATTCTGTATTATCTATATTTATTAAAAAGAAAGTAAATTTTGTTATATAGCTTATTAAATAGCACATAACTATAGCCACGGGTATTCCAATAATACCCCAAATAATTTTTTTCATTTCCACTCCTTAAACGTTAATAATTTATCTCTATAATACTCGTATTGCTTTTGGCGATGTTCCATTTCGGCGGGCAAGCCTGCGGTTAAATCGTTGCATATACTATCGAATTTATCAAGAATTTCTACGATTTCTTTTTGCTTGTCAAGCGTAGGCAACGGAATAACAATTTTATTCAAAACAGTTTGCGTTAAACTCGGTACCCCGCCCGCCGTATTATAATCTTCTAAATGTTCTTTCTGTAAACAATAGTAGATATATTTAGCAATAGCAAAATTTTCATCAATTTCCGTATAAAATATAGTATCAACATTCCAAAACGGTTTTTCTGTGTAATATAGTTTATCTATTGATCCTTTACGCGGTATTAAAACGGTTGGTTTATCATAAATGCAAGTATTAACTTGTGCCATAATTCCGCCAGAACCGTAAACAGGAATATCTCCACCACCCAAATGCTTATAATCCTTACCGTTTCTAATGCGTAAAACAGACTCCAATTCTACAAATACAAACCCGTAAACGTACTGCAAAAGCCTAATCAGCCCTGTCTGTCTGTCTGTCTGTCTGTCTGTCTGTCTGTCTGTCTGTCTGTCTGTCTAAGGATTGTCTCAGACTTCATATCGAATGTCAACAGTTTTTCGCGGTAATATTCATATTGTTTTTGTCTTTTTTCGATTTCCGCAGGAAGTCCTATCCCTAAATCGGAACAAATCGCGTCGAAGTTATCCAGCACCTTCACGATTCTTTCTTGCACATCAATCGGCGGTATAGGAAATTCAAATTTATTGAATTTGCTCATATCGACCGAAGCAAAACTCCCTTGTTGCAAATTTTCCCGACAAAAATCTGCAAGAAGAAAACAATAATAGAACAAGTATTTAATTTTATACTTATCTTTATATTGATCTTTGAGCATTAAATATGTAAAACGCTGATTTGCTATTGATTCACATGTTATTAAAGCATGCTCGCCAATTGTCGCAGAGGTTGATATTATTATTGAATTCGCGGGAAACACTTTTCCTTTTATTGCCGAAAACGAAACATGTTGTATAGAATCGTTTAATATTCTTCCATTTGCTCTAATATCTTCCACTCTGAACCACGGAATGTCATTTGTTGCCCAATATTCTTTATTACTTGTAGACGGCGTATATCCGTTTCGTGTATCGAATATATCCGACAACTTTTTTATTTCTACTTCTTGCTGATTGAAATTCAATAATTTATCTCTGTAAAATTCGTACTGCTTGCGGCGAGCTGTAAGCTCCGCGCTATACAGCGTGAAACTGTCCAAAATTCGGACTATTTCACGCTGTACCGACAGAGCCGGCAACGGAATTTGCAACTCTGAATAAATCCCAATCCATAATCGTTTATGTTCTGTTGATGTCAAATTTATATTCCCCATAACGTGAAAAATATAGCGCAACATCGCTCTTTTCTCGTTCGCTTTCAAAAATTTAATCGCAGAAGATTTTACTTTAAAAGGAAAATCAACCCACTTAAAAGCCCCAGTGAAGTCATCAAAAATAATTACAGGACTATCTTTTGATGCGTTATAAATTCCGTTCATTTCATTTGTGTACCCTAAAATAAACGTTTGTCCCGCAGTCAATACAGGTGTGGAATACTCTTCCTTATAATCGGCTTTCTTCACTAAATATTTTGAAGGTTGTTCATAATTTACAACGCTACCGATTTTTACATACTCCACCCCGTTCGGGCAAAATTCTTTTATCAATTCTTCTAATTTACTCATAATCTTTCTTTGGTATCTATACTTATTTCTTTTCTTTCGTGGCGGCAATCAGCTTATCGAAATCGGAATTGATTTTTTGCGTTTTGTTAAATTTATCGTATTCAATCTCTGCCTTTCTCTTCGCTTGCGCCGCGGAAACAGAACCCCTGTCGGGTAAAATTTTGTATTTTCTAAAGGTTAAAAATTCGTTTATGCTGTTCGCAAATTCTTCCATAGTAAACGTGTTTTCGCGCTCGATTAAATCTTCGATATAATCGAAATATCCCGACACGGTTCGCTCCAATCTGCGGATTTGCTGTTCATCCAAATAATTTTTTGCTATGCTGACGTCCGATTTTAAAATTCTTCCGTCGGGAGAGTTTTTCCACGTTGTAAGCCCCATATTATCTTTACTGCTATCGGCATTGTTATATATAATTTCCGCCGCCGTTTGTCCCGTAATCGCGTAATGAAATCTATTTTGAATCATAGAATAAAACGCCTGCGTTATCTCGGAATCTTTATCGTAATCGATACTACATTCCGCAAAAATATCCGTTATTTGCTGCCAAATACGGCGTTCGCTTGCTCGAATGGAACGAACGCGGTCTAATAATTCACGGAAATAATCTTTTCCGAAAATTCGCTCGCCTTGTTTTAATCTTTCATCGTCGAGAACAAAACCTTTTTGCAAATATTCCCTTAAAACATTCGTCGCCCAAATACGGAATTTCGTAGCTTTTTGAGAATTTACTCTATAACCGACAGATATAATAGCGTCAAGGTTGTAAAACTGTGTATCCGTTGTTTGCATCTTGCCGACTATCGCCCCATGCGGAGTGGTTGTTGCAATTTTTGCAACTACCACTTTTTCGTCCAACTCACCTTCTGAAAATATATTTCTTAAATGTCGGCTTATTGTAGACTTATCAACCCCGAATAATTCCGCCATTCCTTTTTGTGTTGTCCAAAGCGTTTCATCTTTTACTACGGCTTTTACTTCGCCGTCTTCATCAGGTAAACGATAAACTAAAAAGTCAATTTCATTTTTCATAATGTTTCCCCCTCTATCTCGGCGATGATTTTATCTATTTCGTCGCGTAAAACCTGCTCGCGGGCAACGATTTCTTTTAATTCGGCGTTAAGTTTTACTATATCGATTTTTTCGCGCGTGTCCTTTTGCTCAACGTAAGTAGAAACCGAAAGATTATAATTATGTTCTTCGTTACCGATAATTTCATTCGGAACGATTTTAGCAAAATGCTCTTCGTTTTCGCGCTTGATATACGCCTGCAAAATTCTATCGATATTATCGTCAGTAAGTTTATTATTGTTGGTAACTTTAATAAACTCGTTCGACGCGTCGATAAAAATCACGTCGTTCGTCGCCTTCGAGTGCTTTAACACCATAATGCAAGTGGCGATAGACGCGCCGAAAAACAGATTGCTCGGCAGTTGAATAATACAATCGATTTTGTTATTATCGATAAGGTATTTCCTTATTTTTTGCTCCGCTCCGCCGCGGTACATAATGCCGGGGAAGCATACGATTGCCGCCGTTCCGTTACTCGCAAGCCACGAAAGCGAGTGCATAATAAAAGCAAAATCCGCTTTCGATTTCGGGGCTAAAATACCGGCAGGGCTATAACGTTCGTCGTTGATTAAAATCGGATTATCGTCGCCCGCCCAAGGGATAGAATACGGCGGATTAGACACGATTACTTCAAACGGCTCGTCATCCCAATGCGCGGGGTCGATAAGCGTATCACCGTGAGCTATATCGAATTTATCAGGCTCGATATCATGTAAAAACATATTGATTCTGCAAAGATTATAAGTTGTAATGTTTATTTCCTGACCAAAAAAGCCTTGACGAATGTTATCTTTACCGAGAATCTTCGCCGCCTTTAAAAGAAGAGAACCCGAGCCGCACGCGGGATCGTACACCTTGTTTACTTCCGTTTTGCCGACGATGGCAAGTTTTGTTAAAAGTTCGGATACTTCTTGCGGAGTGAAAAATTCGCCGCCTTTTTTACCCGCATTACTCGCATACATACTCATTAAATACTCGTATGCGTCGCCGAAGGCGTCTATCGTATTGTCCTGATACTTGCCGAGTTTCATTTCGGCAACGGTATTCAAAAGTTTTACGAGTTTTTCGTTGCGTTTTGCAACCGTCGCGCCGAGTTTATTCGAGTTTACGTCGAAATCAGCGAAAAGCCCTTTGAAATCGTCTTCGCTTTCGCTGCCCTGCGCCGAACTTTCGATATTTTTGAATACCTTTTCAAGCGTTTCGTTTAAGTTTTCGTCTGTAGCGGCGCGCTCGCGAACGTTGCAAAAAAGTTCGGACGGAAGCATGAAAAATCCTTTCGACTTAACAAGTCCTTCTCTTGCCATTTCTGCCTCTTTATCGGACATTTTTGCATAATCAAACGATTCGTTTCCCGCCTCACGCTCGCCTTCGTTTATGTATTCGGTAATATTTTCCGAAATATACCGATAGAACATCGTACCCAAAACGTATTGCTTAAAATCCCACGCGTCAACGCCGCCCGCATGCACGAGATCGGTCGCCGCGTTCCAAATCATTTTGTGTAATTCCGCCCTTTCCTGCTCTTTTTTTATGTCAGCCATTTCGATTTTCTCCTGTATACTTTTTCGTTTTATCTATTTTATCATACAAAACATGACAACTACGGTCATAATTAAAATATTTCTCTTGAGTTTTTGCAATTATTTTTCGTCGTCCACGATTTCGACGATATCGTCAAGCGTACAGCTCAGTGCCGTGCAGATTTTTATAAGCACGTCGGAATTTACCGAAACGCCGTCTTTTTTCATTTTTGCAAGCGTTGCGGGGCTTACTTTTGCGAGCGCGGCGAGTTCCTTGCTCTTCATCTCCCTGTCTATCAGTAATTTGAATAATTTTTTATAACTTGCTGCCATAATACACCTCATTGACTACTTTATTCGATTATAACATAAATAAAAATGCTTGCCGGCAAGGGCATTTTTATGATTGCTTTCAATCTCGCAGCCGCGCCGAAGGCGCGGGGAAAAGCGAAAGCTTTCGTTTTGCAGAATTGCAAAACTCTGCGTTCATTATACCATATTCCGGTATGTTTTGCAATAGGTATTTGAAATAAATTCAAAGAAGT
>CAKVPH010000042.1 GCA_934796775.1 uncultured Clostridia bacterium
CTCTTCAGTCAATGCTACGCATTGCCAGCTTCCCCAAGTGGGGAAGCCATAAACTCGTAGCAAGCTTTAACGAGTAGTAATTTTATTACAACCGCAAAAATTTTATAAGTGGTTATTAAGATGCAACGTTACGTTGCAATCCTCTTCAGTCAACGGCTCGTAAAAACTCGCCGTTGCCAGCTTCATGCATTTGGGGAAGCCTTAAACTCGTAGCAAGCTTTAACGAGTAGAAATTTTATTACAACCGCGAAAAGTTTATAAGTGGTAGTTTAGGTTAAGCGTTATGCTTGTTAGTCATCGGATAAACCGTCGTTTATGAACAGAATGCCGAGCGTGTTTTCGCCGCAGTGACTGGTTATTGTAGCACCTGCATTTGTTGTCATAATATGCTTAAAGCCGTGGTCGGCAAGAATTTCACGCACCATTTCGTTTTGTTCGGGCGTGGCGGTTGTGGAAGTTATAAATATTTCGGATAAATCGGGATTATCAAACGTTTTTAAAGTATCGTTTACGTAATTTTTAATGCAGTTATCCATATTGCCGCGGTATTTTCCCGCAGGTTTCATTTGTCCGTCTTTAAGCAAAATCTGAACGCGGAGCTTAAGCAGGTTAGAGCCAAAAAGCTGTAATGCCGAGCATCTGCCGCCTTTATACAAGTAGTCAAGGCGCGCAAGCACAAAGCTTGCCTGAACGTGCGGAACACGTTTCTCGCATCTCTCGGCAATTTCTTTTGGATCAACGCCTTTTTTAGCGAGCTTCGACGCATAAATTGCAAGAAGCCCTATGCCTGACGAGAGCGATTTTGTGTCTACAACGTAAACGTTTTTCATATTTTTAGCAACAGCTTTAGCGTTTTCACAAGCAGAAGATATGCACGAAGAAAGCGAAAAATGAACAATCGCATCATAATCTTTTAAAAGATTAGTAAAATGTCCTTCAAACTGCGCTTGATTTACTGCGCTCGTTTTGGGCAGAATTTTTGTTTTGTTTACGTATTCAATAATTTCGGAAACAGGCAACTCACCGTCGAGTTTTGCTTCGTCACCCAAAAGAACGGTAAACGGCACGGTATGAATATCGTACTGGTTAAGTAACTCCTTTGGCATATCGATAGTGCTTTCTGCAGATATAGCTATTTTCATAAAAATTTAACTCCTGATAAAATTTAACTTAAAATAACGGCGAATGTTAAGCCGCTTTGCACTGTGCTTTGTAGCAAAGTTGCCGCAAAGCGGCAAAATATTCGCATCATGTTATTATATATTATACTTAAGTAATAAATAAAAATCAACTTATATATTATACTCAAGTAATAAATAAAAATCAACCGCGCAAAAAAAAGAGTGCAAAAAATAAAGGTAGAAAGATGTTTTTTGTTTGGTAGAGTTAATAAAAAGTATCTCTACTGAAAGTAGAATTGCCGATATCTGTGTTATACGCTTGTTTTTTTTATGCGGCTATGCTAAAATAAAAGCATGGATATTAAAGAAATTGTTGCAAAAAATTTAATTGAGTTGCGTAAAATTTACGGTTTAACTCAGTTGGAACTTGCCGAAAAACTTAATTATTCGGATAAAGCAGTGAGTAAATGGGAACGTGCCGAATCGCTTCCTGATGTTGAAACGCTTAAAAAAATAGCCGACCTTTATGGCGTAACTGTAGATTTTTTACTGAATGAGCATACCGACGTAAAAAAGAAAATTCACAAAAAAGGCTTGATAGCGGGGCAAAAAACGCTTATTGCACTTTTGTCTACGCTACTTGTATGGATTATAGCAACCATAACTTACGTTGTTTTATGCTGGTGCGGGGTAGAGGCAGGTTCGGCTGCATATGCGTTTGTTTTTGCTCTGCCGGTGTCGTTTATAGTTTTAATTGTATTCGATTCGGTCTGGGGAAAACTCTGGCTTAATATGTTGTTTGTATCCGGACTTTTGTGGACGGCTGCTCTCTGTGTGTATCTTTTAATGACTATAGAGTTAAAATGGCTGTGTTTTATCGTGCCTGTTCCGTTGCAGATTGCAATCTTTGTCTGGTACGGCTTGAAAATGTTGAACCATAGGATAAAAAGCAAAAATCAGACAAAATAAAATTTAAAGGTAAAAAAAAGACTGTTATACGTTTCTTTTTGAGTAATGTATAGCAGTCTTTTTGTTTATAAGTCAGCCTATAGGTTGATTATTAATGGATATACGCATATCCCTGTAACCCTTTGCGAAA
The DNA here is from genome assembly GCA_934796775.1 of uncultured Clostridia bacterium. Lineage (GTDB taxonomy): Bacteria > Bacillota > Clostridia > Christensenellales > Borkfalkiaceae > HGM11416. The sequence continues at coordinate 2,221 of CAKVPH010000042.1, forward strand.
GGAGTATTTTTAATATAATTAGGTTTTAGTTTAATATTAACTTTAATAGAATTGCACTTTTCATGTGCTGAAAAGTTGAGGCATTGCGTTCCTTATCTTCTTTATACTGTAAAGGCGGCTTTTTAGCCCTTTTATAGCAACCGCTCGATAGCAGTACACACTCGTACAGCGTCCTCGCGTTTGCTAAAAATCATCTAAAAATACGCACTTTACAGCGTATACGTTTTTACGGCGAGAAATCGCCGCAAAGCGGTAAAATTTAGACAAGGCAAACGACCGAAATAGTATAAAAATACATTGAAGGGAGTTTAACGCAGTATAAATCGATTTATTGCCGTAAAAATATAAAGCAGTTAAAGAACGCAATGCCTTAGGCAGCGGGGGCTTTCGCCGTGCGCGCCCCCTGCACCCACGGCACTCCGCATCTCCCCCTTTTGTGTTTTCCCCCTCTTGTCTAAGCGGGGGAAAAGTGAAGAAAACTTCTCTATAGGTTGATTAATAAAGCTTAGAAAACGAATAAGCTTTCCCCACTTGGAGGAATTCCCCCAGTGAATTGGGGGAAATGTCGCGTAAGCGACAAAAGGGGCGCGTCCGCCGCGTAGGCGAAGTGGCGCGAATGCGCCGATAGAGGATTTCTGATAATAAAATTAAATCATTATAAAAAAATAATTGTAGGGGAAGATATCATCTTCCAGCAATAAAGTAAGCTTGAATCAACAAAACGGGCGGATGTTATCCGCCCACTACGATTATTTTAAACATAGTAGAAAACTTAAAACGAGTAGTAATTTTATTACAACCGCGAAAAGTTTATAAGTGGTTATCAAGATGCAACGTTACGTTGCAATCCTCTTCAGTCAATGCTACGCATTGCCAGCTTCCCCAAGAGTGGAAGCCTAAATTAAAAACAAGCTTATAGGTTGATTAATAAGGGATTGAGTTATAAAAAGCTTTCTCCTCTTGGAGAAAGTGGCGCGAATGCGCCGATAGAGGATTTCTGATAATATTAAATCATTATTAAAAATAAAGCCTCAAACTTAAAACGAGTAGTAAACTTATATTCTCGCAAAAAGCTTATAAGTGGTAATCAAGATGCAACGTTACGTTGCAATCCTCTTCAGTCAACGGCTCGTGAAAACTCGCCGTTGCCAGCTTCCCCAAGAGTGGAAGCCTTAAGCTCGTAGCAAGCTTTAACGAGTTGTAAACTTATTGTTTATGCGAAAAACTTATAAGAGGCAGCCAAGAATGCAACGTTACGTTGCCGTCACGCTGCTGTTATGCTACCTAACGTTCGCGGGTATAAAGATAATCGATAAAATTAAATAATTCGGTTTTATAACTTTTTGGAATTTCAAGATTTTTTAAAATGTCTTTTGCCGCCGAAAAATATTCGTCCATTTGCTTTGTAGTTTTTTCGAGCGCACCCGAATCCAAAAATTCGTTTTTTATAAATTCCGCCTGAACCTGTTGTACGTTTTCGTTGCCGTAAATACTAAAAAATTTAGCTAAAGTAGTTTTGTTTGGCGCAAAACTTAAATAATTTGCCAACAGCAAACTCTTTTTACCTTCCGCAATATCGGTAAGCGAGCTTTTACCGGTTTTATCCGAAGAATTAAATATTCCCAAAATATCGTCTTTAATCTGAAATGCCACGCCCAAGTGCATACCAAATTCTTTAATCGGTTCAATATTTTTTGCCGTTGCGTTTGACAGCGTTGCCCCCGCAAGGGCAGGTCCTATAACCGTATAATGCGCGGTTTTTTCTTTGTAAGCGTCAATTACGTCCTGTGCGGAAAAATCGGACTTTTGCGCCAAATCAATATCGGCAAGCTCGCCCGAAACTGTGGTTAAAAAAATCTGCTTTTGTATGCCTGCCGCTTTAAATATGCGGCCTTTTTGTAAATCGTTTAAGTTAAAGTTTTTATAAAAATCAAAAGTATCCGTTAAAAAGCTGTTTTCAAGCATAACCGAAGCGGTTAAAAGACCGACGTCACCCATGCAAATTGCGCGCGAAACGCCTTCATGATTATTGCCTAACGCAACGTAAGCCGACGGCTTGCCGCGGCGAAGCGGACTTCGGTCTATAACGTCGTCGTGCATTAAAACTGCGCTTTCAAACAATTCATAAGCGGCGGCGCAAACAAGCGAAATTTTCGGATTATCTCCGCCGTATGCGCGATAGAAAAAATCAGCCAGATATGCGCGAATGCATTTTCCGCCCGAAATCAACTGCAAAAAATCGGAAAAATACCGTTTGGTAAAGTATTCTCCGTTAATAGAAGCAAAGAGTTTAAAAAACTCTTCGCTTAAAAAATACTCGTGTATTTTATCGGCGTATGGTTTTATGTGTAATTCGTAAAAATTCATTTTATTTGTACCTAAAAAATAAGCCTATAGGTTGATTAATAAGGGATATATGCATATCCCTGTAACCCTTTGCAAAAGGGAATATTTTTAATAAGTAACCTTTGTTTTAATATTAGCTTTAATAGAATTGCACTTTTCATGTGCTGAAAAGTGCGCAAAAGGCAGCGGGGGCTTTCGCCGTGCGCGCCCCCTGCACCCACGGCACTCCGCATCTCCCCCTTTTGTGTTTTCCCCCTCTTGT
>CAKVPH010000043.1 GCA_934796775.1 uncultured Clostridia bacterium
ACTATCCTTGCGAGCTTTTTAATTATATTTTTATTACGTAAAGTTCATAAATTCACGCGATATAAAACACATTTTTAATTTTACCTATTTTGCACTTTTGGCGTACCGAAAACGCAAAAAAACTACTTTGTAAGATTTTCTTCTGCCAAGCGGATAAACGGCGGCCGAGATTCGAGTGCTTTTGTATATGACGATCGAAGAATTTCGCTCCATTTTTCATCGCCGCAGAATTTACGGAAAGCATAGTGCGCACGAAGCGCGCCGATATTTTCGGGCGAGAGCGAAAAAAAGTTTTCCGCCGCAGTTTTTAACGTGTTTATTTTATCGCCGTCACCGCGCACGCATGCCGAATACACTATTTCAGGGAAAATCAAATCGTACTCTTCATCGGTTAAATCTTTTATCTTTACGTTATCAAATATTTTTAGCGCAGTGTCTTTTTCACCCTTTATTAAAGTAAATAAATAATGAAAATATAGTGCTATAGGTTGATTATCGCGCATTATAAGTTCGGATTCTTCGGGAATTTTACCGTCGTTTATTTCGCGCTGAAGATTTAACGTTTCGGCTAAAACGTCCGCAAAATTATTTTGTTCCGATGCAATAGCGCAATCATATAAGCGGTCGGAATTAAAAGTGTTTACAAACAACAAATAAAGTGCCGGAAGCTGACCTATGCAAAAAAAACAATAATACCAGGCTTGGTTTATAAACATTCCGCCCGTTATAAACAACGTGGCAAAAACGGCGGTAGCTATTACGCCGTTTGAGGCAACGTTTCGGATATTTTTTGCCGTAACCTTTTTTTTAGCCGAAAATTTAGTTTCGCCAGCGGCACGCCCGAAAAATGTAAAAAATTTAACTTTTTTGCTTGCAAAATCTATTGAAAACAGCCCAAAGTTTACATATTCCACTTTTAAGCCGTTAGACTTAGCAAAAATAACATGCCCGGCCTCGTGAATGATTACCGCTAAAACATAGTTTACCAAAACGCCCGAAACCGTCAGCAAAAGGCATTTTATGAGATCGGCTCCCGTAAAAATCATATACGCTATTTCGCCGATAAATATTAAAATGCAAAAAACAAGCGGCAATAGGTTGATTAACGCACTTTTAGTTTTAGTTTTCATTGTTTATTATCCCCCATTATTGCCCTTATTTTGCTGTAATAATAGCCTTCTGAATTATCTCTTTCCGAAACGGTAATTTTATCTATTTTTAACGTTTCTAACGCCTGCAAAAGAATTACCGCACCCGAATGAATAACCCGCGCACGCTTTAAACTCAAATTCATTTTTTCGGCTATAATTGTATAATCGGTATTGTAAAAATAGTCTGCAAGTTTTAAAATAAACTGCTTTGTTAAAACCGTACCGTGAACGACTTCCGAATTATACGTTTTTTGTCCGCTTTTAACAAATGCCAGACTTGTTGCCGTACCGCCGATACAGACGTATTTTTGCGAACTCGGGATATTGCCGTATGATAAAAACGCCTCGCTTAAATATTTTTGGCAGTCTGTTTTATTTTTTTCAAACTTATCGGTTAAAACAACCGCGCCGAGCGGTAAAGAATGCGAGTATATTATTTTTCCGTCTTGCCGAACGGCAATTTCGGTGGACGCACCGCCTATATCCAAAACACAGCCGTCATTTTTTTCAAGCGCGCCCAAAAGCCCGATTTCGGCTTCTTTATCTCCGCTTAAAACGTCTAACTCAAAGCCGTATCTTTTATAAAATTCTTCTTTAAATCGTTGTTCGGACGAAGTATTCCTTACCGCCGCGGTAGCAAAAGCATAAACTTTTGCACCCTCGCTTTTTGCTTTGTTTATAAATAAATCTATCGCTTCAAAAGTGCGGATAATCGACTTATAGGCAAGTTTTCCGTCCGTTATACCTTCGGATAACTGCGAAGTTATAAGGTCTTTAAATAAAATTTTCCGTCCGCAAAAAATCTTTATACGGACGGAATTGCTTCCAACATCTATTATTGCGATTTTTTTTATATCCGGTGCATTCATAAGTATCAGGTTTTATCGTCGGGGAATATGTAGTCAAGCTCGCGAGCGCGTTCGATTATTTTCCATTCGCTGAGCCATTTATCTATATCGTCCTGCGTGCCGTTTTTTTGTTCTTCAAGTTGCTTTATCTGCTCGTTTAAAGCGTCCAACTTTTGCTTTTTTACGTTGATGGTTACCATCTGATAAATCATTACCGCGATAAGAATAAATAACAACAGAACCATCGACGCGGTTGCGGCGGCGGCTATTTTTCTTTTTTTCTCGGGTGACATTTGCTCGTTTTCTCCGTTTGTCTCTCCACTTAAAGAGTTTTATTTTGGCTTTATTATACACCCTTTCGCCAAATTTTGCAATTATTTTGGCAAAAGTTTTAATATAAAGCAAAAAACCAAGCGCAAAACAGGCTATCATATACCATTTTATATTGCCAAAACTATAAAAAAACCTGAAAGCGCAAAAACAAGCGGCAAGCAAAACCGCGCGAATTATGTAAAGCGAGCCTTTAATGCAGGTGTTTTTTACGGGGCTGAACAAGTCGAACGCAAAAGTTGCCGCACCCGATAAATAGCCCGCGCTTAAACTTACCGCAAGATATAAAATCTGATTATCGGCTTCAAACGTCATTTTGTAAGCCTTTTTAAAAGCGACATTTTCTCGCCTGCGTACTTTACGCTATCTATTTTTCCGTTTGCACTGCAAACTCCGCTATCTACCGAAAAGGAGTTTATTTTAAGGTTAACGCCCAAAACCGAAAGCCTTACGCCCGATACAAGCAAAAGGTTCAACTTTTCGGTTGTAGCGTTTTCAACTTCTTTAACGCCGGTTATGCAAACGGATTTCCGTTCGGTTATAGTAACGGTATGTAATTTTTTATCTTCCATAAAAGGTTATAGTCCTTTTATATTATATGCCGCAAAATCGGTATAATTCCGTTTAAAAAAAGCTCGTGTCGGGAAAAATCCCGCAACGAGCTTTTTATTAACCTTTTCGGTTTTTTTTAGTTTTTAAGCTGCATTTCCTACGTTGTAATAAAGCTTGCTTACCCCGACAAATTTATCAGCGTTTATGTTGTTGTCTTCGTTTTCCCCTAATACAAGCGTTGTAGATGTTGCGGTATTTTCCGCGGTAATCTTTCCGCTATTAACAGAACCTGTAACGTTGAATGTTTTTCCATTAGAACCATTAGTCTGACCTATCAAACCTCCCGCGCGGATTACAGCGCCGGGGTTACTCGGGTCTGCAACTTGGGCTCCTTTAGATGTAACGGCTCCGTTATTTGTACAATTTGTAATAATAACTGTTTTGCCTGTAAACTTTGCATCTCCACCCAAAGCTCCTACTATTCCGCCGGCACGGTTATACCTGTCGTTACAAACAGCAGTAACGCTCGCATTGTTGGTGCAGTTATTTATAGTTAATTGAAAAGCGCTTGAATCATTATATCCGGCAAGACCTACTAAGCCGCCGACTTTATCTCTTCCTTTAACAGCCCCTGAAACGGTAACGTTTTCAATTGTAAGCGAGTTTCCGCGAGCGTCGCCTACTACAGCGCCGATAGCAATACCGTTTTCGATATTAATGTTTACGTCGGTAAAGTTGACGTTTTTAATAGTGGCGTTTTTGGCAACACTCACAAAACCGTATGCAACGCCTGTGTTTTTATTAGTTGTATTTACAATTATAGCGGTTGAACTATATCCGTTAGGACATAATCCTTTAATTGTATGTCCTTTACCGTCTATTGTGCCTTCAAAAGGATGTTGTTCATCGAATCCGAAAGGTTGCCAGGATTTTCCGCTAAGATCTATATCGTTCAGAAGTTCTATGTTATTCAATGTTTGAACACCCGCAGTGGAAGCAAGAGCCAGACCTTGAAGCTGCTCGTAAGAAGAAACCTTTATTACTCCGCTTTCGCCTGATGCTGTACCCGTTTTAGGGTTTGTTCCGTTTACGGTATTAACGACGGCGCCCGTTTCAAGATTAAGATTAACACTTGAGTTATTGATTTCGGGAACTACCGCGGTAGCCTTTATTACTACGTTTTTAGCCTCTGCCGCAACCGTCATTTTTCCTACTATACCGTGTTCAACATAGGTAGAAGCCGAAACCTTTTGTAGATCGACCTCGGTTGCAAGATTATAATGTTCAACATGAGCGTTGGGGGCATTAACGGTAAGTTTTCCGCCGTTAGTGCGAATTAATGCATATTTTTCTCCGGTATATGTTACGTTGATTCCTATGTGTTTACCAACGTCAAGTCCGGTAGTAATGGGTTGATCAGCATTAAACGTTCCGCCGTCTTTTAGGTAGTTGCTATATTCCGACTTTATGTCATCTTGATTTTTTGCAACTCTCCAAAGTAAATGATTTTCCGAAAGAGTTTTTGAATTATCGTAATACAAATTTTCGCTGTCTTTTTCTCTTCTGAGCAAGAAACGATTGTTTACACTGTCCCAAAGTATGTCGCCTGAGCTTCTCGGTGTGAGTTTTTCTATTCCATAGCCCTTTTCTTCCATAACTTTTACTACGTCGTCCATAGTCTTAGGCGCGCTATGTTCGGCGCCGTCTTCAACGAGCGCAACGTTAAGTAATCTTACGGTAGCCATATCGTTGGTTTCCTTTGCCTGTTCGACAAAGCAACCGATAGTAGGAATGAGTATTGCAGAAAGCACCGCAATTACTGCTACCACTACAACGAGTTCTACCAAAGTAAAACCTTTTCTTTTTAAGTTTTTGGTTTGCATGTTTGTAATTCTCCTTACAAAATTTTT
>CAKVPH010000044.1 GCA_934796775.1 uncultured Clostridia bacterium
AGTAGTTAAGCTCAATCACGCCCAAAGTACTCGGTCGGTCACGACCCGGAAGGATAGGTAGTTGCCGCTTTCTATTATTCCTCTATAGCTCAGCGGTAGAGCAACCGATTAGGTTGACACCGAAAAGACAGCAGCAAGGTCAAGCACTTGCAGAGGACACAAACAGGGAATTTGTGAGCTGAATTTCCTAATCTTATTCCTCGTTAGCTCAGCGGTAGAGCAACCGATTAGGTTGACACCGAAAAGACAGCAGCAAGGTCAAGCACTTGCAGAGGACACAAACAGGGAATTTGTGAGCTGAATTTCCTAATCTTATTCCTCGTTAGCTCAGCGGTAGAGCATCCGGCTGTTAACCGGAGGGTCGTAGGTTCAAACCCTACACGGGGAGCCAAAAAAACGTAGATTTTATCTGCGTTTTTTGTTTTTTCTAAACATTTTTCGACTTCCGCATTTTTAAGCATATTACCTTTAATAGGCCATAATTTACCTCTTTTTTACATAAAATTTTGTAATTGGGTGGGAAAATTATCGCCCTTTTTTATGCCAAAAATCAGGAGAATATAAATATGGATTTAACAGAAAAATTGAACCTTGTGGGTTATTTCGAAGGCGAGAGCAAACAACTGAAAAGCGTTGAAGAAGTGGCGGAGTTTATCTGCAAGAACGGAAAGCGCGGCGACGTTACTATAACAAATGATGGAGAGCCGTTTATAACGACAATCGGGATATATCTCGATATGGTTGCAGATATAAGATACCGCGCGCAGTTAATGCCGATTTTAACGAAAAAGCAAAAACAAATTTTTTCTGAGACAGATAGATATGAATGAAACGGATTTAGACAATGTAAAGGAGATGGCGAAAATTTTTTTAGAGATTGAAATCGGTGAAACTGAAATGTCGCCTGCTATCGTACAGCATCCGTTCGCGAATTCGGGTTTTTATCCGTGCAGGTCGGATGATGGTAATTTACGGGTAATTGATATTACAACTCCGCAAGGGTTAAAGGAATGGAAAAAGATAATGCGTGAGCGAATAGATAGTATAACTTCGATTGGCGAACTCTTTTTAGATGTCAACAAACCATATTCGATGACTTTTCTTAAATATGTTCAGCATTATTTATCTCCGCAAGATTATGCCAAAATGCTTGCCGAGTGCTGGATTCGGGAAGAACAACCTAATATGAATCCGAGTATTACGAAAACCGAATTGACGAATATGTTCAAGCGGGCGGATAAAGAGTTCTTAATGAGCGAAAAAGAATATAAAAAGTGGCATGACTTACCCGAAAAGTTAACGATTTATCGAGGCGTAACCGAATATAACGGCAAGAACATTCGAGCGTTGTCCTGGACGACGAATTACGATACGGCAAAATGGTTTGCTGGGCGATATGGCGAGAAAGGGAAAGTGTATCAGGCGGAAATAGATAAAAAGCATATACTCGCGTGTATCGATAAACGTGGAGAGTCGGAAATAATCGTAGAACCGAAATATTTGAAAAATATAGAAATGGTTGAAGATTTGTCATTGAATATGATGATACAACAATAACAAGAAAAAAGAAATGTAGCCGGTTGCAGAAATGTAATCGGCTTTTTTCATATCAAAAAATCGGAGGCAGAAAGGAAATGTATTTCAAGAACGAAAAGCACAGACAGGCATTCGAAGCCGGAATTAAAAAGGCGAATAAAAAAGACAAAGAAACTCTGTGTCTTATTTATCTTTTATCGGCAGATTCGTGCTTATGGCGCAGGGCGAAACAATCGGCGGGCAATAGAATCATAATGCTGAACAGTATCAAGTTAACGAATATATCTGAAGACGGATACGTTTTCCTCGGCGCGGCGAAAGATATCAAATACGGAACAAAATATCTGACGCTCGGCGATTTAACCGACAGAAGCCTTATAACGCAGAAAGTATATCAAGTTCTGTGTCAGGCAATGCAACTTCGGCGTTGCGGCATCCTTGCAACGCAAAATTTTCGGGAGATTAACGAATGAAACAGATAGAACTTTTATTGCAGAACAAAGGCAGGGATATAAACGTTAAATTTCCTTGCGCGGAATCGGAATATCAGTCGGTGCGCAAAGAATTGGAGTTGAATGACAATTATGCTTTTGTGAGGGATGTGGTTGAGCCGAAAGCATTAGCATTTAAAAAGGACACGTTCGTGAATTTGGACGAGATAAATTATCTTGCAAAAAGAATGAACAGTTTTGATCAGAAAGAACTGTTTAGTTTTTTTGCGGCGGTAGAAGCGGGCGATTACATTTCAACGAAAGACCTTATAAATCTAACGTTTAATTTGAATTGCTACACGCTGATACGCGACGTATCGAATTTAAAAAGTATAGGATATAATCAGGTTTTAAGCAGTAAGGGTTGTATAGGTAGAGACGAACTCGAAAAAATGGATTTGGAAAAAATCGGGCGAGAATTGCTGTCGATGGGCAAAGGAATTCCTACAAAATACGGACTGCTTTTTCGAAACGAAGATGTGGCATTCGAAACGTTATACAAAGGCAAAGGTTTTCCTGCTTACTATTATATGGGCGACGAAGTGCTTGGCGTGGCGATAGAAAAGGACGGAGAACAAGATTATATTTATTTCCCGTGCGAAGAAACAGAAATAGACAGGGCGGTACAAAGAATCGGCGCAAGCGATATAAGCGAATGCAGCAAAAGTATCGATTTCTGCGGCGGTGATAGAGAATGGGAGAAGTATTTCAACGATTTATTGCAGAAAAACGATATAGAAACCGTAAATGCCATATCATCAGCCATTAACCGTCTGGGCGCAAACTTGGATGCGATTTCAGAGAACTTATATAAACTATCCGCCGTAATGGAGTTCGCCGGGGTAACGACGGCAGATACGGAAAAAGTTATTCGGCTTGCCGGGTGTCTTGAAGAATTCGAATATTACAGAGAAATGAAAGACGACGAAATGCTTGGTCGAACGCTGAAAGAACAAGAGTATTGCGATATTCCCGACTCAATGGATAAGTATATGGACTATGAGCGATATGCGCGAGATTTTTTGGAAGAAAAAGGCGGGGCATATACGAAAAACGGCGACGTGGTATATTTGCGAGAAGATCAATCTTTGAGCGAGATACTTGGCGAAAACGATATAAAAATAGGCGGTATATAATATGTATAAAGCAGAAATCAGTAACAAAAATGGCGAAGCAAAGATTGTGGATTGCAGCGAGGAAAGTATTATTTATTCGGCGTTAAGAGAACTTGAAATCGATTCATGGATGCGAAAGTTGAAAATAGGCGATAACGAGGACGGCGAAACGATTAAACTTGTAGCGGACAATGATTTTGACGCGGCGATTACAAAAATTCTCACGGATAATCGTGACACGTTATATGATGCGGTTCTTGTCGCAAAACAGTTGAACGGTATTAAAGACGATGCGATTAAGGAAGAAATCGAACGGAATGCCATAAACGAGCAGTATGAAACGAAAGAAAATCTCTACAACGATATTCGTAAGACGAAAATCGAGTTCTCTTCTGTGCGCGAAGATTTTTATTGTCCTCTTCATGTCAGATCTCACGATGCCGATGGGTATGATATCGATATTGAACAAGAAGATATTGTGCAGTTTGAAGAAGCAATTTGCGAGAGATTAGAAGCCGAGCAAGAAGATGATGAGATGACTCCGTATGTAGGGGAACAGGCAGATATAGAAGATAAATTGCTCTATGCAGAATGGACCGTAGAAAACAGGAACGGCAATTTGTACGGCAAAATCTCCTGTTATTTCCGTGAGCCTATAACGGAGGAAGAAACAGAAAGGTTGAAAGATACTATTACGGGACAAAATTCCGACGGCTTCGGCGAGGGGTTCGAACAGCACCCGATAAGAGTCGATTCGGAAGATATTTACGTTTCATTCTGGGATTAC
>CAKVPH010000045.1 GCA_934796775.1 uncultured Clostridia bacterium
TTGGAGAGGACGTTGAAACACGCGCCATAGACGAAACGGTAAGAAGAATAAGAAAGAAACTTTCCGCCGCAAAAAGCACGACAACCATAGAAACCGTGTGGGGATACGGATACAAACTCGGCGGAAAGGGAAAAGACAAATGACGCGGATTAAGCTTAAAATAGTTTTGGCGTGTTTATGCTCGGCTGCGCTTATACTTTGCGCATTACTTGTCGTTGTAAACATTGCAATTCCTCAAGACCTTGAAAAACAGGCAAAAAAAGCAATAGAATACGAATACGGCGAGTACGATCCGTTCGGCAACGCGAAAGGCGTAAACTTTTTAAGTTCGGGCGTGGCGTATCTGGAAATCGGACAGGCAAGCGAAGATCTTGTATATCTCACCGAAACAGAAAAGGCGGTTCTGGCTTTTTGTGCCGATAAAAAACCTGCTTACGGCGAATTCAATATAGTAAAAGGTCAAAACAGGAATATAGTTTTGGCGGTATACGCGTCGGACGAGAGCTTGTTCGAAAAATTCGAGTACGTATTGTACGTCGATATAAATTCAATATTAAGCTATGTAAAGTGGCTTAACTGGATGTTTTGCGGAGCGGTTGTCATTGTGGGTGCGGTGATATGCGCTATCGGCTTAAAACTCGGCAAGACAATCGAATCGGCGCAGGAAATAAGGCAGTCTTTTTTTCAGAACGCCTCTCACGAACTGAAAACTCCGCTTATGGCGATTCAGGGTTATGCGGAAGGAATACAGACGGGCGTTTTGCCTATACGGGAATCCGCAGGTGTTATTCTCGAAGAAAGCGATAGAATGACAGAGATTATAGAGGAATTGCTTGCGTTGTCGAAAATCGATTCCGCACAGGCAAAACCAAAATTTCGGGAAGTCGATTTAGCCGGAATAATCAACGGTGTAGCTAATTCGCTTGCACCCGCTTTTGAAAACGGTCACAAGAAACTGAAAACCGAGCTTTGCGGAGAAGAAGTTGTTTTGTGTGACGAAAAGCAAATGCGCAAAGCCGTTTCAAATCTTATATCGAACGCTTTTAAATTTTGCAAAACCACGGTAACCGTCAGATGCTCAAACGAAAACGGCAAAGTATGCATTATTGTTTCCGACGACGGCGACGGCATAGCCAAAGAGGACCTGCCGCACATTTTCGAGAGGTTTTATACGGGCAAAAAAGGCAACACCGGCATAGGACTTGCGCTGACAAAAGAAATAATAAAATTCCACGGCGGCGATATTAAAGCTTACAACTGCGGCGGGGCGGTTTTTGAAACGATATTACCCGGGAGAAAAGCAGATAAACAGTGAAAAGAGTCATTGCTATAACATTTGTATTGCGTGCGTTTTTCTTTTCGCAAGCTGCGGCGATAAAAAATATAACGGCGAAAACACGGCGAAATATCACAAAATAACGGCGGTGGAAGCCCGCGGGAACGAATTTCGAGAAGATTTTTCAAAAAGCGGAAGAAATCTGCAAGCGGCTCGAAATGACGGCGGAAGAGTTTATTAGCAAATTTTATACTAAAACACACGAAAAGCAGCCATTCTTGCGAAAGAGTGACTGCTTTTTTCTCTGCATTTAGTTCGTAAAAACTCTAAAAATACCCTAAAAAACGGGGGTGGTCGGAAAAATGTTACACTTTCCCGTATATACGGATACAGGTAAAAAAGGGTGCTAAAAGAGAGGCATTTTATGTCGAAATATAAATTGATTTTAGAGTATTACTTAAAAGGAAACAACCGCACGCAGATCGCTACGCTTTGCGATTGTTCTCGCACGACCGTCTGGCGCGTTTTGCAACGGGTAAACTTTATCGGTATCGAAATCGACGAACTAAACGGAATGAGCTAAAAAGAACTCTTTTATTTGCTTTTTCCCGAACCATTATGTATCCGGCTCTGTATAAATGCTTTGGTCGGTTCTTTTACATTGTAAAGTATGATTCCGCTTGTAGCGTCAATGCGGTAAGTCCATTGTATAGCGTCGTTATTGAATACGAAGTAGAAATACGGGGTTTTTATACCGCCTCCGACGTATTCTTCTACGGTGAACGTTATCTTTGCAATGTCCGCAATCGCGCCCGCATCCGTCAAGGCGATTTCCTTTGCTTTTCTTATATCAATATGATAATCGAAAAAGATTATCTCTCCCGTTTTTGCACCGATTTTGTAACTATATTGATATTCTGCCGTGTAGAACTCCAGAATCCAACAGGGCTGACCGGAATTGCGGCTCAACTCTTCTTTGGTAAACACAACTTTCCCTTCGGATTTATCTTTAATTCCCGCATCTTTCAAGGCAATGTCTTTTGCTTCCTCCAAAGATATGAACAGCACAACTTCGTTCTTTTCGAGAATATCGCCGTTTACCGCATTTATGAGGTAAGTCCATTGAGAGTGCTTGTCGTTGAATACAAGATGATAGTAAGGGTATTTGACTCCTTTGTCAATAAGTCTTGCCTCGGTAAATTCCACTCTTGCCGTGCAACCCGAGTCGTTCAATGCAATTGCTTTCGCTTTGAGTATACCGATATATTTTGAGTCAATAACGGTGGAATTAACGTCTTTTTGTAAGCCGACAAGTTCGTCAAGCGGAAGTTTTACAAGGTTTTCTTCGGGTATATTGCTGTTTGCCGCCGCTTCTGCGATAAGTTGTGCTTTGCCTTGCGATACACCGTATTTTTTCGCAATGGCTGCCGTTTCGTCGTTGTCCGTCGCGGC
>CAKVPH010000046.1 GCA_934796775.1 uncultured Clostridia bacterium
TCAGCATCGTAATCGTTATAATCTATACTGCCGTCAAAATGCTCGAGCGCGGCCTTGATTATTTCGTATTCGGGTGCGGAATCAGGATCGTTACTATAAATATTTTCGTAATACGAAGACTTTTTGCCCGTATTGAATACGTCCGTAACCATGCCGCTGATATTTAGTTTTCCGTAAGAAGTCTTATAATAATATGAATACAAGCTTTCCCAACCGGTCTGCCCGGACGCGCCGAAAAACGCAGTGTTGAGCCTTTCTTTTATGCCGCTCGGTGCTTTGTAATCGGTAAATTCAACGGGAATTACAAGCGCACGCGCATTGCCGTTAGCAGGCATAGAGCCATAACCTTTTTCGTTTTTAATATCATTAAGCGTTTTTACGTCCGCAAGATTTATTTTCGTAACGGCTTCCGGTCTTTCGATAACTTTTACAACAACCACACATTCATAAGTTTTCCACTTTACGGTAATCGAATATTCGCTCAGAATTGCGGGGTTGTAATTTTCAGATATAAGTTCAAGTTCTTCGGGCTTAATATTCTTTGTCGTGTTATCGGAATACTTTTTATATATAGTAAGCTTTGCCGCTACGTTTTCTAAAAGCGTACCTTCGTAAACTTTAACAATTTCGTCTTCGCACTCGATGCCCGTAATTTCGGGTTCTTTAGTTAAAATCGAAGTGCTTTCGGTAATGGCTATCTGGTATCCGTTTGTATCCGAACTAGTCGTATATCGACTTATAGCCGCACTTCTTACGTAAATCACGTCGTCCGCTTTTAAGCTCCCCATAACGGAATAAAGCTCTTTTTTCTTGGAACTGCTCAAATATTTTGATATAAAAAGCGTACAGGAAGACGTGCCGTCGGTCACAGTATATTTTACGTCTTTTGTGGTGGTTGCCGTCCAGGACGGAGCACTTTTTATAGTCAGCGCGCCGAACGAAACATTCATCGAAAGGTATTTATTTATATCCGAAAGATCGTTTAACGATTTTACAGGTATTTCGTTAGCGGAAGATATAACTGTATGGCTCGTTATGCTTGTTATTTCAATAAGCCCGTTATATGTAACTTTAGTCCCAGTAACGCTTACTTTATCGCCCGTGCTTACGCCGAGCGACGTGCTACCCGCGTAAATATAAACGCCCGCAATGCCGTCGGTTAAATAAAAGTTGTTGCCGACCATTCCGGAAACTATGCCTTCGGCGGTTACCACGGTATCGTCCTCTGCCGATATAGCATTACTTATCGTATTGTCGGACGGATCTGTATTACCGGCTTCGGGAAGCTCAAGTGAAATTTTTCCGAAATCAGACAAGACTATTTCGTACGTATAATAATATGAAACGTTATCCACGGTAACTTCAGAAACAACGCTTACCGATTGAATACGACCGTCTTGAATTTTTACCCTAAGCGAAGCATAAACTTCGCCGTCTAAAGTGCCGCCTAAAAATAAATCGGCTTGATTTGATAACGATTCGGGTGAAGCTTCGTACTCCCCTTCAGCAATTTGCGTAAAGGCTTCTGTCTGTAACTCTTCGGGAAAAATCAAATTCACCTCACCTGCAAGCTGAGAAAATAAGTTTGAATTTTCGTCATAAACAGAGTAAGAGCCGTCGCCATTCTCATGGTAATAAGAATACGCGTTTAATTCGTAGTCGTAATACAGATAATCGGTTAATTTATTACCGTCATCGTCGGAAGTTTCGATTTTAAGTATTCCGTCATCGTAATAAAATATCCGATAACCGGGATCCGTCGCTCCCGAGGGATCGCGAATGTCAAGATTATATACGTACTTATAATTTGTCCCCGTATTTTCGATAGCTTCTCTTAAAGCGGTTAAATCCTGAGTAATGCCGCCCGACGAGCTTGACGAATCGAGAGGCGTAGACGACGAATCGCCGTTATCCGTTTTGTTACATGCAAAGCAAACTATTGCAAGGCACAATACGACGCATAGACACAACAATTTTTTCATAGAAATATCCTCGTTTTTTATTTCTTTAATTTTAATTTTTTAAGCTAAATTTTACCTAAAAATTGTTTTGTTTTGAAAAAATATGATAGCATAAATCCGCAAAAAAGTCAATTAAACAAACAAAAAACCCGAAAAAATAACCGTACGCCGATTTTTGCGGGTTAAAAATGTTAAATAAATATTTAATCTATTTTTTATTAATTTTTTAACAACGCTATTTTATAGGCTTACAAATAGCGTAGCAAATATACACTTTATACATATTGAGTAAATTACCCCCCGATAATCTACCTATAGCCCTATTTTTTGATATTGTTAATTCAATTTTTTATTTTTATTGAACCACTATTTTCTATCGCCCACACCCCAACATTTGACAAAGAACCAAACATTTAAATGTTAAATTACAGCATAAAAAATGCACTCCGTAAACGAAGTGCATTTTTTAGTGGTGAAACTTCCGTTAATTATCCGAACACTTTTTACTTTTTCAAAGGCTGCTTTGCCTTTATAATTAAGGGGCTTTAATTA
>CAKVPH010000047.1 GCA_934796775.1 uncultured Clostridia bacterium
GTAGGAATAAGGATAGCGGAGAGAATAGCGATAACTGCTACAACGATAACTAATTCTACAAGCGTAAAGCCTTTTTTGTTGTTAGATTTTTTCATAATAATTAAAATTCTCCTTGATATTTTTTTATTTTTTTCGCAAAAGCTCGCTTTTATGCAACAAAAAAATCACAATTTTTTTTCATTTTATACTTTTACCACTAAACTCTGCATCAATTAAAAATAACGGACACTCAAACATTAATTATAAAACCACAGTTGAAGCCTTTTATTTTCAAAAAGGACACATTCAGCTAATAATATTTCTATTTCGCATTTTTTTAATTTGACAAAATTTGCGAAATAGAATATACTATTTTCAGGGTGGCAATATGAAACTTATCGAAAGAAAATTCTATTTACAACAGCTGATAGACGTTATGAACACGCCGGATATAAAGGTGATTACGGGTATTCGCCGTTCGGGAAAATCTAAATTGATGGATGCTTTTATTGCTTACGTTCAAACTAAATCCGAAAGCAATATAATCCGTATAAAATTGAACTTAAAAGAATTTGAATTTCTTAAAAACGGCGATGCATTATATAAATACGTCGATGCGCACTATGTCAGCGGAAAAGAAAACTTTCTTTTTATAGACGAAGTTCAGCTTGCAAGCGGTTTTGAAACGGTAATCAACAGCTTATACGAAGAAGAACGTTTTAATATATTTTTAACGGGATCTAATGCATTTTTATTATCAAGCGATTTAGCCACGCTTTTTGGCGGTCGGGTATTTGAAATCAGTCTTTATCCGTTTTCTTTTGCGGAATACCTTTTATATTACCCGCAAGACGATATCGACGTTGCCTTTGATAAATATGTTTCTGTAGGAGGTATGGCGGGTTCTTATCTTTACAACAATTCAAGCGATGCGAAAAAGTATCTGGCAGGAATTGTTCGGGCTACGATAACAAAGGATATTGTAACAAAATTCAAAATCGAAAACGAAGATTTATTGAACCTGATAGTCGATTTTCTTATGGATAACGTAGGCAGTAAAACTTCAATACGAAATATTGCAAACGCACTAACTTCAAATACGTATAAAACAAACGATAAAACTTGCGGTGCATATATAGATTATCTTTGTCGTAGTTTTCTTTTTTATCCGTTTAAGCGATATGACGTAAAAGGTAAAAGATATTTAGAATCGGATAAAAAATATTATCTCGCCGATCTTTCATTTCGTTATGCAATTATAGGTACTAAAAATACGGATTACGGACATTTGTATGAAAACATCGTCGCAATAGAGTTATTACGCAGAGGGTTTGAAGTATATATAGGGCAACTTGGCGAAAAAGAAGTGGATTTTGTTGCTATAAAAAACGGCATGAAAACTTACATTCAAGTTTGCGACGATATCAGTAGAAGAGAAACGCTAAAACGTGAAGTTACTCCTTTAATTTCTATCAAGGACGCATATCCCAAAATGATTATTGCACGCACCAAACACCCGGAAACACAAGTTGAAGGCATAAAAATTATAGATATAGCAAGGTGGCTTATTTCGCAAAATTAAAATTTTATAAGAATTGCGAAGTGAAATTTATACTAAACTATAAAAAATCGCTATATAGGTTGATTATTAAGGATTTAAAAAATAAAAAACTCTTGGCTTAATTGCCGAGAGCTTTCTATCTTTGATTTTTCTAAATTGATTTTTGTTTAATTACAGAGTTCCAGTGCTACCTGCTTTGGCAACTTTTAAAATGTATAAACCATTATTACCATAAGCTATCCATGTACAAGTATAAGTAGTAGCTGGATCAGCAGTAGTGAAAGTTGCAGCTGCAGGTAATTCACCATTTATGGTAACATCTAATCTTCCAGTAGAGCCTTCCGGAATTCCTGCGGGAACATAACCAGATTCAATAGAGTTAACAACTTTAGCTTCGCCTTTTACCCATTTATAAATAGCAACTACAGTATAAGTTTTTGAACTTCCTTCGCCTTTTTCTTCAACTTGTAAGAAATATTCGTTATCAACATCTACTTCGCTTTCGATCATCTTGTTTGCAACGTAAGTTTTAATGTCAGATTTAACAGCGGCATCTTTAGCGTCTTTAATAACGTTTCCGATGGTAGGAATAAGTATAGCGGAAAGAATAGCAATAACTGCTACAACGATAACTAATTCTACAAGCGTAAAGCCTTTTTTGTTGTTAGATTTTTTCATAATAATTAAAATTCTCCTTGATATTTTTTTATTTTTTTCGCAAAAGCTCGCTTTTACGCA